>DBFDVR010000029.1:0-46531 GCA_048321375.1 Collinsella sp.
GGATATTAAACTGCAAAGACGAGCGTCGGTAAGACACGCCGAGGTCGCCGCGGACGGGCTGATATAGGGAGAGGGCCTGACCCCATATCGTTGGGGCCAGGCCCGATTTTGCCTCTTGACAATGTCCTGCTCATATTAAAAAGGGCGCCGACCATTGCGGTCGACGCCCTTTCTTGTTAGACGCTATAAAGCCCAGCGCTTATTTGTTGACCTGACCGGCGCGGACGGCGGCCTTCTTGCGGTCGGTGGCATTGAGCAGACGCTTGCGCAGGCGGATGTTCTTGGGAGTAATCTCGACCAGCTCGTCGTCGGCGATGTACTCCAGCGCCTCCTCCAGCGAGAAGGTGCGGGGCGGCACCAGCTGGACGGAGATATCGGAGGTCGAGGAGCGCTGGTTGCCCAGGTTCTTGGTACGGGCGATGTTGACGACCATGTCGCCAGCCTTGCTGCGCTCGCCCACGATCATGCCCTCGTAGCACTCGGTGCCCGGCTCAACAAAAAGCTGGCCGCGCTCCTGCAGCGTACCCAGAGCATAGGCAACGGCCTTCTCGGTGGTCATGGAGATCATTGCGCCGTTCTGACGGTTACCGATCTCGCCGGCGTAGGTACCGTACTCCAGGAAGGTGTGGTAGAACACGCCCTCGCCGTGGGTGACGTTCATGATGCGATTCTTAAGGCCCATGATGCCGCGGGTCGGGATCTTAAACTCGAGGTGCGTCACGATGCCCGAGGTGTCCATGCTCGTCATGATGCCGCCGGAGGTACCGAAGACCTCAACGACCTTGCCCGAGTACTCGTCCGGGCACTCGACGACGGCCTGCTCGACAGGCTCCATCTTGTTGCCGTTCTCGTCCTTCTTAAACAGAACGCGGGGACGGCCGACCTGGAACTCAAAGCCCTCGCGGCGCATGGACTCCATCAGGACGGACAGGTGCAGAATACCGCGGCCCGAAACCTCGACGCCACTCTTGTCCTCGAGTTCCTCGATCTTCATGGTCACGTTGTTCTCAGCCTCGTTGAACAGGCGCTCCTTGAGCTGACGGGCGCCCACGATGTCGCCGTCGCGACCGACGAGCGGGGAGGTCGAAGCCTCAAAGACGATGGACAGGGTCGGCGGGTCGATCTCAATGGGCTCGAGCTCGACGGGGTTCTCGGGGTCGGTGTAGACATCGCCGATATCGGTGCGGTCAATGCCCACGACGGCAGCGATGTCGCCGGCGCCGACTTCCTGGCACTCGGTACGGCCCAGATAGTCGAAGGTAAAGAGCTGCTTGACGGTAGCGGTGGCGCTGGAGCCGTCGTTCTTCACAACCAGAATCTGATCGCCCTGATGGATGGTACCGGAGTACACGCGACCGATGCCGATACGGCCAACGAAGTTGGAGTGGTCGATGGTCACGCACTGCATGGCCAGCGGGGCGTTCTCGTCAACCTCGGGCGCGGGCATGTCGTCGATGATCATATCGAGCAGCGGATACATGTCCATGTTGCCGTCGTTGGGATCAAGGCGGGCAAAGCCATTCATGGCGCTGGCGTAGACCACGTGCTCCATGGCGAACTCAAGCTGGTCGTCGGTGGCGCCCAGGTCGGCCATGAGGTCCAGGCAGTCGTTGTAGGCCTTCTCGGGGTTGGCGCCCGGACGGTCGATCTTGTTGATGACGATCATGATCTTGAGGCCGGTGTCGATAGCGTGACGCAGCACGAAGCGGGTCTGGGGCATGGGGCCCTCAAAAGCATCGACCAGCAGCAGGGCGCCGTCGGCCATACGCAGCACGCGCTCGACCTCGCCGCCGAAGTCGGCGTGGCCCGGGGTGTCGATGACGTTGATCTTAACGTCCTTGTACTCGATAGAGATGTTCTTGGCGAGAATCGTAATGCCGCGCTCGCGCTCCTGGTCGTTAGAGTCCAGGACGCGGTCCTCGACCTGCTGGTTGGCACGGAAGGCGTCCGTGGCACGCAGGAGCTTATCGACCATCGTCGTCTTGCCGTGGTCGACGTGGGCGATGATGGCGATGTTTCTCAGATTGTCTACGCGCATGTAGTTCCCCTATCTTCTATCTATACACAAACGGCACGCGTATGCGACCAGCCTAGCAACACAACGCTCGGCGAGAATATTGAGCCTTTTACCGAAAACTCGTTTATTTTAGCGATTTTAGATGAGAGGGGTTTCCTCACCTGCAGGTTCAGGGTCGCTCCACATAAAACCATCGCCGGCGCCCATGCCCTCATACAGCACATATGCCGAAAAACCGCTCTCGAGCGTAGTCTCGAAAAAACTCACGAGCAGGGCGTCGTGGTAGCCGCCGTCAATCTCGACGCAGCCGGTATAGCCGATGGCATAGCGGACGATACGGCCCAGGCCCTCGTCCTTAAGACCCATCTTGTGCTCGGAGATAAAGTTGGTGGCCGCCTCGAGGCACGCCTCTTCGCCATCCTCGTCGAGCGCCGCCAGATATCGGTTGGAAGCGGCGTCCTCAATCGCCACAACTACGCCCGGATTCTCGCCGGCGGCAAGGTCGTCCAAGAACGCACCAATCAGGTCACACACCATGGCGTCGAGCTCGGCGGAGACGTTACCGGCGTCCTGCATATCCTGTGCCATCTTTAGACCTTCCCATCGAGTCTGACGTCGTTACAGTTCTTGTGCCTCGGCGGCGATCTTGGCGGCAGCGTCGCGGGTGCGCATCATGTCCGCCGCGCGCTTGTCGAGCACCTTGATCTGACTGGTCAGCATGACTGCATCGACCACGCCCCAGATCACCAGGCCCGTAGAGATCGAAAACCCAAGCGCACCAACTGTACCACGAAGGCGTGAGCAGATTGCCGCGACAAGGGCGGAGACGACAACCATCTTGATAAACGAGCCGCGGCGCTCGCGGAGCGTGCGGGCCTGCGTCACATAGGCAATGCGAGCCGCCTCAGAAGCCTCCGAGCGCATCTGGGCCTCGCGGGCGATCGCAGCCGCCTCAGCCGACATACCGCCGGCCATCAGCGAACGCTCCGCATCCTGGCCGCCCCGCATTTAGAAGTCATCGGGCGAGAGCGTATGGACGAACTCGTCGAACTTCTCGAACTCCTGCTCGTCGTCAACTTCCTCGGCATGGGCAGAAACGGTGCCCAGGCGATTCATGATGTCGTCCTCCACAAACATGGGGGCATTGCTGCGCACGGCAAGGGCAATGGCATCACTGGGGCGGGCGTCAATCTTGAGCTCGTCACCATCGGCCAGTACGACGATCGTCGCGTAGAACACCGGCGGCTCGGCGCGAACGATCTCGATGCGCTCGAGCTTGGCGCCCAGGGCGCTAACAGTATCGAGCAGCAGGTCATGGGTAATCGGGCGCTCGGCGCGACCGCTATCGATGCCGCGGCTGATGGCAGCAGCTTCAAACGAACCAGTCTGAATGGAAAGGGAGCGCAGTGGCGCGGGCGAGTCCGATTTGCTGCAGCGCTCGCGAAGCACGATAAGCGATGGCACGGGACCGGCGGCCATGACGATGGTCTCTATGTCGACACGAACCATGGAACACCTCCGGTACGTAGCGGTTAACACGCGGCAGCTCGACCGCATTGAATAGCTATACTACCCAAACTTTCGCACAGCACACAAAACCAAAATGAGATTTATCGCAGACAAGACGATATGAGAAAGCCATTGGGGCCGCCTCCCCCGCGGCGCAGCTTCTTTCCGCGGGATCGGGGTGCCACAATGGGCTTTGAGTATCGGCCCGTGCGGTAGCCCTTACCGCACCTGCGGGGAGGAGGCTTCCCATGCCCCATGTTACCTCCATCGGCCTGGACGTCCACGCGCGATCGGTCGCCGCCGCGGCGTTCAACCCCTTCACCGGCGAGGTGGTGCGCCGCAGCTTCGGCACCGACGCCTCCGAGATCGCGGAGTGGGCCCTCGGCTTCGAGGACCCGAGGGCGTGCTACGAGAGCGGCCCCACCGGGTTCCACATGGCGCGCGAGCTGCGCACGCTCGGCCTCGACTGCGCCGTGGCCGCCGTCTCCAAGATGCAGAGGCCGGCGGCGGACGCCCGGCGCAAGAACGACCGGCGCGACGCCGAGTTCATCGCCCGCATGCTCGCCACCCACAACATCGTCGAGGTCCCGCTGCCCGACATGGCGGTCGAGGCCGCCCGGGACCTCGACCGCGCCCTCGACGACGCGACCCGCGAGCTCCGCCGCTCGAGGCAGCGCCTCAACATGTTCCTGATCAGGCTGGGCCACGTCTGGGACGAGCGCAACGCCGACGGGGCGAGGAAGAAGGCCTGGACGAGGGCCCACTGGAGGTGGGTCTCGGAGATCAGGCTCGAGGGGCCGCAGCGCGACGCGCTGGAGTACTACGTCACGGCCGCCCGCTGCGCGGAGTCGGACAGGCGGCAGCTCGAGAGGAGGGTCGTCGCGCTGGCGGGCACCGACCGCTGGCGGGCGACGGTGGAGGCGCTGTCCTGCATCAAGGGGGTCGACACCCTGACGGCCTTCAGGCTCGCGGCGGAGGCCGGGTCCTTCAGCAGGTTCCGCTCGGCGCCGGCCTTCGCGAGCTGGTGCGGACTGACCCCGTCGGAGCACTCGAGCGGCGAGTCCGAGCGGCGCGGCGGGATAACCAAGGCCGGCAACGCGCTCGCGCGCACGGCGCTCATAGAGTCCGCATGGCACTACTCCACGTGCTCCCCGAGGCCAAAGGCCCCAGCCCCCGGCACCGACGTGCCCCCGGCGATACGCTCGAGGGCGGACGACTGCACCGCCAGGCTCCACCGCCGCCGCGAGGCGCTGGCCGCGGCGGGCAAGAGCGCGTGCAAGGCCAACGCCGCCGTGGCGCGCGAGCTCGCCTGCTGGGTCTGGGAGATCGGGTGCAGGTCTGAGGGGACCGTCCTCTAGCGGCCGGCTACAACCGACTCCCGCCGGGAGGGCCCGCGCCTCGACGCATCGCCGGCGCGAGTTCACGACCTTTTTGATGGGCAGCCCCCGGGCCGCGCCCGACAAAAGACTGGATTCGTACGATAGCGCCGGACGGAGAATCGAAATGCGGTGGGGTGCGCGGACATACCGGGCTGACCGCCGGAAGCGCACCCGCAAGAGCCCGCGGATATTAGCTTGCCAGGCAAGCGTCGACTAAGCCATGCAGCGTGCGCGGGCTCTCCCGACGGGAAACGAAAAAGCCCGGTTTCAAACCGGGCTCGAACGAACATGCCTATTGACAATGGCTTTCTCATATTAGAAAAAAGCCCCGAGGCAACGCCCCAGGGCTCTTCACAGTTTGGATGGTGGACCTGACAAGATTCGAACTTGTGACCTCCCGGTTATCAGCCGGACGCTCTAACCAACTGAGCTACAGGTCCATCATGGTGGAGGTTAGGGGGATCGAACCCCTGACCTCAGGCTTGCAAAGCCCGCGCTCTCCCAGCTGAGCTAAACCCCCACGGAGACAGTAATAAACACCCCAGCGGCGACTCGGCTCTCGCTGGGGTGTTTATTGCGAAAGAAAGTGGTGGACCTGACAAGATTCGAACTTGTGACCTCCCGGTTATCAGCCGGACGCTCTAACCAACTGAGCTACAGGTCCATCGCGCAAGGGATATATTAGACGAGTCGTTACGCGCGCGTCAACAACTTTTTTGAAAATCTTTGGAGGGGTTCGCCCCGGCCGCCCGGCGGCATATGAAGTCGCCTGCTCAGACAGTCCTGACTCGCACGGAGAGCACATTAAGTGCTCTCCGGCTCGTGCGGAACTCGCGATCGACTTCATATGCCGCCGGGCGGCCGGGGCGAACGCGGATCCCTAGGTTTTCAAAAAAGCGGTCGGCGCGCAGGTGCGCCGACCGCCGATATATGGGGTCTGATGTTTTTGACCGGAGAGGACTACTTACTCGTCGAGGAGATCCTCTGGCATGTCGTTGCCGTCGCCTAGATCGACAGGGGTTTCTTCGGGGGCAGAGCCGTTTTCCGTGGCTTCACCTTCGGGCTTCTCTTTGGCGGCTGTCATGCGGGCCACGGCGCATATGCGGTCGCTGTCGTCAACGGTCATCATCTTGACGCCCTGGGTGGCGCGGCCGGTCTGGCTGATCTCGTCGGTCTTGACACGAATGACCGTCGCACCCTCCGTCACGATGAACAGCTCGTGCTGCGGGCCCACCGTCTTCATGGCCGCGAGGTTACCCTTACGCTCGGTCATTTGGATGGTGTAGACGCCCTGGCCGCCGCGATTCTGCTCCGGGTAGTCCGCGACCGGCGTGCGCTTGCCGTAGCCGCGCTCGGTGATGACGAACAGATCGCCGTTGCCGTTAGTGACTTCCATGCCCAGAACGCTCACGCCGTCCTTCATACCGATACCGCGAACGCCGCTGGTATCGCGGCCGGTGGCGCGCACCTGCTCCTCGGAGAACATGATCGCCTTGCCCGCGGTGGTAGCCAGGATGATCTTGTCACCCTCGCGCACGCGGCGCACGTTCAGCAGCGCGTCGTCGTCACGCAGGTTGATAGCGATCAGGCCGTCGCGACGGCTGCGGTCGTATGCGCTCATCACGGTCTTCTTGACCATGCCGCTCTTAGTGGCAAACATCAGGTACTCGTCGGCCGGGAACTCGCGGCAGCTGATGACGCTCGCGATCTTCTCGCCCTCCTCGAAGGGCAGAAGGTTGACGATCGCGGTACCGCGCGCCTGGCGCGTACCCACCGGCAGCTCGTGCACCTTCAGGCGATAGACCTTGCCCTTGCTCGAGAAGAACAGCACGTACTCGTGCGTGGACGCGATGAACATCTCGTCGATAACGTCGTCCTCTTTGAGGTTGACGCCCGACACGCCCTTGCCACCGCGCTTCTGGGCACGGTAGGCGGCCACCGGAATGCGCTTGACATAGCCGGTGTGGGTGATGGTCACGACCATGTCCTCGTCGGCGATGAGGTCCTCGACATCCAGGTCCTTCTCAACCTGGCTGATCTCGGTGCGGCGCTTGTCGCCGAACTTCTTGGAGATCTCGCGCATCTCCTCCTTGATGACGCCCAGGATCTTCTCCTCATGCGCCAGCAGGTCCTCGTAGTAGGCGATGGCGCGGCGCAGGCCGTCCAACTCTTCCTGAATCTTGTCGCGCTCCAGGCCGGTCAAGCGGCGCAGCTTCATCTCGAGGATGGCCGTGGTCTGCTCGGGCGTAAAGCCAAAGCGCTCGATCAGGCGGCTGCTGGCCTCGGAGTCGGTCTGCGAGGAGCGGATGATGCTAATGACCTCGTCGATATGGTCGAGGGCCATCAAGTAGCCCTCAAGGATATGCGCGCGGGCCTGGGCCTTTTTAAGGTCGAAGCGGGTGCGGCGAGTGACGACGTCGACCTGGTGGTCGATGTAGTGTTGCAGCATCTCGCGCAGGCTCAGGCATTTGGGCACGCCGTTGACGAGCGCCAGGTTGTTGGCGCCAAAGGTCGTCTGCAGCGAGGTGTACTTATACAGGTTGTTGAGCACGACCTGCGGAATGACGCCCTTCTTGAGCTCGATGACCAGACGGATGCCCTTCTGGTTGGACTCATCGCGCATATCCGAGATGCCCTCGATGCGCTTGTCGTTGACGAGCTGGGCGATCTTCTCCTGCAGGGTGCCCTTGTTGACCATGTAGGGAATCTCGGTAAAGACCAGGCGGCTGCGACCGGTCTTGGTGGACTCCACATGTGCCTTGGCACGCACGGTAATGGAGCCGCGGCCGGTCTCGTAGCTCTGCTTAATGCCGGCGCTGCCCATGATGATGGCGCCGGTGGGGAAGTCCGGACCGGGCATGATCTGCATGAGCTCGTCGACGGTGGCGTCGGGGTTGTCAATCAGGTGGCAGGTGGCCTCGATCGCCTCGGTGAGGTTATGCGGGGCGATGTTGGTGGCCATGCCGACGGCGATGCCCTGACTGCCGTTGACCAGCAGGTTGGGGAAGCGCGCAGGCAGCGCCACGGGCTCGGCGAGCGATTCGTCGTAGTTGGGCTGCCAGTCGACGGTATCCTTCTGCAAGTCACGCAACAGTTCCATGGCGGGCTTTGCCAGGCGGCTCTCGGTGTAACGCATGGCCGCCGCGCCGTCGCCGTCGATGTTGCCGAAGTTGCCGTGACCGTCGATGAGCGGCGTGCGCATGGAGAACCACTGCGCCAGGCGGACCATGGCCTCATAGACCGCGAAGTCGCCATGCGGGTGGTACTTACCGATAACTTCGCCGACCGTCCAAGCTGACTTCTTGTGCGGGCGGTTGGGGTAGATGCCGCTCTCGTTCATCGCGTACAGGATGCGGCGGTGCACCGGCTTTAAGCCGTCACGCACGTCCGGCAGGGCGCGCGCCGTGATGACCGACATCGAATACTCGATGAACGACTGCTTCATCTCGCGGCCAAACTCCGAAATCTGGAGCTGGCCGCCGTTGATATCCTCGCCGGCCGAGGCGCCGCGATCGACTTCGCCAAAGCTCTCCTCGAGCTCGGCGTCGTCGTCTTCCTCCTCATCATCGGCATCGGGGTTATAGGCGTCCGGGTCGCCGTCCTCGCCCTGCTCAGCACGGGCAAGCAGGCGCTTCAGATCGTCGGGCATGCCGGCATCGCCGGCCTCGTCCATACCCTCGCTATTGTTGATATCGTCTGCCACGTTACCTCCTCATGGTTTGCGTGGTCCATTAGTTCCCAACCACGGAGACGGCTTTTCCAGGTGCCGCAGATTCGCCCGAAAGAGGAGGGAAGCGTACTTGGGTACGCGACCGACGATTGAGGGCGAAGGTGCGGTTGCTGGGAAAGCCGCAGGGATTAGGCGTCTAAGAATCGTGCGTCATGTGCATGCTTCTCGATGTACTCGCGGCGATAGCCGACCTCGGAACCCATCAGCTCGCGCACGGCGCGGTCCGCCACCACGGCGTCCTCGATCGACACGCGCTGCAGAATGCGGGTCTTGGGGTCCATCGTCGTCGAGGCAAGCTGCTTGGGGTCCATCTCGCCCAGACCCTTGTAGCGCTGGACGGTATAGCCCTTGCGCTTTTTGGTAATCTTGCCGTCCTTGGCCTTGCCGTCCTCGTCGTTATCGTCGGGGTTCAGGCCCAGGCTCTGGATGGTGTCACGCAGGATCTCGTCTTCGGGCTGGCGGCCGTTGGGATACACGTAGTGGATCTTGTTGCGCACCTTAATGCCAAAGATGGGCGGGCAGGCAACATAGACGTAGCCGGCATCGATCAGCGGACGCATGTACTTGTAGAAGAACGTCAGCAGCAGGATGCGGATATGCGCGCCGTCGACGTCTGCATCGGTCATGATGATGATCTTGTGGTAGCGCGCCTTGGTGATATCGAAATCGCCGCCGTCGCCGGCACTCGTCGTGACGCCGCAGCCGATCGCGGTAATCAGCGACTGGATGGTGTCACTCGAGAACGCGCGATGGTCACCAACGCGCTCGACGTTCAAAATCTTGCCGCGCAGGGGCAGAATCGCCTGGATGTCTCGGCGACGGCCGTCCTTGGCCGAACCGCCTGCCGAGTCGCCCTCTACGATGAAGAGCTCGGTCAGCTCGGCATCGCGCACCGAGCAGTCAGCGAGCTTACCGGGCAGGGACGCCGTCTCGAGCAGGCTCTTGCGACGGGTCGCTTCGCGCGCCTTGCGGGCGGCGTTGCGCGCCTTGCAGGCCTGTTGCGCCTTCTTGACGATCTCGCGGGCGGGCTTGGGATGCTCCTCCAAGTAATCGGCGAGGCCGTCGGTCACGATCTTGAGCGTCAGCGCGCGCATATAGGAGCTGCCGAGCTTGGCCTTGGTCTGGCCCTCAAACTGCGGATCGGGCAGCTTGACCGAGATAACGGCCGAAAGGCCCTCGCGCACATCGTCGCCGGTCAGATTGGCGTCTTTTTCCTTGAGCAGGTTCTGCTTGCGCGCATAGTCGTTGATCACGCGGGTGAGCGCGGTGCGGAAGCCCTCAAGGTGCATGCCGCCCTCGGGGGTGTAGATGTCGTTGGCAAACGACATGACGTTCTCGCCGTAGCCGCTATTCCACTGCAGGGAAACCTCAACCTCGCCCATCTTGGCCACAGGTGCGTCCGGGTCCGATTTGCCCTCGATGTAGATAGGCTCCTTAAAGGCCTCGGGGACGTCCTTGCCCTCGTTAAGGAACTTGACGAAGTCGATGATGCCGCCCTCGTAGCAAAACTCCTCCACGTGGGGAGTAGACTCGCGCTCGTCAGTCAGCACGATTTTGAGGTTCTTATTGAGGAACGCCGTCTCCTGCAGACGGTTGTGCAGCGTATCGAAATCGTAAATGCAGGTCTCGAAGATCTCGTCGTCGGGCCAGAAGGTGACGGTGGTGCCCGTCGAATCCGAGGTGCCCACGACCTCCATCTTCTTGACGGTCTTGCCGCGCGAGAACTCCATCTCGTAGGTGTTGCCGTCGCGACGAACCTGAACGACCACGCGCTTGGACAGTGCGTTGACGACGGAGATGCCAACGCCGTGCAGGCCGCCCGAGACCTTATAGGCCGAATTATCGAACTTACCGCCGGCGTGCAAAATCGTCATGACGACCTCGAGCGTCGGGATCTTTTTAACAGGGTGCTCGTCGACGGGGATACCGCGCCCGTTGTCGACGACCGTGATGGAGTTGTCGGCGTGGACCGTCACCTGGATCTCGGTGCAGAAACCGGCCATGGCCTCGTCGACGGAGTTGTCAACGATCTCCCACACCAGGTGATGCAGACCGCTGGCGCTCGTCGAGCCGATATACATGCCCGGGCGCTTACGAACGGCCTCGAGACCTTCGAGAATCTTAATCTCGCCGCCATCGTAATCGTTTTCGTTTGCCACACGTCCTCCTTCAGTCAAGAAAATGTGTACAGCCTTACTAGTTTATCGTAAAAAAATACCCTCGGGAACGAGGGTATTTGGCTCTACAAGGCCACCAGATGCGATTTAAGGCTCTTTTTTGCTTTGCACGCCCTTGGCCCACTCGGCACTGGCTCTCATGGCGTTCTCGAGGGCCTCGCGCAGTTTTTGGTCTTCGATGGGCGCCACTTGGCGCTCAATCTCGGCGCGCTCGGCATCGCTGAGGTCGGCGTGTGGGGCCGGCGGGCGCTCGGTCGCCGCTGGGCGAAGGCGCTCCTTGGCGGCGGGCGGCGTGTGACCGGGCGCGGTGGTTTTGAACACCAGGCCATCCACATGCGCACCGGCGCGCTCCATGCGCGCGCGGATGATCTCGCGCAACAACGTCATTTCCTGCGTCCACGAGGGCGAGTCGAGATATACCAGCAGCTCATTGGACTCGGGCAGGTAGCGCAGGCCCGTCACATGCCGCCCCTCGCGCGTGCCCGAGCACACCGCGTTCCACGCGCGATAGACCGCGCGCGACTCCTCGACGGCCTCCATCTGCGCACGGCGCTCAGGGGTCGCAGCCGCCAGGATGCGCTGGCGCTCTGCGTTCAAAAAGCCACTGAAGGCAACCGTTTCGCTCTCGCGCTCGTAATTAGCACGTCTCACCCATGCTCACCACCTTGGCTCGATCAAGCAGGTCATCGGTAAAGTACCCCAGGTTGGTCGTGGTTATGACCGTCTGGATATCATCGCCGATCAGCCGCAGGAAAGCACCGCGGCGTTCGCCGTCGAGTTCGCTCATCACGTCGTCCAAAAGCAGCAGTGGGGCGGTGCCCAGGACATCGCGAGCCACGGCCACCTCCGCCACCTTCCAGGCCAGAACCAACGTTCGCTGCTGACCTTGGCTGGCAAATGAACGGGCGGAGCGACCCGCCACAGCAAACTCAATCTCGTCGCGATGCGGTCCCACCAACGTCACGCCGCGGCGAATTTCCTCGTCGGCGTGCTCATCAAGGGCAGCCAGCATGCGCTCGTACGCCCAGCCCTTCAGCTCTTCGCGATCATCGACCTGGGGCAAATCCCCCAGCGTGGACGCATAGGACACGTTGGCGGCTTCACCGGACGCCACTTGCCCGTAGGCAGTACGCACATGGCCCGCCAGCCGGTCGAGCAGGGCCAACCGGTGCACGAGCAGAGCCGCGCCCGCGCGGGCAATCGAATCGTTCCACGCGCCGAGCATCTCGCGGCAGCACCAGGCCTCCTTGAGCAAGGCGTTACGCTGGGTCACGCAGCGACCATAGGTGCTCGCAAGATCGGCATAGCGTGCGCTCAGTTGCATGCCAAAGTCGTCGAGGGCGGCGCGGCGCACACTGGCGCCTCGCTTAACCATGTCCAGATGGTCGGGGCAAAACAGCACGCTCGGCAGAACCCCGCGCACACCGGCGGCAGAGCATCTCTTGCCGTTGCGGCTAAACGAGCGTTTACCGTCCTCCGCGCTCAATCCCATATCAAGTACGCGGCCGTCGCCCTCGAGCCTCAGCTCGATCTTGCACGAGCCCACGCCATCATGGACGAGCTCGGCTGCGGTCGGATGCCTAAACGAGGCGCCGCTCGTCAGCAGCTGCAGCGCCTCTATGAGATTGGTCTTTCCCGCCGCGTTGGGTCCCGCAAGTATCGTCACGCCCTCGTCCAGGGCAAGACGATAGCTCTCGAAACTGCGGTAGTGCGCGACGGAAAGATCGCGGGCGAACATGGTCATGGCGCAGCGCTAGATGCGAACCGGCATGACCAGGTACAGGTAGTTGATCTTGTCGTAGGACTTGAAGATGCCCGCCTGCGAGTAGCTCTTGAGCTCCAGCGTGATCTCCTTCTCCTTGGACAGGGCATTGAGGCAGCCGAAGATGTAGTGGTAGTTGAAGGCAATGGTACCCGACTCGCCCTCGGCCTCGACATCGATCGTCTCCTGCGCAAGGTCCTGGTCATTGGAGATGGAGGACAGGCCCATCTGCCCGTTCTCGACATCGATCTCGAACTTGACGGCGGGGTTGGCGCTCGCGATAACGGCCACGCGCTTGAGGGCGGCGTTAAAGGCGGCGACGTCGATCTTGACGCTCGTCACGCACGAATCGGGGATGAGCTGCTTGTAGTTGGGGTACACGCCCTCGATGCGGCGCGACACGTAGGTGGTGTTGCCGGCCTCGAAGACGACCTGGGTGTCGGTAGCCCCGATCATGATGGTCGCCTGGCTGTCCATGATGTTCAGTGCGTCGTTAAAGGCGTCAGCCGGAACGTTGAGCTCAAAGGAGCCTTCGAGGGTCGAGGTCTCGACCTGCGTATCGCACACGGCCAAACGGAAGGAATCGGTCGCCACCAGGCGCACGGTGTTGTTCTCGACCTTCATGTGCACGCCACCCAGGATGGGGCGGGCCTTGTCGGTCGAGGTGACGCGCCACACGCGGCCGACCATCTCGGACAAGATATCGGTCGGCAGTTCCACGGCGCTCTCGATGGCATAGGCCGGAAACTCGGGGAAGTCATTAGCATCAAGCGTGTTCAGGCGGAAAGAGCTCTTCTCGCAACCAATCAGCACCTGGCGCTCGGACAGCTCAAAGGTGACCGGGGCATCGGGGAGGGTCTTGGTGATATTGGAGAGCATCTTACAGGGGATAACCATCTCGCCCTCTTCTTCGACATGCGCCGCGATGCGATGACGGATCGAGATGGTGTAGTTAGAGGTCTGGAATTCCAAGATGCCGTCTTGGGCCTTGACGAGCACGCCCGACAGGATGGGAAGGGTGGATGCCGAAGCGACACCCTTCATAACGACGCCGATGGCTTGTGTAAGCGAGCTCTGGCTGACGGTGAACTTCATCTTTTAATACCTTTCTATAGATATAAATATCTTAATAATAGTAATAGCACTGACGAAACTGTTGATTACTCCCAAAGACGCAGGTCAGACCCAGAAAGAGAATCGACAGCAGCCTGTGTGCAACAGGGGTGGTTTTCCACGTTCAAAACCTGCGCAAAACTTTTCATCACCGCGGGTTGGGTTTTAGACACCTTATGCCCGTGGTTTCGACAAGTTTTCAACAGGTGTCTCTATTTCCCTACGAGCGCAGTGTAATTTTATCGCGCAGCGACTTGAGGTCTTCGGTGACGGTGCGGTCTTCCTGGATCATCTTCTGGACCTTTTTGTAGCTCGTGCTGACGGTCGAGTGGTTGCGGTTGCCAAATTCGGCGCCCACCGCCGTGGTCGTCATTTCGCACATCTCGATGGCCAGGTAGATAGCGATATGGCGTGCTTTGGCGATATTGGCGTTGCGACGCGGGCCGATGAGCTCCTCGTGCGTCACGCCGTACTGCTCTTCGATGACGGACTGAACCGTCTGGACGTTGATCTTTTTGGCCGATGTGTCGAAGTACTGGCTGGCGATGGCGTCGATATCGTCAAAGGTGAGCTCCCCGCCCTCGCGCTCACGGTCGCCCGCCTCGCCGGCGCAGCGCTCGCAAAAGCTCTCGAGTTCGCGGATGTTGGTGCCCGAGACCTCGGCCATGTGTTTAAAGTGCTCGTCGGTCAGGTGTCCGCCGTCGCCCCCATAGGCCGCCAGCAGTGAGTCGTCGCCCGCCTCGGGAGCGGCGACGATGGTGTTCTCGTAATAGCGCTGCAAGATCTTGTATTTCATCTCGTAGCTGGGCTCTGCGACCAGGCAGAGCATTCCGGCGTTGAAGCGGCTGGTCAGACGCTCGTCCATGCTCAGGTCCTTGGGGGCGCGGTCTGCCGCGATGACGACCTTCTTGTTGTTGCGGATGAACTCGTCCATGAGCTGGAAAAAGTAGTCCACACTCGCGCGCTTGCCGATGATGTTTTGGATGTCATCGATGATGAGCACGTCCACGCCGTGGTACGCCTGCATGATGGGGGCGTTGCTCTTCTTTTGACGGTCGAACTCGGTCATCAGGTCGTCCAGATATGCCTGGGAGTTGGCATACTTGACCTTGATCTCGGGCGACTTCTCGGCGAGCTCGTTTTTGATGGCGAGCAGCAGATGGGTCTTGCCCAGCCCCGATTTGCCATAGATGAACAGGGATGTGCATGTGCCGCGCTCGTCCGCGAGGGCGGCAAACTTGAGTGCCGAGCGATAGGCATGGCTGTTCTCGGGGCCGTAGACAAAGTTCTCAAAGGTAAATTTTGAGTTCGCGGCGAGCGGGGCTCCATCCGTATTCTGCTCGGCCGGCACGGTCGGTGCTGGCATGGGTGAAGCGGGGGCCGCAGCTTGCGTGGATTTAGTCGGCGCTCCGCCCTTCATCTGGTTCATCATGCGACGAAAATCGTCGGCCGAGAGCGTGTTCTTGATTGCAATGCCCGAATCCGCGCCCGCCGCTGCGTCGTGAGCGATGGGCATGTGCGTGACGGGTGCGTTCGTTGACGTCGCCGCCGCGCTCGTCAACGGTGCCATTGTTTCACGGGAAACATCGCTGTGCTGGTGCTCGATTGTCGGCACATCGCCTGCGGAGGCCGGCACCGCCGGGGAAGCAGCGGGAGCCGTGGCGGGCGCCGTGGCGGCAGCGGATTCCGTCGCGGCGCCTTGCGGTGCCACGATGTCGAGAGCAATCGGTGCAAAGGCGATTTCTTCCAGATAGGCCTCAATAGTCGGCTGATGCTTTTTGAGCTGCGCGATGGCAAAGCGCGAGGGGGCCTCGATCGTGAGCGTATCTTCGGTCAGGCTTATGGCGCGCGATTGCCCCAGCATGTTGATGAGGCGTGCATCTTGGCCGTCGCGCTGGCAAAAGGCGATGGCATCCCCCAGGATGATGCTTGCTTCCTCGTCCACTGTCTCTCCCGTTCTTTAGCTCTGAGCTCGCACGCGAGCGGCGCCGAGTTCGGTCAGATGGTATTTCTGGCCATGCTTGATGACCAAGCCGGCCTGCGCCAAGTCATTGAGCGTGCGTGACCAAGTGGGGGCCGAGTTTCCAAACGCCCTCGCAAGATCGGTTGCGCCGCACGCTTGATTTTGCGCCAGATAGCCCAGCGCGGCGTTGCCGCGATCGCTTACGAACACGTCCGGTTGTGGCTGTGCATACTGATTTACTGCATTAGGATACATCATTTGAGCTGCTGGTTGTTGAGAACTCTGCGTCGGCGGCATTTGCTGTTGAAAACTTTGAGGCCACTGTTGGTAAGGCTGCGGAGGCGTCTGCTGGGCCCAGGGGTTGTACTGCTGCTGCGGCATCTGCTGGTACGGCTGCTGATATCCCTGCTGGTACTGCTGCGGGAACTGCTGGCCATACCCCAGTGGCGGCATCTGCTGATATGGATATCCCTGTTGGTACGGCTGATAGCCCATTTGCTGGCCACCCGGCGCCCCCGTCGCCTGCTGCATTGCTGCTGCATCCTGATCAGCCAGCGGCATGGCCTCTGGCATGTTTGGCGGCATCGACATAGATGCCGCCTGGGGTTCTTGTGTGGGAAGCATTCCGGGCTGCTGCATCTGTCCCACGGGGGGCTGCATCTGCTGCGTTGCCACGGGCTGCTGCGCAAAAGCTCCCGGCAGGGGATATGTGGGCTGCTCCGTCTCGGGCCGCACGGCAGCGCCGCGTCCGCCGGCACGCTCGATTTCCTGCACGCGTTTAGGGTTCAGGCTTACCGTAACCACGGTGCCGTTGCCCATGTTGTCCTCGATGGATACGGCACCGCCGGCGTTTTCCAAATACTCCTGCACCATGGGAAACCCTGCTCCGGTTCCACGGATATAGCGCTTCATCTTGCTGTTTGCGCTGGTAACGCCAAAGTCGAAAGCACGTTCCTTGTCGTCGATGCCGGGTCCTTGGTCAGCAAAGCGGATGGTGTCTCCGCCGTCCAGAATCGAGATGATGGGCTCGGCAAAGTGTGCGTGGATAAAGTTTTCGACAATCTCGCGGATGACCATGAGCGAGATATGGCCACCTTGTTCTTTCATGCACTGGTAGACGGTGTTGGTCGTCTCTTCCAAATACGTGCGGACATCTTGCGGATCAATGACGATCACCCGCGGTGTCGACAGCATGTCGTCATAGACGGCGATGCGCGCGGCGTACATGGCTTTTGGCGCCTGCGTGGTCGTCTGCTCGCCTTCCGCACGCTCTTCGCGCACGCCGGTGATGTGCTCGTTGTCGGGTGCCGGGTCTCCGGAATCGACCATGGTGTAAAAGTCGTCAGACATGCCGCTCGCAATCTTTCAAAAGGTTTCGAACAAATAGTAGCTCACCGTGCAACGTTTCTCATCTTTCGACAACTTTTCAAAACTTGTTGAAAACTTTGGAAAACGGGTGAAAAGTTCTCAACATTGCCAACATGACCTGTTGAAAACTCGATGAAATATCGTGAAAGGTTGCCATGAGGCGCAAATTTCGGTTGTGCTTATGGGGGAACCGTGTGAACTGCGCAACCTTTTACCTTTGATTTCTTGACATTTGAACATTGATTTCCCTACAATCTTCAAGCTCACGTGTCTATATCTGCGTCCGCGTCCCCGCGGACACTCGAAATGCAGCAGGAGGAACTTAAGATGAAGCGTACGTATCAGCCTAATAAGCGTAAGCGTGCCAAGACCCATGGCTTCCGTGCCCGTATGGCCACTAAGGGTGGTCGTGCCGTGCTCGCCCGTCGTCGCGCCAAGGGCCGCAAGCGTCTCACTGTCTAGCAGCGATACACACATCTCGCATGAAGACTATTAAGTCTCGGCAAGATTTCGAGCATGTGTTCAGTCAGGGGCGTCGTTTCAATCACCCTCTGATTCGAATGACCATATGTGAATCGGTTGGCGAAGGCGACTCCGGAAGGGTCGCCTTCGTTGGTGCTAAGCGACTCGGTTGTGCCGTCGTGCGCAACCGATCTAAGCGTGTGATGCGCGAGGCCGCCCGCAGCTGCGGATTTCCCGTTGCGGGTTATGACATCATCTTGTTTGCAACTCCCAAGACGAGGGTTTCCTCGCCGCAGGAGATGGACAAGGCGTTGCGTTCGCTTATGAAGCGCGCCGGCGTTGCCGGGGAGGAGCGATGAGCAATCACGTTTTGCGACGTGTTGCCATCGCTCCTATTCGCATATATCAACAGGTTATTTCGCCCTTATTGCCTGACGCCTGCATTTATTACCCAACGTGCTCGCAATACGCCATCCAGGCGATTGAGAAGCACGGTGTTTTGAGAGGCTGCTGGCTTGCCGTGAGGCGCATCGCTCGCTGCAATCCCCTGCACGTCGGCGGTTATGACCCTGTGCCCTAGCGGGCACTCGCTATCGGAGGAAAACTTACATGTGGGATTGGATCGTTAACATCCTTTTCGAGCTGCTCAAGCTCATCCAGACCTTTGCGGTCGACTGGGGCCTGTCCATCATCATCCTGGTGGTCATCATCCGTCTGCTGCTGACGCCGCTTATGCTCAAGTCGACCAAGTCGACGGCTCGCATGCAGGTGCTGCAGCCCAAGATGCTCGAGATCCAGGAGCGCTATGCCGACGATCCCCAGCGTCAGGCCGAGGAGATGCAGAAGTTCTACAGCGAGAACAAGTTCAACCCCATGGCTGGCTGTCTGCCGCTGCTGATTCAGATGCCTATCCTGTTCGCCCTATTTACATTGCTGCGCAACCTGCCGCAGTACTTTAACGACGGCACGTTCTCGTTCTTCAACATCCTGCCCGACCTGACCACCACGCCGAGCGCTTCCTTTGCCGATGGCTTTATGGTTGCACTGCCTGCGCTGGTTTGCCTGATCCTGTTTGCCGTCCTGACCCTGATTCCGCAGCTCTATATGTCGCGCAACCAGACCGGCCAGCAGGCTCAGAGCATGCGTATGATGGCCGTTGTCATGACGGTCATGATGCTTTGGATGGGCTGGAGCCTTCCCGTTGGTGTTCTGCTGTACTACGACGTCTCGTCTGCTTGGCAGGTTATCCAGCAGATTTTTGTGACGCAGAAGGTCATCGACAAGGCGAAGGCCGATGAGGAGGAGCGTCTTAAGAACGCTCCGCTGCAGGTTGAGGTCACTCGTCGCGAGAAGAAGCCGCGCCCGCACAAGAAGAAGTAGTGGGATATCAATCTTATTTAGGTACCTAACTTTTGGAGTACGTTATGTCTGAAGAGATCATCGAGGATATGCTTGAGGAGGTTGCCCCGCAGGTCGCGGGCGATTATCCCGAGATTGCACAGCGCTACAAGGCTGGTGAAGAGCTGACCGATGAGGAGCTCGACACCATTGCCGATGTTGCGATTTCCATCCTGCGTTCCATCCTTTCGCACTTCGATGCCGCCAACTCTCCTATCGATGAGTATGAGGGCGACGAGGGTGAGCTGATTTTGGATGTAACGGCTCCCGACCTTGCTGTTCTCATTGGCCGTCATGGTCGCACTCTTGATGCTCTTCAGGTTATGTTCTCTTTGCTGGTGAGCCGCAAGCTTGGCTTTAGGTATCCGGTTGTAGTGGACGTCGAGGGATACAAGAGTCGCCGTCAGGATAAGGTCGCCTCCATGGCTCAGTCTGCTGCCGAGCGTGCCATCCGCACTCATAAGAGTGTTTCGCTTCCGCCCATGAATGCCTACGAGCGCCGACTGGTTCACATTGCACTTCGTGGCAACGATGCAGTCGATACTCATTCTGAGGGTTCTGACCCTGATCGCCATGTGGTGATTGTTGCTCGATAATCTACTCGAGCTTATGCTAGGGGGACGTGGTTTCCACGTCCCCTTTTTTTGTCAAAAGTTCTCGATACGCTGATTTTTGTCAGAAAGGAGCTTCTGTTGTTTGTACTTACCGATCAGCAGGCTGACGAGATGTTGAGTCGCCTAACTTCCTATTGCAAAGAATATTCCTTGAGCGTAACTGATATTGAGCTGAGGAAATGTATCCAGCATTTGGATTTGGTTCTAGAAACAAATAAGACAACCAATCTCACCCGTATTCTTAACGTAGAAGATGCTGCCGTACTTCATATCCTCGACTCACTTGTTTTGCTCCCCTATATCAATAAGGCTCCTGAGGGAGCTTTGCTCGATATGGGAACAGGTGCGGGCTTCCCTGGTATTCCATTAACCATAACCACGCATCGTAAAGCTACTTATATTGACTCTGTTGGCAAGAAGGTTGATGCGGTTAATTCCTTTGTCCATGCTCTTGGATTGAAACATGCTCATGCGGTTCATGATCGTCTTGAAGAATATGCTCGAAGCCATAAGAAGCAGTTCTCCGTTGTAACCGCCCGCGCACTGGCCCCTCTACCGATTCTTGTTGAGTATGCGGCTCCGTACCTGAAGGATGGAGGGCTATTTGTTATCACCAAGGGCAATCCTTCGGATGAGGAGCTTGCTTCCGGCATGTCAGCAGCTAAGATTTGCGGCTTCACTTTGCTTCTGAATGACGCAATTGATTTGCCTGAAGGCTTGGGTCACAGGGAGTTCATTGTTCTTAAGAAGAGTCATTCAGCATCCGTTTCATTGCCTCGTGCAAATGGCATGGCAAAGAAGAATCCGCTTGCCTAGATGTTTCACGTGAAACATAATGGATACTAACAGCTTGCAGTGTTTCACGTGAAACAATGCAGTTGCTATCGATTCGGAATGTTTCACGTGAAACATCCTCCGTTTGACAGCTTTAATACATACCAGGAGGGACCGTGGGATTTCGCGACGTTAAGCGTTCTAAGAGCGCAAAAGACACGCGTATCATTGCAATCATCAATCAAAAAGGCGGCGTCGGTAAGTCAACGACGGCTGTAAACCTTGCAGCAGCACTGGGTGAGCAGGGTCGTAAGACACTGATTGTCGATTTTGATCCGCAGGGAAACAGCACCAGTGGATTCGGAATTGAAAAAGAAGACCTTGATCACTGCATCTATGATGCATTGTTGAATGATGTGCCGGCAGAATCGCTTGTTCTTGATACAAATTGCAAAAAGGTATTCGTAATTCCGGCTACAATTCAGCTTGCAGGCGCGGAAATTGAACTCGTAAGCGCAATTGCTCGTGAAACCCGTCTCAAAGATTTGCTTGAGCCGATTCAGGACGAGTTCGATTTTATTTTCATTGACTGCCCTCCTTCGCTCGGCCTGCTTACTATCAACGCTTTGACCGCAGCAGACAGCGTTTTGATTCCGATCCAGTGCGAGTATTACGCACTCGAGGGTGTTACGAAGCTGCTTGAGTCAATGAAGATGGTCAAATCTCGTCTGAACAAGGGCTTAGACACCTACGGTGTGCTTATGACCATGTATGACTCGCGTACTTCTCTATCGAATCAGGTTGTTGAGGAGGTTCAATCGTACTTTGGTGATAAGGCGTTTAAGACGTTGATCCCCCGTACGGTTAAAATCTCTGAAGCTCCGTCTTTTGGAGAACCGGTAATTACCTATGCACCTCAAAATAAGGGTGCAAAAGCATATATGAACCTTGCAAAAGAGGTGATCAAGCGTGCCTAGTGTAAAGAAACGTGGCGGATTGGGACGTGGACTCAATGCTTTGGTCTCAGAGGCCGAGTATGAGACCGGTGGTTCGGCTGCATCCGCGTCAAAGGCTGCATCTGAAACGAAACTACCTATTGAGGATATTGTTCCCAACCCTAACCAGCCGCGAATTCACTTTAACGAAACCGAACTTCGCGAGTTGAGCGAGTCAATCCAAGAACATGGCGTTTTGCAGCCGCTTTTGGTTCGCAAGCATGGAAACGGCTATGAGATCATCGCTGGTGAGCGTCGTTACCAGGCGTCAAAGCTTGCTGGTCTTGAAGAGCTGCCTGTCATCATTAAAGATGTTAATGATGAAGAGATGCTTGCTCTTGCTCTTATCGAAAACCTTCAGCGTTCTGATCTGAATCCCGTCGAAGAGGCCAAGGGCTATCGTCAGCTTATCGATGCCAGCGGTATGACCCAGGAGGCATTGTCGAAGGCAGTAAGCAAGTCGCGCTCTGCAATTACAAACTCGCTGCGTCTTCTCGATCTCCCCGAAATAGTTCAGCAGATGATTTTTGAGGGCAAACTTACTGCTGGTCATGCACGTGCGATTCTTGCGGTTCCCTATGAAGACGCGCGTATTCGACTTGCAGAGAAAGTTGTTGCAGAGGGCCTTTCCGTAAGAGCGACAGAAAATCTTGCTCCGTTGTTTTCTGCCGGAGAGACACCTAAGACGCCGAGGCCTGCGACGCCTCAGTCTTTTAAAAAGGCCGCCCGTGTGCTTCGCCAGGTATTTAATACCAACGTGCGTGTGAAGAGCTCGCGTGGAAAGAATAAGATTGAGATTGAGTTTAAAGACGAGGAAGAGCTCTCTCGTATTCTTGGCGAAATGATTCAGTTTGATCAAGGAGGCCAAGATGAGGAATAAGATTTTAACAGCGATTGCATTGGCGACGACTGTCGCGGCTGGTGCCTTTGCTGGCTATAAGATCGCGACAGACGATGAACTTCGAGGTCGTTTGCTTCGTGGCGCGCAAGATATCGTCGATACTTCCAAAAAGAAAATGGATGTTATGACAGAAGATGTTGCCATGCGTACTGCTCAGGTAACGAAGAATCCCAAGATTAATCAAGGTTGGGTCAGCAACCAATGGGAAAATGTAGGCTATTAGGTACCTAACAATTACTCAGCATATTCTAAGGGGTCCTTGTCTGATTCATGAGACAAGGACCCCTTATTTAGGCCGTAAAAAATGGGACAGGTAGCAGCTGATTTAAAATCGAAGTCAATAAATGAAACGTCCCCGGTTGCATACTCTACAACCGGGGACGTTCGATGTTTCACATGAAACGTTTTGGGGTGCGACTCCCCTATGCGTTCTTCTGAACTTTGAAGCGCTGCTTCAGCTGTCCACAAGCGGCGTCAATATCGTTACCACGGGAGTTGCGAATTGTGGTCTCGATGCCACGGGACTCAAGACGACGCTGAAGATCCTCAACCTTATGCATCGGCGACGGCTTGAGCGGGCTACCCTCGATGTCGTTAAGCTGAATGAGGTTAACGTGGCACAGCGTTCCCTCGCAGAAGTCGCAGAGCGCCTGCATCTCGGGATTCGTATCGTTGACGCCTTCGATCATGGCATACTCATAGGTCGGGCGGCGGCCAGTCTTCTCGGTGTAGAGCTGAAGCGCTTCGTGAAGGCGAAGCAGCGTGTACTTCTTAACACCGGGCATGAGCTTATTGCGCGTCGACTGGATGGCGGAATGCAGTGAAACAGCAAGCGTGAACTGCTCGGGGATGTCGGCAAATTTGCGAATACCGGGAATAACGCCACTGGTAGAGACGGTGAGGTGACGAGCGCCGATACCGATGCCATCGGGGTCGTTGAGGATTCGCAGCGCCTTGAGAACCTCGTCGTAGTTGGCAAACGGCTCGCCCTGGCCCATGAAGACAACGCTCGTGGCGCGCTCGCCAAAGTCGTTGGATACATGAAGTACCTGGTCGACGATCTCTTGAGCGGTCAGAGAGCGCTTGAGGCCGTTGAGACCGGTAGCGCAAAAAGCACAGCCCATGCCACAGCCTGCCTGTGTGGAAACGCAGACGGAAAGCTTGTTACGACGGGGCATGCCGACAGTCTCGACGGAAACGCCGTCGTGGTACTCGAGCAGATACTTGCGAGAGCCATCTTTGGAAACCTGCTTGGTGAGTTCAGTCAGCGTGTCAAAGGCAAAAGCCTCTTTAAGCTGCTCGCGGAAAGCCTTGGGAAGGTTGGTCATATCGTCAAACGAACAAACGTTCTTCTCGAAGACCCATTCAATGAGCTGCTTCGCGCGGAAGGCGGGCTGGCCAAGTTCGGCCACGAGCTCGCGAATATCGTTTTGGCTCAAGTCGCGAATGTCCTGAGATTTAGTCCTGGGATTCATGGAAGCCTTTCGATTTTGGGGAAACGTAGAGGGTATCGCTACAATATGGTATCAGCTGCAGAAATTATAGAGGAGGAGTCTGCCCATGCCGGGTAAAAGCCTAGAGAACATGCACGTAGCGGTCTTGGCGGGCGGTCATTCCGCTGAGCGCGAGATCTCGCTCAATTCGGGAAAGAACGTTGTAGTGGCACTGAAGGAAGCCGGCTACACCTCGGTGGAGCTGCTCGATACGGCCGCTGATGACTTTATGGTAACCATGGCAACCGGCGGCTTTGACGTGGCGTTTATCGCCATGCACGGTGCCGGCGGCGAGGATGGCGCCATGCAGGGCGCCATGGAGACCCTGAGTATCCCCTACACGGCCTCGGGCGTGCTTGCTAGCGCCTGCGGTGCCGACAAGGAGGTCTCTAAGCTCCTGTACGCCAAGGCGGGCATTCCTATTGCCCCCGGCCTTGCGCTCGAGGTGGGCGATGAAGTCGATATCGATCATATCGTCGAGGTTTGTGGCGAGCGCTGCTTTGTGAAGCCGGCCGTCAACGGTTCCAGCTATGGCATTTCCCTGGTCCATGAGCCCTCCGAGCTGCCCGCGGCAATCGCCAAGGCGTTTGAGTACGGCGACAAAGTGCTGGTCGAGAAGTGCATCGAGGGTACCGAGATCACCGTCGGTGTATACGGTGAAGATGACGTGCGCGCCCTGCCGATTGTCGAGATTCGTAAGCCCGAGGACTGCGAGTTCTACGATCTGGACGTGAAATATGTCGACCCTACGGACATCCATCGCATTCCGGCGCAGATTTCACCCGAGAACTACGCTCGTGCCCAGGAGCTTGCCTGTGCCGCTCACAAGGCGCTCGGTTGCCTGGGCATCTCGCGCAGCGATTTTATCGTGAGCGAGGATGGCCCCGTTATCCTCGAGACCAATACCATTCCCGGCATGACCGATACGTCGCTGTATCCGGATGAGATCCGCCACACCGACGACATGACGTTCCCGCAGGTCTGTGACAGCCTGATCCGTATGGGCCTTCGTCGAGCGGGCATTGCATGCTAATCGAGGACGCGGTTTCGTCAGGAACGCCGCAGTTTGTCATCGACTCCTATGCCACGCTTGCCGAACGCGCCAAAACGCAGTCCTTCGGCCTTATCGAGGAAGATGTGATCGTCCTCGATACCGAGACCACAGGTCTTTCGGTGCAGGACAACGAGCTGATCGAGATCTCGGCGGCCCGTCTTTCGGGCCGCGAGATCGTCGACCGCTTCGATACCTTCGTGCATCCCAAGCAGCTGATTCCCGCCGAGATTACCGAGCTCACGAGCATTACAAATGCCGATGTGGCAGATGCCCCGTCGGCCGTTGAGGCCGTCGCCGCTCTCGCCGATTTTGTCGGTGGTTGCCCGGTAATCGCACATAACGCCACGTTCGACCGCTCGTTTATCGAGTCGGTCAAAGGCGGCGTCAACGTGAGCGATATTTGGATCGATTCGCTGGCGCTGTCGCGCATCGCGCTTCCGCGCCTGGCCTCGCACAAGCTGTCTTTTATGGCCGATCTGTTTGGCTGTGACTCGGTATCACACCGTGCCAATGCCGACGTCGACGCCCTGTGTGGCGTATGGCGCGTGTTGCTCGTGGCACTCACCGACTTGCCCCAGGGCCTCATGGCGCGCCTAGCCGACATGCATCCGGACGTGCCTTGGTCCTATCGTCCAATCTTCTCATTCTTGGCGGGGCAGAACCCTGGTTCTATCTTCTCTCTCAGCGCCGCTCGTGCTGACGTTCTCAAGGCCGATCGCGCCGACGATCGGGTGGACGCCGACGAACTGCCGGTACTCAAGATGCCGAGTCGTGAGGAGATTGAGGCAGACTATGCGCCAGGTGGCCTGGTCAATCGCATGTATCCCACCTACGAGCCGCGTGATGAGCAGATCGCGATGGCGCTCGAGGTCCGCGATGCGCTGGTCACGGGCACTCATCGTGTAATTGAGGCGGGCACGGGCGTCGGCAAATCGATGGCCTATCTGGTGCCTTTTGCCGAGGCAGCACGCCGTAACAACATCACGGTTGGTATTGCGACCAAATCGAACAATCTTGCCGACCAGCTCATGTACCATGAGCTGCCAAAACTTGCCGAGCAACTGGACGGTGGCCTGTCATTTTGCGCTCTCAAGGGCTATGACCACTATCCGTGCCTGCGCAAGCTTGAGCGCATGAGCCGCGGCCAGGTCGAGATTACCACCAAGCGCGATCCGGCGGACACGCTCACGGCGGTCGCGGTCATTATGGCGTACGTCTGTCAATCAGCCGATGGCGACCTCGACTCGCTCGGCATTCGGTGGCGCAGTGTCAACCGCCCCGACTTTACAACGGCCTCGCGCGAGTGTGCTCGTCGCCTCTGCCCGTTTTTCCCTGATAAATGTTTGGTCCACGGCGCTCGCCGTCGTGCGGCGCATGCCGACGTGGTGGTCACCAACCATTCACTGCTGTTCCGCAATGTTGCGGCCGAGGGCAGGATTTTACCTCCGATTCGTCATTGGGTAATCGACGAGGCCCATTCCATCGAGCGCGAGGCGCGCCGTCAGTGGGCGCGCGTGGTGTCGGCGGACGAATCACGCGTTCTGTTTGAGCGCCTGGGCGGCTCGACCACCGGCGCGCTAAGCCAGGTCTCCCGTGATTTGGCAACCTCCGAGGGCTCTACGCTCTATTTGGGCCTTACTGCCAAGGCGACGTCGACGGTTGCGCGCGCGAGCATGGCAATCGCCGACGTGTTCGATGGCGTTCGCGAGCTCGGCCGCCGTGCCCGTGGGGGTTATGACAATGCCAATCTATGGATTGGCCCCGAGCTGCGCGAATCTGACGACTGGCATGATTTCTTACAGTCGGCCTACACTGCCATCGACGCATTGGAACAAGCTGACAAGAGCGTCGACGCGCTGGTGCAAGCCGTCGCCGCCGACAAGCCCGAGGTTGTTGTCGACCTGGGTGATATCTCGCGCCGCCTGCACGAGCTGGCTGAGAACCTCAAACTCATCATTGATGGCACCGATGAACACTACGTGTATTCACTGCAGGTCAATCGCAGGTTGCGTGCCGGCGGAGAGTCAATGACCGCAGAGCGCATCGACATTGGCGAGGCCTTGGCAACCGAGTGGCTGCCCGAGGTTCACACGGCTATCTTTGCCTCGGCGACCATGACGGTGTCCAAAAGCTTTGAACACTTTAACCACGCAGTCGGCCTCGATCGCATCGGTGCTTCAACATCCTCATCGTTGCACTTGGACTCGAGCTACGACTTCGATTCGAACATGGCTGTAGTCGTTGCGGGCGATATCCCCGATCCGCGCGATCGTGAGAGCTATCTTACGGCGCTCGAGCGCGTGCTGGTCGACGCCCATCTTGCCATGGGCGGATCGGTGCTCACACTGTTTACCAATCGGCGCGACATGGAAGACCTGTACGCCCGCGTTGAGCCCAAGATGGCCCGTGCGGGTCTGGAGCTCAACTGCCAGCAGCGCAACTCATCTCCTCGTCGCCTGCGCGACCGGTTTATCAACGAGCCGACCTCGTCGCTTTTTGCTCTTAAGGCCTTCTGGGAGGGGTTCGACGCCAGCGGCGAGACGCTGCGCTGCGTCATCATTCCCAAGCTGCCGTTCTCGAGTCCCACGGACCCGCTCTCGTGCGAGCGCAACCTGCGCGAAGACCGCGCTTGGGCGCGCTATTCGCTGCCCGAGGCGGTGCTCGAGGTCAAGCAGGCGGCCGGCCGCCTTATCCGCTCGTCGACCGATTGCGGCGTGCTGATTCTGGCCGACCCGCGCCTGGTGACGAAGGGCTACGGAAAGAAGTTCTTAACGTCGCTGCCCACGAGCTCCTACCAGCGCATCGAATCGGCGCAGATCGGGCACTATCTGCAACTGTGGCGCGCACGCCACGAGCGGCGGCGCTAAAGCGGACAGACGAGGGTTTTTGCCATATCGCACAGGCGCTTTGACAGGGCGGGGTCATCCAAGATGCGGATGGCTCCGCCCGCTGCGATTACCTGGCTCAGTAGCCAACGCTCGGAGCCGTAATGCACGGTTACCGTTGCCATGTCTGCCCCGCCGCGCTCGATTAGGGTGATGCCGGCCCAGTCCAGATGCTCCGCCATATCGAATGGCATCAAGAGCTTTGCGCTGCGCTGCGTCCGGGCAAGGGAATCGTGGAGGGATGCGACGTCCGGTGTGTGAGGCACGACGGAGTCTTCCGTCAAGGCGAGTCCCTCGATTTTATCCATGCGATAGGTGCGCTGCTCATCGACCGCGATGTCCCAGGCAATCAGGTATGTTTGGTCGCCGTTTGCCGTAATGCGCAAGGGGTCGACCAGACGCTCACGTGGCCGTGCATCGTCCATCGAGCGATACGAGATGCGGCAGCGAACACCGTCCTGAATGGCGCAGCTCAGCTGCTGCCAGTGCGACCCGTGGTTGACGGTGTCAAAGACGCGCTGGTTATAGCCGAGCTCTTCGGGTAGAAGGGCATGTCGAATCCGAGCTGCCGTATGCGGCTCGATCCCCAACGATTCAAGTTCATGGTTGAGCACAGCGCCCTCGGCGGCACTCAGGCGCAGCGGTAGCACACGCCCGGCGTCACCGGTGAGGACCACACGCTCGCCGCGGCATTCGCAGATGATGCGCGCGCCCGATTCTCGGTCCGCGAGCGTCGAGACGATCTCGAGAATCTCGTCGAGCGATACCCCCGTGATGTCAAAGCGACTGCAAATCTCGGTCCGTGTCATGCCGCTCTCGCCGGCGGCGTAGAGGGCCTCCATGATGTCGATGGCGCGCGAGAGTCTCTGCTCGCTGGTGAGTTTACGCACGGGCATACTCGTGCACCGTCCTTTCAATGAGGTGGTTCCACGCCTGTTTGAGCGATTTGGGGGCCACGGGCCTCATGCCGTCCATGGCGTGGGCCATGCAAAATGAGGCGCCGGCTTCAAGATCGCGCACGTCAACGGTCCAGGTCCATCCCACATCGGTGTGTACGAGCTCACCTCGCCCACGCGTGAGACCGTTGATCATATCGATCTGCGTCTGAGGGGCGAATGAGAACGTGGCTGCAACGGGCGGTCGGTCGGCAAAATCGAATTCAAAGAACAGGTAGTCGCTGAGGTTGAAGTCCGCGGGGATGACGTAGGCCTTCGAAGGACGCCAAGCGCGAACGATACGGTCGCAGCGGAATGTCCTGATGTCGTCGGTGACGTTGTCGAGGCCGCAGAAGTAAGCCACGCCCTCGCGCTCGAACATGCCGTAGACGCAGACGGTACGTTCTTTCTGCTCGCCGCGTCCGTTCTGATATAAAAATCGCAGCGCGCATCGCTCGGCAAAGGCGCTCCAAACCGCATCGACGGTGGGAGAGCGGCTGATCGGCGCCTCGTCTACCGTCGTCCTGCCGGTGAGATAGGCAATCTTGGAGCGAATATCGGCAAGCGGTGCGGCAAAAGTGGATGAGCCGGCCGCTAGTGTCTGGTCGATGGCGTTGAGCAGGATATCGGCGTCGTCTGCGGTAATGAGGCCGCCTGCCGCAAACGTGTGCTCGCGGTCGATTGTCCACGAGCTTTCCTCGGTCTCCTGCGCGCCGGTGGGGCGAACCTCCTTGATTAAGATGCCGCGTTCGAGCAGCTTGTCACGATCGCGTCGAAACTTGCGCTTATCCGAGTCGATATTGCCCGAGCCATATCCCAGGTCAGAATCCAAGACGATCTGCTCGGTCGTCAGCGGTTCGGGGGAGCTATTGAGCACAAAGAAAAGATTGAGGATGCGCTGAGCCGTTTTATCGAAACTGGGCTCCGAATTTCCCTTTTTAATTGTCTCGGTCGTGTCGCTTGCCGTCATAGAGTCCTCGCATGAGAAGGTGGTTTGCTGCCATGATTTTAGTCCGATATGGAGATTAGGCTATATCCTTGTCCGCTCGGGGCGTTAAGATGGCCCGAATTCGGTCGTTTGCGCTCGCTCGGGGTATACTTTCGACTATATACGGTTCTAATGTGCATGCATTGGGCCTATTTGTCGGATTATGGATGTGGAGCGCACATGGCGAACACCCAGAACTATATTAACCACCTGCTGCAGAACACCGGCATTACGCCGGCATGCAGCGAAGAAGAGCGCTTGGCTGCCGAAGATATCGCTCAGATCTTCCGCAACCACGGCTTTGACCCCGAGGTTCAGGAGTTCAATGCCCCGGCGCCCGGTAGGTTGGCATTTGCCGTTACCGGTATTCTTGCGTTTGCCGGCGCCCTGCTGATGGGCATCGGCGGCGGTATCGGCTTGGTCGGCACCTTGCTGGCCATTGTCGGCGCCGTTCTTTACGTGCTCGAGCGCACGGGCCACCCCGTGGTTTCGCGCCTGGGCAAGACGGGCGTGAGCCAAAATGTCATCGCCTACCACAAGGCCTCGGGCCCGCTCGCGTCCCCGCGTAACCGCCCGGTGGTCGTTGTCGCACACTACGACTCTCCCCGTGCTGAGCTGCTCGCCCGCGAGCCCTATGCTTCGTATCGTGCGCTCATCGCCAAGCTGTTGCCCGTTGCCACGGTTGCCCCCGCTGCCGTTGCCATCCTGCGCATCCTGCCGCTCCCCGGCGCGCTCAAGGTTCTGCTGTGGATTGTCGCGATCCTCGCTTCCCTCGTTGCGCTTGCCAACGCGGCAAACATCATCTCTAACCGCCACATTCTTCCCTATACGTCCGGCGCGGTGTGCAACAAGTCTTCTGTCGCCGCTATGCTCGGCGTTATGGACAACGTTGCTCCCTTCCAGGGCGAAAACGAGTTTCCCGACGATGTTCCGTTCGATACCTATTTTGGGGAGCAGAAGCGTCGTGCCGAGGAAATGGCGCGCGCAGCGGCGGAATATGCCGCGGCCCAGCAGCAAAACGACTACGGCAAAACCATCGAGTATGAAGAGCCTACCTACGCCGAGGACGAATTCGGTCAGCCGATTGCTCCCGACGCTCAGACCGAGCCCGAACAGGGTGAGGCTTTCGACGAGCAGGTCGAGGGCTTTGAGGGTGCATCTGCCGACGAGACGCTGATCGGCGCTATCGTGCCCGAGGATCAGAATCAGGCTGTCCAGGCCGAAGAGTTCAATGACGAGGTTCCCGCTGCCGAGTCGGCGGAGGAACCTTCCGCGGTCGAGCCCGAGCCCAAGCTCTATCGCAACGCCGCCGGCAACATCCGCTTTGGTTCGGATGCCATCCGTGCGCTCGGAATGCTTCCCGAGTCCTGCACGCTCGATTACGAGGAGGGCGAGGAGCCGACGTTTGAGCCCGAGCCTGCGCCCGTTGTCACTGTGGATGATGAGTCTGCCGCGGTTACCGCTGCCGTTGCCGAGCCCGAGGCGGTGTCCGCGATCGATCCCGCGGCAGGACTGGACATTTTGGCTCCCGCCGCGCCGGCGCAAGACGTTGCGGACGAGTCTGACGACGATTACGTTGAACAGCCGAGGCGCGTGTCTTACGAGAGCGATACTGATTTCTCGGCCGAGATTCCCGCGGCAACGCCCCATGCCGATATTGCATCCGCGTTCTCTTCGATTGGCGCCAGCGCTTCCAACTTCTTTAAGGGTGCGCTTGCAAAGGGCAAGAAATTTGTCGACGATTTCGAGGAGAAGCGCGCTGCCGCACGCGAGGCTGCCGAGCAGGAGGCTATCGCTCAGCAGCAGGCAGCCGAGGCGGCACGTGAGCTCGCGGCGCAAGAGTTCGAGCAGAACGAGGCTGTGCAGTCCGTGCCCGTCGACGCCGCCGAAGCTACAACGTCCTTTGAGTCCCAGCAACCGACGTCCGCGGATGTTGTTGAGGCAACAACGTCTTTCGAGGCTCAGCAGCACGTCGATAGCACCATGTCGTTTGATGCCGCGAAGTTCGATTCCACGATAACGTTTGAAAAGCAGGGCACCGCGATTGCCGAGTCCCTTCCTGTTTCCGATGAACAGGGCGACGCGGTGGACGATGACGAGCCCATTGATGCTGTCGAGGACGAGCCCGTCGAGGCCAACTCTGGCGAAGAGCAATGCGCGGCAGCCGAGCAAGCTGATTCGACCGAGGCCGAGCAGGAGGAAGTGCCTGCGGTTTCCGAGACTCTCGAAACGGATGAGTCGAGGCCTTACTCCACGCAGATTTTCACCATGCCGACCCCGAGTGGTTCCGGTGCCACGGTTGCCAATGTCGCTCCCACCCAGGACGAAACGGTCGATTCCCTTATGGCCCAGATTTCCTCCCAAGCATCGCCGCGTCCGCAGATGAATGTTCCCGATCCGTCGTCGGCACCGTCGCCTGCACCTTCCTCGTCTCCGCTGGCTTCGGTCCCCGATCCGTCGCTGCCGTCTATGAAGCAGACAAACGTTGCGTCTCGCACGTCGCTGTTCGACCTTCCCGATCCCTCTGCCCAGGTCAACGACCCCTTTGCTACCGCCCAAGGTCCCGAACCCACATCGGCACCCGTTGCGCCTCCTGTGCCCGTTGCGTCGGGCGCGCAGCCGATCGAGACCATTTCGGCTCCCGCCCCGGCGGCACCCAAGTCTCGTAAGCGCGGCCTGGGTGGCCTGTTCGGTCGTAAAAAGAAAAACGAGCAGGACAGCATGAGTGACTGGCTGGGCGTCGAAGACGATTACGATGCCAAGAAGTCCGGTCGCGGTATCGGTTCGTGGGATAACTTCGAGGACGATAACGATGGCTGGAAGGGTGGCGCTACGTCTTCCGATGGCGCTTCTTCCGAAGATATGCTCTCGGCTGTCGCCTCTATGGGCGATGATGAGCTGCTTGGTCACGATATCTGGTTTGTGGCAACGGGCGCCTCGGATTGTGATGGCGCCGGCATGAAGGCCTTCTTGGCTTCGCATCGCGATAAGCTCCGCGGCGTATTTTTCATCAATCTTGAATCCGTCGGCGCCGGTAGGCTTTCGGTTGTGACGGTCGAGGGCGAACAACAACTGCTCAAGGGCGATCGCCGCATCATGAACCTGGTCAGCAAGGTCTGCAAGTCGTTCCATGTCGATTGTGGCGCGCTCGAGATGCCCTATGCCAAGACCGATGCCTATGCTGCGCTCGAGGCGAGCCGCCGAGCCCTTACCATCGCCGGCGTGGATGGCACGCGTCTGGCTTGCGCTCGTACCGAGGACGACCTGCCCCACAATGTCAACCCGACGAACATTGCTACGGTATCCGAGGTCGTGACCGAGGTTATCCGCCGTTCGTAGACGGAGCTCTAAGGAGTCAACGTGTTTTCGTATATTAAGCGCCATTGGCCTGTCTACGTGATTTTGACCTTGATTGCCATTGCGTTAGGATTTGGGGCTGCCTACATCGTGGGTGCAAAGGGCTCGACCCCCGCCTCCGCAATCAGCGAAGAGGTGGAGCAAGAACAGAGTACGGGTGCCGATGGGATTCCTGAGTCCGAGCAGGCAATCGTTGATGGTGGATCTTCGTCTGCAGAGTAGATGCGGCGATTTAAATGATTGAAAGCGGGCGATCCAGGGGACTGGCTCGCCCGCTTTTTCATCGCGCTAGCGCTTCTTTGGGATCGACCTAAGGCGAGCGAACCATAGGGCTGCGGTACCCGAGGTCAGGAGCGCGGTGATGCAAGCGGCGATGGGAACTGATCCTGTTGCCGGTAGGTCCTGCGGTAGGGTACAGCGTTGAATGACGCTGTCCTCGTCATGTGACTCAAGTTTATCGCCGCCACCGTTGCGGCAAAGATCGACGCGCGCGCTGTTGGTGAGTGCGGTTTGGGGCGTATAAGCCGACGTTGCCTGCATGTGTACGACTGCGCCCCGAGCGTCTGTGCCAAGGATTGCTTTGGCATCGTCAAGGTCGTCGTGCTCATCTTTGAGATCATCGCGGGTCCAAGAATCCGCATCGCTTCGAGTCGTAAAGTCGGCGGCTACCGCACCGTATTCAATTCGAATGCCCGTTACGACGGTATTGGATGCAAGGTCGAGCTCTTCCGCCTCGAGTGTGGTGGATTCCGTGGTCGAGACATCCGCCTTCCAGAGGCGCCAGCCGTCGTAATCGACGAGGCGACAGTCCTCACCAAGGCTCTCTTTTACTTCGTCGGACTCAAGCCAAGGATTTTCGTGCCCATCGTCAAGTGTCGCGTTTGCCGGCTCATCGACGTCTGTCGAGTCCAACGGCGTCGTGCGATACCATACGTTGCACAGACCGTTGAGGTCGCCGATGGCGACGGGGGTTTCGATTGAGATGAATCTCGCTGTGCCGTCTTTGGCGCACTCAAGATCATCGGTAATCGTAAACTCATCAACCCAAGTAGCGGAATCGTTTCGAGCATCGATGGTATAGGAGAAAAGCCCATCACTATTGGTTTGCGTCGTGGCGCGGTTTTTACCATCGCCGTTAGCCAACAGGCCCTTTTCGATAGGTTGGACAAGTTCCTGACGCTTGTCGACCTGCCCCTTGATCTCGATGGGCGCATCCTTCATCGCGACGGTTTGGACTTCTCCCGTATCCTTTATTTCAAACGTTATCTCCTCGGCAAGGTCATAGGTCCGCGGAGACATCATTTCGCGCAACGAGTAGGTGCCGGGTGCAAGATGTTCGACGCGATGCGGCTTGTCGGATGAGGTCCAGGAGTCTATTTCGGTTTTATCGGGACCATATAAGGTGAGCTGTGCGCCTTCCACTTCTTGCTCACCGCTTGCATCGACCTTGGAGATATCAACCTTGGTGTAATCGTCGGATACGTTAAGCCGTGCTTCTACAACGGGTGTTTTCTGGTCGGCATAAGTAAGGGCAACAATATGGGTTGTCTGATCGAGCAAGAAGCCTGCCGGCGCTTGAGTCTCGACAACCTCGTAGCGTGCGGTGCCAGATCCCAGTGGGAGGTTGTCCGCGCGTGCTTCTCCAGTTTCATCCGTCGTGACGGTCGTGACAGTCTCACCGTCGAGCGCGGCAATGCTACCGTCGGGGCGCACGATATCACCCGAGGCGCGGATCTCAAAGACGGCGCCCGCGAGGCTGCTGCCGTCTATGGCATCGGTTTTAACGATCCTGATGTTTCCGGTCGCGGCGTGGTCATAATACGAGGCGACTGCAACGGGCGTTAGGTTCATGTCGGCGGGTATGTTTACCTCGATCTCTTCGCCGACAAGATAGGGCTCTTTGGCCGAGGTTTCGCGTACATAATAGGTGCCCGGCACGAGCGATTCGGGCAGTGTGACGGTCCCGGTCGCGTCAGTCGTAAAGGTGTCCATTACGTTATGTGCTGGATACCAGCAAGTTTGTGAGACAGGTTCGTGATTGCTGTCTAGGAGTTGGAAGGTGAATCCGGCTAGTGGAACAGAAGCGCCTGTTTGGGCATCGCGTTTTACAATCTGGAGATGCGTCGACAGCGCGTGGTTGTCCACGATATATTGAAGCTCGGCGCCGTTGGAAATCTGATTGGCCCCGACGGTCCATTCCCCTGCACGTTTAAAACCCTCGGGGACGGTTTCCGGAACCTCGCGAATCGTGTAGCCGGCACGGTCGTATGGGACAGCTCCGTGGACACCGGCGGGTCGCTTGCCTGTGCCGAACCATGCTTCGGGCTGATCTTTGGTGGAGGCAAAGCCATAGATGTTTGTGGTCAGTGTGCCAACAACCTGCTGAGAACTGTTGCTGACAACCTCAAAGACAACACCACCCGCCGGTTGCTCCAGGCCGGATTGGTCGCTATTGCCGTAATCCTTGAATTTGGAAATCTCAAGGTCAAACGCAATGGAGATATCGGAAATGCGAGATTCGATCTCGACCACGCCTGAATCGCCGAGCTGGTCGGCTCCAACGGTATAGGTCCAGCTGTCGTTGGATGGCAGGTAGCCCTCGGGGGCTTTTGATTCGTAGATGGTAAAGGTTCCTAAGGGGACATCGGCGAGGGTGGCCTGACCGCTTTCGTCGGTCGTGAGGATTTGCGCCCATCCAGGGGTTGATTGCGACACACACGTGAACTCTGCTCCTGCGAGTGAAGAGCCTACCTGGGGGCCGGCATTCGTCGCGGTATCGAGTTTTACGATACGCAGGTTGATGGTGCCGGGCTGTTCATCAATGGCGACCTGTCCACCATCATTCCCCGTGGTAAAGGCGATGCGATCGTGGCGGGGGACATAGCCGGCCGGCGCCTTCGTTTCAACTAGGTAGTATGCTGTGTTGGGCAGAAGTGTTGCTTGCGCCCGACCGTTGCTGTCCATCTGGATGGTGCCAACACGTGCGTCGCTGGCGCTCTCAAAAACATCGAATGTTGCCCCGGCAAACTGATAAGTATTGTTTCCGCTGGTAATGGCAGCGTTTGCAGACTGCTTTTGGAAGGAAACAGAGACCGCCGGCAGTACATAGAGCATGTCCTGACGTTTGCTGCCGCCCGATACGGCTCCTAGATAGCGCCGCGCGCGGTGCGGAGCGGCTTTGATGCTTCCTGATTTTGCGCTGTCGTGGAGCCACCGCGCAGCCGCCACGACTTCATTGTCGGCGGTAAAGTGTCCGCTCTTGGTTTTACCCTGAGCGGTCGTGTAGGAGTAGGTGCCGTCGACATGGGTAGTGCCGTTGAGCATCCATACGGCAAGCTGGGTGGCGGCGCGGGCGCGATCGGGTGAAAGATGGTAACCGCCAAACGACGTGGTGGTGGGATATCCGTGACAAACGATTGCCGCGAACTCGTCGTCGAGCCACACCCAGCCTTGATCAAAGTTGAGCCATGGGCCGCCCGGTTTGGTGGGGCCGGGGCGCTCCTGGTTCATGCAGTAGGCAATTGAGGCGTCTTGAGCTTCATACTTGCCGATAAAGAAGGGCCCACAATCATCGCTAATAGTGCGGAAGCCGAGCTGATCGTAGCCATCGACGGCAAATGCGGCTCCCGGTGTCAGGCAGCCGAAAAGCAGGAAGAGGAGCAGGAGCAGCGGACCTGTTGCGATTGCGCTGTGGACAGAGTGCGTGGGTGCGTTGGACATGGCTGCTCCTTATCCCTCGTGCGCCGCATGGGGAGGTTGCGACGCGTAGGATGAGGCTACCCCCGAGGTTCATGCGGGTAAGTACCGGAGCCTGACCAAAAGCTTGCCCGATTTCTGACAAATCGAGCTCAAATACAACAATCAGATAAAAGTGCAGGTAGAAGATGGTAAGAAAAGAAAGACAAAGGTCCTCATCTCCACAATAGACGCGATTTTCAAACGAATCTCCACAGCTAAAACAAGCATCACCACCCTTGTATCGAACAAGATAACCGCGTTATACTAGCCAACACACAAGCGGGCATCGCCAAGTGGTAAGGCATCAGCTTCCCAAGCTGACACTCGCGGGTTCGAGTCCCGTTGCCCGCTCCAGTAAAAAGCACAAGCACGGCAGCGTTACGTTGCCGTGCTTTTCACTACCAAGCGCCGGGGCTCGAACCCGCCAGGGTGCGAGCGTTAAGCAAACGCGAAGCGTTTGTAGCGAGCAGGCGAAGGCGCCGACGGGCGCCTGAAGCCGGTGCGGATTTGCGAAGCAAATACGCGGACGTCCCGTTGCCCGCTCCATGGAGCACAGAAGACCTCGGGACGGCCAATTCAACAAAGTCTTCCCCATCGTCTCCGTGAATCCGAGGAGATCGACCGCAGCCGGTGCGGATTTGCAAAGCAAATGCGCAGACGTCCCGTTGCTCGCTCCAATTCCAAAATGTTAGGTTAATGCCTGCTGCCCATACTTGCACCTGCGCACGGTACAATGGTTGGGTTACGACCAACGTGCCAATAACCAAAAAGGAGCCGCTATGATCGATCGCTATACCCGCCCGGAGATGGGACACATCTTCTCCCTCGAGAACAAGTACGCCATTTGGCAGGAGATCGAGGTTCTGGCCTGCGAGGCCCAGGCGGAGCTCGGCAAGATCGGTATTTCCAAAGACGAGGCCCAGTGGATCCGCGACCATGCCAACTTTGAGAAGGCAAAGGTCGATGAGATCGAGGAAGTCACGCGCCACGACGTCATTGCCTTCCTGACCAACATGAAGGAATACATCGATGCCGATGTTCCCGAGGGCGACCCCAAGCCCAGCCGCTGGGTTCACTATGGCATGACCAGCTCCGATCTGGGCGACACGGCCCTGTGCTACCAGCTCACCCAGGCCTGCGACATAATCATCGAGGACGTCAAGAAGCTCGGCGAGATTTGCAAGCGTCGCGCCTTTGAGGAGCGCAACACGCTCTGTGCCGGCCGCACTCATGGCATCCACGCCGAGCCGATGACCTTCGGCATGAAGTTTGGCTCTTGGGCCTGGGAGCTCAAGCGCGATCTGGATCGTCTTGAGGACGCCCGCAAGAATGTTGCCTTCGGTGCTATCTCGGGCGCTGTCGGCACGTACAGCTCCATCGAGCCGTTCGTCGAGGAGTACGTCTGCGAGCACCTGGGCCTGGTCCACGATCCTCTGTCCACGCAGGTCATCAGCCGCGATCACCATGCCTACCTTGCCGGCGTGCTTGCCACTACAGCGGCCACCTGCGAGCGCATCGCTACCGAGGTCCGCAATCTGCAGAAGACTGATACGCTCGAGGCGGAGGAGCCGTTCCGTAAGGGGCAAAAGGGCAGCTCAGCCATGCCGCACAAGCGCAACCCCATCACCATGGAGAAAGTCTGCGGTCTGTCGCGGATCGTGAAGTCCAACGCCCAGGTTGCCTTCGATAACGTCGCCCTGTGGCACGAGCGTGACATTTCGCACTCCTCTGCCGAGCGCGTCGCCCAGGCCGATAGCTTCATCGCCCTCGACCACATGTTCCAGTGCCTCATCCGTGTTATCGACGGCCTGCAGCTGTATCCCGCCCGCATGATGGCCAACCTCAATAAGACCCGCGGCCTCATCTTCTCTTCCAAGGTACTGCTCGCCCTCGTCGACACGGGCATCACCCGCGAGGACGCGTACGCCATTGTGCAGGAGAACGCTATGGCAACCTGGCACGAGGTACAGGATTGTGTCTCCGGCCCCACCTTTAAGGAGCGTCTCGAGGCCGACCCGCGCTGCACCGTCAGCCAGGAGAAGCTCGACGAGATCTTTGATCCGTGGGACTTCCTCACCCGTATCGACACGGTCTTTGATCGTCTGGAGCAGCTGAGCTTCGAGTAGGTTCGGGCATAACGTTAGCTTTTTAGGGCGCTTTGCTGGTAATGTGTGTTGCCGGCAAAGCGCCTCGTTGCATTTAGGGAAAGACGGGGATAATAGTCGTCTCGAATAACATTCTGAGAGGGGATCGCATGATTTCGTTTGATTACAAGCCTCAGGGCGTGTGTGCTCGCAATATTCACCTTGACCTTTCCGATGACGGCAACAAGGTGATGGGCGTTGAGTTTACCGGCGGCTGCGACGGCAATCTCAAGGCTATCTCCAAGCTGGTCGAGGGCGCTCCTGCCGATCGCGTAATCGAGGTTCTCGCCGGTAATACCTGCGGTATGAAAAAGACCTCCTGCGCCGACCAGCTTACACGCGCTATCGAGGCCGCTCGCGCCGAGATCGCCTAATGGGTATCGCCGATCACATCAAGAACGGAATATCGCGTCGCGGCTTTGTGCTCGGTGGGGTTGCTGCGGGCGCTGCCACGGTGCTTGCCGGATGCTCGAAAAAAACGGGTACCAGCGATGATGCCGCCGGCGAGCCGCAGGTTATCAAGGACGATTCCAAAATCATCTCGATTACGGATGAGTACGAGGCAGTCGACATCGATCTTGAGCCGGCGGCGTCGTGGACGCTGCCTCTGGGTACGCTGCTGTACTACTGCGACGGCGATTACGCCGCGGCAATGATGGCGCCCGCATCGGCACTGCACGCCAACACACTCGGTGTGCTCAACCTGGGCGATGGCTCGCTTACCACATTAATCGAGGATCCTATCGAGGGCACGGGATATGCATTCTACGATGTCCGTGCCGGCGACGGCGTATTCGCGTGGGTTGAGATGAACTTTGCCAATTCATCGTGGAAGCTCTACGCTCAAAATCTGTCGGGCGCTTCGCTCTCTGGCGACGTGGTTGAGCTCGATCGAGGTGGCAAGGACTACGATCCGCCGCTGTTTACGGCGTTCGGGTCATCAATCATCTGGTATAAAATGCCCTCGGCAGGTGGCAATAAAACGAGTAGCGATTCGTTTTGCTATCGTCGCTCGCTTGATGAATCCAAGGCCGAGATAATTTGGAAATCGACGGGTCGCTTTGCATCGGCCCCGCGCGCGAGCGACGGCATTTTGACCATCTCGCCGCGTGTCCGCAACGACGAGGGCGTCTACTACGGCATAACGGCAATCGATTTGACCGACGGCAACAACACCAAACGTGCCCAGCTAGTCCTTCCCTCGTCAGTCTTGCCTTTCGAGGCCGTATATATGGGCGATACCTTCGTGTTTTCTATCGAGGCGACCTATAGTGGCGTGGGCAGCCTGGGCAACATGGGCACGTATATCGGTAATGAGGGAGGGCCGTATCTCTTCCTGTCCCGTGAGCCGCTCGCATGTGCGGCTGGCAAGAAGAATAAATACCTTGTTAAGGTACAGGCGTCGCATTTCCTGATCGACACCTCTGCCAAGACCTATGGCTCGCTGCTGTCGCCCGACCGCGCTTTGGAGTATGGCGATTATCCAGCTACGGCGGGAAAATCGGACTCATTCCTTACGTACGCCACGGTGCGCAACAGCCAGGGTATACCAGAGACGGTCACTGCACGCCTATTCTCTCTTTAAGCTTAGAGGGGTTAAAAAGGCGCCAACAGGGGAATAAACGCGTTGTAATTGTGAGTACCGCCCGCCGAGCTGCCGCGTCATAGCGGCATCCGGCGGGCTCAGGTGCGTTAAAATGGGCTTGTTCTTAGCTAATTGAGACAGGGGGGCCGTGTTATGGCTTCAGATGCAAAAAAGATTCTGCTGGTCGAGGATGAGAAGGCAATCCGTGACGCCGTCGCTGCCTATCTCGAGCGCGAAGGCTACTGGGTTGTGGGCGTCGGCGACGGCCAGTCCGCGATCGAGGAGTTCGAGAAGCATCAGTTCGACCTGGTCGTGCTCGACCTTATGCTCCCCAAGATTCCCGGCGAGCGCGTTTGCCGCACCATTCGCGATACCTCGGATGTCCCCATCATCATGCTGACGGCTAAGGGCGAGATCGAGGACCGTATTATCGGTCTTGAGCTCGGCGCCGACGACTATCTGATTAAGCCGTTCTCGCCGCGCGAGCTCGTCGCCCGCGTTCGCGCTCTGTTCCGCCGTGCCCATCAGGCCGACGAGCCCGCCGTCGAGGTACTCGACTTCGGCGATCTGGTCATCGATATCTCGGGCCACAAGATCTTGGTCGAGGGCAAGGAAGTCGATCTGACGGCTTCCGAGTTTAAGCTGCTCACCACGCTTGCCCGCCATCCCGGCCGTGTGTATAACCGCATGGAGCTGGTCGAGAAAGTGCTCGGGTATGACTTTGAGGGCTATGAGCGCACCATCGATAGCCACGTGAAGAATCTTCGCGCCAAGCTGGGCGATGATCCCAAGAAGCCCAAGTGGCTCTACACCGTCCATGGTGTCGGCTATCGCTTCGAGGCTCCGGCCAAGACCGATAAGTCGGACGAGAAATAGGGAAATCACATATGACACCTGCGCGCTTTGAAATCGGACAAAAGCACAAGCAGGAGAGCGAGGCGGGTTCCAAGGCTAGTTGGAACACGCCTCGTTCCGATTCACGGCCAACGATGAGCTATCCCTCGCGCATGGCACTTGCTTTTGCTCTGACATCGCTCATGACGGTATTGGTGCTGGTGGGCGTTGTCTCTGTTGTGTGGGGCACGGTCTTTTCGGATTACACACGCTCCAATATCGTCGAAATCGCAAATTCCGCTGCCGAGAAGTTGGCGACCTCATATGAGGAAAACGGCTCTTGGACCGCGGGAGAACTGCGCACGGTCGCAACGTCGAGTTTGGTTTCCGACGATCTGGGCATGCAGGTCGTCAATAAAAAGGGTGTGATCGTTTATGACGATTCCTGGCCCTCGGCAAGCGCCACCGCCGATGTACGCGAAAACCAGGCTACGACCGACGACACGAGCGGCAAGAGGGCATCGCATAGCCCGGTCTCGTCTGCTCCAACCGACTCCGATAGCGTTGCTAACGTCGAGATTGTAACGTCTTCCGGCGAGCATGTCGGACAGGTAAAGCTGTGGGCCATCGGCTCCGACGCTCTGCTCACCAAGGCGGACTCTGCGTTTAGGGAGAAGACCTTTAACGCCATGGCCCTCGCCGCGGTTGTTGCAATCTGCATTTCGGTCGTTATCGGATCGCTCGTGTCGCGCATGCTCACCAAACCGATTCATCGCATCACCAGTACCGCAAAGCAAATCCGTGACGGCGACCTGTCGGCTCGCACGGGGCTGCGCGGTGATGACGAGATCGATCAGCTGGGTGAGACCTTCGATGAGATGGCCACCTCGCTCGAGAAGGATATGAAACACGAGAAGCGCCTGACCTCGGATGTCGCACACGAGCTGCGCACGCCGCTTATGGCGATGCTTGCGACGGTCGAGGCCATGCAGGACGGCGTGTATCCCACCGACGATGAGCATTTGGAGACCGTTGCTTCCGAGACGCGTCGCCTGGCTCGTCTGGTGCAGCAGATGCTCGACCTGTCGCGCATGGAAAACAGCACGGCTCCGCTCAACCTTGAGCCGGTGGACATGGTTCCTTTCGTGCGATCGATTGTGAACGGCCAGGAGCGTCTGTTTGCCGACCGTGACCTTCGTCTTCGCTTTGCAGATGAAACCCAGGGGCACGACGATGTCGTCGAAGCCGATCCCGACATGATCACGCAATGTGTTATCAACCTCATGAGCAACGCCATGCGCTACACCCCCGAGGGCGGTTGGGTCGTGGTGTCGGTGCTCAGTGACCGCAGGCACGTCAGCATTGCCGTTTCTGATACCGGCATCGGTATTGCCAAGGACGATCTGTCGCGCATTTTCGGGCGGTTTTGGCGCGCCGATGCCAGCCGCGCCCGCGAAGCTGGCGGCCTGGGCGTCGGCCTCGCCGTGACCAAGCAGATCGTCGAGCGTCACCATGGCTACATATCCGTGGAGTCGGAGCTTGGAAAGGGTACGACTTTTACAATTCATCTGCCCCGCGAGCACACGGCGGACGCGGCATCTACTACAATGGAGCACTAGCTTTTCGCTATTCGGTGAAGGAGGGGCCGCGTCCCTGCCGCTCCGAGTTTGCGAAAACATGCGGGAAAGAACCCGCATTTCTGTCGTATTTAGGTAAGGAGTGACTCACGTGACAACGATGGAGCGTCGTCCGGATTCCCGTGGCAAGGTTCGTGATATTTACGATGCCGGTGAAAACCTGCTGATGGTCGCCACCGACCGCATTTCTGCGTTCGACTTCGTTCTTCCCGACGAGATTCCGTTTAAGGGAGAGGTGCTCAATCGCATCTCGGCATTCTGGTTCGATAAGTTTGCCGACATCGTCCCCAACCATCTCGTTTCCATCGACCCGGCGGATTTCCCCGAGGAGTTTGCTGAGTATCGTGACTACCTCGCTGGCCGCGCCATGCTGGTTAAGAAGGCCCAGACGATTCCTATCGAGTGCATCGTCCGCGGCTATCTGACCGGTTCGGGCAAGAAGACCTACGACGAGAACGGCACCGTCTGCGGCATCCAGCTGCCTGAGGGCCTGACCGAGGCCTCCAAGCTTCCCGAACCGCTGTTCACGCCGTCCACGAAGGCCGAGATCGGCGACCACGACGAGAACATTTCGTTCGAGCGTTGCTGCGAGATCGTGGGCGAGGACATCGCCACGCAGATTCGTGACCTTTCCCTCAAGATCTACAAGGCCGCTGCCGAGTACGCCGCGACCCGTGGCATCATCATTGCCGACACCAAGTTCGAGTTTGGTGTTATTGATGGCAAGGTCACGCTGATCGACGAGTGCCTCACGCCCGACTCCAGCCGTTTCTGGCCTGCTGCCAGCTACGAGGAGGGCAAGATCCAGCCTAGCTACGACAAACAATTCGTCCGCAATTGGCTCAAGGCCAACTGGGATATGACGGGGGAGACCCCGCACCTGCCCGCCGAGGTCATCGATGGCACGTCCGAGCGCTATCGCGAGGCCTTCCAGATCATCACGGGCTCCCAGTTCACAAGCATGAAGGAGAACGCATAAGTGAGTACCCGTAGCGCCACGAACAAGCGCACGCAATCCCACGAAGTTACCGGGGTTGCGCGCAAGTCTGCCGCATCTGCTAAGCCCGCCCGCCAAGCAGCGAGCTCCGTTCGCGTCGTGCCGGCTTCGTCTAAGGCACGCCGCAAAGAGCTCGAGAAGGGCGAGAACCTCGAGGGCCTCTCTAAAGAGGAGAAGCGCGCCCGCAAGGCTAAGCAGCGCGCCAAGGAGGACCGCATCTATACGGTGTCGAATATCCTCCTCAAGCAGGACGAGGACTACACCAAGCGCCGTCGCATCTGGTGGATTGTGCTCGCCATTGGCATGGTGCTCGTCGTGGCAATTTGGGCCTCGCTGTACTTCGCTCCCGCTGGCATGGTGTCCAGCCCTGTCCAGATGGTCGGCATCGTTTTGTCCTATGTCATCATCCTAGGTGACTTTATCTACGACTTCGCTCGTATTCGTCCCTTGCGCAACATGTACCGCGCGCAGGCCGAGGGCATGTCCGAGAACAAGCTCAACGCTCTTATCGAGCGCGCAGCTGCCGAGGAGGACAAGAAGGACTCCAAGAAGGAGTAGCGTTTGCATACATACTTATCGCTAAGATATAAGGCGCGTCGTTTTTGCGGCGCGCCTTTTTACTGTTCTATAGATAGATGGAGTGGCACATGATTCGAGCTGCCCTGACGGTCGAAGAGGCCCTGGAGGGTATGAAGTCCCTGGAGCCCAAGATTAAAAACTATGCGCGCCTGGTTGTCCGCAAGGGCGTAAACGTTAAGCCCGGCCAGGAAGTCGTCGTTCAGTCTCCGGTTGAGTGCGCGCCGTTTGCGCGCGTGGTGGTCGCGGAGGCCTATGCTGCCGGCGCCGGCCACGTGACGGTCATCTGGGCCGATGATGCCGTGACGAGGCTCACGTACGAGCATGTCGAGAAAAGCTATTTTGAGCAGACGCCCGAGTGGAAGCGCCTGCAGCTGGATTCCCTGGCCCAGGACGGTGCCTGCTTTATCTTTATCGAGGGTGCGGACCCCGCCGCCCTTAAGGGCATCGATCCCGCTAAGCCCGCTGCAGCTTCTAAGGCAAAGAACACGCAGTGCAAAGTTTTCCGCCGTGGACTGGATTACAACATCAATCCGTGGTGCATCGCCGGCGCTCCGGTCGTGGCTTGGGCGCGCGAGGTGTTCCCGGGAGACGCCGACGAGGTTGCAATCTATAAGCTGTGGAATGCGATTCTGCACACCGCTCGCGCCGATGGCCAGGACCCAGAGAGCGACTGGGAGCTCCATGACGCCGCATTCGAAAAGAACCTGCGTTTCCTGAACGACAATCGTTTCGACTGCCTGCATTACACCGCGGCAAATGGAACCGATCTGATGATTGGCATGACGAAGGGTCACGAGTGGGCCGGCGGCAAGGGCAAGACGCCCGATGGGCACCCCTTCTTCCCCAACATTCCCACCGAGGAAGTCTTCACTTCGCCCGATCGCATGCGCGCCGACGGTATCGTGTACTCGGCCATGCCGCTCATCCACCACGGCAATAAGGTCGACGATTTTTGGATTAAGTTCGAGGGCGGCCGCGTGGTGGACTACGACGCCCGCGTGGGCAAGGCAACGCTTGCAAGTATCATCGATACGGACGAGGGCGCTGCTCACCTGGGAGAAGTCGCGCTCATTTCCAAGAACACGCCGATCCGCGAAAGTGGTGTTCTGTTCTACGATACGCTCTATGACGAGAACGCTAGCTGCCATCTCGCGCTAGGTGTCGGTTTCCCCGAATGCATCGAGGGTGGGTACGACATGTCCAAGGAGGAGCTCCTGGAGCATGGTGTTAACGTCTCGAGCGCGCACGTCGATTTTATGATCGGCACGGACGACATCGATATTACGGGCATTACGCCTGATGGACGTGAAGTTGTGATTTTCCAGAACGGCCAATGGAGTTGGGAATAGTCCCAGACCGTGGTACAATGCCACCCGCGGGCCGTTAGCTCAGCTGGCAGAGCAGGGGACTTTTAATCCCAAGGTCCAGGGTTCGAACCCCTGACGGCCCACCATAGAATAGAAAAGCGACTGGCGGATGCCGGCCGCTTTTTTGTTACCGCGGCACGGGTTCGAACCCGAAAGGGCGCGGAGCTGAGGAAACGCATGAGCGTTTGCCAGCGCAGCGCGCAAGGCGCGAAAGCGCCGCAGCGGCCGCCTGCGAAGCAGGCTGAACCCCTGACGGCCCACCCAAAGATTGTTGAGACGGTCAACTTCGGTTGGCCGTCTTTTTTGTTGCCGGTGCACGGGTTCGAACCCGTATCTATCTATATATAAGAACGCTTGGCGAACAAAACCTGCCTTTTACCGACGGGAAACAAATAGCTGATGCTTTTGGAGTAAAGTGGCGCTCCAGAGATGACCGACGCCTTAACACCTATAAACCAGCTGGTCATCGCCAATATCAGAAGCCAATGCTTCAGTTATAACCTCAGGGACGCGACTGAGGGACATATTCATTTGTGAACAAAATATGGAGTGCCAGATTCCCGCCCCCGGGGCCCCTCCGGTCTGGCAATATATCTCCTTGCCGCGCGGCCCGGTGGAACCGGATGAGCCGCAAAGCGTGCACCTTGAGAACCGGATACTGCGAGGATGGACACTTCAAGTGTCGCATCCGGGCAGACATCGAACCATTTGAAATGGTCTAACTTGGATTTGTTTTTCGCAAGGCCGCCGAGAGGCGGCCCCGAGAAATTCCTTTT
>DBFDVR010000030.1:0-17733 GCA_048321375.1 Collinsella sp.
TGATCACGCACAACACGCGCATCCTCGAGCGCCTCACCGTGGACCGCACGCACGTGATGGTCAAGGGCCACCTGGTTGCCGAGGGCCCCGCAAGCCTCATCGACGACATCGACAAGAACGGCTTCGAGCGCTTCGAGAGCCAGGCCGCGGGCGAGGGTGATGCAAGGTGACAAAGGAGAGGACGCAGGTCGCAGACGTCGACCGCTCCCTCTACGACTTCACCAAGTCCGAGGAGGGATACGAGCGCTACGCCGACGGCCTCACGCCGGACATCGTGCGCGCAATCTCGGCCAAGAAGGACGAGCCCCAGTGGATGCTCGACCTGCGCCTGAAGGCGCTCGACGAGTACCACCGCCGCCCCATGGCCACCAACTGGGGCCCCTCGATCGCAGGCCTTGACCTCGACCACATCTCCACGTACGTCTCGCCCAAGACCAAGCAGGCCTCGAGCTGGGACGACGTGCCAGCAGACATCAAGGACACCTTCGAGCGCCTGGGCATCCCCGAGGCCGAGCGTAGCTACCTGGCAGGCGTCGGCGCGCAGTACGACTCCGAGCTGGTCTACCACAACATGCAGGACACGGCGTCCAAGATGGGCATCGTCTATTCCGGCATCGAGGAGGCCCTGCACGACCCGCAGTGGGAGCCGCTCATCCACGAGAAGTTCATGACGCTCATCCCGCCCACCGACCACAAGTTTGCGGCCCTGCACGGTGCCGTGTGGTCGGGCGGCTCGTTTGTCTACGTGCCCAAGGGCACCAAGCTCGACTTCCCGCTGCAGAGCTACTTCCGCCTTAACGCCAAGGGCGCCGGCCAGTTTGAGCACACGCTCATCATTGTCGAGGACGATGCCGACCTGCACTTTATCGAGGGTTGCTCCGCGCCCAAGTACAACGTGGCCAACCTCCACGCCGGCGCTGTCGAGCTCTTTGTGGGCAAGCGTGCGCACCTGCGCTACTCGACCATCGAGAACTGGTCCAAGAACATGTACAACCTCAACACCAAGCGTGCGCGCGTGGACGAGGACGGCGACATCGAGTGGATCAGCGGCTCCTTCGGCAGCCACGTGGGCTACCTCTACCCCATGAGCGTGCTCAACGGCCGCCGCGCCCGGTCGAGCTTTACCGGCATCACCTTTGCCGGCGCCGGTCAGAACCTCGATACCGGCTGCAAGGTCGTGCTCAACGCACCCGATACCTCGGCAACCGTCGAGACCAAGGGCATCTCCAAGAGCGGCGGCATCCAGACCTTCCGCAGCTCCATCGTTGCCACGCCCAAGGCCGAGGGCTCCAAGGCAACCGTGAGCTGCCAGTCGCTGATGCTCGACGACCAAAGCCGCTCCGATACCATCCCCGCCATGGACATCCGCGCCAAGAATGTCGACATCGGCCACGAGGCCACCATCGGCCGTATCGGCGACGATAAGGTGTTCTACCTGATGAGCCGCGGTATCTCGGAGGAAGAAGCCCGTACCATGATCGTCAACGGCTTTGCCAACCCGGTCTCCAAGGAGCTGCCACTGGAGTACGCCGTCGAGATGAACAACCTGATCAAGCTCGAGATGGAAGGAGCGATCGGATAATGAAACAGACCACGAACACCGCTGCTACCACCCTTGAGCAGGTCAATGCGATGCCGGCTGCCACTTGGGGTTGGCTCAAGATGAACCAGACCAAGCTCGAGCTCTCTGACGAGCTTGCCGCCGCTCCCGCCGAGGCCGTTGAGGTTGAGGGCTTGGAAGAGCAGTTTGCTGGCACGGCCGACGCGTTCGACGCCGCCATGGACGCCATGGCCGAGCGCTTCCCCGAGCGCCGCGCCTCCGCCCCTGGCGATGCCGCCGACCGCGCCCGCATCACGCCCGAGACCGAGCTTGACGTGCCCGCCACCTCCATCTACCAGGCCGGTGCCATCAAGCTCGAGGAGGAGCTCTCCCCTGCTGAAGCCTTCGAGACCGGCATGGGCGAGGCTGCCTACACCTACTTGGCCGACCACGCCACCAAGCGCATCGTCATCGATGTGCCCGCATACCAGCACGCCACGGTTACCGTGCGCGTGAGTGGCGTCGACACTGCCGCGGCCATCGCCGCCATCGATGTCGTCGCCCGTCCGCAGGCAACGCTCGACCTGCGCATAGCCCTGGACTCCCCCGTTGCCGGCCAAGGCGTCGTGGGCTCCGTGCTACGCGTGTGCGCCCACGAGTACGCCACCGTCAACGTGACCTGCACGCAGACGCTCGACGATAGCTGGATCGCGCTCGACGACACCGGCCTGTTCCTGGACGAGGGCGCGCGCGTCAACGTGCAGCACACCGTCCTGGGTGCCGGCGCCAGCGCCACCGGCCTTGCCGGCGACCTGCTGGGCGATACCGCCAAGGTCACCATCGATACTGACTACCTGGGCGCCCGCGAGCAGGTGCGCGACTTTAACTACGAGCTGCGCCACCGCGGTCGCAAGACCGAGTGCGAGATCGACGCCAACGGCGTGCTGACCGGTACGTCCAAGAAGGTCTACCGCGGCACCATCGACCTCGTGCACGGCTGCAAGGGTGCCGTCGGCACCGAGCGCGAGACGGTGCTCTTGGCCAACAAGGGCGTCGACAACAAGACCGTTCCCGTCATTCTCTGCGACGAGGACGACGTCGCCGGCAACCACGGCGCTACCATCGGCCACGTCCGCGACGAGCAGCTGTTCTATCTCGCCTGCCGCGGCCTTGACCAAAATGCCGCCGAGGACCTGTTCATCCGCGCCAAGCTGGAGGACGCCGCGCTTTCCGCGACCGACGAGCGCACCCGCGCCGCCGTCGTCCGCTTGGGCAACAACCTGATCGACAACTTTGAAGAGGAGCTCGCATGATCGACACCGAGCACGTTAAATGCGATACCTGCACTGCCCCCGAGCCCATGGAGCTCGACGCCAGCGACGAGGCTTCGCGCGGCTGGCCCACCGTAGACATCGAGACCAATCCCTACAAGGCGCAGTTCCCGCTCTTCCAGCAGCACCCCGAGATCGCCTTCCTCGATAGCGCCGCCACCGCGCAGCGCCCTGCCTGTGTACTCGACGCCGAGCGCGACTTCTATCAGCGCATGAACGCCAACCCCCTACGCGGCCTGTACTCGCTGTCCGTCGAGGCAACCGACGCCATCGCGAAGGTCCGCCAGCAGATCGCCGACCTCATCGGCGCCTCACAGGCCAACGAGATCGTCTTCACCCGCAACACGAGCGAGTCGCTCAACCTGGTCGCCAAGAGCTTTGCACCCACGGTGCTCGAGCCCGGTGACGAGGTCGTCATCACCATCATGGAGCACCACTCCAACCTGATCCCGTGGCAGCAGGTCTGCCGCGAGACCGGTGCCAAGCTCGTCTACCTCTACCCCACCAAGACCGGCCAGCTCACCACCGAGGAGGTTCTTGCCAAGGTGGGTCCCAAGACCAAGATCCTGGCCGTGGGACAGGTCTCCAACGTGCTGGGCGTCGAGAACCCAGTCAAGAACCTCGGCAAGCTCGTGCACAAGTACGGCGGCTACCTGGTCGTCGACGGTGCGCAGTCGCTGGCGCACATGCCGATCGATGTGGCCGACCTGGGCGCCGACTTCTTTGCCTTTAGCGCGCACAAGGCCATGGGCCCCATGGGCATTGGCGTGCTGTGGGGCAAGATGGACCTGCTCAACGCCATGCCGCCCATGCTCACCGGCGGCGAGATGATCGATTCGGTCACCGAGCAGGACGCCGTCTGGGCGCCCGTCCCCGAGAAATTCGAGGCCGGCACGCAGGACGCCGCCGGCATCTTCGCCACGGGTGCGGCACTCGACTACCTGGTCAACACGGTGGGTTACGATAACATCCAGACCCGCGAGCAGGCACTCGTCCACTATCTGATGGGCGAACTCATGCAGCTCGACTTTGTTCAGATCATCGGCTCCATCTATTGGGACAACCACCACGGCGTTGTGAGCTTTAACGTCAAGGGCATCCACCCGCACGACGTCGCGAGCATCATGGACATGGACGGTGTCTGCATCCGCGCCGGCCACCACTGCGCGCAGCCGCTACTCACCTGGCTGGGCGTCGAGAACCTCGCCTGCTGCCGCGCCAGCGTGGCCTTCTACAACGACAAGGCCGATATCGACAAGTTCATCGCCGGCCTGCATCACGTTTGGAGCACGTTCAATGGGTAATCTGTACACCTCCACCACATTTATGGAGCATAACTCGCACCCCGACTATAAGTACGAGATGGATGCCCCCACGCACGAGCACGACGGCATCAACCCCAGCTGCGGCGACGAGCTCACCTTGCAGCTGCGCGTCGAGAACGGCGTGATCGAGGAGGCCTCCTTTACCGGCCACGGCTGCGCCATCAGTCAGGCCAGTGCCGACATCATGGCCGACCTCATCACCGGCGAGACCGTCGAGGAAGCTCACCGCCTGGCAGAGCTCTTCCTCGCCATGATCCGCGGCGAGCAGCTCTCCGAGGAGGACCTGGAAGACCTGGACGAAGCCGCCCAGCTCCAGGACATCTCGCACATGCCCGCCCGCGTCAAATGCGCCGAGCTCGCCTGGCGCACCCTCGACGGCATGCTCACGGGACAAAATAATCAGTAGTATTTGTCCCAAATCTTAAGATTTTTGTTGGCCGAATCGCTTGACAAGAGTGGTTCGGCCATTTTCTATTCCGAGAGCTCAGCCTGTGCCTTCACCCGCGCATAAGCACGCACAATACGAGAGACGCTACTTTTGCCAATCCCGGTATAGCGCTCAATCTGGCGCACCGTGAAACCGGCATCGTGCAATCCAACAATAACGGTATCACGCTGCGCAGGCGGTGCGTCTTTAACCCCATGGAGCGGAGCCCCGAGGCTCTTCGCCAACTTATCGGCAAAGGCGTGGCGTTCCCACTCCGTCTCTTTCATATCGCACAGCGCCGGCTCACTGCCGTCGGGCGCCGAAAGCGAATAGGCAATAAAGCCCTCGGCAGAACCAAAAAGCTCAAGCACGCAAGAAGGATCAGAAAATCCCCTCGCGGCATCGGCCGCATCACAGTCGTAAGAGCGTAGATGTTCCGCAAAGCTGCTCCAGGGATAACGCTCAATGAGACCGATGCCCACCTCCTGCGGATCGGCGTGTACGGAGCGAATAGCCTCCATCACCTGCCAGTCGGTATCGAGCGAGCGCCGGTCAAAACGGTTCTGGAACAGATGCCCTGTGCGCCCCGTGCGTTTATTGAACCGCCGCGCGTATGTCAAAAGCAGCCGGTGCATCGCCGCGCTCATCCTGTCCTCGTAATCTGTAAGCAACAAATGCACGTGATTGCCCATAAGGCACCAGGCGATAACCGTCACACCCTCCTCGCGGCAGCACTCGCGCATCAGCTCCAAAAACTCCCACCGGTCTTCATCGCCCTCAAAGATGAGCTGTTTGCCCGTACCGCGGGCACAGACATGGTAAAAGCCGGTAACCGTTCTCCAAACGCGCTGCATGGCGCTCCCTTCGCCGGGATCTGCTTACCATCCAATACAGCACGATTGAAGCGTGCCATCAAAACATTCACGCAAAACAATACACTCGCGCGGCCAAAGGCAGCAAACAGGCGGCGAACGGCACCGTTGCAACAGGTCAACCACTGCAACGCTTGCAAGAGCGGACCAAAAGCTTGCCCAAGACGGACCCCCTCTACGGAAGCTCACGACCACAGAACATAGAGTTAAACCGTTTCAATTAAAACTTCCGGACTTCTCGCTACGAAAACTGAGCCGTTCGCCGAATATTCCGTGCATTTCGCGGTATTATAGGGGCTGCATGTCATGTCCCTTTCGAAGGGTCGCCCGGCAATCGCCAGCCACGACCCCCAGACGGGACGCCAACACGATAGAGAGGAGAGGCATGCAGTACTCACAGGAAGTGGAGAACATGTGCCCCGTTGCCAAGGGTGCATACCACGGCCCCGCACCCATCCCCGAGGAGGGCAAGTGGGTCCAGGCTAAGGAGATTTCCGACATCTCCGGTCTTACGCACGGTGTGGGTTGGTGCGCACCCCAGCAGGGCGCCTGCAAGCTCACGCTGAACGTCAAGGACGGCATCATCGAGGAGGCCCTCGTTGAGACCATCGGCTGCTCGGGCATGACCCACTCTGCCGCCATGGCTTCCGAGATCCTTCCCGGTAAGACCATCCTCGAGGCCCTCAACACCGACCTCGTCTGCGACGCCATCAACGTTGCTATGCGCGAGATCTTCCTGCAGATCGTTTACGGCCGCAGCCAGACCGCGTTCTCCGAGGGCGGCCTGCCCGTGGGCGCCTCCCTCGACGACCTCGGCAAGGGCCTTCGCTCTCAGGTCGGCACCATGTTCGGCACCAAGGCCAAGGGCGCTCGTTACCTCGAGCTCGCTCAGGGCTACGTCACCCGCATGGCTCTCAACGACAAGAACGAGATCATCGCATTCGAGTTCCTGAACCTCGGCAAGTTCACCGACGCCGTCAAGGCCGGCAAGACCCCCGAGGAGGCCATCGCTGGCGCTATGGGCCACTATGGTCAGTGGGAGAACGCTGCCAAGTACATCGACCCGCGCACCGACGAGGAGACTCACTCCGTCGCCAGCGTGTTCCCGGTTCACGAGTAGAAAGGGAGGGAAATAACTATGACTGTTACGTTCGAAGGTTACGAGCGCCGCGCTGACAAGATCAACAAGTGCCTCGCCGACAACGGCATCGCCTCCCTCGAGGAAGCTCTGCAGATCTGCACCGACAAGGGCTTCAACCCGCGTGAGATCGTCAACAACACCCAGTCCATCGCCTTCCAGAATGCCGAGTGGGCCTACACCCTCGGTTGCGCTCTCGCTGTCAAGCGTGGCGCCAAGTCCGCTTCTGAGGCTGCCGCCATCATCGGCGAGGGCATCCAGGCCTTCACCGTTCCCGGCTCCGTCGCCGAGGACCGCAAGGTCGGTCTGGGCCACGGTAACCTGGGCGCTATGCTGCTCTCCGACGACACCGAGTGCTTCGCCTTCCTGGCCGGTCACGAGTCCTTCGCTGCCGCTGAGGGTGCTATCGGCCTGGCTCTGAACGCCAACAAGGCTCGCAAGAAGCCGCTGCGCGTCATCCTCAACGGTCTGGGCAAGGACGCTGCTCAGATCATCGCCCGCATCAACGGCTTCACCTACGTGAAGACCCAGTTCGACTACTTCACGGGCGAGCTCAAGGTCGTCGAGACCATCCCCTACTCCGATGGTCCCCGCGCCGCCGTCAACTGCTACGGCGCCGACGACGTCCGCGAGGGCGTTGCCATCATGTGGCACGAGAACGTCGACATCTCGATTACCGGTAACTCCACCAACCCCACGCGCTTCCAGCACCCCGTCGCTGGCACCTACAAGAAAGAGCGCCTCGAGGCTGGCAAGAAGTACTTCTCCGTCGCTTCTGGTGGCGGTACTGGCCGTACCCTGCACCCGGACAACATGGGCGCCGGCCCTGCCTCTTACGGCATGACCGACACCATGGGCCGCATGCACTCCGACGCCCAGTTCGCCGGTTCTTCCTCCGTGCCTGCGCACGTCGACATGATGGGTCTCATCGGCATGGGCAACAACCCCATGGTCGGTGCCACCGTCGCCTGCGCTGTCGCCGTCGAGGAGGCCCTCAAGGCCTAATCGCGCCCGCGCGATGCTCATATAGTTGAGCTTTGGAGCCGCTACCCACCCGGGTAGCGGCTCTTTTTGTTTGCGCTGGCGCAGGGTAGCTAATGCCGATATATCAGCTGGGGCGAAATACGAGATGTGAAGAGATGGAGCGCCAGAGCGTCCATGACGCCCACCTGCCATATTTGCCCTTTACCGATTTGCCGGGTCTTTGCGGTCCAATTGCCGATCACCCGTGCGACAATGCGCCGGACGAGAAAGGAATCCGATGGAATCGACTGATGTACTGGTAATTGGATCTGGCATTGCGGGCCTTTGTGCCGCCATCGAGGCGGCACGCACGGGTGCAACCGTCACTGTGGCAAGCGCCGGCAAGACTATGAGTGGATCGAGCTTCTTCCCGGGTACCTGGGGCCTCGGCCTCATCGGTCCCGTCGACGAAGACGACGAGCAGGACCTCATCGACACCATCCTGGCCGTCGGCGGCGGCGTTGCCGACCCCGAACTCGTCCAAACGTTCGTCCACGGCATTCCCCAAGCGATTGACTGGCTCGAGCAAGACCTGGGCGTTGAGCTCCAGCGTCCGCAAAGCGCCAAGAGTGCTCAACAAAAGCAATTTATCCCCTGCTTTGACCACAAGACGCGCATGTGGCGCGGCCTCACCCGCAAGCCCCTTGAGGACGCTCTGACGACCTGGATCGAGTCGCTCGGCATTCGCCTGCTCCCCCGCCATGAGCTTATCGACCTTGTTGAGGACACGAACGGCAGAATAACCGGAACCGTACTCTACGACCTTACCGAAAATCGAATCGTGCCCTTTGCTGCCAAGGCCACGATCATCGCAGCCGGTGGCACAGGCGGCCTGTTCGAGCGCAGCCTTACGTCGGCTGATGTGCTCAGCTCCTCGCAGGCCATCGCACTGGCGCACGGCGCAACACTTACTAATATAGAGTTCATGCAGATGATGCCTGGCTTCATCGAGCCCAGGCGTAACTTGGTCTTCAACGAGAAAACCTGGCGCTACGTGCATGTAGACCAGCCGGTAGATATTGCCGACGACAAGCTGGATGACCTGCTCGAGCAGCGCTCTGGATATGGTCCCTTCACGTCACGCTTGGCCTCCCGCGCTATCGATCTCGTCATCGATCAGACAGGTGTCGAAGGCCTGGCACTCCACTACGACTTCCCCCGCGAGGATGTCCCAGAGTTTGTGCAGACCTTTGCCACCTGGCTGCAAGACGAGCACGGCATCGCGCCGACCGACGAGATGCGCGTTGCGATGTATGCCCACGCCGCTAACGGCGGCATCAAGATCGATAAGACCGCGCACACGGGCGTTGAGGGCCTCTACGCTTGCGGCGAGGCGACAGGCGGCATGCACGGCGCCGACCGCATTGGTGGCTTGTCAAGCGCCAACGGCATCGTATTCGGACGTATCGCGGGCGCATCGGCAGCCCTCACAGCGCAGAAAGAGCCTGAGGCGGCCCTGAAGGCGGATATCACCCTCCCCCAGTACGGTATTGCCACAACAGATGCCGAACGCCTGACACACAGCCTTAGGCACACGATGAGCACCTTTTGCATGATCAACAGGACCGAAACAGGCCTATCCGAGGCCCTGCAACAGCTTGAAAGTCTGCAAGACAAGGCCATGGCGCTGAGCAAGCCGCATGCCGATGACAGCGAGATCGCAGCCCTCGCCCGCCTACAGTCGCAGATTCGACTAGCACAGGAAATGGTCAAAGCCATGCGCAAGCGAACTGAAAGCTTAGGTTCGCACTATCGAGCAGACTAAATCGATTCTCACTTTGAGTTTGATCACAACTTCTCAACATGCATCGAGCCCCGTAAGCATGATTCCCCTAAGGAGAACACGCCTACGGGGCTTTAGCCGTGTTTCCCTAAGGGAATCACGGTGCAGATTACTCAGCTCCGCGCCCTTTCGGGTTCGACCCCATGAAAGGTCAACAAAAAAGCGACCAGCCTGAGCCAGTCGCTTTAACGATCTTTGGGTGGGCCGTCAGGGGGTCAGCCTGCTGCGCAGGCGGTCGCTGCGGCGCTTTGCGCCTTGCGCGCTGCGCTGGCAAATGCTTACGCATTTCCTCAGCTCCGCGCCCCAACGGGTTCGACCCCATGCGAGGTCAACAAAAAAGCGACCAGCCTGAGCCAGTCGCTTTAACAATCTTTGGGTGGGCCGTCAGGGGTTCGAACCCTGGACCTTGGGATTAAGAGTCCCCTGCTCTACCAACTGAGCTAACGACCCGATATCAACACAAAGCAAGAACTGGGGTGGGTAAAGGGACTCGAACCCTCGACCTACGGGACCACAACCCGTCGCTCTAGCCAACTGAGCTACACCCACCGTGTCCTGTGCGCTTCGCGCTCGACTATTATTGCAAGGAACGCCACACGATGCAAGCCCCAATTTTCAAGAATTTTGAAAAGAGTTTTTCGAGACCATTTCGAACAAATCCCACCGGTTTCATAGGAGTAAACTTGCCCCACTGCAAATCCTCGAAAGGACCGTCATGAAAGAACTCTCCAACCGCACGGCAACGTTTACCGATTCGGTCATCCGCCGCATGACACGCATCTCCAATAAGTACGGCGCTGTCAATCTCTCGCAGGGCTTCCCCGACTTCGATCCCCCGGCGCAGCTGCTCGATAGCCTCAGCGCCATCGCCAGCGACCCCAAGCCGCTCTATCACCAGTACTCCATTACCTGGGGCTCCCAGGCCATGCGCGAGGCGCTCGCCGCCAAACAGGAGCACTTTATGGGCATGCCGGTAAACCCCAACGAGAACATCGTGGTCACCTGCGGCTCCACCGAGGCCATGATGGCCGCCATGATGACGGTTACGAACCCCGGAGACAAGGTCGTCATCTTCTCGCCGTTCTACGAGAACTACGGCGCTGACACCATTCTCTCGGGTGCCGAGCCCATCTATGTGCCGCTCAACCCGCCCACATTCGACTTTGACCGCGAGGCGCTCGAGGCAGCCTTCCGCGACAACGACCCCAAGGCCATCGTCCTGTGCAACCCTTCTAACCCTTGCGGCAAGGTCTTTACGCGCGAGGAGCTCACCTTCATCGCCGACCTCTGCAAAAAGTACGACGCCTACTGCATTACCGACGAGGTATACGAGCACATCGTCTACGCGCCCCACGAGCACGTCTATATGGCCACGCTGCCCGGCATGTTCGAGCGAACCATCAGCTGCAGCTCGCTGTCTAAGACGTACTCCATCACCGGTTGGCGCTTGGGCTACACCATCGCTCCGTCCCAGATCACCGAGCGTATCAAGAAGGTCCACGACTTTCTCACCGTGGGTGCCGCCGCTCCCCTGCAGGAAGCCGTTGTCACCGCCCTCAACTTCGACGACAGCTATTACGATGAGGTCCTCGACCTCTACACCGCCAAACGCGACTTGTTCTGCCAGGGGCTCGATAGCATCGGTCTTGAGCATAACGTGCCGCAGGGCGCCTACTACGTCATGATGGACATCTCTGAGTTTGGCTATGACAGCGACCTCGAATTCTGCGAGGACCTCGCATCCAAGGTGGGCGTGGGCGCCGTGCCCGGCTCGAGCTTCTTCCGCGAGCCCGTCAACCATCTGATTCGTTTCCACTTTGCCAAGCGGGACGAGACGCTTAACGCGGCACTGGAGAACCTCAAGTCTCTACGTGATAAAATCAAGCCGCGCGGGTAAGGACGGCCCGGCAGCTAAAGTAGCCAAAGAAGCCTCGCACCGCCCGCCACGTTGCGAGGCTTCTTTTTATAGCGCTTTCTTAAATGGTTTAGAGCCCTATACTTTAGTCACGGAGCAACTCGTCCCAGAGAGAGGAATACTATGGCAGAACAGCAGCTTATCGGAGCGCTCGAGGCCGGCGGCACCAAGATGGTCTGCGCCACGGGCTATGCAGACGGTACGGTCCTGGAGCGTGAGCAGATCGCGACCACGACCCCGCAGGAGACCGTTGAGGCCGTCAACGCATGGTTTGCCGACAAGGGCATCGCCGCGCTGGGCATCGGCGCCTTTGGCCCCACCGCAGTCAACCCTGCCTCGCCCCAATACGGCAAGATCCTGGAGACGCCCAAAACGGCATGGCGCTACTTTGACCTGCTGGGCACTATCCAAAACGAGCTCAATATCCCCTGCGGCTACGATACCGACGTCAACGTCGCCTGCCTGGGCGAGGTCACGTTTGGTTGCGCCAAGGGCCTCACCGACGTGGTCTACCTGACCATCGGCACCGGCGTGGGCGCCGGCGTGCTCTCGGGCGGTAAGCTCGTGCACGGCATGATGCATCCCGAGGCCGGCCACATCCTGGTCACGCGCGACCCGCGCGACACCATTGGCGAGCACAGCGCCTGCCCCTTCCACGACAACTGTCTCGAGGGCCTCATCGCCGGCCCCGGCGTTAAAAAGCGCTGGGATGGCAAGAGCGCCGGAGACATGGCCGATGACCCGGAGGCCATGGACCTGCTCGCCGGCTATCTGGCACAGGCGCTCATGACCTACACGCTGTGCTACGCGCCGCAAAAGATCATCATCGGCGGCGGCGTGGCCGACCACACCCCCATCGTGCCGCTCGCACGCAAGAAATGTGCCGAAATGCTCAACGGCTATATCGTCACGCCCGAGGTCAACGACATCGATACCTACATTGTCAACAACAGCCTCGAGGGCAAGCAGGGCATCATGGGTTGCCTTGCCCTGGGCGCACAGGCGCTTCAGTAACAGACGCACCCACGGGGCGTGGCGCGCCCAGCAAATCCGACCAATGGAACGACGCCACCACGCCTCATATAAGCCCTCAAATAAAAAAGGCCGCCTAGGACCAAACAATACGTCCTAGGCGGCCTTTTTGGCGTACATCAGCGACCGTAAGAGATATCGGAGCACAACGCCCATTGCCGCTCCACAGCAGTCGATCATCACATCGGTGATCATGCCGGCGCGTCCCGGCACAAAGAGCTGAATCGTCTCGTCGATCGAGGGAATCAGCAGCAGGAACACCGCCGTGGGCAGCAGCACGTCAAAGGTGTGCCGGCCCTCAAAATCAAAAGCGTGCGTTGCCAGGATGCCGAGCACCATATACTCGGTAAAATGCGCGCACTTGCGAACAACAAAGTTGGTCACCCATTCATATGGAAGTCCCACGCCGTGCAGGAAACCGCGGATAGCTTCCATGACCGTTAGGCTCAGCGAGCCCGACCCCGAGCCGGGAACCAGCGAATTGCCCCAGATCAAGAGCGCCATCAGGCAGGTCACGACCGCCCATTTTCGATTCATCTTAACCATGCAGAAGTTATGCCTCCGCGCGGAGCGGCGCGAAGCTGGCGGTACCGCCCTCGATAACGCTCAGATAGGCACGGCCCGTACGCTTGGCGGTAGAGGACTGCAGGCGCTCGATCTCTTCCTCGAGGATCTGATTGACGCGCTCGTGACGACGATTTTCCATAATGCCGGCGGCAATAGCCTCGGCCCGCTCGATGCTCTCGCGCGAGATACGGGCGGTATCCTCGGGGAACACAGCGCTGTGACGGCCGACATAGGCGGGAGCAGCAGGCTGAGGGGCAGCGACGGGAGTGGGGACTGCAACAGGAGCGGGCTCGTCAATCTCATCCAGAATCGCGGTGGCGGCGGCCCACATGTCCTCGTGGCCCGAGTAATCGGCCATGGGGACATCGACCTCGAGCGAGGCGTCCGGAAGGTCGCCGGTGTCGATGCGATCTTGGGCATCAATCGATGCGGTGATGGCTGCAGGTTCATCGAGGTCGTCAAGATCGATGTCCGCGGCACCGGAGATGATAGGCATGCTGGCGAGGTTTGCGTTGTACGGCGCAGCCTCAGCCGCCTGCTGCTGAGCAGGAGCGCCCCAAAGCGAGCTCTCGGCGGCACGGCGGGCGGCAACGGCCTCCTCGTCCGCGGTAATGGCTTCATCAACGTACGAATAATCGGCAGAAGCGTTCGCGTCGCCCGAGGTAGCGTTGTAGGCGTTATTGGCTGCCGCGTTGGCAACGAGTGCCACGAAAGCCGCCGTGCTGCCCGCAGGGGCGGCCTGGGAGCCCGACACGGCGCGCGCCGCGGCGGCGATGTCGTCACGATTGAAGGAGCCGGTCTGCCCGCCGTTGGTAAGCTCGTCGATGGCGACTTGATAGACGTCGCGCGAGTGTGCAGGGTCGCAGCTCACCGGCGAATCGTCGTCGAGCATACTGTCGATCATGGACCAAGCCTCGGCCTCGTCCATAGCATCTGCGGCTCGAGCGATGGTAGGGACACCATCATCGGCATGACGGCGCTGGAACGCACCAGTCAGGCCGGAAAGGTATGCCGAGGTAGACTGCTCCGCCTGAGCCTGAGAAGCAGAAGCCGCAGCGTAAGGAGTCGCATCCTGCTGCTGAGCCGGAATCGAGGCGGTCTTGAACTCACTTTGATGTTGATTGAGATTGGCAGCACCGCCCATGGCATCGGGCTGGAACAGACGCTCTTCACGCTGCGCACGGTACTCGGAGATGCCCAGCGAGGCGGCATAGATACCCACGCCCGCCACCGCGCCCACGGCGAAGGGAACCGCACCCGCCACGACCGTCTCGTTCACCGACGAAAACGGCAGCGTCGCGGCATACATAACCACGGGGGCGGCCAGGCCGATCCCGCACGAAAGTCCGGCAAGGACTGCTCGTTGTGTTGCATCAGAAGAAGCCATGAGCTCTCCCCATCTTCCAGCACCCAAATCGCATCATTCAGTTGGCTGCGCGAGAGAAGATGAAGCGGGGCTATGCCCCAAAGCAACGGTATATGGTTCGTTTCATCTGCGTTTTCCGTCGCGAAGCTTAAAAGCTATTATGCGAAACCGCCCTGTCGATTGCAAGCGACGATGTCGGATTGAAACGGGAAACCTGCTGCTTGCCAGTCTTATGGTCGATAACTGGCGCCGAGTGGCGATATAAAAAGGGCCGAGGCGCAAGCCCCGACCCTTCATCGCGCCGGCAATAACGCCGCGTGCGGTTGACGACTTAGAACGTCTGCTCGTAGTCGCTATGCTTTTTGGCCGAACGCACCAGGAACTCCTGGTTGGTGTTGGTGCCCTTGAGGCCCTTGATAAACGATGCGGCCGCGCGCTCGGTATTGTTCATGCCGGCGAGGATGCGACGCAGACCAAAGACAAACGGGCGCATCTGCTCGTCGACCAGCAGGTCCTCGTTGCGCGTACCCGAGGCAACAGGGTCGATGGCCGGGAAAATGCGGCGATCGGCCAGGTCGCGGTCGAGCTTGAGCTCCATGTTGCCGGTACCCTTGAACTCCTCAAAGATGACCTCGTCCATCTTGGAACCGGTATCGATGAGTGCGGAGGCCAGGATGGTGAGCGAGCCACCGTTCTCGATATTGCGGGCTGCACCCAGAAAACGCTTGGGCGGATACAGTGCCGCCGAATCAACGCCGCCCGAAAGGATGCGGCCTGAGGCGGGCGCCGCCAAGTTGTAGGCGCGGGCAAGACGCGTGATGGAGTCGAGCACAACTACAACATCGCCGCCCAGTTCCACGATGCGCTTGGCGCGCTCGATGACGAGCTCTGCCACGCGAGTGTGGTTGTCGGCGGGCATATCGAAGGTCGACGCCACAACCTCGCCCTTGATGGAACGCTGCATATCGGTGACCTCTTCGGGGCGCTCGTCGACGAGCAGGCAGATGAGGTGCACCTCGGGGTTGTTAATCGAGATAGACTGGCAGATTTTCTTGAGGATCGTCGTCTTGCCGGCCTTAGGCGGGGACACAATCAGGCCACGCTGACCCTTGCCGATCGGCGACACGATGTCGATGGCACGACCGGTAATGGAATCCTTGCCATGCTCCATGCGCAGCGGCTCGTTGGGATAGACCGGGGTGAGGTCGCCGAACTTGGGGCGATTGCGAATCTGCTCAGGATCCATGCCGTTGACGGTCGTGATCTTGGCGAGGCCGGCGCGCTTGTCGCCGCCGCGCGAAGGACGCAGCGAGCCCTCGATGACATCGCCCGTGCGCAGACGCGCGGAACGGATGAGGTATGCGGGCACGAAGGCGTCGTCGTTGGACTTCATGTAGCCATGGGCGTGGATGATGCCGGAGCTGTCTGGGCGAATCTGCAGAATGCCCTTGATATCGCGGAAACCCTCGGCCTTTGCGGCGGTAGTGTAGATCTCCTCGACGAGCTCGGCCTTCTTCTTGCCGGTCGTCTCGATCTCGAACTCCTTGGCCTTCTCGCGCAGCTCGGCGACCTTCATGGCCGCGAGCTCCTCGCGCGAAAGCGTGGGCTCAGTCGGAGCGGCATTGCGCTCCTTATTGCGCTGCTTGCGGTCGCGCTGACGGTTGCGGCGATCGTTGTTACGCTCGTCCTTGCGCTCGTTGCGGTCATTACGCTCGTCGTTGCGCTTGTGCTGACGGCGGTTGGGGCGAGCGCTCTCTTCGGTCTCGACGGGGGCGGTGCCATCGGTTGCGGAGGCGTCTTCGTTAGCCGAAGCATCATCGCTGGCCTCGGCATTGGAATCGCCCTGCGGCTCGGCCTCGGCATGCTGCTCGACGGCCTTGGCCTTAGCGGACTTCTTGCGACCGCGCTTGGGCTTCTCGGACGCAGACTGTTCGACGTCTTGGGGCTCGGCGGCATCAGTCGATGCATCGGCGGTCGTCTCGGCGGAAACCTCGGACGCACCCTTCTTGGCAGCCTTGGCCTTGGACGTGCGCTTAGCAGCAGTACGATGGCTGCGACCAGGACGGACGTCGGCGGGCTCGACATCGGCAGAAACGGCCTCGGAAGTCGTAGCATCCTGGACGGGCGCGTCGGCAGCGGTTGCAGGCTCGGCGGTCGCCGCAGCATCCCGAGCGGCGGCGGCTGCGGCTGCGGCCTTCTCGGCCTCGACGAAAGCCTTGGGCTTGCGACCGCGACGGTGCGGGCGCAAAGCCGGATCGACAACGGGAACTTCGCTGGCCTCGACAGGCGCAGCGGGCTCAACAGGCGATGTGCCCTCCCCTGCCGCGGAACGGACCGAAGCCTCAGCGAGCTCGGGGGTTACCTGATCGGCAACCTGCTCGGCCTTAGCAGCCGTGCGACGGCGTGTGCGCGGTACCGGCTTCTCGGTTGGCTGGTCGGCGACAGGGGTCTCGGTGGCGGCAGGCGTCTCGGGCACAAACGGAGCTGCAAGCTCGGTCAGAGCCGCGGCCTCACGCTCGGCAGCACGACGGCGGGCGCGCACCACCTGAGCCTCGCTAATCTGCGCCAACGCACGTGCCTGCGCGACCTCATCGGAAATCGGCGCCGAGGAGTCAGCTGCAGCGGTACGCTTGGCGCGCGTCGTGCGCGTGGTACGGCGCTTGGGCTTGGTGACCTCCTCGCCGTCATCGGCAGGCTTGGCCGCGCGGCGCGTACGCTTGGGCTTTGCCGGAGCAGCCTCCTCACCAGTTGCAGACACGGCCTTCTCAGCCGCTACAGGCGTAGGCGTCGAAGCAGCCTTAGGCGTCTCAGGAGCCGAGGCTTGCGCGGGCGCCGCGACCTGGTCCGACGCAACCGGTGCAGCGGGAGCGGCTTGCGTCGTCGTTATTTCGTTTTCTTGCTGTTGATCAGACACAGTGTTTGCTCAACTTTCTTTTCAAGCCCTGTGATCACATGCTCCCTGCATAAACCTTCAGGGCGGCTAAACAGTCTAGCTCCGTCAAATACCGACGGACATCATTGATCTGTATCGAGATATTTGCGTCATATACGCAGCTTTAGTGTAACACAACCGCCGCCACCTGCAACTTAGTCATTGGACGTTCTTAAACGCCCAGTCATCAGGGACACTCCTCCTCAAAAGCGCCTTGAAATGTCGCGCCAGAGGAGTGAAGCCGTGGCACCTGGAATAGCCGCGCCACGAATCGCGCCCATCTGCTACGTTTGCCCCGAGCCCCTGACCATACCCTTGTTTTTTCAAAAACAACGAGTCTGCTACCTGCACTGATAATTGTTCTCGGGGGAAGCGGGCACTGCGGGGCGCGGCAACGGCGCGCGATTTCCGCGTCGCAGCGCTACCCTGATGCTGAATGCCGGGACGATGACCCACTGACCTGCTGACGCCTCTTCGGCCGT
>DBFDVR010000031.1:0-52355 GCA_048321375.1 Collinsella sp.
GACCCATCGAAACACATCTCCACCATTCCTTCAACTGGGAAAATGCCGCCCCCGGGTCCCGGATAGGACCTCGGGGGCGTTCGGTTAACTGCGGGAGCGAGCCATCAGCTCAATGTGTTCGGTTGAGATCGGAAATCAACCTTTTTCTCCGATAAACGGTATTTATGCGGTACTTAGGGACGTTCCTTTTCTGCCGGCACCCGGGGACACTCCTTGCTCTGGTGCATTGGGGACAGGTTTGTTTGCACCAGGTCGGTGCAGATTAACCTGGCCCCATTGCGCCAATTTCGTATGCGCTAGATGAAGAGCTCGCATTCCTTCCGCACGACGCAAACCTTGCTCAGCATCTGGGAAACAGCGGATAGTTTGCTGGAATCAAGCTTGCGAGCACCTCGCGGACATACGGCGATGCAGCGCATGCAGGAGATGCACGCCTCGCCAGCTGCTCGTTTGGAGTCACCCTTGTCGATAGCACAAACGGGGCACGCCGCGGCGCATGCACCGCAGGAGACGCAATCCTCTGTTGCCTCGGGCGCCATGCGGTGACCTCCAGCTTGTTTATAAGGACGATTGCCGGGGATAGAGGGCTCGGACGCATCCTCAGCCAACAGCTTTTGCTGAATTTGCTGAGCAAACTCAGCAAGCTGCGCCGCATCCTGCGCATCCGGACGACCGGCAGCAAACTGTCGCGCAATGGAATGTTCTGCAATGGCCGCAACTGCCGCGATCACCCGGAATCCCGCATGCTTCGCAACGTCCTCCAGCTCTACGAGCGTGTCCTCAAACGCGCGGTTTCCGTAGACGCACACCAGAACGGCCCGCGCTCCGTTGCCGTGAACCATGCCCAACCGGTCAGCCACCACAGCCGGGATTCTACCGGCATACGCCGGCACAGAGATTACGGCCACGTCGTCCTCAGTCATCGAGACAGCGCTGAAATCTAGCCCGCTATCGGTCAGATCGACGGTAACGGTATTCTTGTCCAGTGCCCCGGCCACAAGGCCAGACACCTTCTGCGTTCCACCCGTCGGACTAAACACAATTTCGAATACGCTCATCGAGACACCCTCCCCCTACGTCTGGCAACGCGTCAAGCCGTTTTCACATCCAGCCAGAGTATACGGCACGTGGGATCCCCATTTTGGTGCATCAAGCACCCCAATGCACCAACCCTACGCTGTCTGCCTCTTCGTTTTGTATAAATTACGGTACAGATTGTATATATTTACGGGATACCGCCGTGTTCTCCCGAGGTACCCCATCCTGGCCCGTGCAAAAAACGGAGTATTCTGCAACGTGACCGCGCCAGCAATACCCCGAGCGGGCAAACCTTTAGGGCGCTGCGTCATTTTGGGTTCCGACATGGCGAGAATGACGCGCCCCTGCTCCGGAAAACGACGAAATCTGACTCAGAACGCTCGCTAGGGATATCCGAAAGCCACCGTTGGCGACGTCAAATCATATGCAGACAACTCGAACTGCAGAATACTCCAAAAAATGCACGGCGCACCCCATGGGACCCATTGCCGCATGGTAGGAAACAGGCCCACGGCATCCTCTAGATGCATTCCCGAGGAAATCACATTTGAACTAGCGATCGGATACGGCAAACAAAAAGGGCCCCGAGCGTAGTTGCTCGGGGCCCTTGGTTCACCTCGCTCTAGCGGGCGATGCGTATGTTACTTGCGCTTGCCGCCGCCGTCACCGGGGCGACGGGAGCTGCCGCCGCGCTTGCCGCCACGACTATTGCCATAGCTACCACGATTATCGCGACCGCCGGCACGGCCGCCGCGGGAGCCGGCCTGGTTGCCGCCACGCCCGCCACGATAGCCGCCACGACGCTCCTCGCGGGTATCGTCGTAGTTGCGCCAGTCATCGCGACGATCGCGGCTGGCACGCGGATCGCGGCGATCGCGCGACTCGTTAGAGCGGCCAGCACCGCTGCGGCTGCCATTGCCACGAGTGCCCTCGCGATGCTCGCCGCCACGGCCACCGCGCTCATCAAAGCGCTTGCCGCCACGGGACTCGCCGCCGCGAGTACCACGCTCGCCACGCGAACCGCGGCCCTCGCCGCCACGGCGCTCATCACGGCCACCGCGCTCGTCATCGCGACCGGAACGACGACGGTCGCCCGCACCACGCTTGCCGCTACGCGAGCCACGGCCCTCGTCCTCGCGCTCGACACGGCGACGGCCACCGCGATCCTCGTCCTCGCGGCGGCGGCGATGCGCCTCGCCCTGGAACTGCTTGGCACGACGCTCGGCACGGTTGCCACGCGGGGCCTGCTTGACGGCGTCAGCACCGCCGCGCTCCTCGGCAGCCACCTCGCGGGCCACGCTCTCCACAGCCTCGTCCACGCGAGCCTGAACGCCCTCGCGCACGCGGGTCTTGCCGCCGCGCTTGGGACGGCTCGGACGCTCGCCATCGCCACGACGCTCGTCGCGACCGCGGTTGGAACGACCAGCCACATCGCCGTAATCGTCGCCGTTGCGCTTGCCGTCGCGACGCGCCTGCTCAAGTTTCTTCTTGCTCTTGGACTTGCCGCGCTTGGTCTTCTTCTTCACCTTAAAGGCGGCAGGATCGCGCTCGGGGTCAACGGCGGGCGGGTTGGGACCCACGTGCAGGTCGCCGGCTTCATAGATGTCGGCGGTCTTGTCCATGAGCTTCTCGATCTCGTAGAACTCGTCGACGTCCTGCTCGGTCACAAACGTAATGGCCCAGCCCAGCTCGCCGGCACGACCCGTACGGCCAATACGGTGGATGTAGTCGGTCGGCTCGGCCGGCACGTCAAAGTTCACGACGTAGCGCACGTCGCTGATGTCGATGCCGCGGGCGAGCACGTCGGTCGCCACCAGCACGTCGACGGTGCCGTCGCGGAAGGCCGAAAGGGCACGCTCGCGCTGGGCCTGGCTGCGGTTGCCGTGAATCGCGGCAGCCTTGATGCCCTTGCGCTCCAGACGACGGCAGCAGCTGTCGGCGCGGTGCTTGGTGCGCATAAAGACGATGGTGCGCTCCGGGCCCTCCTTTTTGAGGAACTCGGGCAGCAGGTTGTTCTTGGCCTCGATGGACACCGGGAACACAAACTGGTCGACGGTGTCGGCGGTCGACGTGGCGGGCGCGATCTCCACGCGGGCCGGGTCGCTCACCAGGTCGGTGATCTCACCCACGGCCTCCTCGTCGAGGGTCGCCGAGAACAGCAGTGTCTGACGCTCGGCCGGCGTCTCGCGCACAATGCGGCGGACAGCGGGCAAAAAGCCCATGTCGAGCATGCGATCGGCCTCGTCGAGCACCAGGACCTTAACCTCATCCAGGTGGCAGGCACCCTGCTCGATCAGATCGACCAAACGGCCCGGCGTGGCAACCAGGATATCGCAGCCGTACTTGAGTGCCGCGGTCTGCGGCTTGTAGCTCACGCCGCCCACGACGGTCACGGCAACATGGCCGGTGACGTCGGCGATCTTGCTCGCGACCTCGTCGATTTGCTGGGCAAGCTCGCGCGTAGGGGTGATGACGAGCATCACGGGGCCGCGGCCGTTGCCCTCGGGCTTTTTAGCACCGCGACGACGGTTGCGGCCGCCGCGCTCGCGCACGGGTTTGGGAGGAGCGATGTGCTCCAGATTATTCATGGTCGGCAGCAAAAAAGCGGCCGTCTTGCCGGTGCCGGTCTGAGCGGCGGCAAGCAGGTCACGGCCCTCGAGCACTACGGGGATCGAGCCGGCCTGCACGGGCGTGGGCGCCGTGTAGCCCAGGTTCTCAATAGCACGAAGCATCTCGTCGGAGAGGCCCAGCTCGTCAAAGGCGGGCAGGCTCTCGGTAGCGGACTCGACGGCCTGGGCGGCATTGGCCTCATCGGCGGCATCGAAGGCAGCCTGGGTCATGGCCTCGCGGGTCTCGTCCAGAATCTCGGCGTCGGTGACGTCAGATACAGAATTACGCATATGTTGTTGTTCCTTATCTGCACGCGCAATGGGCACGGCATGCGGCCGCGCGGGCGTGCTTGGTAGTGCGCTAATACATACAAAAACAGGTGCGCACAGAGAGGACGTTGCTCAGCACGCTGGCGATCGCTTTGGCAGCCCTATCACGCGCCGTCCAGACGCAGCAGCTCTAAGCGATGGAGCAGATTCGCCGCCGGTTAGTATACCCGCACTCCGTATGCCCCCACGTAAACCACAGATGACGAGGCGGACGGGGCGGGCCTGGCCGCTTGTCTCAATCTGTAACAGATGCAGGGCAAAACCGGGTCCAAATGTTACAGATCAAGACAGAGGGGGATTTCCGTCCAGTCCAAACCAAATCTCTCGGTCTTCCTGCAATTTCGAACATGTGGCCTATAATGTTGCTTTGGTTACGCTATATATTGCGCAGCCATTTAATACGTCGCCCACCGGGGGCCATTAATTCCTATCGCCATATTGGCTAGGAAGCAATCAAAGGAGGTATCCGTGGCAGCAGAGACGCCTTGCTCGGTCCTCTATAACGATATTCGCTCGTTCGGCGGTCTTAAACATCTCGAGATCGCCCGAATGCTCATCAATGGAAACTCTTATCTCGGCAGTACCCTGCTCGAGAAATGCTCTTCCAACCGCTCGTATCTCACCCGTTACATCGTCCATCGCAAGCCTGACCAGTGCGCGTCCTCCATCTACAGCGACTTTGCCGTCACCACGCTCAACCTTTCCTCGGCAATCTGCAGCAAACTCGGCGGCGGCGAGTCCGCCTATCGGGCAATCGCCGAGCACTATCGCGGTCCGGCCGCCAACGAAATGATGTCGGCTCTCGCCAGCTACAAACTGGACAGCCGCCTATATGCAAATGCCCTCAATCGTATCGACAACTTTGACGGCAATGCCGTGCGCGAGAAAAGCACGCTTTACCTTATGCTCTTTGTGGCAACGGGGGCGCTCGCCGACCCCGTTCAGGGCGTGGCCACCGTCGAGCGCTTTTGCGACAGCAAGACGGGCGGGCACTTTGGCACCACCGAAACTACCGTCGGACGTGGCTTTATGAGCAGCCTGGAGCAGCCGCGCACCGTCGCCCCCAACCTCGGTCTGCTCAGAACCCATGCCGACAACTGCGCCGACATGCAAATCCATCCCCTCACACGCGATCCGCACGGCACCGTGATTGGTTCTCTGCCCAAAACCTCGCCCAGCATCACCGATGTGGGCGCCGACGCATCGCGCGAGCATCTTCGCATTTGGCTTGAGGGTGAGCACTGGTACGCCCAGGGCCTTGGATCGACCAACGGCACGGTGCTCGAATCGGGCGCGCGCGACGGCGATATTGTGATTGAGCCGCCGCGCGACCAACGCGAGCCCGGCAAGATCTATCCCCCCGTGGAAATCGCCAACAGCGACAGACTTCATTTGGGTCTCTATACGACATTCCTTGTCATTGTGGACTAGCGCGGACGGCGATCGAAAGACGGTCGCCGTCCGTCTTTCGTCTTCTACCTTCTGCGTCGTAAACGACAATGCACAGCGGTATACGTGGGCAGTGCGGCTATCATGGTACTTTACCGATATCCGCACTGCTCACGTATACGTGCGGCAACCCATGCCAGACAAAGGAACGCCATGGATACTACCGATAGCGCCTATGGCGACAAACTCATCCGTCTCGATACGTTCGATACCGCCGTGGCGGTCGACCCCAGCGCCGAGGACGACGCCAAGCGTCGGTTTATGACGCTTATTCTCCAGACGGCCCACCGCAGCAACGGCAACATCGGGCACGTGCTGCGCGCGACCAACACGAGCGGCGAGGTCTTTGCCGTCAAGCTACTCAAGGACAACGCCATCCTTTCCGGCCAAGCCCCCGACCGCTCCGCCGAGCAATCGGCAGCGCACCTGGCCAACACCGCTGCGCTGTTCGAGGAGTACCGTCATCTGTGTACCGTCTCGCACCTGCGCGGATTTCCGCGCGTCTATGGCTACGGATCGTGCGAGGATGACCCGCTCATCCTCATGGAGTGGGTCGAGGGCACCTCGCTCAAGCAGGCGCTGCCCCTGCTTCCGCACGACGCCTCGGGCGGGCTGACCACCCAGATGGTCGCCGCCGTCGGAAACGCCGTGCTTCGTGCGCTCTTGATGACCCAAGGCCTCGTGAATCCGGTCATTCATCGCGACCTGTCGCCTGCCAATATCATGTTCCGCACCACCAGCCGAACGCTCGAGCAGCAGATTGCCGATTGCTCCTTTGACCCCTGCCTCATCGACATGGGCTCCGCGACCATGGCTCTCGGCGACGACACGATCACCCGGCGCGCCGACATCTGGCGCTTTGCCACGCCCGCATACGCCGCGCCCGAGATGCTCACGCAGGATATCGAAGGCATCGCGGCCCTTCGCCGTTCGCCGGCAATCGACGTCTATGCGCTTTCGAGCATTTTGTACCAGCTCTACAGCGGTCGCAAACCGTTTGACTTTGAGTCGACGGACGCCGCTGCAACCGGCTCGTTCTATCTCGTAAAGACCAAGACCAAGCCGGCACCGCTCGAGCCGCGCTGCGAGGGCGATGAAGCGCTTGTCCAAATCATCATGAAGGGTCTCTCAGTCGAGCAGTGCGATCGCCCTACCGAGCAGCAGATGCTCGAGGTGCTCTCGACATACCTCACCGACGCCGAATCCGAGGGCCGCGAGGGCGCGGGCAGTGACGCCGCAATCGACATCGACTCCGGTACGCACCTTAAGGTCGACGTCGCCGGCGAGCGCGCGCGAGAGATTCTGGAGCAGGCCCGGCACGATGCCATGACCCGCCGCCGGTTTATTATCGGTGGCGTCGTTGCAGCCGTTGCGGGGCTCAGCGTCGTTGGGGCGGCGACCCATGGCTTTGGCATCCCCGACTACCTGGACGGCATCCGCGGTTCGCTTGACGACTACACCTGGGATCAGCTGCAGGAGATTTCGCTCAAGATTAAGGCCGCCGAGACCCGTAGCGAGGCACGCGAGATTGCCAAGCGCTATCACCTGCTCGATGTCGATGGGCGTATCCCCTATCCGTGTACCAAGCGTGTCACGCTCACCAACGGGCTGCAGGTTGGCGCGCAGCTTGTGGGCATCCGCCACGATGAACTTCTGGACGGGACGGGCAAGGCCGGACTGACGTTTATGTTCGATGCGGGTATTGCCGAGCGCAACGCTGCGGCTGAACCGCCGAGCGCCGACTGGGCAGATTGCGAGCTGCGGGAATGGCTCAACGGCGACGGCCTTAAGCTGCTGCCCAACGAGTTGCGCGCACTCATCAAATCTGTCAAAAAGATCTCGAATAACGCTGGCGCCGCCAACAGTGCATCGTGTCTGAGCGAGTTGCCCGCAACCCTTTGGCTGCCCGCCATGGTCGAGCTGTGCGGTACGCAACCGCCCGATTCGTTTGCCAAGGACTATCACTACCTGGCAGACATCTACAACGGCGAGGGCAAGGAGTATCAGCTCTTCCGCGAGCTCAAGGTGAGCCCGTATTCCACGAACGAGACGATGGTCCGCCAGTGGAAGGGCAAGGACACCTGCTGGTGGGAGCGCACGGTGAGCCCCGACTCATCGGAGACCGAAGGCACGCTCTATTTGAATCGCGTTGGACACGACGGCGACGTCTTTACGTACGCAACGCCTGCGGACAAGCCAAACAAACGAACCTGTGTGATCCCCGGATTCTGTATCTAGAGAGCGGGCGTCTTGCCGTGACGGGACCCCTCCCCGGCAATTGTCTCGATCTGTAACACTAGCTCGGCAGATACAGGTCTAGATGTTACAGAACGAGACAAACCCCAACCCCGCGAGACAACATCTCAATCTGTAACATCTAGCAGGCAAAACGGTCCTCAGATGTTACAGATTGAGATGATTGGTTGGGACGGTCCATCGGCCAACCAACCACCCTCATCTGTAATGAAAAGTCATACATTCCAACTATTACTAGACACCCCCAGGGGGTATGGGTATATAGTATCGGATGGTTAACATTTCCGACACTACGTCACAGAAAGGAGAAGCCATGGCTCAGGATAAGTTTGACGTGGGCGGTATGACGTGCGCCGCGTGCCAAGCGCACGTGGACCGTGCCGTGAGCAAGCTCGACGGCGTCCAAAGCGTCGCGGTCAACCTGCTCGCCGGTTCCATGATGGTCGACTATGACCCCGCGCAGGTCTCCCCCGACGATATCTGCACCGCCGTCGACCGCGCGGGCTACTCGGCCTCACCCGTCAGCACGGGTACCGACACCGCCAGCTCAAGCGGCAGCGCGCAAGCCAGGTCCGGCGCCGCCCACATGGAGTCGCCAACCAAAAAGTTGGAGGCTGCCGCCTCTGCCATGCGCGCCCGCCTCATCATCTCGATCGTATTCCTCATCCCACTGTTCTACATAGGCATGGGGCACATGCTCGGCTGGCCGCTGCCCGGCATCTTCACCGACCACACCCACAGCATGACGCTCGCGCTCACCGAGCTCGTCCTGCTCATTCCCATCGTCTACGTCAACGACGCGTACTTTATCAACGGGTTTAAATCACTCGCACACGGCGCGCCCACCATGGACGCCCTTATTGCCGTGGGCGCCACCGCCTCCATCGCCTGGTCGCTCTACGCCATGTTCATCATGGCCGACCAGCTAGCCGCAGGTCAGGTGCACGAGGCCATGATGACGAGCATGGACAACCTGTATTTTGAGAGCGCTGGCACCATCCTGTCGCTCGTCACCGTGGGCAAATACCTCGAGACGCGCAGCAAGTCCAAGACCGGCGGCGCTATCGAGGCGCTCATCGACTTAGCACCCAAGACCGCGACCGTCGTGGCAGAGGACGGCACCGAGACCGCTGTGGACGTCGACGCCATCCTTCCCGGCCAGGTGCTGCGCGTGCGCCCCGGCGAGTCCATCCCTGTCGACGGCGTCGTACTCGAGGGCGCTTCGGCCGTGGACGAGAGCGCGCTCACCGGCGAGTCCATCCCCGTGGAAAAGACCGCCGGCGACACCGTCAACGCCGCCACTGTCAACCGTACCGGCTCGTTTACCTTCCGTGCCACACGCGTGGGCGCCGACACGTCGCTCGCCAAGATTATCCAGCTCGTCGAGGACGCCAACGCCACCAAGGCGCCTATCGCCCGCATGGCCGACAAAGTCGCCGGCGTGTTCGTGCCCGTGGTGTTTGCGATCTCGGCCGTGACCTTTGCGGTGTGGATGGCACTGACCGGCAGCATAAACGAGGCGCTCACCTCCGCCGTGGCCGTGCTGGTGATCAGCTGTCCGTGCGCGCTGGGCCTGGCCACGCCCGTCGCCATTATGGTCGGCACCGGCAAGGGCGCCGAAATGGGCATTCTGTTTAAGAGCGCCGAGGCGCTGGAGAACCTACGCAGCGTGGGCACCGTGGTGCTCGACAAGACGGGTACGGTCACCCGCGGCAAGCCTGCCGTGACCGATATCGCGGTAGCCACGCGCGCCGACGGCTCGCCCGCCATGAGCGAAAAGGCGCTGCTCAAGCTGGCCGCCGCGCTGGAGCGCTCAAGTGAGCACCCGCTGGCCGAGGCGATTATGGCCGAGTGCGAGGCGCGCGGAATTGTCGCGCGCATGGTCGAGGACTTTGCCGCCGTGCCCGGTCGTGGCGTTACGGCGCGCGAGGGGCAAAACGCCATCGCAGCCGGCAACATACGTCTGATGGACGAGCTGGGCGCGAAGGTGCCCGCCGGCCTTGCCGAACAGTTCGCCGCCGAGGGCAAAACACCGCTGTTCTTTGCCAAGAACGGCGAGCTTGTCGGCACCATCGCCGTAGCTGACGAGGTCAAAGAGACGAGCGCCGAGGCCATCGCCGCGCTCCGCAAGCTCGGCGTCGACGTGCGCATGCTCACCGGCGACAACCGCGTCACCGCCGAAGCGATTGCCCGCCGCGTGGGACTGAGCAGCGAGCAGGTCATCGCCGACGTCCTCCCCGCCGACAAGGAACGCCACGTGCGCGAGCTGCAGGATGCGGGCAGCAAGGTCGCCATGGTGGGCGACGGCATCAACGACTCCCCCGCCCTGGCGCGCGCCGACGTGGGCCTTGCGATCGGCACCGGCGCCGACATCGCCAAGGAGGGGGCAGATGTGGTGCTCATGCGCAGCGACCTCATGGACGTCGCCCGCGCCATCGAGCTGTCGCGCGCCACGATCCGCAACATCAAGCAGGACTTGTTCTGGGCGCTGTTCTACAACGGCATCGGCATTCCGCTTGCCGCGGGCGTGTTCTTCCCTCTCACGAGTTGGCAGCTCTCGCCGATGTTCGGCGCCGCGGCCATGAGCCTGTCGAGTGTCTGCGTCGTGTCCAATGCGCTGCGCCTGCGAACCTTTAAGCCGAAAGTGGCAAAATAGGCTCACCATTCAGTCCATTTAGAACGGGTTTTCCAGATGCCCGAGATTGACCTGAAAGAGGAGCGACGCGTACTTTGATACGCGAGCGACGGCTTGAAGGTCAAGGTCGGGTGCCTGGGAAAGCCGACACAACAGAGAGGAATATCCATGCGTTTCACAATTAAGACTTCCGGCCTTATGTGCGGCCACTGCGACGCCACCGTCGAGACGGCGCTGCTCAACGTTGCCGGCGTGACCGATGCCGACGCCGATCACGAGACCCAGACTGTCCAGGTGGAGTGCGCCGACACCGTGACCGCCGAGCAGCTCGCCGCCGCCGTCGAGGGCGCCGGCGAGAAATTCCATGCCCTGTCCGTAACCGCCGCGTAGCAGGCGCTGCCTACTCAATCCTCAGAAGTTGCGGTGAAATACGGACTGTTGGGCCGCCCTAGGCCTTTGAACAGTCCGTATTTCACCGCAACTGACGGGGGCATCCGGAAGATCGACCAGAAACGAGGACCCGCCATGATGGCAGACCACAAATCGGTGACCCGCATGCTCAAGACGGCACGCGGCCAGATCGACGGCATCTTGCGGATGGTCGATGAGGACCGCTACTGCGTCGATATTTCCACGCAGCTCATGGCAACGCAGGCGCTCATTGCGCGCATCAACGCCGACGTGCTCAAGGCGCATATCGAGGGCTGCGTGACTTCGGCAATCGAATCGGGCGACGAAGATCTCAAAGCCGCCAAGCTCGCCGAGATCGAACGCGTCGTCGACAAGCTCTCCAAGTAATTGGGGCATTGGGGACAGGTATGTTTGCACCACATTGGTGCAGATTAACCTGTCCCCCTTGCTCTAAATCGGGTATAAAGGCGTGCAGCATATCGAACGAAAGGCAATTTGCATGAATGACTTTATGAAGGGTCGCAATGGTGCCGATGAACTCACCATCGTGATGGGTTTTGCCGGCATCGTCATCGCGATGGTCGGATCGATAGCCCGCATCCAGTGGCTCAGCCGGATCGCCATCGCCGTTATCGTGATTGGCGTGCTGCGCGGCCTGTCCAAAAACGTCGACGCACGTCGCAAGGAGAACGAGGCCTTTGTCGCCGCGACCGCGAACGTCCCCGGCCTGGGCAAGTTCGTCGCCAGCTTGGGCGGTAGAACTGCAGCGGCCAGCACCTCGCGCGCGGCCGGCACCAGCAAGGAAGACTTTGAGCGCGCCAAGCGCACGGCCAAGAAGATGTGGAAGGGTCGCAAAACCACGGCATACCTCAAGTGCCCCAACTGCGGCCAGATGCTCTCCGTTCCCAAGGGCAAGGGCAAGATTCGCGTCACCTGCCCCAAGTGCCACGCCAAGATGGAGACGCGCTCCTAGCCGCCATACCATGGGACAAAATAAAAGCCGAGGCCTCGCACTGAGACCTCGGCTTTTTTTGATTATGACAAAGGGACCGTCCCTTTGTCACACCTATGCTACGCCATCGCGGGCGAGCTCCTCGGCAAGCGCTTCGGCAGGCATGGCCATAATCGCGTCGAGCTCGGCGTCCACCTCGGGAATGCGCTTCACCTTGAGCTTGCGCACCAGATCGCCGCGACACATCACGTGCGTCGGCTCACGCAGTGCGCACAGGTCATCGAGCGGGTTCTTGCGTGTCACCAGGATATCGGCGGCCTTGTCGCACTCGATTGTGCCGGTCTCGCCGCCCAGCCCCAGCAGCTCGGCATTGACCTGCGTGGCCGTATGCAGCGCGAAGGCGTTACTCACGCCGACATACTTGGCAAAATAGGCCACCTCACGCCACATGTCGTACTGCGTCACGAACGGGCAGCTCGAGTCCGTGCCAAGGCCCACCTTAACGCCAGCTTCCAGTGCGGCACGGGCGCTCTCAATGATGCCCGAGCACACGATGTCGCCGTTCTTCTTTTGCGTATCGGTCGAATGGGTCTTTTCCGGGTCGAGCAATACAAACGGCAGCGCCGGGCTGATAGTGCAGGTAACGCTGGGCGCACGCCCCTCGAGCTGCGTGCCCGCGGCGCCACGGTACAGCTCCAGGATCTCGGGCGTCAGCGGAGCGCCGTGCTCAATCGTGTCAACGCCGGCCTCAAGTGCGGCCTTCACACCCTCGGTACTCTCGACATGGGCCATAACCGGAAGGCCCATATCGTGCGCCGCCTTGCATGCCGCCGCGGCAACCTCCACCGGCATACGCAGCACGCCCGGCTCGCCCACCTCGGTCGCATCGAACACGCCGCCCGTCACGAACAGCTTAATGACGTCGGCACCACGCGCGTACAGGTCGCGCACCTGTTCGGCTGCCTCGGCGGGACTGTTGGCCACCTGGGCGAACAAGCCCGCACCATGGCCGCCCGGCACCGTGACGCCCGTTCCCGGCGCCACCAGGCGAGGACCTTGATACTTGCCGGCGTCGATGGCATTACGAACGGCGATGTCGGCAAACAGTGGGTCGCCCGCGCCGCGCACCGTGGTCACGCCGCTTGCCAGTTGTTGTTGGGCGCTGCCCTTAAGAATATGGCGCACGATGGCGCGCCCCACGGGATTATCGAGCTTCTTCATCAGCGCGCCCGCATCGCCGGCCGAGACAGGCTTGCCCGAACCGCACAGATGCACATGCATATTGATGAGACCGGGCATGAGATACGCACCCGCCAGGTCGATAACCTCGGCACCCGCAGGCGCCTGCGCCACAGCACTCGGCCCCATCCACGTGATGACACCGCGCTCAACAGTCACGGCCATATCGGGTTGCGGCTCCATATCCTCCGAACCATCCAGGACGGTCGCATTGATAAACAACGTGGAACGATCGGCAGACGCCATATCGAGCTCCTCCCCCTCAGAAAACTTGAACATCTGTCCATTATTATCCAGTGTAGCCCGATTGCCACAGACATATCGGTTAACGGAGGGAAGAGGGGATGTGGGGGACGGAATACGCTGCAGTCCCACCCCAGCGACACCAGGGAAGTGTCTCGATCTGTAACAGATACAGGGTTGTTGGGCCCCTTGCTGTTACAGATCAAGACATTCGGTCGACGCTTCACCGGTTTGTCTCGATCCGTAACAGTTACGAGCTCAAATAACCTCTAAACGTTACAGATTGAGACAAAACCTCTCAGCGCCCATACCACTGACGTCTCCACTCCTCAGCCAAATCGGGCCGTCGCGGAATACCCGCCAACCTCATCTTCTCAACCAGCTTCCCCGGATTCTTGAGCTCATCAAACGTAAACCGAAGCACCTTGTGCCCGAGCATTGTCAGATGGGACTCCCGTTGACGTTCTGCCACGAATGGGTCGACCGACTCCCAGCCCTCGCCGTTCTGCAAGGCATACTTCCCCTTTCCGTCGAGCTCGCCAATCACGCACGTTCCGTCCTCGAACCGCCAAAAATAGTCGACGCGAAACACCTGGCTCGGATCGAGCGGGTCGCGAAACTCCACCTGCAGCTCCGGAACCGGAAAGCCGTACGCAATAAAGAACGCTCGGAACCGAGACTCGCCGCCGTTTTCGGACAGCCCGTCCGCATACGACGCGATCACCTGTGCCCTGCGATACCCTCGCCTGCCCTCGCAATCGGCGCGGAGGCGCTCGCACAAATCCCCACGTGATACGCCTTTCGCCCGCAGTGCAGAATCGGCAATCGCCAACCCGTAGGAGAACGGCGCACGCAGCAAGCATTCCTCCACCGTGCGCCAAAACGACGTCACCCGCACGCCATCAACACGCTCGAGCGCGCCCGCCATCTGTGGACGCAACAACCTGCACCCGCTGCTCAACGTCACCGAACAACCCGTCTTAACAAGAAAACGCGGCCCAAGCAGATCATTCGGCACCTCCAGACCCCATATCAGTGCGGCGTCATATCCCCAAAACGCCCAATCGGGATGAAATTCCGCAAGCCCTCTGATAGTCCTCAGCGCTCGCTCCGCCGGCGTCAATGCATCCCAATCATGCTGAAAACAGAACAGGTACGGCTCAGGCTCCGCGATATCGTCGGTTCCAACATGGCGTCGCAGCCACATGAGCTCGGTATTGTCATGCGTTGCGAGCAGCGCACCTTGCTTGGCCGTCTCCGTGAGCCGCGCGAGCATCCTATTCCGCGCCAACGTGTTGCGAGTCGCATGTTTGTGTTTGAGAACGGTATTAGACACTTTCATCACCACCACGTCAGACAAATGGACCATCGTCACCGTTGCCTCCGCTGACAAATGTCTTGATCTGTAACAGGAAGACAATCTTTGAGCCTCTAGTTGTTACAGAACAAGATCTTTCGGCAGCCGCCAACCTTCCGTCTCAATCTGTAACAGCAAGGTCGACTTTTAGCCTGTAGATGTTACAGATCGAGACATTCCCCCAACCAGGTGCCAAACGTCTCGATCTGTAACAGTTAGACGTTCTCCAGGGCCCTAAACGTTACAGATTTAGACAAATCAGCAGCGCCCAAGCATTCGTCTCGATCTGTAACAGGTAGATCGGTTTTTTGTCCCTAAACGTTACAGATCGAGACAAATAGACACGCGGCAGCGCTGCGACAGCCCATCCCTTACTCCCACTCCTGCTCGTAGATGTTGAGGGACTTTACGTAGCGCCCCTGGACGCCCATGATGTCGCGGACCAGGCGCAAAAAGAAGCTGATGCACGAGGTGTCAAAGCCATCCTGTAGGTCCTCCGGATGCACCGCACCTGGTCCATCGACCGCCGTGTCACTCAGGCGCGCGATGTCATACAGATAGAGCTGTCCCGCCGTCAGCCAGACATCGTCGACGCAGGCGACGCGCACCGCGATCGCGCCGTCGCTCCAATGCTCCTTTTGCACGATATGCGGGTCGTAGACATCAAAGCGAAGGTCGGTGCGCGTATCCTTCAGCACGACCATGCCAGTCGCGGGATCCTTGTCCAAAATGCCAAAGCGCGAGAAATACCGTGTGTCGCGCACCTGCTCGAGCCGCTTGAGCGAGGCAGGCGAAAGCGATGCCGGCGGCTCGTCAACATATAGCTCGAGCAGCGTCTTGCCATGGCGATAGGGGCGCTCAAAGAGCAGCCAATCGGTAAATGCCATGTTGTAGGCCATGATTTCGTTTTGGGAAGGCTCGGTGCGATAGCTGAGCCACGGGTCGACAATGATCTCGAACTGCTCGCGCGCCGGCTCCAAAAACTGAAACTTCCGCAGCATCCAAAAATGGGCCATGTCGGCAATATCGTTGCCGACGGCTTCGGCCAGCTGCGCTCGGTCTAAAACGTGGTCAGTCACGGCATCCTCCTCAAACTGATGAACCTCAATTTGAGCTTACGAGGAGGGTGGGCAGCCACTGTCAGCACGGACAAAATAGGCCTCCGGCTGCAAACTAACTGCTGACCAAACACTTGACGGGATGCTTGACCGAAAATGCGCACCGCAACAAAACCGCAGTTAAACATAGACGGCCAACCCGCCCTTTTGAGCCAGATACCCACAGCCACCACAGAAACAACAGGTGACCACAGCCCAAGAAGTCGACAAATGAACACCCGTACGTCGACAAACGAGCAAATCGCTCGCAAAGAGTGTCCCCAACGACTAGACAAAAAATGACTAGTCATTGGAGACGTTCTTAAATGACTACTTTACAGCTCCAGCGCCTCGGCGACCTCGGCCACGCAGGCCAGGGCGTCGGCCATAGCGTTCACCACGAGCGAGCTGCCGTTGCGGGCATCACCGGCAACATACACTGGCGCGGCATCCGCGGCGACGCCGTCGACACGCGCCGCAAGATGCGAGCCCTCGGCGGCCATCACAGGCAGCGGACGACCAGCAGTGGCAACGGGCACGCCAACGGCGTCGAACACACCGTGCTCCGGGCCCGTAAAGCCGCAGGCGATGAGCACCAGCTGGGCCGGCACCTCGTGCTCGGAGCCTGCGATACGCTCGGGCTTGCCAGCCGACCAATCCAGATCGGCCACGCGCAGGCCCGCGGCCGCGCCCTTATTGTCCAGCAGCACCTCGAGCGTATCCACACCCCAAACGCGCATCTCGCCGCCCATGGCAGCGATGGCCTCCTGCTGGCCGTAATCGGTCTTCTTCACGTTGGGCCACTGCGGCCAGGGGTTGCTCGCCGCGCGCGCATCAGGCGCCGCCGGCAAGAACTCAAACTGGCGCACGCTGCGCGCACCCTGACGTACCGCGGTACCCACGCAGTCGTTACCGGTATCGCCGCCGCCAATGACCACGACGTCCAGGCCGCGTGCATCGACGACAGGCTCGCCGCCATCGAGCACCGAGACGGTCGAGGCCGTCAGGTAGTCCACGGCATACACCACGCCGGGTGCGTCAATATTCTCAGCAGCCAGTCCACGCGGGGCGCGAGCACCGGCAGCCACCACGACGGCGTCAAAGCCATTGAGCTTGGCCGCCACCGCAGGGTTCGTAACGTCAGCACCCAGCTCAAACACAATGCCCAGCTCGCGCATAAGTGTCACGCGACGCTCGACCACGGACTTCTCGAGCTTCATGTTGGGAATGCCGTACATGAGCAGGCCGCCCGGGCGATCGTCACGCTCAAACACCGTCACGCGGGCACCGCGACGCGCAAGTTCCCATGCAGCCACCAGGCCAGCCGGGCCAGAACCAACCACGGCGACCGAGGGCGCGTCCTCCCCCGCCGGCTCAAAGCGACGCGGGCCGCCATTTGCCCACTCATGGTCGCTGATCGCACGCTCGTTGTCATGAATCGTCGTGGGCTGGCCGTCGACCGAACCCAGGTTGCACGCGGCCTCGCACAGCGCCGGGCACACGCGGCTCGTAAACTCGGGCATGGGCGAGGTGAGCGACAGGCGCTCGGCAGCCTCGTCCCAGCGGCCGCGGTACACCAGCTCATTCCACTCGGGAATCAGGTTGTGCAGCGGGCAGCCACTCGGACGCGCCTTGCCAAAGCTCGCGCCCATCTGACAAAACGCCACGCCGCACATCATGCAGCGGCTCGCCTGGGCACGGCGCGCATCGTCATCGAGCTCCACGTACAGCGGATCAAAATCATGGCTGCGCTCCTCCACGGGGCGAAGCTCGTGGGTCACGCGATCGATATCAAGAAAAGCACCGGGCTTACCCATGGCACTTACGCCTCCTTCTTGGTCGAAGCAACAGAGCCGACAGCGCCACCCGCGACATCGAAGCGAGCAACATCCGCGGCGCTCGCGCGACCGGTCACAATGTCAAACGCCAGCTCCTCTGCCTGCGCATGCGTCTTGCCGGCAGCCTCGCCCGCAGCGACAATCGCCAGCACGCGCTCGTACTCGGTCGGAATGACCTTCACAAAGTGTTTGCTCATCGTCTCAAAGCTGTAGAGCAACTTAATGCCGCGCGGGCTCTGCGTCGCATCCACGTGCTCCTGGATGAGCGCGCGAATCTGCGCCAGCTCGCCGGCCGTCGGGGCTTTAAGCTCAACGCTCTCGTGGTTCACACGGGCATCGAGTGTGCCGTACTGATCGAAGACATAGGCCACGCCGCCCGTCATACCGGCGGCGAAGTTCTGCCCGACCTCGCCCAGGATGAGCGCCAGACCACCCGTCATGTACTCGCAGCCATGGTTGCCGCAGCCCTCGACCACCACGGTGGCGCCGGAGTTACGCACGCCAAAGCGCTGGCCGGCCAAGCCATTAATGAAGCCGCGGCCGCTCGTAGCACCAAAGAATGCAACGTTGCCCACGATGATGTTCTCGTCGAACTTGTAGGTCGCATGCGGGTTGGGGCGCACCGACACCTCGCCGCCCGAAAGGCCCTTGCCAAAGTAGTCGTTGGCGTCGCCGCACACGTTGAGCGTAATGCCACGCGGAAGGAACGCGCCAAAGCTCTGACCGGCCGAACCATCACAATCGATGGTAATGGAGCCGGCGGGCAGGCCCTCGGGATGCGCCTTGGTCACCGCATTGCCCAGGATGGTGCCCACGCAACGGTTGACGTTGGCGATATCGGCGCGGAAGCGAATCGGACGCAGGTGCGCACGGGCATCGGCCGTATAGGGCACAAACAACGTGGAGTCGAGCGTCTTGTCGAGCTCGCTGTCCGCGGCCATCTGCGGCAGAAAGTGGCGACCGTCGGCACCCAGGATATGAGCGCCGAACTCGCAGGTCGCACTCGCCAGCACGGGCGACAAATCGAGCAGGTTGGCCTTGCGGTTGCCCGGGACCTCGATCTGGCGCAAGCACTCGGGATGGCCGACCATCTCATCGATGGTGCGGAAGCCCAGGCTCGCCATGACCTCGCGCAACTGCTCGGCAACAAAGAGCATAAAGCGCTCGACGTGCTCGGGCTTGCCGCGGAAGCCACGACGCAGGCGGCAGTTTTGCGTAGCGATGCCGGCCGGGCAGGTATCCTGCTGGCAGTCGCGCTGCATGAGGCAGCCCATGGAGATGAGCGGCATGGTCGCAAAGCCAAACTCCTCGGCGCCCAGCAGGCAGGCGACAGCAACATCGGTGCCGTCCATGAGCTTGCCGTCGGCCTCGAGCACCACGCGCGAGCGCAGGCCGTTTTGCAGCAACGTCTGCTGGGCCTCGGCAAGGCCAAGCTCCAGCGGCAGGCCCGCATGCCAAATAGAGTCGCGCGCAGCGGCACCCGAGCCGCCATTGTGGCCGCTGATCAAGATCTTGTCGGCAGCGCCCTTGGCCACACCGGTGGCGATGGTGCCGACGCCGGCCTCGCTGACCAGCTTGACCGACACGCGTGCGCCGGGGTTGGCGTTCTTAAGATCGAAGATAAGCTCCGCCAGGTCCTCGATGGAGTAGATGTCGTGGTGCGGCGGAGGCGAGATCAGGCCGATGCCGGGCGTGGACTGACGGACCTCGGCAATCCAGGGGTAGACCTTCTTGCCGGGCAGGTGGCCACCCTCGCCAGGCTTGGCGCCCTGGGCCATCTTGATCTGAATCTCGAAGGCGCTGCACAGGTAGCGGCTCGTCACGCCAAAGCGCGCGCTTGCCACCTGCTTGATGGCGGAGTTCTTGGAGTCACCGTTAGCCAGCGGGGTCTCGCGGCGCGGATCCTCGCCGCCCTCGCCGGAGTTGGAACGGCCGTGCAAGCGGTTCATGGCGATGGCCATGCACTCGTGTGCCTCTTTGCTGATGGAGCCATACGACATGGCACCGGTGTTAAAGCGGCGAACGATGTTGAGCGCGGGCTCCACCTCGTCGAGCGAAACCGGCGTGCGGCCGCTGGCATTAAAGTCGAGCAAGTCGCGCAGGCGCACGGCACGGCCGGTGCGGTGCAGGCGGGCGCTGTACTCCTTAAAGGTGTCGTAGCTGTCCTCGCGGCAGGCGGTCTGCAGCAGGTAGACGGTCTGCGGGTCGATAAGGTGATCCTCGCCGCCGAGCGGGCGCCACTTGGTCAGACCCAGCGTGGGCAGCTGATCGGGAGCCGGGCTCTTAAGGATAGCGAGCGCGGCGTCGTAGCGCTCATTCTGCTCGCGCTCGACGTCCTCGACACCCATACCGCCCACACGGCTCACCGTGCCGGCGAAGTACGCGTTGACGAACTCCGGCGTAAAGCCCACGGCCTCGAAGATCTGCGCCGAATGGTAGCTCTGCACCGTGGAGATGCCCATCTTGGACATGATGGAGACGATACCGGCGGTTGCAGCCTTGTTGTAGTTGTCGATGCCCTGTTCGGCCGTCACGTCCAGGTCGCCGTGCGCCGCCAGGTCGCGAATGCACGCATGCGCGTTGTACGGATAGATGCCGCTCGCGGAGTAGCCCACCAGCGCCGCAAAGTCGTGCGGAGACACGGCATCGCCGCACTCCACCACGATGTCGGCAAAGGTACGCACGCCGGCGCGAATCAGGTGGTTGTGCACGCAGCCCACGGCGAGCAGCGACGGTACGGGCACCTCGCCCGCAGCGGCACGATCGCTCAACACCACGATGTTCACGCCGTCGCGGACCGCGGCCTCAACGTCCTCTGCAAGCTGCTTGAGCGCAGCCTGCAGCGCACCCTCGCCGGCATCGCGGCGGTAGACGGCACGGAAACGACGGGTTTTAAAGCCCACGCGGTCGATGGCGCAAATGCGGTCGAACTCCTCCTCGCTCAGCAGCGGACGCTCCAGGCGCACCAGCTGACAGGCCGTACGGGAGTCCTCGAGCAGGTTGCCGTGGTTGCCCAGGTAGAGCGTGGTCGAGGTAACCATATGCTCGCGAAGAGCGTCGATGGGCGGATTCGTGACCTGAGCGAACAGCTGATAGAAGTAGTCGAAGAACGAGCGCGTCTTCTTGGACAGGCAGGCCAGCGGCGCATCGATACCCATCGAGGCGAGCGGCGCCTTGCCCTGCTGGGCCATGGGGCGCACGACCTCGTCAACATCATCCCAGTGATACCCGAGCTTGGCCATGCGCACGGCGGCGGGCACCTCGGTATCCTCGGCGGGCGTGGGCGCGACGGGCTTGTCGAGCGCGTCGACGGTCAGCGTCTCCTCGGCGATCCAGTCGCGATAGGGCTTTTCCTTGGCGTAACGGGCGCGCAGCTCGTCGTTGTAGATGACGCGGCCGCGGGCAAAATCGACCTCGAGCATCTGGCCCGGTCCCAGACAGCCGCTCGTCAGGATGTTCTCGGGGCTCACCTCGATGGTGCCCACCTCGCTCGCCAGCATAAAGCGGCCGTCGCGCGTCACGTAGTAGCGGGCGGGGCGCAGGCCGTTGCGGTCGAGGGCGGCACCCAGCGTGCGACCGTCGGTAAAGGCGATGGCGGCCGGGCCGTCCCAGGGCTCCATGAGCATGGACTGGTAGGCGTCGTAGGCGCGGCGTTCCTCGCTCAGGCTGCCGTTGTGGTCCCACGGCTCGGGCAACAGCATGGATGCGGCGCGCGTGAGCGGGCGACCGTTCATGACCAAAAACTCGAGCACATTGTCCAAAATCGCGGAATCGGAGCCCTCGCGGTTGATGATGGGCATCACGCGCTCAAGATCGTGCTGCAGCACGGGGCTGTACAGGTTGGGCTCGCGGGCACGAATCCAGTTGACGTTGCCCTTGAGGGTGTTGATCTCGCCGTTGTGGATGATAAAGCGGTTGGGGTGCGCACGCTCCCAACTGGGCGTGGTGTTGGTGGAGTAGCGCGAGTGTACGAGCGCCACGGCCGTCTTGACGGCGGCGTCGTTGAGGTCGATGAAGAAGCGGCGCATCTGTGTGGCGACCAGCATGCCCTTGTACACGATGGTGCGCGAGCTCATGGAGCACACATAGAAGATCTTGTTGCGCAGGGCAAACTCGGCGTCAGCCTTCTTCTCGATGGTGCGGCGGCACACGTACAGGCGGCGCTCGAAGGCGTCGCCGGCGGGCGTGTCGTCCGGACGGCCCAGGAAAGCCTGCAAGATGGTGGGCATGCAGGCGCGGGCTGTCTCGCCCAGGTCGTGCGGGTCGACGGGCACCTCGCGCCAAAAGAGCAGCGGCACGCCGGCCTCGGCGCAACCCTCCTCAAACACGCGGCGGGCATCCTCTACGCCCTTGTCGTCCTGCGGGAAGAACAGCATGGCCACGCCATAGTCGCCCTCTGCCGGCAGAATCTGGCCACACTTTTGAGCCTCTTTACGGAAAAAGTGATGCGGAACCTGGAACAAGATGCCGGCGCCGTCGCCGGTGTTCTTCTCGAGTCCGGTGCCACCGCGGTGCTCCAAGTTGACCAGAATGGACAGTGCATCGTCCAGAATCTGGTGATGGCGCTCACCGTTGATATCGGCAAGCGCGCCGATGCCGCATGCATCGTGGTCGAATTCGGGGCGATAAAGGCCCTGCTGCTGAGCGGAATCTGCCTGCATCGCGATCCTCCCCTAGATATTAGACAGTCAGTTGAATAGGCATACTAGGAGCACCGCCGGCCCGTTGTGTTTCCCGCCCGTTTCGAAACAATCGCGTAACGCACACCCTACGAGTGGACACCGCCGACCTCAAGGACGGCAACAAGGGCCCCAAGTTCGACCTGTAAGCTCACCGCTTCAAACATCTCAATCTGTAACAGTAAGACCCAATTTCCATCCCTAGTTGTTACAGATCAAGACATTTCGCAGCCCCCTTTCACCATCCTATTCAAATACAGCAATTTTGTTAGTCTTGATTAACTTTTGAGCCTAAAACGGGTATCCTTTCCGGCGTCAAGCAAACGGCACGCAGGAGCGCACCATGATCAACCATCTCAAACATCATTTTGGCTCCCGACGCACCGGCGGTCACGGAGGACTCGACATCGCACGGCATATCGGCCCCGGATTGCTCGTGACCGTCGGCTTTATCGACCCGGGCAACTGGGCCTCCAATATGGCCGCGGGCTCGCAGTTTGGCTACGCGCTGCTGTGGATCGTCACGCTGTCCACGATTATGCTGATCGTCTTGCAGCACAACGCGGCGCACCTGGGCATCGCCACGGGCGCCTGCCTTGCCGAGGCCACGACCCGCTTTCTCCCCCGCTTCGTTGGGCGCACGGTGCTCGCCAGCGCCTACCTCGCGACCATCGCCACCGCCATGGCCGAAGTCCTGGGCGGTGCGATCGCGCTTCAAATGCTCTTTGGCCTGCCCGTACGCGCCGGCTGCGTCATCGTCGCGGCGGCATCGATTGCCATGCTCATGACAAGCTCCTACAAACGCGCCGAGCGATGGATCATCGCCTTCGTGGGCGTGGTAGGACTTTCGTTTTTGGCCGAGCTTGCACTAGTCAACGTCGACTGGCCGCAAGCCGCCACAAGCTGGATCACACCCCGTATGCCCACCGGCTCGGCCGCGATTATCGTAAGTGTCCTAGGCGCGGTCGTTATGCCCCACAACCTCTTCCTGCACTCCGAGGTCATCCAATCCATGCACTTCGAAGGCCAAGGCGAGCAGGTTATCGAAGAGCGTCTGCGCTATGAGCTCTTCGACACGCTCTTTTCGATGGGCGTGGGCTGGGCGATCAACTCGGCCATGGTCATCCTGGCCGCAACGACCTTCTTTGCGCACGGCATTGTCGTAGACGACCTCGCCGTCGCAGCGGCCACGCTCTCCCCCATCTTGGGCCCGGCGAGCTCGACCATCTTTGCGGTAGCGCTGCTGTTCGCGGGACTATCGAGCAGCGTGACAGCGGGCATGGCGGCGGGAACCATCACCGCGGGCATGTTCGACGAGGAATACGACATCCACGACCGGCACTCATCGATTGGAGTGGCGGTCTGTTTCGTCGGCGCAGTGGCGGCGTGCCTGATCGTCCCGAATCCTTTTGAGGGTCTCATCTGGAGTCAGGCATTGTTGTCGCTTCAGTTGCCGATTACGGTCTTTGTGCTCATACGACTCACCAGTTCGCCCCGCGTTATGGGCAAATACGCCAACTCGCGCCCGCTCAACGCGCTGCTCGTAGGGATCGGCGTCATCGTGACGATTCTCGACATCGTGCTGCTAACGGGGATGTAATTGGGATAGCGTGGCTGTCCAGATATAACGTCTCAATCTGTAACACGTAAGGCCGTTTTAAACCGTCAGATAAATCAAAAGGGTCCCAGCCGGAATATCCAGCCGGGACCCTTGGACAGAGCTCTGTATGGCTAATCGCCGTGTGTCTACGAGTTACTCCTCGACGAGCTCAAACTCATCGGGGCCGACGCCGCACACCGGGCACACGTAATCCTCGGGCAGCTCGGGCGTGTCGACCTCAACCTCGTAACCGCAAACGGTGCACACAAACTTATACGTCTTCTTCTCCTCAGCCATGATGTTCTCCTCTCGAACGTGACTGCTGGTGTACTTACTTATTAGTATATATTCTCAATAGTATAATGCAAGTATTTTTAGAACATTTCTAGCCTTGATACGACGAGGCTTTGGGCGGCGTCTTGCCCTTTAGCACCTTGTGATAGTAGTCGTACGTCAGCGGCGTCTCGTCGCTCAGGCGCTCCGCATCCTCGACCTCGCCAATAAACAGCAGATGCGTTCCCACATCCACAGTGTCGATCAAACGGCAGCTAAACAGGGCCGCCGCGTGCTCGGGCACATAGGGCATGCCCAGAGCCGTCTCGCGGGTCTCGTATTTGGCAAACTTGTCATAATCGCTGCTGGTGCGGAACCCAAAGTTACCGATGTAGAGCATGTCGGCGGTCTGACCGATCACGGTCAGCGCGAACGCTTTGGCCGATGCGATGACGCCCGAGGTGACATTGTCCTTGTTCACGGCAACCGAAATACGCGGCGGCATGGACGTCACCTGCACCGCAGTATTGATGACGCAGCCGGCGCGCAGCCCGTCTGCCGCAGCGCTCACCACGTACAGACCGCTCGGCATGGTAAAGAACGCAGTTTTGTCCATAACGATCACTCCCCTAGCTCGGGTTGGAACCTCATGAATGTATGTACCCACAAAAAAGGCGGCACCCATAACGGACGCCGCCTTTGAGACATATGTGTCAGAACAGTAAGAAAGATGAGACGCCCGCAGTTGCGGTGAAATAGGGACTGAATAGCCCCTCAAACAGGAAAACAGTCCGTATTCCACCGCAACTTATACAGAGTGCCTAGCGGTTGCGTTCCTTAAGGGCGCGGTCGATCTCGCGTTGGACATCACGCTTGGCCATGTCCTCGCGCTTGTCGTAGAGCTTCTTGCCGCGACCCAGACCCAGCAGCAGCTTTACGCGGCCGTCGGTATTAAAGTAGAGCTCCAACGGAACCAGCGCATAACCACGGTTGCGAAGTTTGCCGTCAAGAAAGTCGATCTCCTTGCGGTGCAGCAGCAGACGACGCCGACGGTCAGGATCGCGATTCCACACGCCACCATGGCTATAAGGGTGGATATGCAGGCCGACGAGCCAGCACTCCCCGCCGCGGATCAGCGCGAAGGTATCGGTGATCTGGCAGGCGCGTTCGCGAATCGACTTGACCTCGGTGCCACTCAGCTCAATACCGCACTCAAACGTCTCATCGATAAAGTACTCGTGATGTGCCGAGCGATTCTTGGAAATGAGTTTGCGCTCGCGCTTACTGGGCATCGCCGGCCTCCTTGGCGCCATCGGCGTTTGAGCCCGCAGCCTCGCGCTTTGCCTTGCGCTCGGCATTGAGCTCAGCATCGCTCTCGCGCACCAGTTTGATAATCGCCGCGCAGGCTTCCTCGCCCACCAAGTCGCGAGCACGCACCGTCAGGCGCGTCGCCTCCTGCTTGTCGCCGTCGCTTGCAGCATCGGTCGCGCACATAATCAGGCAGATGGCAATCTCGGCCGAAGGTGAGGTCGGAACGCCCTGCAACGCCAGCTCGCCCATCACGTGCTCGTCGCTCTCCTCGGCGGCATCCGGATAGGTGGTATGGATCTTGTTGAGCAGGCGCGTCGTATGCGCATCGTTGGGCGCCAGGCGCAGTGCCAGACGCGCGCAGCCCACGGCAGCCGAAACGTTCTCGGTCTCGGGCTCCAAGAAGTACTGACCTAGATTGGCGTAAGCGCGGGCGGCGCACTTGCCATCGCTTGCACGCTCCAGCACCGAGAACGAGAGCGATGCCCATTCCTGCTTGTCCTCGAGAGCGCGGAACAGCTCGGCCAAATCCAAGCGATAGTTGCAGTTCATGGGGTCCCAACGCACAGCCTGCATCAGAGCATTACGAGCGCTCACATAATCCTGCTGGCGAATGTAGGCAAACGCCATATCAGAGTACAGGCGGTCAAACGGCACCTCGACCTGCACGAGCTCGCGCGGATCCTTCTCCACGCGGCGATAGGCCAAGCGCTCAAACTTGCTATCGAAGCTAAAGTATTGGCGCTTCTCCTCCGTCTTGCACTCGGCGTCGATATACTCCTCGGCGAGCTCCACCAGGCGCTCCAGCAGCGGCGTCGCCGTAGCCAGGTCGCCCTGCGCCAGATAGTTCTCGGCATACGTGATGTCTTGCAAGCTGATGGGCAGATCCATGGCTACTCCTCGATCTGAGCGAAACACGGCAGGCGCCGTATATACGGTCAATACACAAAACCCGGGTCTCTTACGAGGCCCGGGCGTTCAATTTTGGTAGCCCGTACCAGATTCGAACTGGTGATCTCCGCCTTGAGAGGGCGGCGTCCTAAACCGCTAGACGAACGGGCCATATGTAGCAAATGCAATGGCTGGGATGGAGGGAGTCGAACCCCCATTGACGGAACCAGAATCCGCTGTCCTGCCATTAGACGACATCCCAATGACTGCATCGCTGCGCTCGGCTGTGCCTTTGCGCAAGAAAGAAATATACGGGAAGTCCCGCCGTGACGCAAGCCCCAATTTTGACTTTTTTGAAATTCAGTCAAATTGGCCTAATTTAGTCCAACCTGTGAAGGACCTGTGAAGCCGACCGCTGTACACGAAGGACAAAACGCCGCGAGCGGTAGCCGTCAACCGTTGGCAGATTCTACCGCGAAAACGATAGCACCAGGCAACACAATCGAGGTATCAATGATCGCGTAGATATCGAGGCGCCATGGACGAAGAGCTTGATTACCTATGGGAGACCCTGGGCCTCGAGATCACTGCTGACCTTTGGCCCGAACGGGACAAAATCCATCCCACACTGCGCCCCGCCATCACGGTGATGCAGGCAAAATACCGCCGTGCATCCTTTTTGATCATGCGGGTGTCATGGCACGCGGGACTCCCCGACCTTAAGCGAATCCAGGCAAGCCTCGTCGAGCTGTCCGGTATGCCGACCGTCATATCCGAGGCGCACCTGGAGCAGCGCCAGCGCGAGCGACTGCAACAGCAGCGGATTCCCTTTATCTGCCCCGGCGTTCAGGCATATCTGCCCTTTATGGACGAGGAGTACTGGAGCGGCAAGCCCAACAAGCACGTAAAGGTCTACGATCCGCACGAATGGGCACAGCTCGAGGATTGAGCCGAGCGAGCCCGCCGATGGAAAACACATCCCACGCCGATCACCCAAAACGGGTCGCACTTTCCGGAGCCGCTACAGCAACGCCTCGGCCCAAGCCGCTTCCCTAAAGCCAGGAATCGCAAAGTCGTCGCCCACCAGCAGCGGACGCTTGACCAGCATGCCGTCGGTCGCCAGCAGCTCGTAGCACTCCCGATCCGTCATGCCCGCATCCAGACGCGCCTTCAGGCCCAGCTCTCGATATTTCATGCCCGACGAATTAAAGAAGCGCCGCACCGGCAGCCCCGAACGAGCAATCCAGGTCGCAAGCTCATCAGCCGTGGGATTGTCCAAAACGATATCGCGGTCGATATACTCTACCCCATGTTCGTCCAGCCATGCCTTGGCCTTCTTACAGGTCGAGCACTTGGGATATTCAACAAACAATACCGCCATGGGATTTCCTTTCTTAGAGAAAACAGGTGTCTGGAAAACTGCGCATCGACGACCGCTCGCGATTGCAGCCGTTATTGTAGTCAATGTCGAAGCATAGGCAGTCGCGATGTCTCGTCTTAAGGCTAGCGCCTCGCATGGGCGCCGATCGGCCGAGTCGCATGGCGCACCAACGCCGCTGTCAGCAATACCAACAGCATGGCGGTAACATAGCCCGCAGCATCGAATCCTAAATCGACAACGTCGAAATGCCTGCCGGGAACAAAGATCTTATGTACCTGATCGCCAACGGAGCAGGCGGCGCAAAAGAGCAATACAGGCACGCAACGGGAGCATAAGCTCCACGGACGCCTGGAAAAGCAAACCACGACCACTGAGGCGAACAATCCGACGAAGAAAAACTCTACGGTATGGGCAACGCGACGGACGTTCGTGCCCACCCACATGCGAATGGAAGCAAGTCGGCCAGACCGGACATTCGGGGCAGCCGAATCGGTGCCCCCGGTCATTCCGTTCTCCGTCTGGGCTTCACCCGTGGCATCGGCAGCCTGAACGCCCGTGGCCTGACCCTCCACCACACGCGCGGTGGACTCGCTCAGCAACGACGTCTCCACCGCATTTTGCTCCGTCAGCACCCAGATACCCGCCAGCGTTGCAGCGAACAGAATGATCGCGGTCCATCCGATTATTTGTTTTATGCGCGCCAAGGGCCAACCTCCTTTTTTGAATATCAGCGAGTGTAGCCCCAAATGACATCGTCACCGTATCAAAATTTGAATCGCAACAGGAAGCGACAAAGCGACGCAAACCCCTACCCCGCCTCGCGCATCCAGCGATCGAACGTCCCCACGCACACGCCCAAGCACTTTGCTGCCTGGCTGCGGGTAATATCGCCCGCCTCATAGCTATCGCGCACCAGCTCAAACTGAGGAGGGCACGGCTTGCGAGGTCGACCGAAACGGACCCCTCGCGCCCGCGCCGCTGCAATTCCCTCCGCCTGGCGCCGATGGATATTCTCGCGCTCCACCTGCGCCACGTAGCTCAGCAGTTGCAGCACAATATCGGCAATCAGGGTGTTGGTCACATCCGGCGCGCCGCTGGCCCTGAAGCGCGTGTCAAGCAATGGCATGTCCAACACCACAATGGCAACCCCGAGCTCCTTGGTAATGCGTCGCCATTCCTCAAGAATCTCGGAGTAATTACGACCAAGTCGGTCGATAGAAAGCACCACCAGCACGTCCCCGTCTCCCAGGACGTGTAGCAGCTCGCGATAATGCGGTCGATCGAAGTCCTTGCCGCTCGCATGGTCGGCATAAATATTCGCTGAGCCCACGCCATAGGCGCCCAGCGCATCCAGCTGCCGATTCAGATTCTGATCGCGCGAACTCACCCGCGCATAACCGTACACCGTCGCCATCTCATCCCCGCTTTCTTGTATACCTGCCAAAAAGGGACAGGTTTATTTTGGTAGGTTTTACCTCTCAAATAGCAGGTAAGCGCGCGGCCGAGCAGACGGCAAGGTGGCCACGATTCAAATGCGAAGGGCGGTCCCGAAAGGCCGCCCTCCGCTCCCCCACCATGAGTCGGGATTTGGCTAATGGATAAGCTTAAAGTCCAAGTGCCCACGCGTGGTATTGACGCGCGAGACCTCGATGATCACGCGCTGCCCCAGCTCGTAACGGGTGCCCGTGTCGGCACCTGTGAGCGTTAGCGCGTCCTCGTCGAACTCGAACCACTCGTTGCCCAGGCTCTTGATCGAAACCAAGCCTTCGACCTGCGTCAGGTCCAAGCGCACAAAGAGGCCCATGCTGCTAACCCACGAGACGGTTCCGGCATAGCGCTCGCCCAGACGGTCCTCATAGTACTGGGCAATCTTGATCTTTTGCGTCGCATGGCTGGCGGCATCCGCCGCGCGCTCGGCATCGCTGCATGCGCGGCAGATCTGCGGCAGAATGCGCGGTAGCGACTCGCGCCCCTTGCCGATCAGCCGCGGCGTACGGACCAAGGCGTCCTTGCCGCCGAGCTGCTCATAGGCCAACTGCAGCTTGAGTACGCGGTGCACCACCAGATCGGGGTAGCGACGGATGGGACTCGTAAAGTGACAGTAGCACGGCGCGGCGAGCGCAAAGTGGCCCTCGTTGCGCGGCTTGTACAGCGCGCGCTGCATGCTGCGCAGAAGCAGCGTGTTAACGAGCGGTGCGTTGGCCGTACCGGCGGCAGCATCGACTGCAGCCTGCAGTTCATCGGGGCTCCCCAGGGCAATACCGGCAGCACGGCGATCGTCGATGATGCCTAGCTGCGCCAGCGCAACGGCGGCACCGTGCAGGCTATCGGGGCTCGGATCCTCATGCACGCGATAGCAGGCCTCGATATCACGGTCTGCCAGCCACTCTGCAACGCACTCGTTGGCGAGCAGCATGGCTTCCTCGATAAGCGACGTGGCACACGAACGCTCACGCGCCACAATCTGCACGGGTACTCCATCCTCATCCAACAGAGCACGAATCTCGGCCGTGTCAAAATCGACTGAGCCGCGGGCGCGACGAATACGACGGCGGAGTTCGGCGAGTTCGTTGGCGGCGACGAGGAAATCGCCGAGGTCGACGTTGTAGCCGCGAGCGGTCTCCTCGCACGCAAGACCGCGCTCAAGCGCTTCCTCGCGCGAGGTCTCAGCAGCCGCAACATCCTCGGCCGCACCTTCCAGCACCGAATACTTCACCGCGCCGGCACGTACCAGCAGCGCCTCGGCGCCGTCATAGTCCATACGCACACGCGAGCGAATCACGCTGGGGTACGGATCGTAATGCCGCACGCGACCCTGCGCATCGAGCTCGATATCGACGGTAAACGCAAGACGGTCCTCGTCAGGGCGAAGCGAGCACAGGTCACAGGACAGGCGTTCGGGCAGCATGGGAAGTACGCGATCGGCCAGATACACCGATGTCGTGCGATGGCGAGCCTCAAGATCGATATGTCCGTCCCAAGCCACATAGTGTGAAACGTCGGCGATATGCACACCCAGCTTATAGCCGCCCTCGGGCGTGCGCTCCAGCGAAATGGCATCGTCAAAGTCGCGCGCGTCGACCGGGTCGATCGTGATGACAAAGCGGTCGCGCAGATCGCGGCGGAGCGGGTCCTTAAGCGCCGCGGACACATCGAGCGAAAGCCCCTCGGCCTCGTCTAGCGCGGCCTCGGGATAGCTATCGGTATAGCCGTAACGCGCCATCACATATTGAACGCCCAAATCGGGCGCGTCATCTCCGCCAATGCGGCGTTCGATCGTCACGGTGCCCGATTCCAGGCGCGTCGGGTAGGTCAAAATGCGCGCGACAACAGCATCACCCGGGTGGACGCCCAGACGATCCGCCGAGGTATCCTCGGGCAGAATGAAGAAGTCGGCCTTCAGGCGCGAATCGAGCGGCTCGATCACACCGAGCGGACCGGCGGTCTGGTACGTGCCCACCACGCTTACAGCTGCGCGCTCAACCACGCCCTCGATCACGGCGCGACGCTCGCCATGCGGGCTGTTCTTAATGCTCACGGCAACGGTATCGCCGTCCATGATCTCACGCTTGCCGCGACCCATAACCTTGTAGTCGCCATTCTCGGTTATGACATAGGCACTGTGCTCATGGAGCTGCACGCGCCCGGTCAGGCTCGGACGGCGTTCGCTGCGCACCGGCCCGCGCTTATTGCGAGCCCCACGCTTATGCTTGTTATTGCGCCCCATGGCGCCTCCTTGCTATCGATTGCCGTTTACATCCCAAGAGTCTACCCAAATGATTCGCTTTCCTGCCGTCCCCTAGGGATCAAAAAACGGGCCGCCCCATAAGAGACGACCCGTTGGAAGGGATGAATTCCAGGCATGCCTACACGCGCAGATAGCGGCGCATGGCGATGGCAGAACCAAAGAGACCGATAATCACGCCGACCAGAATCAGCGCAGCATAGGTCACCAGGTAGTACTGCATCGGCAGGGCAAACGACATCCAGCCGATGCTCTCCTGCAGACGCGGAATCATCAGATTGCGCAGCAGCTCCAGAACGCCGATGGAAAGCAGCGAGCCCAAAATGGCCTGCAGTACGCCCTCGGTGATAAACGGGCCACGAATGAAGCCGTTGCTGGCGCCGACCAGACGCATAATCGCAATCTCACGACGACGCGCCGTGATGGACAGGCGAATCGTGTTGTTGATGAAGATGAATGCGATAAAGGTCAGAAGGCCAACGAGTACCACGGCGGCGATGCGGATGTAGTTGGTCACCTGGAACAGGCGGCTTACTTCCTCCTGGCCATACAGTACGCTCGCGTTGACGTCGCCGTCGTCCGCGATCTTTTGGAAGTCGGCATTCTTCTTGAGCTTCTTGGCCGTGCTCTCGACCTGAGACGGATCGTCCATCTCAATCGCAAACGAGGCGGGCAGCGGGTTCTGGCCGTCGAGCGCGCTCATGGTGGCGTCGGCGTTACCCGACATCTTGCTCGTGTACTCGGCCAGCGCGTCGTCCTTATCCTTATAGGTCACGGACTTGACGTTGCTCCACGTCTTGAGCTCGGCCTCAAAGGCCTGGACGTCTGCCTGATCGGCGTCATCGCTAATAAAGGCATTAATGACAACCTGATCCTCGACGGTACCGATCACGGAGTTCAGCATCGCGGAACCCATAATGAACAGGCCGATGATAAACAGCGAAAGGAAGATCGTGATGACGGCGCCGAGCGAGGTAGTCCAGTTACGGAAGAAGTGGCTGATTGCCTCTTTGAAGGAGTAGCCCACGTTAGTTGGTGCCATAGTTGCCGTAACCTCCCCTCTCCTGGTCGCGGATAACGTGGCCGCCCTCGAGGGCGATCACGCGACGGTGCATGCTATCGACCATCTCGCGGTCGTGCGTGGCGACGATCACGGTGGTGCCGGTGCGGTTAATACGCTCGAGCAGCTTCATGATGCCCAGCGAGATCGCCGGGTCGAGGTTGCCCGTGGGCTCGTCGCAGATCAGCAGCGGCGGACGGTTGACCATAGCGCGGGCGACGGCAACGCGCTGCTGCTCGCCACCGGAAAGCTGGTCGGGCAGCGAGTCCATCTGATCGGCCAGACCGACCAGACGCAGCACCTCGGGCACCTGGCTGCGAATGACGCCCTTGGGCTTGCCGATGCACTGCAGGGCAAACGCCACGTTTTCGTAGGCGGTCTTTTGCGGCAGAAGCTTAAAGTCCTGGAACACGGCGCCAATCTGGCGGCGCAGGAACGGAACCTTGCGATTCTTGATCTTCATGAGGTCCTGACCGGCAACCAGGATGCGGCCGCTCGTCGGCTTGACGTCGCGGTTGAGCGTCGACAGCAGCGTGGTCTTACCCGAGCCGGAGTGACCGACCAGGAAGACGAACTCGCCCGGATAGATCTCGATGTTGATGTCGTCGAGTGCAGGCTTGTTGGGCTGTGCCGGATAGATCTTGGTGACATGCTCCATAAGGATAACGGGCTCGACACCGGCCTGCTTGGCCATCTTCTTGCGGCTGGCCTGCGGATCGATGGGCGCAAACACCGACGTAAAATCGGGGTTGTTGAGCGCATTATCGAGGCTTGCGACCTCGGCGGCCTGATCGCTCTCGACCACCGGGGCAGCAGGCTGCGTGGGGTCGGGAATAGCGGCAAAGAGACCGGACTGCGCAGGCTGAGGAGCCGGCGTCGCAGGGGCCAAGGGATCGGGAATGCCGGCCATGGTAGGCTGCGGCGTGGCGGCACCAGCCTGAGGCTGCTCCACGCGAGCGGTCACGGCCTGAACGGGCTCAAAACCCGCCGTGCCGGAAAGCGCGACATCGCTGGTTGGATTGTAGGCAAAGGGATCGGATGCCGGCTGTGCCTGATCTGCCGGCTGAGCGGGGGCCTGAGCAACAGGCTGGCCCTCTGAATCCGGAGTGGCGAAACGACTGCCCTGGACGCCTGCCTGCGTCTTGGGGGCATCATCGCCCGCACCGGAGGTACGGAAGTGGTTACCCACTGGTGCTCCTTATCGTCGTGCGTTTAAACTACATGAGCGCTTTGTATTTTAGCAGCATTAGCTTTGCTGCACATAAGAAGCATGGCGTGCTTAGGGATCCCGTCGGCCGGGCACAGGGCTACTCTCCAAATCGTCCTCGGACATGTCGGAACCCCCGCTGCGCACTACGTGCGGCGGGGGCTCCTCCGTCCTGCGGAAAGATTTGGAAAGTAACCCTGTGTCCGGCCTGCGATAACTAAGGGGTCGCTGCGTTTATCTTGAGGTGCTGCATATACAAAGCTGGAAGGGTCTGAATTGCGCTTTGTCGATATATGCCCTTTTTCCTGATGGGACCGTGCTTGAGGGGCGTCTTCATGAGTTGCGGTGAAATAGGGACTGTTTTACCAGTTAAAAGGTCTAATCAGTCCCTATTTCACCGCAACTGAAACAGGGGCGCTCTCCAAGAGAGCGCCCCTGCCGGGTTTCCATAGTTCTGGCGAAGCAGTCCTTGAGATCCGCCTTGCCTTATGCCAAGAACTCCTTGGTGGTCGCCACGATGTTGGCGGCGTCCAGGCCATACTTGTGCAAGAGCTCGGCACCCGGGCCGGACTCGCCAAAGGTGTCGTTGACGCCGATCTTCTTGAGGGGCGTCGGGCACTGCTCGCACAGGACGTCGGCAACGGCGCTGCCCAGGCCACCGATTACAGAATGCTCCTCGACGGTCACGACGTGGCCGGTCTTGGTGGCGCTCTTGACGATCAGGTCGGCATCGATGGGCTTGATGGTGTGCATGTTGATGACCTCGGCGTCGATGCCCTCGGCAGCGAGCTGCTCGGCGGCCTCGAGAGCCTCGCCGACCATCAGGCCGCAGGCGATGATGGTGACGTCGGCGCCCTCGCGCATGACAATGCCCTTACCCAACTCGAAGTTGTAGGTCTCGGGGTCGTTGATAACCGGCGAGGCCAAACGAGCGAAGCGCATGTACACCGGACCGTCGCACTCGTAGGCGGCGCGCGTTACGGCGCGGGCCTCGACGTCGTCGGCAGGAACGATCACAGTCATGCCGGGGATGACGCGCATGAGGGCAATATCCTCGCAGCACTGGTGCGTGGCGCCATGCTCGCCCACCGAGATACCGGCATGCGTGGCACCGATCTTAACGTTGAGGTGCGGGTAGCCGATGGAGTTGCGGACCTGCTCAAAGGCGCGACCGGCAGCGAACATGGCAAAGGTGCTCGCGAAGGCAACGCGGCCGGTGGTCGCGATACCGGCGGCGACGCCCATCAGGTTGCTCTCGGCAATGCCCACATCGAAGAAGCGGTCGGGGCAGGCTGCCTTGAACTTGCCGGTCTGCGTGGCGGCAGCCAGGTCGGCGTCGAGGACCACAAAGTCATCGTGCTCGTTGGCGAGCTCGACGAGGGCCTCGCCGTAGCTTACGCGCGTGGCGATTTTCTTGACGTCTGCCATCCTAGAGCTCCTCTCCGGCGGCCGTGAGCTCTGCCATGGCCTGCTCAAACTGTTCATCGTTGGGGGCCTTGCCGTGCCAACCAACCTGGTTCTCCATAAAGGAAACGCCCTTGCCCTTCATGGTCTCGGCGATGATGGCGGTCGGCTGACCCTTGGTGGCGCGGGCCTCGGCAAAGGCGGCGCGGATCTGATCGAAATCGTTGCCGTCGGCAAGCTCCACCACGTGGAACTTAAAGGCGCGGAACTTGTCGGCGAGCGGCATGGGGTCGTTGACCTCCTCGACGGGGCCGTCGATCTGCAGGCCGTTGTGGTCGACGATCACGCAGAGGTTATCGAGCTGCTGGTTGCCGGCAAACATGGCTGCCTCCCAGACCTGGCCCTCCTCGCTCTCGCCATCACCCAGCAGGGCGTACGTGCGGTAAGTATCGCCCCAGTGCTTGGCGGCAACCGCCATGCCCACGGCGGCGGAGATGCCCTGGCCGAGCGAGCCGGTGGACATATCGACGCCCGGGGTGTCGTTCATGTTGGGATGACCTTGCAGGTGGCTGCCGATATGGCGCAGCGTCTCGAGATCCTCCTTGGGGAAGAACCCACGCTCGGCGAGCACGGCGTACAGGCCCGGAGCGCAATGGCCCTTGGAGAGCACAAAACGGTCGCGATCGGCCTTGCGGGGATCGGCCGGGTCGACGTTCATTTCCTCAAAGTACAGATAGGTCATGATGTCGGCAGCGCCGAGCGAACCGCCCGGATGGCCGGACTTGGCAGCGTGCACGCCGGTGACGATGCCCTTCCTTACCTCGTTGGCAACCTTTTTGAGCTCTTCGTCGCTCATTGTGCCTTCCTTTCATCCTCTTTAGACAAGATGCGCACGGCACGGAAAGGTAGTCCCAACACAGCCGCAATGCACGTACGTCATTCATTATGCTGGAAACTGATGGCTTTACCAGAGTTTTTATCATTATTTGAACAATTTAGCAGGCAGAACCGCTGATGAAACGGTTTATCAATGTGAACGTCTTTTGGATGGAACGCGATCGACCCTACGCGCTAATGTCCTTGAATCCCTCGCCGAAGGCTTCCGTAACGTCAGCGACCGTCACAATGGCGTGAGGATCGCGCTCGCGCACGATCGTCTTGAGGGTATTGAGCTCTCGACGGCTCACGATGACCATAATCACCGGCTTCTCGGCACCCGAATACATGCCAGTCGCCTTAAACTTGGTACAACCACGACCCAGGCCATACATGATATCGGCAGCGATATCAGGGAACTTGTCCGAGATGATGAGTACCATACGGCGCTTGTTGCCACCATCGACCACGGCATCGATCACGTAGCCGCTAATGACCATCGAAAGGCCTGCATACAGTGCGTTTTCGATTGAAAAGACCGGAGCCGATAGCGCGCATACGGCAACATCGATCGCCATGACGGTCGAGCCCACCGGCAGCGAGGTGTTACGCGAGATGATTTGGCCAATCGTGTCCGAGCCGCCGGTGTTGGCGCCGGCGCGCAACACCATGCCGTAACCGATGCCCGTAATAATGCCGCCCCACATGGCAGGGAGCATCAGGTCCGCATCCGCCAGAGGTGCTACAAACGGGGCGAACAGATCGGTAAAGAAGCCCAGCAGCACAAAGCCCGTCGCGGTCTGCACCACGTAGAACATGCCGCCCTCGCGCATAACGACCAACAACAGCAAGGCGTTCATCACGATCGTCTGAATACCAACGGGAAGCGATAGGCCGCGCGCCGCGCCGACCGCCTGGATAATGGTGGCAAGGCCCGTAACGCCACCGGCGGCAAGACCGTTGGGAATCAAAAACAAGTCGGTCGCGATGGCGGCCAAGGCACACCCCAACATGATCTGGGGCAGGTCGTGAAAGAAGTTCATCGAAAGAATGCGCTTGATGTCCAGACGATATGCCATGCTGCCTCCCTCAAAAAAGCGCACCCAAACGGATGCGCTTTGAACTTCTTCTTGTATTCGATTCTACCGATCCGCCGGACAAAAACCACCCCTGCGCAGGGTTTATTCTGGATACAAACCCGTCCAACCGTTGGGCTTGGCATCGGCTTGAAGCCACCCGATGTTTTAGACCTCCGAGCCTTCTGCATCGGCGTTGCCGGTAGCCCAGCGATGGTAGCCAATAACAAACGGGTCCAGGTCGCCATCGTCAAGGACGGCCTCGACATTGCTGGTCTCCACGCCCGTGCGTAAGTCCTTGACCATCTGGTACGGGTAGAGCACGTAGCTGCGAATCTGGTTGCCAAAACCAATCGTGGTCTTGGGTCCGCGGATCTCATCGAGCGCCTCGGCGCGCTTCTCGAGCTCAATCTCGTACAGGCGAGCCTTGAGGATCTGCATGCACGCGGCCTTGTTCTGAATCTGGCTGCGCTCGTTTTGGCAGGTGACCACAATGCCGCTGGGAAAATGCGTCACGCGCACGGCGGAGTCGGTGGTGTTGACGCCCTGACCGCCCGGGCCGCTCGCGTGGTACACGTCCACGCGGATGTCATCGGGACTGATCTCGATGTCGATATCATCGGGTAGCACGGGGATGACCTCGACGCCGGCAAACGTGGTCTGGCGGCGCTTCTTGTCGTCGGTGGGGCTAATGCGAACCAAGCGGTGGACGCCGGCCTCGGCGCGCAGCATGCCAAATGCGTCCTTGCCCTCGACGGTAAAGGTCGCACGGTCAATGCCGATGACCTCGGCCGCGGGACAGTCGTTGATGGTGACCTTCCAGCCGCGACGCTGGCAGTACTTCATGTACATCTTAAAGAGCATGAAGGTCCAGTCCTGGGCCTCCAGACCACCCTGTCCGGGCTTGATGGTCACAATGGCATCGCCGTGATCGAACTCACCGGTAAACCAGCTCGAAAGCTCAAGCTCATCGATGGCACGGGCCAGGCGCTCAGCCGTGGCTGCAGCCTCCTCGCGAAGGGCGGCGGCGTCGGGGTCATCCCCCATCTCCTCGGCAAGCTCCAGCGCGGCGCGGGCATCGGAAAGCTCGCCGCGCGCGGTGTCCACGGCAGCGATATCTTCCTTGGTACGCGCAATCTCCTCCATGGTGGCACGGGCGGCGTCGGCGTCATCCCAAAAGCCAGGGGCAACACTTTTGGCCTCGAGCTCGGACACGCGGGTTCGCTTCTCGTCCAGGTGGAGATACGACTCGACCTCACCGAGCCGGTCCGCAAACGCGTCCAGCTCGGCGGGCGTTACCTCTAAAGCCTCAGCCATTAACGATTCCTGCCGTGGCAGTACTTAAACTTCTTGCCGCTACCGCAGGGGCACGGGTCGTTGCGGCCCACGTTGACGTACGGATCGTCGCTCTCGGACTTGCGATAGGTGGTCACCTTGCCACCGTTGTTGACGGCAGCCGGACCACCCTGGACAGCCGTGCGGGCCTGCACCTGCGCCTGCTTGCGCAGCACCGAGTCGCCGTTGTCACCATCGACCTCGGCAGGGCCGGAGAAGCGCGCGCCCTCGAGCGCGGGCTCCTCCTTGTGCTCCACGGCGCGCGGGGCGGCCTTGATCTCGATGCGCAGAACCGTGCGCAGGTAATCCTCATACATGGTATCGACGAGTATCTGGAACGCGCCGTAGGCCTCGGTCTTGTACTCAACCAGCGGGTCGCGCTGGCCAAAGCCGCGCAGGCCGATGCCGGTCTTGAGGTAGTCCATCTCCTGCAGGTAGTTCATCCAGCGGGTATCGATGACGCGCAGCATGACCTGGGTGTTGAGCTCGCGCATCAGGTCCTCGCCCAAGCGCTCGGCCTTCATGTTGTAGCACTTCTCTACGTAAGCCAGGACATCGGCAGCAAGGGCCTCATAATCCTCGTCGGGGAACTTCGGCGTATCGATGTGGCCGGTGAGCTCCACAACCCACTTGCGCAGACCCTCCAGGTCGCGCTCGCCATCGTGACTGTCCTTGGTGCAGAACTCCTGCACGCAGCGGTACACGGTATCGTGCATGACCTCGGTGATGTGATCGGTCAGGTCCTTGCCGTCCAGAATCTTATTGCGCTCGGCGTAGATGACCTGGCGCTGCTTGTTCATGACGTCGTCGTACTCAAGGACGCTCTTACGCATGGAGAAGTTGATGCTCTCGACCTTGTGCTGGGCGCTCTCGACGGCCTTGGAGATGATCTTGTGCTGGATGGGCATGTCGTCGCCCATGTCGGCCGTGACCATCATCTTGGAGACGCGGTCCATCTTGTCGCCGCCGAACAGGCGCATGAGGTCGTCCTCGAGCGACAGGTAGAACTGGGTCTCGCCCGGATCGCCCTGACGTCCGGAGCGGCCGCGCAGCTGGTTGTCGATACGGCGGGACTCGTGGCGCTCGGTGCCGATAACGGTCAGGCCACCGGCGGCAAGCACGCGCTCGCGCTCGGCCTTGCAGGTCTCCTTGGCCTCGGCGTTAAACTGCTCGAGCTGCTCGGGCGTCACGTCCTCCATGGTCAGGCCCTCGTACTCAAGGCGCTCGCGCACCAGCTCGTCGGGGTTGCCGCCCAGCAGGATGTCGGTACCACGACCGGCCATGTTAGTAGCGATGGTCACGGCGCCGTAGCGTCCGGCCTGGGCAACGATATGAGCCTCGCGCTCGTGATGCTTGGCGTTGAGGACCTCGTGCGCGATGCCGCGCTTGGTAAGGGCGGCCGAGAGCTTCTCGGAGCTCTCGATGGAGACGGTGCCCACCAGGACCGGCTGTCCCTTGGCGTGACGTCGCTCGACGTCGTCGGCAACGGCGTTGTACTTGGCCTGAATGGTGCGGTACACCAGGTCCTCGTGGTCCACGCGCTGCACTGGCTTGTTGGAGGGGATGACCTCGACAGGCAGCTTGTAGATCTCGCGGAACTCGGCATCCTCGGTAAGTGCCGTGCCGGTCATGCCGGAGAGCTTGTCATACAGACGGAAGTAGTTCTGCAGGGTGATGGTGGCCAGGGTCTGGTTCTCCTCGCGTACGAGCACGCCCTCTTTGGCCTCGATGGCCTGGTGCAGGCCCTCGGAGTAACGGCGGCCTTCCATAATGCGGCCGGTGAACTCGTCGACGATCTTGACCTCGCCGTTGGTGACCACGTACTGCTTATCGCGGTGGAACATGTACTGGGCCTTCAGCGCCTGCTGCAGGTGGTTGACCAGCTGGCCGGAGAGATCGGCATAGATGTCATCGATACCCAGGCGGCGCTCGATTTTCTTAAGGCCGCGCTCGGTGGCGGCAATGGTGTGCTTGGCCTCGTCCATGACATAGTCGCCCGTGGGCTCCACGTCCTCGGTAGCGGTGAGCATGTCGTGCGACACGTCCTCGCCGCGCTCAAGGCCACGCACGGCACGCGCGAAGTCCTTGTAGGTACTGGCGGACTTGGTGCCAGCGCCCGAGATGATCAGCGGGGTGCGGGCCTCATCGATCAGGATGGAGTCAACCTCGTCGACGATGGCGTAGTTGTGGCCGCGCTGCACGCGCTGCTCGGGACGGGTAACCATGTTGTCGCGCAGGTAATCAAAGCCGAACTCGGAGTTGGTGCCGTAGGTGACGTCGGCCTGGTAGGCCGGGCGCTTGAGCTCGAGCGGCATGTTGTTCTGGAGCAGACCGACGGTCATACCCAGGTACTTATAGATGCGGCCCATCCACTCGGAGTCACGCTTGGCAAGATAATCATTGACGGTAACGACGTGCACGCCCTTGCCGGCAATAGCGTTGAGATAGCCGGCCAAGGTGGAGACGAGGGTCTTACCTTCGCCGGTCTTCATCTCGGCGATGTGGCCCTCGTGCAGTGCCATGGCGCCAATGAGCTGCACGTCAAAGTGGCGCATACCCATGGTGCGCTTGGAAGCCTCACGCACGGTGGCAAAGGCCTCGGGGAGCATGTCGTCGAGCGACTCGCCGTTGGCGTAACGCTCGCGGAACTTATCGGTCTGGCCGCGGAGCTCCTCCTCGGTCATCTTCTCAAACTGGGGCTCAAGACCGTTGATCTGGTCGACGATCTTGTAGTAGCGCTTAAGGTCCTTATCGGATCCAAAGGACAGCAGCTTTGACATGAATCCCATGTGGTTTTCCTTTTTGGCCATCGCCCACGTCGTGCAGTTGCGGGCGAGTTAAACACAGATGATTGTACTTTAGCCAAACAAGGCGCGGCCTATACGGTCGACCTCGACCGCCACGTAATAACTACGACCAACCTGCCACAATGGGACAGGTTAATTTTGGCAGGTTTTATCTGGGCAAACGCCGCCTCTCTGCCATTTGGTGCAATGGGGGCAGGTTGGTTTGCACCAATAAAAAGAAAAGGACCGCGCACCCAAACGGATGCACGGCCCTTATGCCATGAATGCGAGTGATTCCGCGGCGAGCTATTTACTCAGCAGCCTCGGTGGTCTCGGCCTCGGCAGCGGCCTCCTCGACGGGAGCCTCTGCGGGAGCCTCGGCGGCCTGCTTGGCAGCCTCCTCGGCAAACTTAGCAGCACGCTTAGCCTTCTCGGCAGCCTTAGCCTCAGCGGCGGCCTTGCGAGCGGCCTCGGCCTCAGCAGCCTTGGCAGCCTTGGCAGCCTTGGCCTCCTCAGCCTTCTTGAGCTGGGCGGCAGCGGCGCCACCGAACTTGTCGGCGAAGCGCTGGACGCGTCCACCGGTGTCGACGAACTTCTGCTGGCCGGTGTAGAACGGGTGGCACTCGTTGCAAAGCTCGACCTTCATCTCGGACACGGTAGCGTGCGTCTTGAAGGTGTTGCCGCAGGAGCACGTCACCGTGCACTCGACATACTGGGGATGGATACCCTGCTTCATGGTAGGACTCCTTATTGGTCAGGCGCTGGTTACCGATCAGCGCATAAGGCGTCTTGGTTTCCGACCAAGACAACAAACTCGGCTATGGTACCACGGCGCCGCGTGTCCCACAAAAGGTTCACGGTCTTTTCGGAACGACACGAATCTGACCCATCGAAACACATCTCCACCGTTCCTTCAACTGGGAAAATGCCGTCCCCGGGGCCTGAGAAGGGCCCCGGGGACGTTCGACTGACTGCGGGAACGGCCTTTCCGCTCAATGTGTTCGGCTGAGATCGGAAATCAACCAAACTGAACTAGGTTCAGTTGACATGGTTAAAAACGAGGGGCGACGCTTTTGCGTCACCCCTCGTCCCGGCCGGTTGCTTTAGTTGTACACACGGTAGTTACACTTGAACTGGGTTATGTGTCCATAGTTGGAGCGGTACCAACCCGACGTATAGCTGATTGCCTCTGCGCCTAGATAGTCGTAGCCCTTGTTGTAGCGAAGCTAACGGTAGGTCGTGTCGTACTCTGCTACGTAAAACGTGTCTCCAGAGAAGGCTTTGTACCGGTCCTTAACCGTCGAAGCCATGTACGCGGGTTCGACATCGCCTTTCTCCCCGTTGAGCGCATAGACAGGTGCCGCGATTCCGCATAAAGCCGTTGCCACGAGGATGGCGTAGACAGCCATGCGCGACGCATTGGACTTCAGCTGTTCAAATAGTTTCATGTCATTCACCTCCTTCGTATGTATCGAGGTATTCCTGCTTGAGCGTCTGCGAGGACGACTCGGTCTTTTCCACGAGCGTGCCGGCTTCGATGAAGTAGAACGAGTTGGTGAGGTCTGCCAGGTCGTCGAGTAGATGGCTTGAGATGAGCACGCTGCGTCCCCGCGCCACTTCGCTGCGCATCGCGTCGCAGGAGGTTTTCCGTTTTCCCGGATCGAGGCCGTTCAGCGGTTCATCGAGGATGAGGTACGGGCAATCGGTCGCTATCGCCATGGCAAGCTTTACCTGCTGCTTCATTCCTGTCGAGAGTTTACGGGTCGGCTTGTCGAGATATGGGGAGATTCCGAGGGAGTCGCAGAGCGAGTCGATGTCGGCGGCCGATTTCCACGCCTCCCTAACGAAAGCAAGGTGCTCGATGGCCGATAGCGTGGGATAGAGATCCGCGCCGCCCGAAGAGCTCAGGTAGACGAGTTCCGCAAATTCGGCTGATCGGCGTTGGCAGATTCCGTCTGCCGCCAGGCTTCCCGAGCGGATGCGGGTGGGAAATTGGCCCGACAGCGCTTCAAGAAGGGTGGTTTTCCCCGAGCCGTTGGGAGCGACGAGGCCCGCCGCCGTTCCCGGGCCCAAGGAAAGCGATCCGATCGAAAGTATCGTCGTGCTCCCGTATCCCACGCTCGCGTCCAGAAGCTCGAGCCCATGGTGCTTTTTAGCGGGTCCAGGCTGTTTGGGGGAACGTGTCGCAACGGCGCCGACCGCGAAAAGGACCGCGACGTATACCAGGGCCACGGCAAGCATCGATGCGCCGCCCGAACCGGAGCCAATGAATTCTGTCGGGAAGCATCCTACGTAACCCGTTGCCTCGATAGGCGAGAACACGGCCAGCGGCAGGAGCTCGAGCGCGGCGTTATGCCCCAGTGCCGAATCGGACAGTAACGGGAATGCCGGGGCCGCGACAAGCAGCGCGGAGGCAAGGGGGCCCGCGAGGACGCGCCTCGTTGCGGTCGATAGGACGGCGGAGCAAACGGATATCAAGGTTCCGCCCGCGAGCAGCGCGAGAAGTATGGTCGTGAAGACGTTTCCCGCGGTCGTGGTGGTGAGCGCGCCGTCATGGAAGAAGGCGATCGGGTACCCAATTTGCCCGAAGCCGTTTAGGGCCAAGGCGTAAATGCCCCCGGGTGCGAGGCCGGCGAGGAGCATCGCGGTCCCCGCGACGATTATCGAAAACACGATCTGGATAAGGCGCCGGAATTTGGGTGCGGGCGCCTTTGCCGCCAGGGTACCGGGCCTTGTGGCGCCGAGCAGGAGTATCGACGAGAGAAGGAAGGGGATGAAGGGAAGGAAAGACGGCGCCGCGGCAATGGCGTAAGGCAGGAAGGAAAGGAATGGCAGGTCGTTTGCGGAGGCCGGGATATCCGTGATGCCGGAGCTGCTCAGGGCACGGCAATACGCGAGGTCTGCGTCATTGGTCTCTCGGTCTCCCACGATGGACCCGGATTGGAAGCCCTCGTCCATGAGCGCGTAGTAGCTCTCGGCAGAATCGAGAAAGGCGGCGTCGGTTTGAGCGGCGAGGGCGGCGTTCGCGTATCTTGCAAGCTCAGCGTCATCTTGCTGCTCTGGCGATAGGTCTGTGCCGCTGGCCTGGGGCGCGCGCGTATTGAATGCGTCGACAAAGCCCTGCATGCCCTGTTTCATAAAGAAGGGCCCGTAGATGGGTGAATTGAACGCAATGGGGACGGAGAAGGCTGCGGCAAGAACGAGCGTAGAGATCCATACGGCCTTGTCTCTTAGGATTAGTTTGAGAAGAAGTCGACAGTACATTCAGAAGCACCTACGTTCCTCAAAGAACTGTTAGATTAAAAGTAACAGACCGGATGAAGATACGTACGACGGGGGCGAGGCGAATGGCTGAGCGGTATCGATACGCTGGTTCAACGGTATTATATTGACCACATAGATTTTTAACTTGCATTTCTACCCGCCCTTTTCGTAGAGTCGCCGATACGTGCTTAGCGCACCCTCGGCGCGTCCGGCAGGCTTTGCGAAATGGGATCCAGGAGACTTCGGCGCAGCATCATCTTGCGGAATGCTTCTAATGAGCCTCCCATCCTTCAAAAACAGAATCTCATCGCACAGCCTATCGACCGAATCCAAGATGTGGGATGACATGATGATGCACGTACCAGAATCGGCCAGCTTCCTGAGAATCTCGGAATGCAAGTCCACCCTGCTGGGGTCGAGCGCGTTCATGGGCTCATCTAATAGAAGGTACCGCGCGCCCGTCGCATACGCAATCGCCAGGGTAAGCTGCTGCTTCATGCCCTGGCTCAGAGTGCGGATCCTCATCTTCGCGAACTCGCCTATCTGCGTTTGTTCCACTATCTCTTCGATATCGCGAGCATGCGGCCACATATCGCAAACCATCTTGAGGTGATCTTCCGCACGCAATCCGGGATACAGCAGCGTCCCCTCACCAGGTGCATAGAAGATCATAGAACGGACCTCTCTCGCACCCGTACCCTGCACCTCATCCAGAACGATGCTCCCGTCCACGCGAGGACCCGGCAAACCTGCCATCGCACGCAGCAACGTCGTCTTTCCATGCCCGTTCGGAGCGACGAGACCGTAGACCGTACCCGGGGCAAACTCAGCGTTCACCGAATCTACGAGCACCTTCTTTCCATAAGAGATCGTCAGCGTTTGAAGGTCAATCATCGAGATCATCCCCTTTCGATCTTTGGAACACTCAGGCGCACCATCAACGGAGATACGGCGCCCAAGACCACCAGCAGAGCGCCCGATGCGCCGACGACCTCTCCAAAAGGCATCGCGTTCGTCCCTCGCCCAAGGAACCCAATCGTCCCCACCTGGGAAGCGGGATCAAACGAGGCGAATGGAGCCAGCAGCGCGACGCCCATGCCCACGCTTTCAACATGAGCGCTCAACGAACCCAACACCAAGAGAACCGCGCAAACCATTCCGGTGACAACGGGGTTGCGGCAAATCGCTGCTGTCAACGCAGCGACGACGGAAATCACGCCGTATGCCATGACCAGCAACGGAATACTGCACAACACCGCCTTCCCCACCATGGACGTTGTCGAAGCTCCCGCCCGAATGAGAGCGACGGGATACTCTGATCCACCCGCACCGTTCTTAATCACGGACACAACGACAGCGGGAACCATCGACACCAAAAGCAGCACCAAGCCAAGCAGGAGAGCCAGCGCAACAGCCGTCAGAAAACGCACATGCGCTGTTGCGGGGATCTGGAGAACCAGAAGGGAACGACACTGCAGGTGGGTGCACGCGAGCGATGTGACAACCACGGGCAACAGCAAAAATAAGGAGGGAAGCGCTGCCTGGAGATACGAAAGGAGGATTAATGGGGGCATCTTCGTACTTAACTCGTAAACCTTGGGGTCCGGCAAGCTCGCGATCGACTCAAGCAGAAGGGCGCGCGCCTCCGCACGAGAAGGAGTCTCCGGCTCGATTCCGATCGATTGCAGGAGAGTCGCATCTGCCGCGCCCAGCTCACCTCGAGCGCGCTCGTACGTCGCAAGGCTTCGAAACCCCTCCGCAGGCATAGGCGCGTACACGAAACCCGAAAGAGCATCCCGCATGTCTTCCAGGGCCGCTTTGCCCTCGACGTCCATATTCGCAGCGTTCTGCTCTAGATACCGATCTATTGAACGGAGCTCCCCATCCCTATACCGAACAGCGGAAACGTTATCAGCGTCAGGAAACATCTCGACCAGAGCCGGGGCCAGCATCGTCGTCGACATTGCAATCGCGCATACGGCGAGGGTAGGAGAACGCAGGAGCAGTTTCCCCATCGTTCTTACGTATGCAACGGCGGAGGCACAAGCGCTCGAACGAGTTGCCGTTCTCGATGCAGTGAAGGAACCTCTCTCAAGACAAATCGGGGATATCGGGCACGCGCAGCCGCTCTTTCCAGCAACGCAAAGCAGGCTAATTGCCAGCACCTCGATCCCGATTGCGCATACGAGGGCAATCGCGCCACGCTCGAAGCAAAGTCCAGGCAGATTCACTATCTGCGTTGTCGGGTACGGGCTATAGGCGCCGACGGTCAACTCAGTGTTCGCATACGTAAGGGGATTCAACAGGGCGAACTCACGTAAAGCGATGGATCTTCCGTAATACCCGGGAACCATCGTCACCCCCATCAGGGCACATACGAACACGATTCCAAGCGTAGGGTTATTGGCAATCTTCACGGCAAGGTGAACGACAAGCGAGATGAACGCTGCCACCAAGAATTGCATGATGGCCGTCTGCGCGAACACCAGCCAAGCCGGTTTGATAACCGGAGTCGCATATTGAATGTAGCCTATCGGATAGAACGGCGAGCCCGGGCCATTCTTCACAAGCGCGGCGATTATCCCTGGAAGATTGATGGCGAGGACGGCAAGCATTGCAAAAACACTCGCCCATACGCTCGATGCAACAGGTCTACCCAGCTCGCCCATCGGTGCCTGGATGATGAGCTTTTCACGTTTGTTAAGACGCGCGGCAAGGAACGAGACGGCAACGGCCGTTGCGACCCATAGCAAGTACTCCTTCGATCCGTCATAATAGGTGTACTCTCCATCCGATATCTGCAGAAACGGAAGTAGGGGAGAGAGCGGTGCCAAGATAAGACGTCCCGCGGCAAGAGGGTACAGAAGCGCGGGCATGCTTGATGAAGAGGTATAGACACCGTCCTCCCCCGCATTCACAAGCGCATCCGCATAGGATGCTGACAATTCCTGCTCAACACGGGTTATTCCCGACTCGAGGTATTCGACCCGTCCGTCGATGCCAGCCGCGCTCCTGAAGACGGGCAGAGCACAAAGAACCATCAACGCAACAACGACAACACAGAGCGACCTGGAGGAGAGAAGCGACCTAAAGATCGCCTTCGAGATTTTGAGCATATTCATCGCCAACCTTAACCTCATCCAGTCGGAACAGAGGGGCCGAACAAAATGCTCGGCCCTTATTACTTGCCGGCAAAGTCAATTTAACATAAACTGTTAAAAAGTAACCTGAGTTTTTTAAATTCTTCGGAGGTTATTATGAGTTCCGACAATCGCACTCCCCGGCTTCATTCCTTCCGCATCGCATGTGCGATAGCCTCTGCGACCCTTTGCGCCACCGCCATCGCACAAGTGGCGCTCTCCTTAAAGCCAGCAATCGAAGTGCTCGACAACCCTGTAATTGCAGACTCCCCCGCGTATCCAGCCCTTGCGATCTCGACATTGGTCCCTGCCGTCATCGGTATCGCTACGACCATCCTCAGCGCCGTTCTCGTGTGGACGATCAAGAGCGGAGACCCCTTCAAGAAAGGGTCTGCGACATGCTTGAAGGTGCTCGGCATTCTCTTCGTTGTTCAAGCTGCCACCAGCCTCTACGCCGGCTCACTCAAAACCTCCGTTTCGATGTTTGGCGGCGAGGGGGCCGTCGGCGCCCAAGAGATCGCTTCATCATTCGATTGGACCTCTCTGGTTCTCGGCATCGTCCTGTTCATGCTTTCCCGGCTCTTCTTGTACGCCCGAGAGCTGTACCTCGACTCCGACGAGATTGCGTAAGGAAACGCCATGCCCGTAATTGTTCGCCTCGACAAGATCATGGCCGAGCGAAAGATTTCCTCGAACGAACTTGCCGAAAGGATTGGAACCACGCCCGTGAACCTGTCCCGTATTAAAAAAGGGCATATTCGCGGCATTCGCTTCAACACGCTCGAGCAGCTATGCCTCGCCCTTCGTTGCCAACCCGGAGACCTTCTCGAAGTCATGAGCGAAGAGGATGCCCGAAAGGAGTTCGGACTCGATTGGTCCGCCGAGGATTAGAGGGCGGTCGTACTCGCCCTGCACACGGGGATGCGAATCGGCGAGGTCTGCGGCCTTCGGTGGTGCGATGTGGATTTCGAGACGGGCCTGATCTCGATCAGACACTCGGTGGCGTACGCGAAGGGAATGGGTTCGTTCATCAAGGACACCAAGACCCATGACGCCAGGGGTATCCCCATCGACCCGGTCGGCCTACTCCCCTTCCTGAAGGAGACCCACGAGATCGACTGCGGAAAGCTGCGCTTGCGCGGCCTTACCGGGGCGGTCGAGATCGGGGACTGCTACATCCTGTCGGAGCCGGGCGCGACCTTCGCGACGACAAGCTATATCCGCAGGGCGCTCAAGACGTTCTCGGAGACCAACGGCCTCATGGGCACCAACGACGAGCTGATCACGTTCCACGGCCTTCGCCACACGTTCGCAACGCAGTGGATCCGCCAAGGCGGCGATATCAAGGCGCTCCAATCGATCCTCGGCCACAAGGACGCCATGGCGACGCTCAACGTCTACGCCGACATCGAGCCCATCTCCAAAATCCATAACATGCTGCGCGCCACGCCGTGCCTTTGGCGCGGGCACCTCGGGCCGAGGGTCGATCCGGGTCCCATGTTCCAACAGAGGATCCAGGAGTCCATCGAGACGCTCCAGGCGTTCGGCTACGGCATCACCGAGCCGGACGACCGAAATATCGCCATACGCGACGTGAAGATGAACAGTTGGCTCTAGCTCACCGAGTACGCGGCAGTGCTGGGCCCATCCCAACTGAGGTCACGGTGGTCCGATAGGGGCGCCGCCCGCGGCATGCGCCGCGGAGCGGTATCCCCTACCGAAGGGCGGGGATGCCCTCCGCTTCCAGTTCGGAATCAGCCGTCGGAGGCGTTCGGCTGACTGCGGGAACGGCCTGTCCGCTCAATGTGTTCGGCTGAGATCGGAAATCAACCCAACACGAGCCGGACACGCGCCAGACGGCTCTTCCCCGTACGGCCTTCCCCCTTACGCTCATGTTGCAGGCATGTAACGCCGCAGCGAGCGCGCCTTTTTTGCGCCAGACAGGTACAATGATGAACACTGTACCGTAGCGGAGCGCCCCGCGCGCGCCGCAACCACGCGAAAGGGTTTCCCATGGCCGAGATCTCGTCCTCCCGTATCGTCATCACCGTCCTTGGCAAGAACCGCCCCGGCATCGTCGCCGGCGTCACCCGCGTTCTGGGCGAGGCCAACGTCGACATCCGCGACATCACGCAGTCCATTATCGAGGACATCTTCACCATGACCATGCTGGCCGACACCGCCGAGTCCAAGCTCGACTTCGCCGAGCTGCAGAAGGCCCTGGCCGAGGCCGGCGAGCTTTCGGGCGTCAACGTGTCCATCCAGCGCGAGGACGTCTTTAACTTTATGTACCGCCTGTAGTGAACAAGCCGCTCGGGGCAGCTTGACGTCATATCGTCCAAGCGCGCGGCCCCAAAGCGGACCGGAGAGGAGCGCGCATGGCCTACGACGCCAAGAAAATCTACTACCGCTTCGACGATCACCTGAGCCGCCTGGTTCTGGATTACGAGGCGAGCCGTCAGATTTCGCCCGAAAGCGAAAACCTCTACCACGGCCTGCCGACCGCCCCGTACGACGAGGGCCTGTTCGTAGAGCATAACGTCAAGCGCGGCCTGCGCAATGCCGATGGCTCGGGCGTGGTCGCGGGCCTTACCCGCATCTCGGACGTGCACGGCTACAACAAGGTCGACGGCAAAGTCGTGCCCGACCAGGGCAAGCTTACGCTGCGCGGCTACAGCATCGAGGACCTGGTCAACAACGCCCAGGCCGAGAATCGCTATGGCTACGAAGAGGTCGCCTACCTGCTCATCACGGGCTCGCTGCCCAACAAAGAGGAGCTCGACGGTTTTTGCGGACGTCTGGGCGCTTTTAGGCACCTGAGCGATGAGTACGTCAAAGAGTTCCCCATGACCACGGTGTCGTCGAGCATCATGAATGTGCTTCAGCGCGCCGTGCTGCTGCTCTACGCCTTCGACGCCGAGCCCGACGCCATTACGCCCGAGCACGAAATCGACGTCGCCATCTCCATGCTCGCCCGTCTCCCCCGCATCGCCGCCTTCGCGCATATGGCCTCGGTCGCCAAGCGCCGCGGCTCCGAGGTTCATGTACCGCACCCCACACCCGGTCTCTCCACCGCCGAGACCATCCTGCAGGTGTTGCGCGGCGGCATGGCATTCACCCGCGACGAAGCCATGCTGCTCGACGTGATGCTCATGCTGCATGCCGAACACGGAGGCGGCAACAACTCCACGTTTGCCTGCCGCGTGCTGTCCTCCTCGGCCACCGACCCGTATTCCGCCTACGCCGCGGCTATCGGCTCACTCAAGGGCCCGCGCCACGGTGGCGCCAACGCCAAGGTTGTCTCCATGCACGAGGACATCCGCGCGCATGTCTCCAATTGGGAGGACGAGGACGAGGTCGCAGCCTACCTGGGCAAGATCCTCGACAAGCAGGCCTTCGACGGCACGGGTCTCATCTACGGTATGGGCCACGCCGTCTACACGCTGAGCGACCCGCGTGCCGAGGTGTGCCGTCGTTACGCGCGCACGCTTGCCGCCAAGAAGGACCTGGGCGAGGAGTTCGCGCTCATCGAGCGCATCGAGCGCCTGGCCCCGCAAGTGATGCGCGATCACGGCATGACCAAGCCCATCTGTGCCAACATCGACCTGTACACGGGCTTTATCTACAAGATGCTCGGCGTGCCCGAGACGCTCTTTACGCCGCTGTTCGCCGTCGCCCGCATGGCCGGCTGGTCTGCGCACCGCATGGAAGAGCTCTTCTGCGCGCACCGTATTATTCGCCCGGCCTATCGTCCGGTGATCGAGCCGCTGGAGTACAAGCCGCTCGCTGACCGCTAGGACGCGGACCGTTATAGAACTCGAGCGTGGCCAGGGACCCAAGCCCTTGGCCACACTTTTTATGCCAGTAGAAAGGATCGCAACGAATGATTGTGTTTTCCGATATGGATGGGACGCTGCTGACGAGCGATAAGCAGATGAGCGACGCCACTTGGGCAATGCTCGACGAGCTCGCACGTCGTGGCATCGAGTTTGTTCCCTGCACGGGGCGCCCGCTGTCGGGCATCTTTGAGCCCATTCTCGCCCATCCCGCCGTGCACTACGCGGTCTGCGCCAACGGCGCCAGCGTCTGGCGGCTCGACGAAGATACGCCCACCGACACCTCACGTGCTACGCGCATTTTGAGCCGACCGCTCGATTGCGGCATTGCCCACCGCATCCATCGCATTGCCGCCGGCCACGATGTGACCTTCGATATCTTCGCGGATGGACAGTGCTTCCTCCCCCGCTCGCTATACGGGCGCCTGGATGAGTTCTGCGGCGGTGACCCCCACATCGCGGCTTCACTCAAGCGCACACGAACGCCGATCGACATGGATATCGACAGCAAGATCGACGAGGTCGAGACGCTCGAACGTATCGCCATGTACTGGCACAACCCGGCCGATCGCGACGCCATCGCGACGGCGCTCGACACGCTCGGAGGCATTGAGGTCACGCGTTCGTACGCCATGAATATCGAGGTCATGGGCGAGGGCGCCACCAAGGGGACGGCCCTCACGTGGCTATGCGAATACCTGGGCAAGCGTCTCGCCGACGCCTGGGCGTTCGGCGACAACATCAACGACATCCCCATGCTGCAGGCAGCGGGCCACGGCATGGCCATGATCAACGCCGAGTCCGAAGACCGCGAGGCCGCCGACGCCATCACCGAATACGACAACGACCACGACGGCGTCGCCCGCACCATCATGGCCGCCCTTGCCTAGTCATTGGTCAGTCATTGGGTGTTCCTATAGTTTTGTCAACCGTCGGGGCTACTCCCGGTAGGGCACCCGGTCGCGCATCACGGCGTATATCGCCCTGAGCCGCTTCCTCGCGACGGCCTTGAGCGCCCGCCCGTGCCCCATGCCCCGCGC
>DBFDVR010000032.1:0-5023 GCA_048321375.1 Collinsella sp.
TCCTCAATCAACGACGACACCGAGTTCACCTGCTTCTGAATGCGCTCGGCGATGGTGTCATCCATACTCACGATGCGCATCTTCCAGTCGATACTCGTGGCGTTGGATGAGCTCTTGGTCCACACGAACGTCAAAATGGCGCTCTGGTGGCCCCGCGCGGGGAACATGCCAAAGAAGGAATCGTGCTGAATGTTGCTATCCTCGTCGATATAGGCGTGAACGTTATACACCACGCGGTCGATCTTATCGTTGAGCAGCGCGTTGGTCGCAAGCGCCGCGGCCTGGATCTGCCCGTTGGACAGCAGCTCGAGCTCGTTGGCAGACGATGTGTCCAACACCGTCACCTCGACCGTGCCCGTACGCTCATCGGCTTCATCGACGGTAAAGTCGAGCGGGAACTGCGTAAAGCCGTTGCCCCACTCAAGGCCGCCCTTCAGCGCCGTCGAAACGGTATCGACCGAAACGCTCTCGGACAGGTTGGCGGTGTTCAGACGACGCATCACGCCGTAGCCAATCTGCATGCCCACGATCAGCACCAAAATACCGATGACCACGGCCATCGCGGTCTTCGTAATGGTATGGCTCACCTGCGAGCCCGAAGGATCGTCCTCGGACAGCGGGTCGATATGTTTTGCCTGGCTCGCGCGGTCCTCGCTGCGCAGCTGCGCTAGCGCCGCTTTGTCACCGCGCTTGGCCGCAGCCTCCTTCTCACGCATGCGCTCGGTACGCTTTTTGGCGAGCGTGGGATCCAAGACGCCGGATGCATCGATTTCGGAGAATAACTCCGTCACTTCTTCCGGAGTCAAAGGGTTCTTGTCAGCCATAAACTTCCTGTCATATCAATCAGTCGAGCTCGTGCGCACGCGCACCTTCGAACTGCATTCGATAGTAACGGGCATAGGTGCCGCCACGGGCGAGAAGCTCCTCGTGCGTGCCACGCTCCATAACGCGACCATGCTCAACGGTCGCAATCTCATCGGCATGCTTAATGGTCGAAAGACGGTGGGCGATGATAATCGTGGTGCGGCCGCGTGCCAGCTCTTCGAGTGACTCCTGCACCGCCTCCTCGCTCTCGTTATCCAAAGCACTCGTCGCCTCGTCCAAAATCAGGATCTTGGGGTTCTTGAGAAACACGCGCGCGATGGCAACGCGCTGCTTCTGTCCGCCCGAAAGACGGCTGCCGCGCTCGCCCACCACGGTGTCGTAGCCCTGCGGAAGCGACTCGATAAAGGCATCGATGTTGGCGCGACGGGCGGCCTCGGCGATCTCTTCTGCCGTAGCGCCCGGCTTGCCGTAGGCGATGTTCTCGCCAATCGTGCCGTCAAACAGATAGACATCCTGCTGCACCAGGCCGATGGCGCGGCGCAGGCTCTGCTGCGTCACATCGCGCACGTCCTGACCGTCGATGCTAATGGATCCGGTAGCCACGTCATAAAAGCGCGGCAGCAGCGAACAGGTCGTGGACTTGCCGCCGCCCGAAGGGCCAACCAAAGCGATGGTCTGCCCGGGCTTGATGGACAGGTCCATATGGTCGATAACGGGACGCTCGTCGGCATAGCCCTCGCCCAGCTCGACATCCTCGTAGTTAAAGCACACGTCGTGATACTCCACGGCGCCAGCAGTCACCTGCAGATCCGTAGCGCCCGGCTTGTCCTGGATATCCGGCGCGGTCGAGAGCACCTCGTCCATACGTTTAAAGCCGGCGATAGCCTTCTGATACGTTTCGGCCGAATTGACGAGCGTCTCAAGCGGCGTGCAGAACAGCGAAATATAGAGTGCAAAGGTCGCCATATCGACCGCCTGCAGCTGTCCCTTGGCGACCAGCCAGCCGCCCAGCAGCACCACGATCACATAGAGCACACCCGAGAGCAGGCCATACGTCGCGGTATAGACGCCCATGGCGTGATACATGTTCTCCTTGGACAAAAGGTAGCGGTCGTTAGATGCACGGAACTTGGCACGCTCGGTCTCCTCGTTGGCAAAGCTCTTGACCACGCGCATGCCCGCCAGAGAATCCTGCAGCTGTGCATTGATGCCGCTGATCTTCTTGCGGTTGTCGCTAAAGACCTCGCGCATGCGCATGTTCTGCCAAAACATGACGACCGCAAACGCCGCCGTCACCACGGCCATGGCAAGCGCCAGCACCGGAGCGATGGTAAAGAGGATCACAAACGAGCCGATAATCTCGATACCGCAGATGATGATCCACTCGGGTACGTGATGCGCCGCCTCGCAGATATCGAACAGGTCGTTGACCACGCGGCTCATCATGTCACCCGAGCTGTTGCGGTCGAAGTACGCAAAGCTAAAGCGCTCATACTGGTCGAACAGGTCCTCGCGCATTTTGGACTCCATGCGCGCGCCCATCACGTGGCCCCAATAGCTCACAACGTAGCGGCAGGCGCAGCGGACGGCATACATCAGCACCAAGCCCACCGCGATCATGCCGAGCGCCTGCATAATGGCAGCCTGACCCTGAGTAAATAGCCCACCGGTCAAATTACGCAGAATAATAGGAAAAGCAAGGTCAATGGCGGCAAGCACCAGAGCACAAACAGTATCAGCAACAAAAAGCCCCATCTGGGGCTCGTAATACGAAAGAAACCTCTTAAACATGCAGTCCTCGAAGAGAAATAAATAGCGTGATAAATCCGGTTGAGCCGGTCGGGCTGAAAACAAAGCGTCTCAACAAACATAACGCCGATGTTCTAGCAACGTCAGCGAAAACGTCCCTAAGCGAGCAAGGTGCCTTGAAAGAGGAGCGACGCGTACTTCGGTACGCGAGCGACGATTGAAAGGCAGATTGCCGCTTAGGGGCGTTTGCAGCGTCGACTCGTTACGCGGTTTGGTAAAACCGCGTAACCTAGAGTTCCGTGCCCCCAAGGCGGTGTGCGATGCTGTCGCAGGCCAAGGCGCCCACGACGGTCTTGGCGTCTTCGATCTTGCCGTCGAGTACGGCGTCGATCAGCTCATGCAGCGGCACCAGGTCCACGTTGACAAACTCGTCATCATCGGGGTTGGGCGCATCAAACTCGAGCTTGGTAGCCAAGTAGATGTGGATAATCTCATCGCAAAAACCACAGGACGTGACAATCGACGTCAAAAAGCGAATGCGACCAGCCCTAAAGCCCGTCTCCTCATGCAGCTCGCGCTTGGCGCAATCGAGCGGGTCCTCGCCTGGATCGAGCTTGCCGGCGGGAATCTCGACCGTCACGCGGTCGATGGCGGTGCGGTACTGACGCACCAGTACGATCTTGCCGCTCTCGGTCAGTGCCACAACAGCCGCCGCACCCGGATGGCGAACGATATCGCGGGCGCTGCGGCGACCGTTGGGCAGCTCAACCTCAAGACGGTGGACGTCGAGGATCTTGCCCTTCCAGGCGCACTCCTCCGAAAGAATCTTCTCGTGCAGCAGGGCGTCATGCGGGTCGTCGTCGCCCAGCACCAGCGCCGGCTCGTCAGCGACCTCGCCACCAGGCTCGCCCTCGGCGTGTCCATACATGCGGCCGTCTTCCTCGACGATCTGCGCGTCCACGAGCTCTTCGTTCTTCTCGTCCATCCGTCTCATTCCTCTCGGATTTTAGGCATCCCAGGCGTCACGGCCGCGCAGCGCACGCAGGCCAATGTCGTGGCGCAGGGTCTTGCCCTCAAAATCAATCTGCTCGCAGGCCTCGTAGGCAAGGTCGCGAGCGTTCTCGAACGTATCGCCCAGTGCAGTCACGGCAAGCACACGGCCGCCGTTGGTCACAAGCTGGCCATCCACCACGGCGGTGCCGGCGTGGTACACCGTCACGTTCTCCATGGCCTCGGCATCCTCGATACCGGTAATGACCTTGCCCTTCTCGTAGCTGCCGGGGTAGCCCGCGCTCGTCAGGACAACGGCCACGGCCCACTCGTCGCGCCAGTCGAGCTCAATCTGATCGAGCTCGCAGTTGGCGCAAGCCAGCATGACCTCGACCAGGTCGTTCTTAAGGCGCGGGAGCACGACCTGAGTCTCGGGATCACCAAAGCGGGCGTTGAACTCCAGCACCTTGGGGCCGGCGGGGGTGAGCATAAAGCCGCCATACAGGCAGCCGCGGTAGTCGATGCCCTCGGCAGCAAGCTCGGCCACGGTCTGCCCCATGACCTTCACCATGGTGGCGTGCTCCTCGTCGGTCACGATGGGCACCGGGCTGTAGACGCCCATGCCGCCCGTGTTGGGGCCCTTGTCGCCCTCGAGCGCACGCTTGTGATCCTGCGAGGTGGCCATGGGACGCACGGTCTTGCCGTCGGTAAAGGCCAGCAGCGAGCACTCGGGGCCGGTCAGCATCTCCTCGATGACCACCGTGTTGCCGGCATCGCCAAAGGTGCCGCCAAAACACTCACGCACAGCCTCCTCGGCCTGCGAAAGCTCGGTTGCCACGATAACGCCCTTGCCCGCGGCAAGGCCGTCGGCCTTGACGACCAGCGGAGCGCCCTGCTCGCGCACATAGGCAAGAGCCGAAGCCTCGTCGGTAAATGAACCATAGGCTGCCGTCGGGATACCGGCGCGCTCCATGAGCTGCTTGGAGAACAGCTTGGAGCCCTCCATCTGGGCACCCTCGGCACCCGGGCCAAAGCAGGGAATACCCGCCGCGCGCACGGCGTCGGCCACGCCCGCCACGAGCGGAGCCTCGGGGCCAATCACAACGAGTCCGCATCCATGGCTCTGCGCAAACGCCGCCACGGCAGCAGGATCGCAATCGTCGAGAACCACATTCTCGCCGCAGCTCGCGGTGCCGCCGTTACCCGGCGCGATGTAGAGCTTGCCGGCGCGCGGTGATGCTGCGAGCTTGGCTGCCAGAGCATGCTCGCGGCCGCCGCTGCCCAACAACAGGATGTCGATGGTTTGAGTGTCCGCCTTCAAGGGTGCCTCCTCTATGGATTACCGGCCCGCTCCGCGCGGGCCCATTACAAGCAAATATACCCCTCGGCCGCCCATCTGGGCTGCAAAGGGGTATATCGCAATAACCAAATAACGCCGATTACTTCCAGAATCGGTTGA
>DBFDVR010000033.1:0-112604 GCA_048321375.1 Collinsella sp.
GAGGCTCTTAAGATTAAGTTGACCGGTGATTTATCGAACTCCTTTGATGTTTGGTATCGAGCATATTGCCAAGACTTTGGGTGGCTCGACTGGACCTCAAATGGGCAGCCTGCGGGTACGTCTAGGATAGGCTGCAGAGTCGAGTCTGTTCAAGTGAAGATTGTTCCCAAGGGCGCTGGTGCTCCCGGTTCTACTGCGCGTCCGTTTACTGACCAGCCCTTGTTGCCGGCAGATATGATGACTATGCTTAATCGAGCTAATAGATATTCGAGCAGCACAAGCTGGCTCATTATGGTTGACAGGCAAGCATGCCGCCTTGGAGTTTTTCGTGGACAGCGCGGGTCGTGGAGTTACGCTCAATACTGGACTTGCTCTACCGGCGCCCCTAGTACTCCAACGCCTACGGGTGAGTATACCGTCACCGGCAAGGGCTACTCGTTTGGACATGGGTATACCTGCTACTACTACACGCAGTTTTACGGTGACTATCTGTTCCATTCAATACCGTACTACCAGGGAACTTTTAATCCCATGGACAGCCGAATGGGAATGCATGTTTCACAAGGCTGCGTGCGTTTGCCCATTGATCGCGCTAAATGGATTTGGAATAACGTGCCCCTTGCTACCAAGGTGGTAATCTACTAACTATTCCCGTAAGCGGTGAGAGCTTGTTAGAGGGCCCTTTCCTGTTGCCGTAGTCTTGGCAACAGGAAAGGGCCCTTGCCGTTGGATTAGGCTCCTTTTTCTTCGTTCACCTAATTGGTGACATTAATGAAGCTAACTCCCGATAGTATGGTTATTGACGACCGTCTATCTAGGAGGCGATTCTTTTGAAAAGGCAATTTAGAGCATTTATTGTTCTGATTTCCTGCTTCATGACGATGCTGCTTTTGAGCCCTTTGGCTTGTTGGGCAGATCAAAATGTTGGTTCCAACGAATATGAATCCGTTCCAGAGACCCAATCCGACCCCTCGGATCAAACTGCTGCTGTAGCCGATGAAACGGCGCCTTCGATTGATGCTACCGTGGAGCCCAAAGAGGCGGCCCCGGACGTCAGCTATAAATCTCACATTTCAGGCATTGGTTGGGAGCCGACGTTTACATCGAATGGCTCGACCTCTGGCACAACAGGCCAGTCCCGTAGGCTTGAAGCACTCAGGGTTTCCCTCCCTAATTCAGAAGACCTTGGTATCGAATACCGCTCTCATGTTCAAAATGAAGGCTGGCAGGATTGGGTTTCTAATGGAGCCGTCTCCGGCACAACGGGAAAGGGCCTTCAGATTGAAGCCGTCGAGCTCAAGCTGACGGGCAACAGGGCGGCTTCTTATGACCTGTATTATCGCGTTCATGCTTCTAATTTCGGCTGGCTTGGATGGACTTCAAATGGGTCGACTGCGGGAACCACCGGTTGGTCTTATGCCGTTGAAGCAATACAGATCGTCATTGTAAAAAAGGGTGACGCGGCGCCCGGCGATACTGCTGGTGCCTATGTCCCATATGTCTTTAATTGCTCTCTTTCTCAGGTTGGGGAGACGACTAAAGTAACCCTGAATATTCCGCAGATCGAGGATATAAAACGACTCGGGATCGCTGATTCGATAAAGGTGGCAGGCTCCATGTCGTATGGAGGGAGGGTCACCCGTTCCGTCTCAAGCACGATTGCACTCGGAGATCTGGGCTCTAGCTCCAGTGAAATTGAATTTAGCGATTATGGTCCGTTTGACGTTACGTTGCAGTATTTGAAGAACGGAAACATCGTTCAAGAGGACCATCAGTCAATTGGCATTTCTGCGAGTGAGTACAACCTTGCCCCTTTGAGTGCTTCTTTCCCCGTTGTTCTCTATTCGCTATCTTTCTGGGATATCAGTACCTCTTCTGCTGGAACGACCGTTCCGTCAATTGTAATGCTCGATCGTCCAAGTGCCTATAACTGGAACTCGCTTCCATCCGGGATGTACGGTCTTCCGTATCTGACTCATGAGGAGAATGCTTCTAGTTCGAGCTATCAGGCGTTCGCGGATTATGTCGCTGCTCTCTACAAGATCAATCCCAAGGCAAAGTTCAATCTGTATATCAATGACATCACCTGTTCGTTGATCCATAGGATGATTTACGCCAACAAGATTCCCGCAGGCCAATACTCCATTCGGCTGTTGTCCGATGGATCCGCCACGTATGTCTTTACCAACGAAGCCTTTGACGTTAAGGATCCAGATTCTAAGCAAGCGGAGCTGATTACTTTATGGAACGCCGCCAAGAATAAGGAATACGAAACCGGTGAGGTCTCAAAGTCGTATAGCGATTATCACGATCACTGGGATTCTATGTATGCCGTGCTGAGTATTGAGCCTGGCACTCAGTGGTGGATGACTCGAACGAATCTGTTTACGAGTGGTGACGATAATGCCTTTGCGAATAAGATCGCGTCCGATCCCGGCGTTAAGAAGGTGAATGTTTCGGGCATGCTTACGAGCCTGCAGAATAGGGGAGAGGATACAGTCCAAGCGTTTAAGGCGCTGTACAACTTTAACGATGGCTATTTTGATGCGGCGACTCAGCAGGGCAAAAAGGTAATGATGCTGCTTGGAACGTACGTTTCTTACGAGCAGAATTTTGACGACTATGCCAACTTGACCGAAGTTATCTATGGCGATGACTATTTGTATTATTACAAGGGGCATCCAAACACACCGACGGGTATGTATCCCCAAAAGCAGGAACAGCTTGACCGTCTTGGCATTACCGATGTCGATTCTTCCGTCGCTGCAGAGCTGATCCTCTTCTTTAATCCGGAGATCGGTCTGTCTGGTTATGGGTCTAGTACGTATAACTCGGCCAGTGCCGATGCTGCTGGTGGACTTTGGAATTCCACAAAGGCCGAGGCCTTGAAGCCGGGTGCCGTCATCGATTATTCCATTATGGATTGGTTTGCTTCTCCGATTACCGAAGACACGGATGCTGCTATCAGATCCCTTTGCAAACAGGGAGACTCTTGCTATCTCGTAGAGTTTTCGGATTCCATACTTGCTTCGGCAAATTACGACTTTGCTATCTATTCGCACAATAGCGGTGCTCTGACTTATTTCAAGAAGGGCGAGTCGGGCTATGATGTTGTTAAGGTGTCACGAGGCCCTCTTGACGTCTTGGCAACTTCGCATGTTTCAAATGACGGCTGGCAATCGGCCTCTAAGGGTGGAAATGCTTCCGGTACCGTTGGGCAGTCAAAAGCCGTCGAGGCTATTACTCTCAATCTGCAGAATGCTCCCTATGATGGTGCATTGGAGTACAGGACACATGTTTCCGATTATGGCTGGCAGGGCTATGTGAAGGAGGGGAAAGTTTCTGGTACTACGGGCCAGAGCAAGTCTGTCCAGGCTATTCAGATTCGCCTGACTGGTGAGATGGCCAATCACTATGACGTTTATTATCGAGCTCACGTTCAGGATAAGGGATGGCTCGGTTGGGCCTGCAATGATCAAGTTGCCGGAACGACTGGGTTTGGCTTGAGGCTCGAGGCATACCAGGTTGTTTTGGTCGAAAAGGGTTCGCCCGCTCCTGGGGATACGAGTCAGCCCTCTATTCAGAGAGCGTTTTCAATCAAGGCACATGTTTCAAACCTTGGTTGGCAGTCGCCTGTTTACGAAGGCATGACCGTTGGCACAACTGGCCGAAATCTTGCTGTTGAGGCGTTGACGATTAGCAAGCCTGACCTAGGGTATTCCGGCGGCATCGAGTATCGAGCTCACGTTCAAAATATCGGCTGGCAAAAGTGGGTCAAAAATGGAAAGGTTGCCGGTACTACGGGGAAGTCTCTTGCTGTTGAGGCTGTTGAAATAAAACTGACGGGAGATCTTGCCAAGCATTATGACGTTGTCTATAGGGCACACGTTCAAAGCAAAGGTTGGCTAGACTGGGTTAAATCGGGCGAGTGTGCCGGTACAACTGGTGAGGCTCTGCATCTAGAAGCGCTTGAGGTTAGGCTGGTTGAGAAAAGCTAAATATAGATCCAATTTGCCTATATACCAACGCTAATGAAGTGGGGGTGAATTGATGGGGTTGTAGTCCCCTCAATTCACCCTCCTTAGTTGCAAGTTATTTGAAAGAGACAAACCGTGCTAGACTTTATCCTTTGTGTAAGGATTTCGTTTCGGCCTCTTTCATTAAGTCGTCATCATTAATTTCTATTGGGTGAATTAAGGTGAAGTTTGGTAATCATGAATTTGCTTTATACGGTTGATAACAATTTTGTCCCACAGTTGGCCGCCAATATTTGCTCGGTTGTTTCAAATCATTCCGGTATTCAAGACATTACTTTTCATGTCTTCTCTAATGGCATTACAGAGGATAACCAGCGTTTGCTCCAGGAGATGGTGACCGAATACAACCAAAACCTTGTATTTTATGATATTTCGAACTTCAAAGATGCTCTCGGGTTTGATTTTGATACATCGGGATGGAATGAAATAGTTCTTGCTAGGCTTTTGATGGCACATTTTCTACCTAATGAGATCGAAAGAGTTATTTACCTCGATGGCGATACGATTGTTCTTGGGGATATTGCTCTTCTTTGGAATCAAGATCTTAAGGGTTGCGTGGTTGGAATGGTTCCCGAGCCAACGGTCGGCCCATCTCGACTTAATGATTTAGACTTAAATGGCTGTCTGTACCACAATGCTGGCGTGTTGCTCGTTGATTTAAAGCAATGGAGATCAACTTGTTGCGAAGATCAATTATTGGATTATTGCGAGCGCCGCTCAGGACGCTTGTTTGCGAATGATCAAGATGCTCTAAATGCAGTACTTAAAGATAAGATTTGCAGTTTATCCCCTGCGTTCAATTATTCCAATATCTTTGACTACTATCCGTTTATATTCTTAAACTCGTTAATGCCGGGCTTTTCGGATGAAAACAGTTTTAATACCGCAAGATCGAAGCCCATCGTTGTCCATTATCTCGGCGAAGAGAGGCCATGGCGGCGGGGGAATACTCATCGCTTCAATAATGAGTATCACTTTTATTTATCAGAAACGTTCTGGAAGGACGCGAAAGATGAAGATGGTTGGGGCGCTTATTTTCTTGCTTGGCGGACTTTTAATTTCCTAACCAGGCCTTTTCCTCAGCTTCGTTATAAAGTGATCAGCGGGTTGATTCCCGCATTTCTTAAATATCGTGCCTCGCAAAGAAATAAATAGGATTATGGATAAAATCAAAGACAAGTCTGTTTGCATTGTTTTACCCACATATAACGGCGGAAAGTATTTGGCCAAACAGCTTGATAGTATCTTGGAGCAAACTTGGCCTAATTGCTCCGTCTATATTCGTGATGATGGTTCAACGGATGAAACTGTTGAAATTGCACAATGGTACTGTCGGTCAAACTCCAGCATTCATTTAATTCAAGATTCAATCGGTAATCTTGGGTGCCCAAATAGTTTTTATGAAATTATCAAACGGGTTCCCGAATATGACTACTATGCATTTGCCGATCAGGATGATATTTGGAAGACCGATAAAATTGAACGGGCAGTCAGGGCAATTGAAAATAGTGGAGACAAGGTGCCGACTGTCTACTTTTCTTCCTTTTCATATGTAAACGAAGATGGCGAGACGATACGCGAGTCGGCTCCGCAGGACAAGTACCTCTCTTTTCATAACACCTTGTTTTATACTCCCGGACTAGGCTTCACGATAGTATTTAATCGCCTTGCCTGCAGGGCCTTTATTCTTGAGGTAGATCCAGGGAATGAAATGCATGATCGCTGGCTGATTCGGTGTGCTTCGGCATTTGGAAAGGTATTGTTTGATTCCGTCTGTACGGCTTCACATGTTCGTCATTCCTCTGCGGTCACGTCTGGAGATAATCGTTATTTTGATCTTTTAAAGACCTATTTTAAGGACGAGCTATTTGGTGATAGATCGAAAGATGAGAGTAAAAAGTTAAGCCATTTTTCTGCGGTGTTTTATGATGAGCTTAGTTTTGAGCAGAAACATGAGCTTGATATTTTCACCAATGATGATGGGATTATTTCAAGACTTAGGAAAGCATTTTTCCCAAAGCGTCTGCGACCTACTTTGATTTCTGATTTACTTCTTCGCGTTTTGTTTTTATTCAACAAGGCCTGATGATCCACTGCTGGAGTGATTGTGTCTAATAGAAAAACGAAAGAACTCTCTGTTGAGCAGAGTCTTGTTTGGAACAGCGTCGGCTCGATGGTGTATTTGATTTGCAACTGGCTGATTACTGTTCTTGTGGTGACACTTGGTTCCGACATTAGCATGTCTGGTAGCCTTGCTGTGGCTATGTCTGTTGGTAATATTTTTGCGACCATTGTTTTGCTTAGAGCGCGCCCCGTTCAGGTTTCTGAGAGCTATTCTGATTTTACGACTGGGAATTTTATCGCTCATAGAATCGTTGCAACAATACTTGCCTGTGTAATTTGCTTCTTCTATTGTTTAGTCTCTGTTGCATTCAACGATTGGGCAGTTGTTGCTGTTTATTGCCTATTTAAAGCTGGTGATTCATTTGTCGATGTTCTTCACGGTGTGGATCAGGTAAACAACAGATTGGACATTGCGGCTATCTCTCAAATAGTTCGTGGCGTAGGAGTTCTAGTCTCCTTTTCGTTGTGCTTGTTGCTATTTGATAACTTGGTAATAGCCGTTGCTTCAATGGCTTTTGTTACCATAGCTGTTGTGCTTACATATGATTTTAGAATGACAAAACGGTTTTGTGCCGTTATACCTGATTTTGATTTTACTTCCCTTATCAAATTGTCGCGTATCTGCTTTCCCGGTTTTGTTGCATCTCTTGCGTGCACGGCTGTTGTTAGCGTAACAAGACAGTTCTATGGCCTTTCCTATGGAAATGAGGCGTTGGGTTTTTATGCCGCCGTTGCCACTCCGACTGCCGTAATTCAGGCTCTCGTATCTTATCTATATGCCCCCCTGCTTGGACCTATTTCGGCAATGTGGCGAGAAAATGAAACTCACCGATTACGCTTAGTATTTATTAAGATGCTCGTTTCCGTATTCGTTTTGACGGCGATGTGTGCCATGGCTAGTGCTTTCATAGGCGAACCTGTGCTTACTGCTATTTATGGCAAAGAAGTTGGCCTTCACTCAGATTATCTTCCGTTGGCACTCGTTGCTACCGCATTCACTGGTTTGAACTTTTTCACTATTGATGTCTTTATTGCATTTGGGAAACCGATTATTGGCACGATTTCTGGTGCCGCTTCGTTAGCGTTGGCCGTGTTTCTTTCTCGTTATTGTTTTGTGAATCCGGTATTTGCTTCTGATGCAAATGTCATCAATATCATTATCTTGGTGGCATACGGTTTTGGATTATTATTTTCCTTCCTTTGTATAATTAACCTATTAAATCGGAAGGCGAAGCAATCTGTCACATCCGAACTGTAAATTCGCTCTCCTTGTTTCGATAGGGTTTTTCAGTTCGACTTGGGCTGTTTGATTGATATTCTGTACTGAGGATTCAGATGATGCATGAATTAAGAGCGCTGGTTATCATCCCAGCTTTTAATGAAGAGGCGAACATTTTAGATACGGTTTCTTCTGTGGAGGAAGCTGGATACGATTATGTAGTTATTAACGATGGCTCCACTGATGACACTTTGCGTGTTTGTCGCGATGCGGGGGTTAATGTCCTGGATTTACCGCAGAATCTTGGCATTGGAGGCGCGGTTCAAGCCGGACACAAATATGCCAAACGCTTTGGCTATGATGTAGACATCCAAGTTGATGGTGATGGGCAGCATGACGCCCATTACATATCGCGCTTGCTTGATGAAATAAATAATGGGTCTGATTTAGTTATCGGATCGCGATTTCTTGAGGAATCTGAAGGCTTCAAGTCAACCTTCTTGAGGCGTCTTGGAATTAGATGGCTCTCTGCGGTAATTCATCTTACAACTCACGTTCGTGTTAGCGACCCCACTTCTGGTTTTCGCGCATGTGGATCTAAGGCCATAGATCTGTTCTGTAAAAAATATCCCGTAGACTATCCGGAGCCGGATTCTGCTGTTGCGGCTATGGTTAAGGGCCTTCGCGTTACAGAAGTGCCTGTCGTAATGAAAGAACGACAGGGGGGAAAGTCGTCAATTTCTGGTTTTAGTAGCATTTATTACATGATAAAGGTTACTTTGGCGATTATCATCTCTTCATTCTCGAATTAGGACGGGTTGTTATGCATATTTCCTTACAGTTTGGTGTCATTACTGCTTGTTTAGTTTTGCTTTGTTTTGTGCTGCGTCTTGTATTAAAGGATAGCCTTCAGCTCAAGTATTCACTTCTTTGGATTGTTCTTGCATTGGTTTTGTTGGTATGCGGCCTCTTTCCGCAACCTCTTTACTTCATTTCAAGTTTATTTGGTTTTCAGACTCCAGCCAATTTTGTTTTTGTCTTAGGGTTTTTATTTTTGATATGCATTGTTCTTTCTATGGCATGTCTGTCAAGTAAACAATCTTCTGCAATTGCTAACTTAACTCAACGAATTGCATTGCTTGAAAAAGAGCTTGAATCAAAAAATAGGGAGTAATGCCATGTGCTTGGCAAAAGATCATACATTTGTATTGTGCGCATACGGCGAGTCTCCGTACTTGTCTGACTGTTTAGATTCTTTAGTGAACCAAAGCACCCGAAGTAATATCCTTATATCGACGTCAACTCCTAATTCCTATATTGATCGTATAGCGTCTAATTATTCGATTCCGGTAATTGTTAACGAGGGGTCGCCTAGCATATCTCATGACTGGAATTGTGCTATTGCGAATTCAAATACAAAGCTTGTGACTATAGCTCATCAGGATGATATCTATAGCTCTAGTTATACGGAAACTATGCTGCGGGCTATGAAAGAAGCGGATCGACCTTTAATCTTCTTTTCTAATTATGGTGAGATAAGAAATGGCGTATATGAAGAAAACCTCCTTATTCTGAAAATTAAGAGAATTTTACTTCGTAAGTTTGCTCGCCACGGCGCTCTTTCATCGGTTAAGGATAAAAGGGATATCCTGAGGTTCGGTTCCGCCATCTGCTGTCCTTCTGTGACATTTAATCTAAGCATCTTACAGACACCGTTATTTATGACAGACATGAAATGTGACTTGGACTGGGAGGCATGGGAAAGATTCTCGAAAATCGACGGATCTTTCGTTTATTCTCCCGAGGTTTTAATGTTTCATCGAATTCATGAAGGCTCTGAGACCACGGCGTTGATTAAAGATGATACAAGGAGGTCGGAGGATGAAACTATGCTTCAAAAATTCTGGCCCAAGTGGTTTGCTCCAATAGTCTGTAGCCTGTATTCGCTTAGCATGAGAAGCAATTCTTTATGACGCTGCAACAATGCCGGCGTAAGTTGAACATTTATCGAGACGGAGTTGTAGAGTTATGAATCTAGATACCTTTACTGGTCATCTGAAACTATCTGATAGTTATCGAAAAGCTCTGACGTTTATCGTTTATCCACTTATAGCTGCACTCTCTCTTTGCTTGGGATTTTTCTACTATTGCGCCTTTAAAGCCAGCGCTATCGGATTGCCTGGGCTATGGCTCTCGGCTCTGCCCTTAATCGCCTGCTTGTTCGTTGGTGTCCTATTATTAATTAAAGAGCAGCACAATCCCGCAATTTGCTTTGTGGTGATTGGTGTGCCCGCTGTAACTGCTTTTGGCCTTTTCATGCTGCCCGCTAATGTTCCAGACGAGGCTTCTCATATTTGGCAGGCGGCCGCCTTATTGTCTCGTAACGGCAATGGCTTTGATGTTGTCTCTTGCTTCCAATTGGGTCAGTTTCCTTCATCGTACGCAGATTATTTTAATGCAATGACTCAGCCTACCGATTGGTCTAGCGTCTTTGTGTGCCATACGTATTTGGGGAGCTATTACCCTCATCTTTATTTAATTCCGGGAGTAATTCTAGGATTTGCGCAGCAAACGGGTTTCAATGCCTTTGTGGCCCTTTCAGTTTCGCGCGTGTGCGCTGGATTAATATATTGCTTCGCGGCTTATTGGATAATCAAACTGATGCCAGTTGGTAAAAATGCTGTTTTGATTTTTTTACTAAATCCCATTTTATTGCAGCAGGAAGCGTCTGTTTCGGCTGATTCTGTCGCAAACATTGTTGCCATTTTGTACGTTGCTGTAGTTGTTAAGATTTATGCGGACTCGTTGTACTCATATCGATCTCTGCTGGCGTTAATACTGCTATCCGTTTTACTGCTTCTTTCAAAGATAATGTTTTTCCCGTTGGTACTCTTGAATCTTATTCACTGGAAAAAACTTAAAGGAACAGACAGCTATATAAAGTTCATCTTTTCCTTCTTTGCGATAGCTTTTGTTGCGAGCTGTGCGTTCGTGTCTCTTTATCATGGTAGTTTCATGCCAGATTCTTTTGATTTGATGCGAGCGCCGCTGCATTGCGCAAAGGTCTTTATTAAGTCTATTTGGGAGATGGGGCCATTCTGGTTTCAATCCTATGCAGGTTACAATCTTGGCGCTCTTTCGATTAATGTTTGGCCATTTTGTTTTTGGCTTTACATCATTCTTCAGTCCGTTGTTCTGTTTTATAACGATGAGAATAATAAAAAATTATTCTGCAGTACGGATCGCTTTGTAATGATTGCTGTTGTATTCGTCAATTTCTTCCTGATTGTTATGACGATGAGGAACTGGACTCTTACTGTTGATAAGCGTGAAGATATTATCATGGGGGTCCAAGGACGATATTTATTCCCACTGGTCCTTCCGGTTCTGTTGAATATCTTGCGACCGATAAAATCAAGTTCTGAAGGACATGTCTTGCTTGGTTCTTCATTGATAATGAGTACTATTCTATTTGTTGACTTTATTTCAATTCTTTCTGCGTTTTAGGAGTTAGTGTTTCATGTTGAACCTTTTTGAGGGCATTGGTTACACCGTTAAAGAAGAGGGCTTTTATAACGTCCCCAAGAAGGTCTCCCATGTACTCTCAATGCATAGGCCTCGATTTGATTTTGGCTCTCGCCAAGACAATTCTTTTTTTGATGTTATTTTTATTAATGGATGTGATTATTCCGTTCCGCATCCTATTAGGTACCGTGTCGATCATCAGATTGAGGAACTTGAGGCTGCCGGCTTAACGGTCCAAAAGGTTAATGCCTGGGAGATGGAAAAGGATATTCTTAGGCATGCGCGTACTTTTATTATTTTCCGTTGTCCCCTAAGTGATGAAGTTGAATCTTTAATTAGGCAGGCAAAAAAACTCAATAAGCGTGTTATTTATGACATTGATGATTTGGTTATCGACACTGCTTATACCGATTCTATTCCGTTCGTTAATGCAATGACTGCTCATGATAAGTCTTGCTATGACGATGGAGTCAGGCGAATGGGTGAAACACTGAAGCTTTGCGATTGCGCTATCACTACTACTGAGGGTATGGCGGAAGAACTAAAAAAATATGTTCCCAGGGTCTATATAAATAGAAATGTAGCATCTGAATCGATGATTGATTATTCGAATATTGCTATCTATCGTCGAGATGTACTCCCCAGCTTGCAAAGCTCAAGCGTCTTGCCCGAGGATAGGGTTCCCTATAAGCGAGCGGTTGAGCGAAGGGATGAAAAACAGAAAACTCAGGAAATCAGAATCGGCTATTTTAGCGGAAGCATTACCCATAATGCAGATTTCAATTCAGTGCTCCCAGCATTATCTAAGGTAATGGAGACTCATCACAACGTCACCCTGATGGTGGGCGGGGAACTCGATGTTCCTGATGACTTGATGCCATTTTCTGAACGTATTGTCACGTTCCCATTTTGCGATTGGCGTCGGCTTCCAAATTATATAGCTTCCTGTGATATCAATATCGCTCCTTTGGAGAATACTCTATTCAATCGAGCTAAATCCGAGAATAAATGGATTGAATCATCGCTTGTTAAGGTTCCTACGGTTGCTAGCAATGTTGGCGCCTTTAAGAAGATGATTCAGGATGGCGTTACTGGATTTCTCTGCGATTGTGTTGAGGACTGGTGTGCTGCCCTCAATCGTCTGATATTAGATTCTGATCTTAGGAAGAGCGTCGGCGAATCTGCATATTTATACTGCCATGAGCACTGCACTACTGTTTCGGCTGCTAAAGCAATCCGAGATATTATTGTAAAAGAACAATCTCCCAATCTCGCAATGGTCATGCCGAGCGTGAATACTAGCGGTGGTGTCTTAGTCGCCCTTAGGCATCTGTGCATTCTTCAAGACGCTGGCGTTGATGTATTGTTGCTTAATACTGATGATTCAACAAAGTGGCTTGAAGTTTTCGGACATCGTATTCCTGTTCTTAATCGTGTCGTTCCTAGCGGTAAGCTCGATAAATGTCCTTTGTCGGGTGCAATTGATACCGCAGTTGCAACCCTTTGGGACACTCTTGATTTTGTTAGGCGCTATCCACGTATTGGTAAGAAAAAGTACTTGGTCCAGAATCTGGAGACCGATTTTTATCTTCCAGGAGATAGACTGCGCCTTCAAGCAAATGCCACGTATTTGAATAATGATATTGACTATTTGACAATTTCGCCTTGGTGTGAGGAATGGCTTCAGGACAGGTTCGGTCAGGATTGTAAGTCTGTGCCAAACGGACTTGACCTTGCTGCGTTCCCTCATTCTGTGCGCGATTTTTCTTTGCCCAAAATTAGGATTCTAATTGAGGGGGATTGCGGTTCTGATTATAAAAATGTTGATGAAGCTTTCAGGGTAGTGGAAAGGCTTGACTCTGAAAGATATGAGATTTGGTACATGAACTACACTGGTAAAAAGAAGCCTTGGTACCGTATTGATAATTTCCTCGGTAGAGTACCGCATGATCAAATATCAGACATCTATAACCAGTGTCATATTTTATTGAAGACAAGCATTCTCGAAAGTTTTTCATATCCCCCGCTGGAGATGATGGCGACCGGCGGCTTTGTTGTTGCTGTTCCCAATGGAGGTAATGCAGAGTTCCTTCGCGACGGATTGAATTGCTTGCTTTATGACCGGGGAGATATTGATGCTGCGGTGAGCTGCATTAATCGCATCGTTAATGATCACGGTCTTCGTAAGACGCTGTATGACGGGGGATTGAAGACTGCGGAGGAGAGGGACTGGTCAAAACTGACGGATAGAGTCGTTCGCCTATATGACTGATACTATAGTTTTAATGTGATGGATGCATACTTGCGGCAACGTAGACCTTTAAGTTAACGTTGCCGCAAGCATGCAATGTCTGGCTGCTTTATTTTTTAAGGAGTTATGTTATGAAAGGCATCATCCTCGCCGGCGGGTCCGGCACGCGCCTGTACCCGCTCACGCTCGTGACCTCCAAGCAGCTGCTGCCGGTCTACGACAAGCCCATGATCTACTACCCGCTGTCCACCCTCATGCTGGCGGGCATCCGGGACATCTTGGTCATCTCCACCCCGACCGACCTGCCCAACTTCGAGCGCCTGCTCGGGGACGGCTCGCGCTACGGCGTGAACCTCTCCTACGCGGAGCAGCCCTCGCCGGACGGCCTGGCGCAGGCCTTCACCATCGGCGAGGACTTCATCGGCGGAGAGCCGTGCGCCCTGGTGCTGGGCGACAACATCTTCTACGGCAACGGCCTGTCCCGCCACCTGACGCGCGCCGTCCAGAACGCCGAGTCGGGCCGCGCCACGGTCTTCGGCTACCACGTGGACGACCCCGAGCGCTTCGGCGTCGTGGAGTTCGACCGCGAGGGGAGGGCCGTCTCCATCGAGGAGAAGCCCGAGCGCCCCAAGAGCTCCTACGCCGTCACCGGCCTGTACTTCTACCCGGGCGACGTGGCCGCCAAGGCGCATAGGGTGGAGCCGTCGGCCCGCGGCGAGCTCGAGATCACCACGCTCAACCAGATGTACCTGGAGGAGGGGACGCTGTCCGTGGTCACCCTCGGCCGCGGCTACGCGTGGCTGGACACCGGCACCATGGAGAGCCTGCACGAGGCGGCGGAGTTCGTCCGCGCCGTGGAGCACTCCCAGGACCTGCCCGTGTCCGTGCCCGAGGAGATCGCCTGGGAGAACGGCTGGATCACGACCGCCGAGCTGGAGGAAGCCGCCAAGGCCTACGGCAAGTCGGTCTACGGGCAGCACCTGAAGAAGGTCGCCGCCGGCGAGATCGTCAACAGCCCGCGCGAGTACTAGCGCCAGCTTGTTTTCTTTTAGGGGTCACCGTTTATCTGGTGGCCCCTTTCGTTATGATTACGTTGACCATAAAGACAATATGATTGGGAGTGGATGTGTTAAGCGTCTACTTTGGCGATATGCCAGAAGCGATTTACAACACAGCGACATATTTCAAAAACTCTTACCGGTCTTCTTGGATTACGGATCCCTATGCAGTCTCGATAATTAAAGATGTCGATCGATCGGTTGTTGTCTCCGAAAACGTCATCGAAAGCCCCGTGCTTGGATCCATCTCCCCACTCCAGCTTTCTGGTGGCGTGAAAACGCTGCTGCTTATGAGATTTGATCGTAAGCATATTTTTAACGCCTCTACCTGTGGTGACAACTGTGCCAAGTGGATTCTTGACATGGCGAAAGACCGCAAGCTCGTTGTGAATCTCTATCATGTGATGGACTTTGGTCGCGAGGATTTTAAAATTAAAGTCGTGAATAGCGGCCGAATCGTTCACAACATGGCCGAATTGATTCACGAGTCGATTCCGTATCTGTAGGTACTGCTTATGAACGGTTCGCATCTCGTTAAGATTTCCCGCCGCAGGGGAACTAAGTACACATTTACCATCAAGCGGAACATCACTATTGTGCGTGGCGATAGTGGCACGGGTAAGACGACACTGTTTGACATGGTCGCAGACTACATGCGAACGGGCGAGCAGTCGGGTGTCTCCTTGCAATGCGATTGTCCCTGTGTCGCCCTGACCGATTATGATTGGCGAAACCAGCTTTCGTCCGTTCATGACTCGATTGTATTTGTCGATGAGGGCTTAAAAGAGATCCATTCTGATGAGTTTGCCCATCATGTGCTGTATTCCTCGAATTATTTCGTGCTGATCTCAAGGGCTGATTTCCCCAATCTTCCGTATAGCGTGGATGAGATTTACAAGATTAAGACGAGCGGAAAATACCATTCTTTCGTCCCTGTTTATCAAGATCGCGGGAATCATCGTTATGCTATTTCCCGGTCGGCGCCAAAACAGGACTTTTCTATCCTTCTATGCGAGGACAGTAAGTCTGGTTTCCAGTTCTTTGAACGGCATTTCGCTGACAGTGAGCTTACCTGTACTTCGGCCATGACGAACAGTGCGATTTTGGGCTGGTTGGATCAGCATCTCGACGATCGCGTGTTTGTTGTCGCGGACGGGGCGGCATTTGGGTGCTATGCGGACCGCGTCCTTAAGCTGCAAGACATTCACCGCGATACTGTTACGGTTTGTCTTCCCGAATCATTCGAGTGGCTTCTACTGAGCTCCGGCGTAATTTCAGGGCTAGATGTTAAGACGGTTTTGGAAACCCCAGAAGCCTTTGTAAACAGTGAGAAGTTTAAAAGCTGGGAGGATTTCTTCTATAAGTACTTACGTGAAATAACTGGGGATTCGGTTTTTCACTACGACAAAGACTGCATTTCGGAGGCGTTTTGTACAGGAGGTAATTCTGCGAAGGTTATGGCTCTTATCGCATGCCGAAATGTCCGATAGTTTTGTTGAATAGCGTCGCGGCGTCACTTCCTGCGGCATACTAAAGAAGCTGTACATGCTTCAGATTGGATTTTCATGTCTGAGATTTTCGAACCCAAGAATATCATCGTCACTGGCGGCTGCGGCTTCATCGGCAGCAACTTCGTGCACTACGTGGTCAACAACCACCCCGAGGTGCACGTCACCGTCCTGGACAAGCTGACCTACGCCGGCAACCCCGAGAACATCGCGGGGCTGCCCGAGGATAGGGTCGAGCTCGTCGTGGGCGACATCTGCGACGCCGAGCTGCTGGACAGGCTGGTCCCCGGCCACGACGCCATCGTGCACTACGCCGCCGAGAGCCACAACGACAACTCCATCGCCGACCCGGAGCCGTTCCTGCGCACGAACGTGGAGGGCACCTTCCGCCTGCTGGAGGCCGTGAGGAAATACGGCGTCCGCTACCACCACGTCTCCACCGACGAGGTCTACGGCGACCTGGCGCTCGACGACCCGGCCAAGTTCACCGAGGAGACGCCCTATAAGCCCTCCTCGCCGTACAGCTCGACCAAGGCCAGCTCCGACATGCTCGTGCGCGCATGGACCCGCACCTACGGCCTGCGCACCACGATCTCCAACTGCTCCAACAACTACGGCCCCTACCAGCACGTGGAGAAGTTCATCCCGCGCCAGATCACCAACATAATCGACGGCGTGCGCCCCAAGCTCTACGGGAAGGGCGAGAACGTGCGCGACTGGATCCACACCGAGGACCACTCCTCGGCCGTCTGGGACATCCTCACCAAGGGCCGCACGGGGGAGACCTACCTCATCGGCGCCGACGGGGAGAAGAACAACATCACCGTGCTGCGCATGATCCTCACGGCCATGGGCCGCGACCCCGAGGACTTCGACTGGGTCGCCGACCGCCCCGGCCACGACCGCCGCTACGCCATCGACAGCACGAAGCTCCAGCGCGAGCTCGGCTGGAGGCCGGCCCACACCGACTTCGCCGAGGGCCTCAAGGCCACCATCGACTGGTACGTCGAGAACGAGTCCTGGTGGCGCCCGGCCAAGGAGGCCACCGAGGCCCGCTACCGCGCACAGGGCCAGTAAGACTGCATTCCGGCGAACCGCACCGCGAGGCGCCCGCGCGGGGCCGCAGGGCATGGGGATGACCCTGCGTCCCCGCGCGAGCGCCCGCAACCTGAACCTCTTCGATAGGAGCTTTTCCCATATGGCAGACATCGCATTCGAGAAGGACCTCTCCGTCGCCGAGACCGGCATCGAGGGCCTCAAGGTCGTCGACCTGGCCGTCCACCGCGACTCGCGCGGCTGGTTCAAGGAGCACTGGCAGCGCGCCAAGATGCCCGCCCTGGGCATTCCCGACCTCAGGGTCGTCCAGAACAACATCTCCTACAACGACAGCCGCGGCGTCACCCGCGGCATCCACGCCGAGCCCTGGGACAAGTTCATCTCGGTGGCGCGCGGCTCGGTCTTCGGCGCATGGGTGGACCTGCGCGAGGGCAGCGAGACCTTCGGCAAGGTGTTCACCTGCACGCTCGACCCGTCCAGGGCCATCTACGTCCCGCGCGGCGTGGGCAACTCCTTCCAGGCCCTGGAGGACGGCACCGCCTACACCTACCTGGTGGACGCCCACTGGTCCCTCGAGCTGAAGAGGACCTACACCTTCGTGAACCTCGCCGACCCGGAGCTCGCCATCGAGTGGCCGATCCCGCTCGATGAGGCCACCGTCTCCGATGCCGACCTCAACCACCCGATGCTCAAGGACGTCGTCCCCATGGCGCCCAAGAGGACGCTCGTCACCGGCTGCAACGGCCAGCTGGGCCATGCGGTGCGCGCGCTCGCCGAGGAGCGCGGCATCGCCAAGGACTTCGACTTCTGCGACATCGACACCTTCGACATGTCCGACCCGGACGCCTACTCAAAATACGACTGGTCGCTCTACGGCACCGTGATCAACTGCGGCGCCTACACGGCCGTGGATAAAGCGGAGACCCCCGAGGGCCGCGTGACCGCCTGGAAGGCCAACGCCACCGGCCCGGCGCTTCTCGCACGCACCTGCGCCGAGCACGGGATCACCCTCGTCCACGTGTCCTCCGACTACGTCTTCGACGGCACCGCCGAGGTGCACGACGAGGACGAGCCCCTCAGCCCGCTGTCCGTCTATGGCCAGACCAAGGCCGCCGGCGACATCGCCGTGGCCGGGTGCCCGCGCCACTACGTCATGCGCAGCTCCTGGGTCATCGGCGAGGGGCACAACTTCGTCAAGACCATGAAGGGGCTGTCCGACCGCGTCGCCGACCCGGAGGATAAGCTCACGCAGGTCACCGTGGTCGACGACCAGCTGGGCCGCCTGACCTTCACGCGCGACATGGCCGAGGCCATCTTCCACGTGCTGGGGACGCACGCCCCCTACGGCACCTACGACTGCACCGGTTCCGGCGCCGTCAAGTCCTGGGCCGATATCGCCCGCGCCGTCTTCGAGGCCGCCAACGGCAACGGGGACAGGGTCGTGCCGGTATCGACCGCCGACTACTACGCGAGCGCCGAGGGCCCCGTCGCCCCGCGCCCGGTCCACTCCGCGCTCGACCTGTCCAGGCTCGAGGCTGCCGGCTTCCACATGCCCGACTGGGAGGAAGAGCTGGGGGAGTACATCAAGACGCTCTAGGCGCTATTAACTTTTCGAGAGTAAAAGCCGCCGTTCTTTAACGGCGGCTTTTCTTGTTGGTGGCTATCTGCGCAGTGGTGCCAATAGTATTTTGCGGAAGATCTACCTCTCGCTTGGCTTGGAAGTAGGGTGGCCGGGCTGGTCGTCGTAGGCGTATTTGCTGTACACGTTGACCTCCCACTGCTTTTTTTCGACCTTTGCTACAGAATCTAGGATGAAGCCGGTCGCAAGGCTCAGGCCGCACAGGAACATAAACGAGGCGGCGAGCATAGCGGTGGGGAAGCGCGGGACGAGGCCGGTCTGGAAATATTCGACAACGATGGGCATGCCCAGGGCGAGGCCGAATACCGCGAACAGAAGCGCTACGAGGCTGAAGAACTTCAGCGGGCGGTAGTCCTTGAACAGCGTGCCGATCATCGCAACGACTTTAATGCCGTCGCTCACTGTGTTGAGTTTGGACTCGGAACCCTCGGGACGGTCGCGGTACTCGATGGGCACATCTTTGATGCGCCAGCGGTGGTCGACGGCGTGGATCGAGAGCTCGGTTTCGATCTGAAAGCCCTCGGAAAGCACTGGGAAGGTTTTAACGAACGGGCGGCTCATGGCGCGGTAGCCGGTCATGACGTCATCGAAGCTGTAGCCATAGATCCACTTGATCATGGCGCGGACCAGATTGTTGCCAAAGCCGTGGAAGGCGCGCTTGTTTTCCTCGGCGTAGGTGCCGTTTGAAAGGCGATCGCCTACGGTCATGTCGGCCGTACCGTTAAGGATGGGCTCGCAGAGGGCCTTGGCCGCCTCGGCGGGGTAGGTGTCGTCGCCGTCGACCATCAGGTAGCAATCGGCGTCGATGTCGCGAAACATCTGGCGGCATACGTTGCCCTTTCCCTGACGGGGCTCAAAGCGGACCGTGGCGCCGTGCTCGGTGGCGATGCGTGAGGTATCGTCCGACGAGTTGTTGTCATAGACATAGACCGTCGCTTGCGGAAGCTCGCGGTGAAAGTCGTCGATGACTTTGCCGATCGTGGGCGCTTCGTTGTAGCAGGGGATGATGACGGCGATGGATTCAGAATTCACTCAATGCTCCTTATACGTTCAATCCTTGAAAGTATAGCCGTTTGGGCTTGGCATCCTAAGATGTGGGTTAGTTCTCCAGTTTTGTTGCGCGAATCGTTTGCATGGCCGTCGGGTCTATACTGTTCGTTTGTCAACGATTACGAGTAAAGGAGTTGCATCCGTGTCGGATCAGACAAAGCAACAAGAAACTCGCAGTCTGCCTGCGACGTTTGCTAAGAACGAATTTGAGAAGGACGCGTTTATCCTTCGTCAGCTGGTTACCAAGGATTTTAAGATCAAGTATCGCCGTAGCGTTCTGGGCGTCGCATGGTCGGTGCTCAACCCGCTGCTGATGATGATCGTCATGGCCATCGTGTTCTCGACGATTTTTGGCCAGGGCCGCAATGGCTCAATGACGCCCGAGATGTACCCGCTGTACTTGATCGTGGGTAACATTACCTTTGCCGTCATGTCCGAGTCTACGAACCAGGCCCTGACGTCGATCGTGGGCGCTGCCCCTCTGCTCAAGAAGGTTAAGGTGCACCGCTGGGTCTTCCCGGTGCAGAAGGTGCTCTTCTCGCTGGTCAACTTTGCCTTCTCGCTGGTCGCCGTCGCCATCGTCATGCTGTGGTTCCGCGTTATGCCTTCTTGGCACCTGATTCTGTTGCCGGTTTGCCTGCTGCTGCTTATGTGCTTCTGCATGGGCCTGGGCATGATGCTCTCTGCCCTTACGGTCTTCTTCCGCGACGTTATGCATCTGTGGAGCGTCGTCATTACGGCGTGGACTTACATTACGCCCATCTTCTGGACGACTGACTATATTGCGCAAATGCCGCATCTCGTGCGTATCTTGATGTATGCGAACCCCATGTTCAACTACCTGCAGTTTATGCGCGATATCTTCCTGTTCCAGACTACGCCCTCGCTTATGACGTTTGGTATGTGCGTCGCTTGGGCGGTTCTTGCGCTTATTATTGGCTATACCGTGTTCCATAAGTCCGAGCGCAAATTTATCCTCTACATCTAAGGAGTGCTGTGATGACTGAATCTGTTGTTGATTACAGCGAGCAGCCTCTGGCTGTCGAGGTCGACGACGTCACCATGATCTTTAACATGGCGTCCGAGTCGCTGACCAACCTCAAGGAGTACTTCATTAAGCTTGCCAAGCACGAGCTGTTCTTTGAGGAGTTTAGGGCGCTCAAGCACATCTCGTTTGATATTCATCGCGGCGAGGTTGTGGGTCTGGTCGGCACCAATGGCTCCGGCAAGTCTACGATGCTCAAGATTATCGCTGGCGTTCTTGAGCCTAGCGAGGGCAGCGTTAAGGTGCACGGTAACATCGCGCCGCTGATTGAGCTTGGCGCCGGCTTTGACCCCGAGCTGACCGCCCGCGAGAACATCTATCTGAACGGCGCCCTGCTCGGCTATACCAAGGAGTTCATCGACGCCAACTTTGACGGCATTATCGAGTTCGCTGAGCTGCAGAACTTTGTCGATATGCCGCTTAAGAACTTCTCTTCGGGCATGGTGGCGCGTATCGCCTTTGCAATCGCGACGATTACCGAGCCCGATATTCTGATCGTTGACGAGACGCTGTCCGTCGGTGATGTGTTCTTCCAGCAAAAGTGTGAGGCCCGCATCCAGCACTTTATCCAGAGCGGCGACGTGACGGTTCTGTTCGTTTCGCACTCTATGGAGCAGGTTGAGCGCATCTGCCAGCGTGCCGTTTGGATTGAGAAGGGTGACCTTCGCATGGACGGCCCGGTCGATGAGGTCTGCAAGGCGTACCGCGAGCAGTTCAACTAGGTTATAATTACTTGCGCCTGACAGGCTTGTGCTTGCTTGGGCGTGCGGTTATTTGCTCCATTAGCTCAGTTGGATAGAGCAGGGGACTTCTAATCCCAAGGTCGACGGTTCGAATCCGCCATGGAGCACCATCGTTTATTAAGCCCAGACCGCTTGGTGGTCTGGGCTTTTTCACATGCCGGTGTTCTTTGTTCTTGCCGGGTATACGTTTAGGCCGAAGCCGTGGCGTGAGCTGCTATTGTGCTGCTGATGTGGATTGGTTATACGGCGCGCCAAAGGGGGCTGGAGCCGAGCGTGAGCAAGCCTCTGCTTATGACGCTGCCAGCATCGTGGTTCTTCGCGTCAATCGTACGCTGTGCCTGCGATATTGGATTGGCGTACGTGATCAAGAAGGCGTAACAAAAGCGGGGAGGACCAACTTGGCCCTCCCCGCTATATCTAGTCTGTCTAGTCTGCCTTCAGGCACTCGGGCAAGACGTTTGCAACTGCATTCATCGCCTGCGGCCTCAGGTACTGCTCATTGAGCTTTACCTTTCTGTAGGCGTAGCGAGTGTCTGCCGAGTATTTGATCAACACATCGGTGAAGAACCGCTCCCAGCTCAGGTAGTCGCGGCTTTCGATATAGCTTGAGGGATCCTCGAGGATTTTTAAGATATCGTTACTGGGAATGAGGCCAGATTGCAGGAGTGTCCACTCGAATGATTCGGGGAGGAACAGGCGTACGTTCTTGTAAACGCGCTGTCCGAGCACCTTTTCGATGTAGGGACCAAATGCTGCTCCGTCTCCAATAGCAAGGATGTTTTGCTCGGGACATTCGTGAATCGTACGTTTTAGATTCGCAACGCCGGTGGCGGTATAGCAGGGGATCCCGAGTCGTTTGCAAAGAGCGTCGTAGAATTGATAGCCAGATTTGCTATCCTCGACAACTACGGCGTCGGGTACCTCGAATCCAACATTTAGATCCTGATACAGCATACTTGCCGTGTGGTCATATAGCGGCTTGGTCACCGAGTAGAAGCGCCTGTCGCTCTTGCGGCCATTGATTGTTTTACTTGTCGTGTTGACTAGCTTCAGGATCTCATCAACGCTGTAGGGGAGCTCGTTGGCATCGCGACGAGATATCAGAACAAAATAGTTGGACGAGCCGTTGACGGCTTTGGCGAAGTCCTTTGAGTAGATAAACTCGTTACCCTCATCTAGAAAGACGATTGAATCTTCGATGATCGATAGCTCGCGCTCCCAGCGTCTGCCGGAAAGCGTTTCGCAAGGCACGTCGCAACTGAGTGCAACGCCGCTTTCCGGTCCTCGGTCGTTGTAGTCGCGAATCATCGAGATGAGCGTCGTTTTACCCGTGCCGCTGTTGCCGCGTATAAAGGAAATATTGCGCTTAAACGTGAGTGTGTATTTGACCTTTGCACGCTCTACGACAACGGTATGCGTTCCCTTCATTACTCATCAACATCCAAAAAGTCATTCGTGGCGCCGACAAACTCCTGCATGTTTCTGACGATGCGGCCATCGTTTTCAACGCGGATTTCAAAGCTCTTCCAGGGGAATTTCATGATGTGGTATAAGGTCACCATCACATCCTGCTCTTTGCCGATCTTGAGTAGCCAGCGGGCACAGTTGTCTCCGCAGGTGGATGCGTTGAACACCATATTTGGGAGATTGCGCACCAGCAGCAGCGTCTTAACGCCGCCGGACAGTTCGAGTGGGGTGATCGAGCCCAGCTGTTTGCTTACGATGTTGTGGGGACCGATGAGCTCTGATCCGTCCACGCTTTTAATAATCTGTGCGGCCATAGGGTCTTCGAACCATGAGTCCAAGTATGAGTTCCTAAAATAGGTTTCGGTATCGTAGATGGAACCGGGGTAATCCCCCAGATGGATGCTTAACATGCGCGTCTCCAGACGTTGTGTGACTGCAATGATTATATGCCAGTAATAAAGTGCCGCCAGTAGCGAGGTTGCTGCTGGCGGCACTGGCATTATTAGCGTGTGAATCGCGTTGATGGATTTGCTCGCGAGGCTACTTTTCGAGGCGTTCCCTCAGCAGCTCCAGCGCGTGGGCGTAGCCTTGCAGGCCCTCGCCGGTGATGGTGGCGAAGCAGGCTAGGCGGGCGTAGCTCACCTGGCGGAAGTCTTCGCGCGTCTCTACGGCGCTGATGTGCACCTCGACGGCAGGGATGGCAACGGCCTTGAGGGCGTCGAGGATCGCCACGCTCGTATGCGTGTAGGCGGCCGGGTTGATGACGATGCCGTCGACCTTTCCGTAAGCCTCCTGGATCTTGTCGACGATGCTGCCCTCGTGGTTAGACTGGAAGACCTCGACCTCGTCGAAGCCCTGTGCGGCACCCGCTTCCTGGCAGATCTGCACTAAGCGATCGTAGTTGTCGCTGCCGTAGATGCCTGGCTCGCGAATGCCGAGCATGTTGAGGTTGGGGCCGTTAATGACGAGTGCTTTCATGGTTGCTTCCTTTGCAGTTGAAAAACCACCACAAAGGTGCCTGCCCCCTTTGTGGTGGTTTTGGTTAGAGAGCGGGTGGGAGGGTGTCGAGGAGGGCATGGGCGGTGTTGGCGGCGCAGTCGCGTGAGTCGATGATGTAGTCGGCCCAGGCGCGGTAGCGCGGCATACGCTGCTCGGCCAGCTTGTCGATGCCGTCGCGCGCGGTGATGGGGCGGCCCTTGTGGGCGAGCTCGTCGAGCTTGCGGTTGAGCATCACGATTTGGCTGTTTTGGTGCAGCAGAGGGTAGTTCTTGTCGCGCGTAACCACGCCGCCGCCGGTGGAGAGCACCAAGCCGCTGCGCTTGGAGATGTCGGCCAGCGCTGCCGTCTCCTGCTCGCGGAAGGCCGCCTCGCCGCACTTGATGATAAAGTCGGCGCAGGGCATGCCCAGGCGCTCCTCGAGGGCGCGATCGAGATCGATGTGCTCGCGGCCCGTGAGCTGGGCGATCTGCTCGCCCACGCGGGTCTTGCCCGAGCCCGGCATGCCGATCAGCGCGATGTTCTGTTCGCGGCGTGACAGGCGCTCCGTTACGTCCAGGATCCTCTCGCGCGGGGTGGCTTTGCCGGTATAGCGCTCGACAGCTTGTGCCGCCTGGGCAACAAGCATAAGCAGGCCGCCGATGCAGGGGATGCCGCGGCGCTCGGCCTCGAGCATCAGGCCCGTGCGGGCGGGGTTGTAGACAATGTCGATGACGCCCTCGAGCGCATCGAGGCCTTCGAGCGTGCAAGGCGCGTCGGGGCAATGGGGGAACATGCCGGCGGGCGTGCAGTTGACGAGTAGGGAGGCGTCGGACTGCTGCGCGATATTGTCGTAGTTGACCTCGCTCGTGCGACCCACGGGTACGACGATGGCGCCCATGTCTCCCAGCACCATACTTGCCGTGGTGCCGGCGCCGCCGGTGGCACCGAGCACGAGGGCCTTCTTGCCGGCAACCTCAACGCCCAACTCCTCGACCAGGCACTGGAAACCGAAGTAGTCAGTATTATCGCCGTGCAGGCGGCCGTCGGGCAGGCGCGTGATGGTGTTGACGTTGCCCATGCGCTCGGCGAGCGGGCTCAGCTCGTCCAGGTATTCCATGACGGCGCGCTTGTAGGGGATGGTCACGTTGGTGCCCTCCCATTCGTCGCCCGTCATAAAAGCCTCAAGATCCTCGGGCTCGCGCTCAAAACGCACGTACTCAAGCCCCGCCAGCTCCTTGTAGATGGTCGGGGTGTAGCTGTGGCCCAGCACGCGGCCCAGCACGCCGTAGGGGCGGGTTGCGGCGGTATCGGTCATCTAGAGCACCTCCGTGTAGCTGCCAAAGTAGGTGAAGCTCTCGCATACGTCGTCGATCGAATCGAGCAGGTCGTCGAGGGCCTTGCTGCCAAAGGGACAGTCCAGGTCAAAGTAGAACATAAACTCAAAGTCGCGACCGGGGATGGGGCGGCTCTCGAGCTTGATGAGGTTGATGTTGAGTGCGTAGAAGCGCTCGAGCACGCGATAGAGGGCGCCCGGCTCGTTGGCCGTGGTGATCATGAGCGAGGTACGGTTGGCACCGGGATAGACGCGTGGCTCGCGGCTGATGACGACAAAGCGCGTGTAGTTGTTGTCCGAGTCCTGGATGTCGGACTCCAGCACCTCCAGGCCATAGAGTGCCGCGCAGCTGCGCGATGCGATGGCGGCAACATCGGTGCGGTCGGAATTGGCGACCATCTCGGCCGACATGGCGGTGTTGGGGTACTTGGTGGCGTGCAGGTCGTGGGACTCGATAAAGCCCGCACACTGGGCAATGGCTTGGCCGTGGCTGTAAACCTCGCGCACGTCGGCGAGCTTGGTGCCGGGCTTGACGAGCAGATTGTGGTCGATCTTGAGGCGCAGCGAGCGCACGATGTGGAAATCGAACTGGGCGAGCAGGTCGTAGACGGCGTTGACCGATCCGGCAGTTGAGTTTTCGATGGGCAACACGCCAAACTCGCAGAAGCCGTCGCGCACAGCGCGCATAACGCCTTCGAAGGTCTCGAAAAACGCGATGTCGGGCACGTCGAAGAGCTTGCACGCGGCTATCTGGCTATAGGCACCTTCTACGCCCTGGCAGGCAACGGTGGCCGTTTGAGGGAAGGGCGTGTCGGAGGCTGCAGCCGTGGCGTGGGCCTTTTGCGAGACGGTGATGCCCTTGAGCTCGTTGATGTAGCGCTGCTGCTCGGCTTTGCTCATGCTCATGAGGAGACGGAACAGGGTGATGGTCTGCGCCTCGTAGCGCTCGGGCGCGCGGCTGGCGAGGTTGTTGAGTTTTGAGCGCTCGCGGGCGGGGTCAAAGACGGCCTTGCCCATCTCGATTTTTGACTTGGCGACCTCGGTGGCAATGTCCATACGCTCGACAAAGCTGTTGAGGAGCGTGGTATCGATGCCGTCGATGGCCTGGCGGATGTCAGCAAGGTCCATGGGGACCCCTTTCACGTAACGGCTGAGTTGACAGGCAACCCAGGTGAGTCGGGTTAGAGCTGGGCGGCGTCCTCGAGGAGGGCGTCCCAGATGGCGAGCGCCGCGGCTGCTTCGGCTACGGGGACGGCTCGGGGGACGATGCAGGGATCGTGACGGCCTTGGACCGAGAGCTCGGCATTTTCCATGGCGTCCATGTCTACGGTCTGCTGCTCGCGGCCGATGGAGGGCGTCGGCTTTACGGCCATGCGCCACATGACGGGCGCGCCGGTCGAAATACCGCCCAGGATGCCGCCGGCGTTGTTGGATTCGACCTCGATCTCGCCGGTCTCGGCGTCGATGCGATACGGATCGTTGTTCTCGCTGCCGCGCATGGCGGCCACGGCAAAGCCCATGCCAAACTCCACGCCCTTTACGGCGGGAATGCCAAACGCGATTTGCGCGATGCGGTTCTCGATGCCGTCGAACATGGGGTCGCCGATGCCCGCGGGAAGCCCGTAAATGCCGCACTCCACGATGCCGCCGATGCTGTCGAGCTCGTCGCGCGCGGCCAGAATCTCCTCGCGCATGCGGCCGGCTGCGGCGGCGTCAATGCACGGCAGATTGTTCGTAAGGATCGCCTTGCGGTCGGCCTCGCGATAGACCATATCGTCCATGGGCAGGTCGGAGATGCCGCCGATCTGCGCGACGTGCGCCATGACCTGAATGCCACGGGCCTCGAGTGCTTGCAGCGCGATCCCGCCGGCGATGCACAAGGGTGCCGTTAGGCGACCGGAAAAATGCCCGCCACCAGCGACATCGTGCATGTTGTGATACTTCACGCGCGCAGGGAAATCTGCGTGCCCGGGGCGGGGTTTGCGGCGCAGCTCGGAGTAATCCTTGGAGCGCGTGTTGGTGTTCTCAATAATCGCTGCGATGGGTGCGCCGGTGGTGTGTCCATCGACCACACCGGCGATGATGTGCGGGGCGTCGGCCTCGCGGCGTTTGGTCGCGGTCTCGTCGCGACCAGGGGCGCGACGGTCGAGGAAGGACTGTAGCTGCTCCTGGTCCACGGCGATGCCCGCCGGAATGCCATCGAGCGAGCAGCCGATGGCGGGGGAGTGCGACTGTCCGAAGATGCTTAAGTGTAAGACGTTGCCAAAGGTCGAGGACATGCTATTCCTCCTCGAGCATGACCTTACCGCCCAGTAGGCGGTAGTGGTCGAAGAAATCGGGATAGGACTTGTTGACGGCCTCGGCGCCGTGGATCACGACCTCGCCGGTGGCGCGGCTCGCGGCGATGGCGGCCATCATGGCGATGCGGTGGTCGTTGTGCGAATCGACCTCACCGCCGGTGAAGGCATCGACGCCCTTGATGATGAGGTCGTCGCCGGCAATACGCACCTGCGCGCCCAGCGCGGTGAGCTCGCGGGTGGTGGTGGCCAGGCGGTCGGATTCCTTGATGCGCAGGCGGGCGCAATCGCGGATAAAGGTGCGGCCCTGTGCCAGCGAGGCCACGGCCGAGATAACGGGCACCAGGTCGGGAATGTCGTGGGCGCTCATCTCAAAGCCGGCGAGCTTGTCGGACTGCACGGTGGCGGCGTTGGTGGAGCGCACGATGCGGGCGCCAAAGCGCGAAAGCGCGGCAAGCACGTTGCGGTCGCCCTGTGCGGAGCTCAGGGACACGCCCTCGACGGTGATGGGCTCGGTGCCGATAGCGCCGGCACACAGCCAAAAGGCAGCGTTGGACCAGTCGCCCTCGACAGCCACGTTACCAGGCGTGCGGTACGAGCCGCTGCTCACGCGGAAGTTCGTGATCTCGGGCTGGCCGTCCTTGGCGGGGATACGTTCGACGTTGACCTCGACGCCGAAGGCCTTCATGGCCTGGATCGTCAGGTTGATGTAGGGGCGGCTCTCAATGAGGCCGGTTACCTGCACGCAGGAGGGCTGGGCCAGAAGCGGGGCTGCCAGCAGCAAGCCGGAGATGTACTGTGAGCTCACGTTGCCCGGCAGGATAAAGGTGCCCGGGCGCATACGGCCGCTTGTCTTGAGCGGGAAGCCGCCCAGACCCTGCAGGTCGCAGCCGGCGGCAATGATCTCGTCGGAAAGCGGGGAGAGGGGGCGTGCGCCCAGACGGCCCTGGCCCACAAAGGTCGCCTCTGCCCCCAGCGCGCAGGCGACGGGCAGCATAAAGCGGAGCGTGGAGCCGCTTTCGCCGCAGTCGAGCGTGCCGCCGGCAAGGGCCTTGAGCAGGCCAAACTCAACACTCTTCATGGTGGGGTGGACCTGGAAGCCGTCCTCGGCGGTCTCGATGCGGGCGCCGAGCGCCGTGAGGCAACGCACCGTGGCCTCGATGTCGGCGCAGGTGGTGTTGCAGGTGACGTGCGTCTCGCCGTTGGCAAGCGCAGCGCAGATGATCAGGCGATGCGCCATCGACTTGGACGCGATGGCGGGAACGGTGCCCTTAAGCGGGGACGGGGTGATGCGGGCTAGCATGCGGATGCGTCTCCCTTCTGGCCGAGGCCTTCGGCAATGAGTTCGTGGAAAGTGGAAAGCGGCGTGCGGTCGATGCGGCAGCGGCCAATGCCGTGCGGAATCACCAGGTCGATGGTGTCGCCCGCGCGCTTCTTGTCGTGGAGCGCCTCGGCAAAGATGGCATCGGCATTGAGGTCGCAGCAGGTCTTGAGGCCATGGCGTGCGCAGAGCTCCTCAATACGACCGGGCAGTGCAGCATCGCAGACGCCGTGCAGGGCCGCGGCGCGCGTGATGATGCCCATGCCGATCGACACACAGTTGCCGTGTCCGAGCTCAAAGTGCTCGCAGGCTTCGACGGCGTGTCCGGCGCTGTGTCCAAAGTTGAGGAGCTTGCGCTGGTTAGTCTCGCGCTCGTCGGCGACGACCACGGCGCGCTTGATGTCGATGTTGCGGGCGATGATGAGCGCTACGCGGGCCACATCGTGGTTGAGCAGCTCCAGCGTGAGCGGGGTCTTCTCCAGCTCGGCGAAAAGCTCCGGATCGGCAATCACGGCGTGCTTGACGACCTCGCCGCAGCCGTCGGCGAACTGCTCGGGCGTGAGGGTGGCCAGGCACCCCACGTCGGCGATAACCACGCTCGGCTGCCAAAAGGCGCCGGCCAAGTTCTTGCCGGCAGCCAGGTCGATGGCGGTCTTGCCGCCCACCGACGAATCAACCATGGCGAGCAGGCTCGTGGGGATCTGCACAAACTTGCAGCCGCGCATGTAGGTGGCGGCCACAAAGCCCGCCACGTCGCCCACGACACCGCCGCCGAGTGCCACGATCACGTCAGAGCGCGAAAGCTCGTGCTCGGCTACAAACTCCAAAATGGCAACATAGGTTTCGGCGCGCTTATGGGCCTCGCCGGCCTCGAAGGTGCAGATGCTCACCTCGTAGCCTGACGACTCCAGGCTCTGCTTAACGGGCATCTGGTAGAGCGGGCCCACGTTGGTGTCCGTCACGATGACGGCCTTGGTGCCGCCAGCAGTGGCGCGCACGAGCGGTCCCGCCTGCTCCAGCAAAAACGTGCCAACATGCACCTGGTAGGGGCGTGCAGTGTCGATATCGATGGTAATCGCCATAAGCTTCGGTCCTTTCGACCTGGCGTGATAGGTGGTTTAGTGGGAGGCCTCGTCGTCGAGCGCGCGCTTGATACGGTCGCCCTCGGCAAGGAGGTTCTCCAGATAGCGCTGGTCGTGGTCTTTGAGCGCTCGGCTGTAGGCTCCGAGTGCCTCGATCAGATGGTCAATCTCGAAGGCGAGCGCGTCGGCGTCGTCGATCATGAGTTCCGACCACATCTGGGGGTTGAGGTGCGCCACGCGGGTGAGATCGCGGTAGCTACCGGCCGAAAACCCGTGGTGAACCTGGGCGGTCGGGCTTTTGACGTAGGCGTTTGAGACGACGTGCGCAAGCTGGCTCGTGAAGGCGATGACGCGGTCGTGCTCGGCGGCGCTGGTCACGCTGAACTTGCCAAAGCCCAGGGGGCGCACCATCTCGCGCACCTGGCCCAAAAGCTCCAGCTTAAGTGCATCGTCCACCGCGGGTGGCACGAGCACGAGCGGGGCGCCCTGGAACAGATCGGCGCGGGAGTGCGCATAGCCCGAGTACTGCGTGCCCGCCATGGGGTGCGCACCCACAAAGTAAAAGCCGTGCTCGCGGGCAAGCTCAAAGGCGCGCTCGCACACGATGCCCTTGACACCCACCGTGTCGATCACCACGGGACCCATGATGGCGTCGGTGTCGGTGGCGTCGGCGAGCGCCTGGGCGTGCGCCTCGAGCCACTCGATGCATGCCTCGGGATAGCAGGCAAGGACGATGATGTCGCATTCGCCGAGTGTCTTGTCGTTGAGCTCTCCGGCGACAGTGCCCATGCTGGCGGCCGTCATGACATCGTCATCGGGGTCCCAGGCCAGCACGCGAACGCCCGCCTGTGCATAGCCGCGGGCAAAGCTACCGCCGATGAGGCCCAGGCCGACGATACCGGCGCACTTGGGGCCGCCCTGGTTAACACGCGCGTTTCTCACCGTACCCATGAGCTACTCCATGGTCTCTTGGCAGACGACCTCGCGGATGGCTCGGATGCGGCGCATGGTGTCGTCGAACTGATCGGGGGTGAGGGCCTGGGCGCCGTCGGACCAGGCGCGGCTCGGCTCGTCGTGGACCTCGATCTCCAGGCCGTTGGCACCGCAGGCGGTCGCGGCGAGCGCCATGGGCTCAACGTAGCGGGTGTAGCCGGTGGCGTGGCTGGGGTCGGCGACGACGGGCAGGTGCGACAGGTGGTGCAGCACCGGCACGGCGTTGAGGTCGAAGGTATTGCGGGTGCGGGTCTCGAAGGTGCGGATGCCGCGCTCGCACAGGATGACGTTGTCGTTGCCCTCGCTCATGATGTACTCGGCGGCCATAAGCAGCTCATCGATCGTGCCGGACATGCCGCGCTTGAGCAGAATCGGGGTCTGGGTCTTGCCGACCTCCTTGAGCAGGGGGAAGTTCTGGGCGTTGCGGGCGCCGATCTGCATGACGTCAATCTTCTTGTCCAAGAAGACCTGCACGTCGCGCGGGTCCATGATCTCGGTGACGATCGGCATGTCGAGCTCGGCAGACGCCTCGCACAGCAGGTCGAGGCCGGCGGGGCCCATGCCCTGGTAGGCGTAGGGGGAGGTGCGGGGCTTGTAGGCGCCACCGCGCAGCATCGTGGCGCCGGCGGCCTTCACGCGGCGTGCGATGCGGATGAGGTTCTCGCCCTCGACTGAGCAGGGACCGGCGATGACCTGGAACTGGTCGCCGCCGATCTTGACGCCGTGACCGCAGTCGATGACGGAGTCCTCGGGGTGGAACTTGCGGTTGGCGCGCTTGAACGGCTCGGAGACGCGCTGCACGCGCTCGACGACATCCATGGACTCGAGCAGGAACGGGTCGATCTTGGTCGTATCGCCCACCAGGCCGATAATCGTCTCGTTCTCGCCGCGCGAGACGTCGGTCTTCAGGCCTTTTTTCTCAATCCAGCTGACAATATGGCTGACGGCCTCGTCGCTGGCGCTCTGCTTTAGAATTGCAATCATGGTGTGCCTCTCACCTCGATGGATAACTTTTGCAAAAACGGCCCGCATTGCGAGCCGTGTATATATGGTGCATGAGAGTTTATACTATCCGACTCGCTTTTGCCTTCTAAAGTGGGCCGTTGCGCCGCGTCTTCCTCGGAATTGCAAAGCTTTTTCTTTTATTTTGATAGCCCGTGGTGCACTTGGGTATAATGCCAAACGTTGGCCCTATTAGCTCAGGGGATTAGAGCGTCTGCCTCCGGAGCAGAAGGCCGTTGGTTCGAATCCAACATGGGGCACCATCGAACGTAAGACCGTCCGAACCTCGCATGGTCCGGGCGGTTTTTCTTATACCGACGCGACGTGATGGGACGTGGTATGGCAGCAACGGATATCGAGCGCGGACTCTCGACCGCCGAGGTCGAGGAGCGCATCGCCGCCGGTAAGATCAACCGCAACATGGAGCTCAAGACCAAGTCGGTCAAAGAGCTCATCATCGAGAACCTCTGCACGCTGTTCAATTTGATCAACGTGATCTTGGCGTTCCTGGTCATTTTGACCGGTTCGTTTAAGAATCTGACGTTCCTGTTCGTGGTGTTCTTGAACACCGCTATCGGCGTCATTCAGTCCATGCGTTCCAAGAAGATGGTCGATAAGCTCACGCTTCTGACCTCTAAGAAGGCCATCGCGGTGCGCGACGGCGCCGAGGTGGAGCTCGACCTGGACCAGATCGTGCTCGACGACATCATCCGCTTGGGGCGCGGCGACCAGATTCCCGCCGACGCCGTGGTGGTGTCGGGCGAGGCGCTCGTGAACGAGAGCCTGCTGACGGGCGAGAGCGACCTTATTAAGAAACAGCCAGGCTCTGAGCTCATGAGCGGCAGCTTTATCGACTCGGGCCTGCTGCGCGCCCGCGTGATCCATGTCGGCGCCGACAACTACGTGGCCAAAATTAATAACGAGGCCAAGTACGTCAAAAAGGTTAATTCCGAGATCATGAACGCGCTGAACGCCATCGTGCGCTTTGCGAGCATCATCATGATCCCGCTCGGTTTGGCGTTGTTTGCCTCGAGTGTGAGCGAGCTGTGGGATGCCGCGGGAACCCCGGGCGATAGTGCGCTTTCGTGGTGCTTCTCCGAGCTGTTGGCCGGTCATGTGCCTTCGTCGGCGCTGCTGTCCACGGTGGGCGCCCTGCTGGGCATGATCCCGCAAGGCCTGGTGCTGCTGACCTCGTCGGTGCTCGCCATCGCCACGGTGCGCCTGGCCCGCCGCAAGGTGCTGGCACAGCAGCTCTACTGCATCGAGACACTCGCTCGCGTCGACGTGCTGTGCCTGGACAAGACGGGCACCATCACGTCGGGCCGTATGGAGGTCGAGGGCACGTATCCGCTGCCTGTTGAGGGTGTTGGCTTTGGCGTGGACTCGGACGAGGCGGCTGTTCCCATCGATACCACAGTGCTCGATTTTGCGCTGGCTAACGTGGCACGTGCGACTTCGGCCGATGCCAACGAGACCTGCCAGGCGCTGCTCAACTATTACGCCGATCGCCCGGTCGAGGTGTCCGAGCCGCTGTCGGTCATTCCATTCTCGTCGTCTAAAAAATGGAGCGGCGCGTCGTTTGCGCAGGGCTCCTACGTAATGGGCGCCGCGCAATTTGTGCTCTCTGATCGTGCGTTTGCCCAGGTCGAGAACCGTGTCGCCGAGCTTGCCGATACCTGCCGCGTGCTCGTGGTGGCGCGCGTGGACGGCTTTACGCCCGATGGGGATATGGTGGGCGAGGCCGAGCCCGTGGGATTTGTGACCATCCGCGACGAGATTCGTACCTCGGCGGCCGAGACCATCGGCTACTTTAACGAGCAGGGCGTGACCCTCAACGTGATCAGCGGCGACGACCCGCGTACGGTGTCGTCGATCGCGCGCGTGGTGGGCGTGCCGGGGGCGGACGCTTATGTGGACGCCACGACGCTCGATACGCCGGCCAAGCTCGATGCCGCAGTGGACCGCTACCATGTCTTTGGTCGTGTGACCCCGCAGCAGAAGCGCGAGCTCGTGCAGGCGCTCAAGCGCCGCGAGCACACCGTGGCCATGACGGGCGACGGCGTCAACGACGTGCTGGCGCTCAAGGAGGCCGACTGCTCCGTCGCCATGGCGGCCGGCTCCGATGCCGCGCGTAATGTGGCCGAAATCGTACTCGTCGACAACGATTTTGCCTCGATGCCCGCCGTGGTGGCCGAGGGCCGTCGCTCCATCAACAACCTGCAGCGTTCGGCCTCACTGTTCCTGACCAAGACGCTGTTCTCGATGGGCCTGGCGGCGCTGTGTATCGCGCTGCCGCCGTACCCCTTCGAGCCCATCCAGATGACGCTCATTAACTTCTTCTGCATCGGCGCGCCGGGCTTTGTGTTGGGCCTGGAGCCCAACAATGCTCGTGTGAAGGGTGCGTTTTTGAGCAACGTACTCAAGCGTGCACTGCCGGCGTCGATTGCGGTCATTTTGGCTGCGGCGCTCGACATCTTTGTGGCGCGCGTGTTTGGCTTTAGCCAGCTCACGCTGTCTACGATGTGCCTGCTTACGTCGTGCGCGGCGAGCGTCAGCCTAATCTGGCGCATCTCGCAGCCTCTCACGCCCTTACGTGTGGTGCTCTTTGTGTTTGTAGTCGCCGGCATCCTGGTGGGCGTTATCGGATTCCCGGAGCTGCTGTCTATTGCCAACCTGTCGATGGGCCAGATGGTTATCTTGGCTGTTATCGTGGTCTTTACCTGCTCGGTGTTCTTTAAGCTCGCCACGATGATGGATTCGCTCAAGCCGCGTCGTCGTCATGCCGCAACTGGTTTTGGCCGCGGTGTGCGCGTCCGCCTGGGTCGCGGTGGCGGCAAGGTGAGCTCGACGGGCTCGACGGCCGAACGTTTTGCCAAGCGCGTCGCCGCCGACATGGCGCAGCGCCGCGAAGATCGCACCGCTCGCGAGGCCGAGGCCCGCGCACTCGAGGGCGTGGCCCAGGCCCAGCCCAAGAAAAAGAAGAGTACCGGAGCCAAGCGCTCTCGCGTGACCAAGTCCGCCCAAGGCATCAAAGTCTCGATGCCAAGCAAAAAGAAGAAGTAACTACGCGCCCTGCCGATGTTGAATTGGTGCCTTGCTCCTGTGGGGCCGTGGCGATGTTATGCTCTAACCTCGATTGTTTGAATTGCTTCGAAAGGAGGATGCCGTGATCTGCCCGCATTGCCTTAAGACTATCGAGGACGGCGCCTCGTTCTGCCCCTACTGCAACGCCTATGTGGGTCCGGGCGATGGTCCCGAGCACACTGAGTTCGTGTTCTGTGAGGGCTGCGGTGCCCGTCTTTCTCCGCATGATCGTACATGCCCCAAATGCGGACGCCCCGCTCCGGGTATCCTCTCCGAGGACGCGGCCGCATCCGACTTGGCTGCGGGCCGCACGGCGGGTTTTCCGCGCCTAACGCAAGAGCAGATCGATACCGAGGTGCCGCATGCGCCCGCCTCGGCTGCCGCGGTTCTTTCGGATGCCGCCGACCCCAATGAGACTTGCGTGCTGCCGGCTTTCGATAAGGATTTCGGTATCCCCAAGGTCGACATTCCCACGCCCGTTTCCCTGCACGACGATGCTCAAAAACCCAAGCGCAAGGTGCACCCCGACGAGGACGCCTATCACAAGCACAAGCGTCATATCCCCAAGCCGCTCATCGTCATCGCGGTCCTTGCCGTCGTGTGCGGTGGTGCGTATTGGTTCGTGACGGCCGATCCCATGGGTGTCATGCCTGGCTTCTATGACCAGTTTGGCCAGGCCGCGCAGACGACCTTCCCCACGCGCCAAAAGGGCGAGGCGACTGAGGACGATACCAAGCAGGACGATTCTGCCGAGGTGGTCCAGGAAGAAACCGTGCTTACCGATGATCAGCTCTATACCAGGCTCGACGGTCTGTATCAGACCATCGTGTCCTACGGTGACGAGGACCAGATCGGCGAGGTCATCGATTCTTTTAACAATGGCTATCTTCGAACGCCACTGTCCACCCGTCAGGAGCTGTCGCAGAGTGCCTACGCCCTGCGCGACCAGATCAAAAAGACGCAAGATGAGCTTAACAACCTTAAGTATCAGGACGATACGGTCTATGCGGATGACATCGCCCACTTAAAGCAGCTTGCCGAGTGGATGTACGAGCGTGTCGACGTGATCTGTCAGAGCTGGGACATCTCGCTGGCCATTCCCGATGGTGAGTCGATGAGTTCCCACCAAAGCGATATCCTGGCGCCCATCGCGCAGGGCGGCAACAGCGCACTGAACCAGTACGACGCCAATGTGGGTTCCTGGAAGCCGCAGCAGCGTTCCTAAAATTAGTTCGCCATAGTCGGCATAACCTACGTGCGCAATTGATGTAAGCGCATGCTTATTGCTACAATTCGAACAAATATGCTTTAAACGCACGAGGAAGGAACCACATGTTTGGTTTTAAGAAAGAGCTCTACACGCCCGAGTATCAGCTTGCCGGCGACGAGTGCGCCGTTATCGAGACGTCGAAGGGTACCATCAAGGTCAAGTTTGACGGCGAGGGCGCTCCCATTCATGTCGCGAACTTCTGCGAGCTTTCTACGATGGGCTTCTATGATGGCCTTAAGTTCCATCGCTATGTGCCCGGTTTTGTCATCCAGGGCGGCGACCCCAATACCCGCGATATGTCCGGCGCCGACGTCGCCGCTGGTCTTGAGGGCCCCGACGGCATGCCTGGTACCGGTGGCCCCGGCTACTGCATCAAGGGCGAGTTTGCCACCAATCCGCGCAACAGCCATGTCGATGGCGCCCTTGCCATGGCACGCTCCATGGACCCCGATTCCGCGGGTTCGCAGTTTTACTTCTGCCTGGGTGCCCAGCATAACCTCGATTCCGGTTACACCGTCTTTGGTACCACGGTCGAGGGTCTCGATGTGATTTCGCAGCTGCGTGCCGGCGACGAGATCGTTCATGTCGAGATCGTTCACGAGTAAAGGGGACTTCCTTGAATAGCCAGCTGATCCAACAGGGCCGCGCCGCTTACCGCGCGGGTGATTTTTCCGCTGCAGCCCAGATGCTTGGGGCGGCAAAGACTCCCGATGAGATTATGGGCGAGGCCGATCACCTTCGTGGCAACGCCTTGATGCACCTGGGCATGTATGCCGAGGCCGCCGAGGCTTATGCCGCCGCCCTCAACGACGGCACCTACGGCAAGCGCGGCGCGCTGCTCACCAACCGCGGCAAGGCGCTCGCCGCCGTGGGCGACTACACGACGGCCGCCCAGGCGTTCTCTGCCGCTACGCAGGATGCTTCCTATGCCACGCCGTTCAAGGCCTATCTGGGCCTGGGCAATGCGCTGTTCCAGTCGGGCGACTATGCCAACGCGGGTACTGCCTTCCGTCAGGCTGCCATCGACGGCGCCAATCCGGCTCCTGCCGCCGCACTCGGCGAGCTTGGACGTTGCTTCATTAAGCTCGGCCGTCCGGCGGATGCCGTGGAGACCTACCGCACGGCTATCGACTTTGCCGGCCCCCGCGACGACACACGTGCGCTCAACGCCGGCATGGGTCAGGCGCTTTCTGCCGCCGGCCGTCCCTCCGACGCACTCGACGCCTTTAACGCCGCTACTGCCGATGGCATCTACCAGCTCACCTCCGAGCAGGCCGATGAGCTTGCCCGCGTGCACGATTCGCTTGCCGCGCTGTCTGCCCAGACGGCTATGGCCACGGCTCCGGCGCCCGCGATGGACGCCCCTGCCGTCGATCCGCTCGATCCTACGGGCGCGACCGGTCAGTTTATGCCCGATCCCTCGGACACCGGCTTCTTTACGCTGTCCGAGTCCGAGATGGTCCAGCAGGACCGTCAGGATCGTAAGCAGGCCAAGGTCCGTCGTCGCCATCGCCACACGGGTCTCAAAGTCTTCGTCGTGCTGCTTCTGCTCATTTTGATCGCAGTGGGCGGTCTTGGCTTTGCCTACACGCGCGGCTTTGGCTTCCCGTCCCAGGAGTCTGTCGTTACCGATCTGTTCCAGGCTGCCGGCGACGGTGACACCGCAAAGGCCGAGTCTTACCTGGCCTCGAGCCTGTCCGAGGACGCCAAATCGATGATCATCTCCTCGATTCCGCAGGGTGCCACCGTGTCCGTCGAGGGCATGGATCAGTCCATGACCGAGACGGCCGCCAAGGTGAAGGCATCGCTGTCCAAGGGCGGCGAGCAGGAGTACACCGTCAAATTCGTGCGCTCCGACAACCATATCGGCTGGGCCGTTTCCTCGCTCGATATGGATTTCTCGGCTGCTGACAACCAGTAGTGACCTTATGGGATTTAGCTTTGCCCGGCGCTTCACCGCAAGTGAGGTGCCGGGCTTGCGCTAGTATGATGAGCTAGTAGTTTTCCAGCAATCATCCAACACATCAGGAGTTGCGTTGTTTTCTTTGATGGATATGTTCTTCGGTAGCTATGCGGGCGATCTTGCCATCGACCTCGGCACCGCAAATACGCTTGTCTCCGTGCGCGGCAAGGGCATCGTCATCCGCGAGCCCTCCGTCGTCGCCATCGACAAGAACGACGAGCGCATCCTGGCGGTCGGTATCGAGGCAAAGCGCATGCTCGGCCGTACGCCCGGCAACATTGTGGCCGTTCGTCCCCTGAAGGACGGCGTCATCGCCGACTTCGATGTTACAGAGGCTATGCTTCGCTACTTTATCGACAAGGCGTCCGAGAAGCGCTATCCGTGGACCCCGCGTCCGCGCGTTGTCGTCTGCGTTCCCTCCGGTGTCACGTCGGTCGAGAAGCGTGCCGTCTTTGAGGCCACGATCCAGGCCGGCGCTCGCCAGGCCTATCTGATCGAAGAGCCTATGGCCGCCGCTATCGGCGCCGACCTGCCCGTCGAGGAGCCTACCGGCTCCATGGTCATCGACATCGGTGGCGGTACCACCGAGGTTGCCGTTATCGCTATGGGCGGCATCGTCGTCTCGCAGTCCATCCGTATTGCCGGCGACGAGTTCGATCAGGCCATCCTCACGCACGTTCGCGATGCCTACAACTTGGCCATCGGCGAGCGTACGGCAGAGGACATCAAGATCAAGGTCGGCTCCGCCGTGCCGCTCAAGGACGAGCTCGACGTCGAGGTCAACGGCCGCGACGTGATCACCGGTCTGCCCAAGACCGTGCGCATCGAGAGCGAGGAGATTCGTCGCGCACTCAACAAGCCGCTCGACGAGATGGCCAAGGCCGTCAAGGACGCGCTCGACGCTACGCCTCCCGATCTTGCCTCGGACCTTATGTACTACGGCATTTTGCTGACCGGTGGCGGCGCGCTGCTGCGCGGTCTCGACGTGCGCCTGCGCGATGAGACCGGCGTTTCGGTCAACGTCAGCCCCACGGCGCTCGATAACGTTGTTAACGGCTGTGCCCGCGTGCTCGAGGCCAATGCGTTTGATGGCGGCTTCGTCCAGACCAATGCTTAATTTCCAAAAGGTGGATTCCATTTGGCACGATCTTCGGGTTTCTCCACAAATCTGAATACCAAGCGACAATCAACGGGTATGCGCCCGTTGATTGTTTTCAGCCTGATTTCGGTGTTGCTGCTCACGTTTTACATCCGCGAGGGCGAGGCAGGGCCGATTCATGCCGTGCGTTCGGGCGTAACGACGATTACCTCTCCGGTGCGCTTTGTGGGCTCGGCTGTGGCGGTTCCCTTCAATGCGATTGGCAACGTGTTCTCTAACCTAACGGCGTCGCAGGACACGCTCGACGAGCTCAAGAAGCAAAATGAGGAGCTGACCTCTAAGGTCGCCGAGCTTTCTGAGGCTCAAAAGACTGCCGAGCGCCTGGAGGGCCTGGTCGGGCTGCAATCGACCTACAACCTCAAATCGACCGCAGCTCGTATCGTTGGTGCCTCCGGCGATGCCTGGACCTCGACCGTTACCATCGACAAGGGCTCTGCCGACGGCCTTACCATCAACATGCCCGTGACGAGTTCTGCCGGTGTTATCGGCCAGATTATCGAGGTATCGGCCAAGACCTCTACTGTGCGCCTGATTGGCGACGAGAACTCGGGCGTGTCCGCCATGGTGCAGGACACGCGCGCCCAGGGTATGCTGCAGGGTCAGGCTGACGGCACGCTGCGTCTTGAGTACGTGAGCGTCGACTCCGATGTTAAGGTTGGCGATATCATCGTGACCTCTGGCATCGGTGGCGTGTTCCCCAAGGGCCTTCCGCTTGGCACCGTCTCGTCGGTTGAGAAATCGGCAAACGACGTGTACTACACCATTGTGGTGCGCGCTCAGACCACGGCCGAGAACAACGAGGAAGTGCTGGTCATCACCTCGCTGACCGACGAACAGTCGGCCTCGGATGAGGACGTGAGCACGGCCAACAGCACGCCGCAGGGAACGTCGCGCGATGCTGCGACCAAGACGAAGGACGAGAGCTCGGATGACAGTTCCGACACGTCCGAGACGACCGATTCTGGCTCGAGCGAATAGGGGGCATGTCCATGGATCTACACGAGCAGGGGATGAGCTCCCGCACGTTTGTAATCGCCGCCATTGTGTGTGTGCTGCTGCAGGCAGGCCTGGCACCGCAGATCTCCATTGCGGGAGGTCGCGTCAACTTCATGATTATCCTGGTGTGCCTAAGCGTGTTCTCGGGCGACCCGACCCGTGCCGTCGTGTGCGGTTTTTGCAGCGGCTTGTTTTATGACCTGTCCGCTGCCGTGCCGGTGGGCGTTATGTCGCTCCTGCTGACCGTGGGTTCTTTTGCCCTGGTGCACAGCGCCGTCGGTCAGACGGGCGGTACCCCGAGTGCGCGCGGCGTCACCGTGGGCGCCTTTGCGCTCGTCATTAATGTGATCTACAGCATCATCTTGCTGTTTATGGGTTTGGAGACGAGCTTTGTCGTGGCGATCTTCGGCCATGCGCTGCCGTCCTCGATCCTGACGGGTCTGGTTGCCATTCCGTTTTTGATGTCCGGCGTCGTGCCGCAGTCCGGCTATGGATTCTCCGCACGTGGCGGACGCCAGACGGGTATGCGCTTTAAGCCCAAGACCCGCAAGCTCAAATAGGGGAGGCCCGTAGATGTCTTCCCAGATGACGGTTATTATCGCCGGTATCGTGCTGGTTGTGGCCATCGTGGTCGCGCTGGTCATCATGCGTCGAGGCGATTCCCGTTTTACCTACGATACACAGCATGGAACGGCCCCGCGCGCCACCGAGGGCGAGGGCAATACCGCGGCGACCGCCTTTAAGGGCCGCTTTTCCATCCTCACCACGGGTGTGGGCGCGATGTTTGCGGCACTTGCCGTCAAGCTGTGGGGCATGCAGATGGTCTCGTCGGACTATTACGAGAAGCAGGCCAATAGTAATCAGACTCGCACCGTTACCACACCCGCTGTGCGCGGCCGCATCCTCGACCGCAATGGCGTGGCGCTTGTCCAGAACCGTCCCTCACTTGCTGTCGTGGCCTACCGCGACCTTGCCGAGGATGAGGTTCTGGTTCGCCATCTTGCCAACGTGCTTGGAATGCCTTATGTGGCGGTCCTTCGCAATATTCAGGACAATACAGAGGGCGCTCAGAGCCTGCATACCATCGCGACGGACGTCCGTCGCTCCACGGTTGCCTATATCAAGGAACACGCCGGCGAGTTCCCGGGCGTCAAGATTGCCGAGCGTACCGAGCGCCAGTATCCATACGGCGAGACGGCATGCCATATCTTGGGCTATACCGGCACCATTACCTCCGAGCAGCTCGAGGCCCAGAATAAGAAAACCTCTGGCGATGATGATGCTTCTGCTGGCAAGATTACGTACCAGTCGGGCGATATCGTGGGCCAGGCGGGCGTTGAGAGCTACTACGAAAACCTGCTGCAGGGTATTCGTGGCGAGCAGACCGTCAAGGTCGATGCCTCGGGCAATGTGACCGGTCAGGCCGGCGCCGTGCCCGCGAAGGCCGGCTCCGACATTAAGCTCACGCTCGACCTTAAGATCCAACAGGCCTGTGAGACGGCGCTGGCGAGCGCTATCGAGCTTGCCAAGACCACTGGCTACAGCAATGCCGGCAACGGCGCTGTGGTGTGTCTCGATCCCAACAATGGCGAGATCCTGGGCATGGCGAGCCAGCCCAAGTTCGATCCGTCCGTCTTTATCGGCGGCGTCTCAAATGACGTGTGGACCGAGCTCAATGATGACAAGGGTTCGCACCCGCTGCTCAACCGCGCCATTAGCGGACAGTACATGTCGGCTTCGACCATCAAGCCGCTCTCGGCACTGGCCGGTCTTGAGTTTGGAACCTACACGTCGGGGCAGACGACCAACTGCACGGGCTATTGGACGGGTCTGGGCAAGTCGTGGGGCAAGTACTGCTGGCTGCATTCCGGCCACGGCACCATGACGCTACAGTCGGGTATCGCCAACTCGTGCGACCCCGTCTTCTACGACATGGGCAAGGCGTTCTTCTATGACGAGCAACATCCCGAGGGCCTGCAGGAGGTCTTTCGTCGCTGGGGCCTAGGCAAGACCTGCGGTATCGATCTGCCAAGTGAGGGCGCGGGCCGTATTCCCGATGCCGAGTGGAAAGAGTCGTACTTCACCGACGCCTCTGCCGAGGACCGCAAGTGGAATGCCGGCGATATGACCAACATTGCTATCGGTCAGGGTGACATCCTGGTGACGCCCCTGCAGATGGCGTGCGCCTATATGGGTCTTGCCAACGGCGGCAAACAGTACGTGCCTCACGTGTTTTTGTCTGCCGTGTCGCGCGATGGCGACGGCGATGCCTATAAGTACAACGGCAAGGGCAAGAAGAAGCGCCTGGAGGCCAAGATCAACAGCGATTCGGATTTGGCTCTAGTTCGCAACGGCATGCACGACGTGATTTACACGGCATCGACGTCCCTGGCGGCGCACTTTGGCACCCTGACGCCGCAGGTATACGGCAAGTCGGGCACGGGCGAGAAAAGCGGCGAGGACGAATACGCTTGGTTCTGCGCCTATGCACCGGCCGATGACCCCAAGTATGTCATCGCTACTGTCCTGGAGCAGGGCGGCGGCGGCTCGGATACCGCGATGCATGTCGTGCGCGACGTGCTCGGCGTGATTTATGACGAGCCCGATACCTCTTCGGCCTCGGGCGATTCTTCGGTTCGATAGGAGGTTGCGATGGATTTTTCTCCGGCGGATCTGTTCCGTTCAACCAAGACCGGCTCTCGCAGCAGCCTGGACCGTGTCAACAAGCAACTTTCGGCCTCGCGCGGCACGTTTCGCCAAAAGGTGCATATCGGTGTGCTCGTGGCTACTGTGGCGCTCGTCGCCTACGGTGCCATCATTATCTGGTCGGCTTCGCAGTTTAAGGCCGATGCTTCGTTCTCACGTCATCTGCTGGGAATTGGCATCGGAGCGGTGCTGGCGGTGCTCGTCTGGCGAACCGACCTGCGCGGTATTTCCAATTTCTCGACGGCGTTGCTCGTCATCGACCTGATCGTGATTTTCTCGCCCAAGATTCCGGGTTTGTCCTATACGGGCGGTCTGGGCATGACGGGCTGGATCAAGATTCCCGGTATCGGCTTGACATTCCAGCCGGTTGAGCTTGCCAAGCTCATCACCATCTTCTTTATTGCTACGCTTGGCTCGCAGTATAACGGTCGCATCGATACCGTTCGCGACTACGTCAAGCTCTGCGGCATGCTGTCCATTCCGTTTTTGGCCGTCGTTGCCATGGGCGACCTGGGCTCGGGCCTGGTCGTGCTTGTTTCAGGCGCCATCGTCATTTGTATGAGCGGTGCACGCCGCGAATGGGTGCTGTCGACCCTGGCCCTGCTCGTGGGCCTGGTGGCCCTCGTCCTGGCGCTCGATTCGGTCTTTGATTCGTTGCTCGGCCACGATGTACTCATCAAGCAGTATCAGATGAACCGTCTGACGGTCTTTATCGACCCCGATAATGCCGATTCGGACGATGCCTACAACCTGCAGCAGTCACTTATCGCCGTTGGCTCGGGCGGCTTCTTTGGTAAGGGTTTGGGCCATGCGACGCAGTCAGCCGGCGGCTTTCTGCCTGAGTTCCACACCGACTTCGTCTTCGCCTTTCTGTCCGAGACCTTTGGCTTTTGTGGTTCCTTTTTGCTCCTGTGCCTCTACGTGCTGCTGATCTTTTCGACGATTCGCGTCGCCTTTAAGTGTGAGTCGCTGTTTTTGCGTCTTTCGTGTGTGGGCATCGTTGGCATGTGGGCGTTCCAGACCTTCGAAAACATCGGCATGTGCATCGGCATGATGCCGATTACCGGTATTCCGCTACCGTTTATTAGCTTCGGGTCGTCTTCGATGATGATTCAGCTGCTGACGGTGGGTATCGTACAATCCATATGGCGGCATCGTTCGGGCGCCGCGTAACCGCTGGAGGGGTTTGCTATGAAAATTCCCGTAGATAAGCTGACCCGCGCTTTTAAGATGGGCGCGTCCGTTAAGAAGGATTCCGATACGCCGGTGCGCGTCTCGGTCTATCTGGATTCGTCCGCCTCGCGCTTTCTGGCCGAGACGGTGCGTGACGCCTTTGTGCCGCAGACGACCTCGGGCATTGTGCGCGTCGAGCGTCTGGGGGAGGAGCGAATTGCTCCAAAGATCGATACCGATGTGGTGCTGGTGCTCTCGTGTGGTTCCGACCGCTTGGAGAGTGCCGTGCAGGAGCTCGTGATCGCCGGCGCGCCCGTGTGCGTGCTTGCCGAGTCTGCTGTGGAGGTGCCGTTTATCGAGGAGTCCACGCCCATGCTCGGCGTGGTAGCGGCAACCGATAAGACGTATCTGCTCGAGACGCTTGCTCGCTGGATTCTCGATCGCACCGACAAGGAAACGGCTTTTGCGGCGAACTTTGCCTTCATGCGCATCGCGGCGGCCAATCGTATCATCACCTCGTGCGCGCTTACCAATATGGCGACCGGTGCACTGGTGTTTTTGCCGGGCGCCGATTATCCCGTTATGGCGCTGGCGCAGGTGGGCATGCTCTTTGAGCTCGCTGCCGTCTTTGGACGCGGCATTAAGCCCGAGCGCGGCTACGAGGTCGCGGGCGTGCTTGCCGGCGGTCTTGTGATCCGCGCGGTCACCCGCGCACTCGTCAAGCAGACGCCGCATATTGGGTTTGTCGTCAAGGCGCTCACTGCTGCCGCGGGCACCTACGGCATGGGCCGTGCGCTTGTTTCGCTCTACGAGCGCGATGTCGACTACAGCCGTGCCAACGAGGTGGTCACTGCCACGTTCTCCCGCGTTCGCGATCTGGTGACCACGGTCGCGGGCGCTACCCGTCCTATGGCGTCCTACCAAGACGCATCAGATCTCGCTGCTTAGGGGTTTTCCGTTGCGCGTTCCGTACCAAGATTGTTTTCATTTAATTGAGCCGTTGCTCGCCAAGGTCGAGAAGCCGAGCCGCTATATCGATCACGAGTGGGGCACGCTTTCCAAGGCCGATGCCGACTACCGTTGCTGCCTGATCTACCCGGATGTGTACGAGGTCGGTCTGCCCAACCAGGGTATCGCCATCCTCTACAACATCCTTAACCAGGCCGAGGGCATCTCCTGCGAGCGTGGCTATGTGCCGTGGCCCGATATGGGTGACGCCATGCGCGAGGCGGGCATTCCGCTGCTCTCGCTCGAGGGTGCCGCGCCGGTCGCTTCGTTCGATATCGTCGGTCTGCATGTGCCGCACGAGATGGCGGTGACGAACTTCCTCGAGGCGCTCGACCTCGCTGGCATTCCGCTGTTAGCCGCCGACCGCACCGAGGACGACCCCATTATCATCGCCGGCGGCCCCTCGGTGTACAACCCCGAGCCGTACGCGGCCTTCTTCGATGTTATCCTCATCGGCGAGGGCGAGGAATCGCTGCTCGAGACCTGCCAGCTGCATCGCCGCCTGCGTGACGAAGGAGTCCCGCGCGCGCAGATTGTTGAGCAGCTCGCATCCATTGCCGGCAACTACGTGCCGTCGCTCTATGAGGTTCGTCACGACGAGCCCTGCTCGCCCCATGGCTACACCGTGCCGCGTGAGGGCAAGGATGCGCCGACCGTGGTCTACAAGCGCGTCGTCGAGGATTTCGGCGCCACGAATCCGCTGTCGCAGTCGTGCGTGCCCTATGCGCAGCTGGTCCACGACCGCCTGTCTATCGAGATCCTGCGCGGCTGCGCCCGCGGCTGTCGTTTTTGCCAGGCCGGCATGACGTATCGCCCGGTGCGCGAGCGCTCGGCCGACCAGATCGTCTCGTCGGTGATTCAGGGTCTGGAAAAGACCGGCTATGACGAGGTGTCGCTGACCTCGCTCTCCACGACCGACCACTCCTGCATTCGCGACGTGCTCGGCAGACTCAACCGTCGCCTGGAGGATACGGGTATTCGCGTGTCTATTCCGTCGCAGCGCCTGGATTCGTTTGGCGTGGATATGGCCGAGTCGGTTGCCGGCGAAAAGAAGGGCGGCCTGACGTTCGCGCCCGAGGCCGGCAGCCAGCGCATGCGCGACATCATTAACAAGAACGTGACCGAGGAGGACCTGGACCGTGCGGCCAAGGCGGCCTTCGAGGCCGGCTGGAACCGCATGAAGCTCTACTTTATGATGGGTCTTCCCGGCGAGCGCGACGAGGATATCGTGGCCATCGCCAATCTGGCCGATCACGTGCTGGAACTCGGTCGTTCCGTGGTGCCCAAGGCTCGTCGCGGCTCGATCTCGGTGTCGATCTCGGTTTCGGTCTTTATCCCCAAGGCTGCCACGCCGTTCCAGTGGTGCCCGCAGCTCGACTACGACGACGTCAAGCGTCGCCAGAAGCTGCTTGTCACGAGCGTTCGCAACCGTGCCGTCCGCGTGCATTACCACGATGCCGAGACCTCGCTCATCGAGGCCGCGCTGTCCCGCGCCGGTCGTGACATGACGCCCGTCATCATCGATGCTTGGCGCGCGGGCTCTCGCTTTGACGCCTGGGTAGAGCATTTCTCGCTCGATAACTGGAAGGAGGCTGCTGCCAAAAACGGCATCGACCTCAATGAGCTTGTGCACCTGCCCTACGAGTTGGACTGGCGCCTGCCGTGGGAGCACGTGAGCCCCGGCTGCACGCGCGGCTTCCTTGAGCGCGAGTACCGTCGCTCGCTCGAGGGCGTCACGACTCCCGACTGCACCCGCACGTCGTGTACCGGCTGCGGTATCTGCCCCACGCTCCACGCCAAGAATGTATTGATGGGTGATCGCGCATGAGTGAGCGCCTGACCGACAACCCCTCGCTCTTTAGGCTTCGTGTTCGCTATGGCAAGCGCGATCGCCTTAAGTACCTGGGCCATCTCGAAGTAATCCATACCATTGAGCGTATCGTGCGCCGTGCGGGACTTCCCTATGCCGTCACGCAGGGCTTCTCTCCGCACATGCGCGTGGGCTTCTCTTCGGCGCTACCGGTTGGCACGTCGTCGACCTGCGAGTGGTATGACCTGTTTATGACCGAGTTCGTGGCGCTCGACGAGGCATTTGGGCGCCTGTCTGCGGCGTCTCCGGCCGATCTGGCGCCCATCGAGGCGGCGTACATCAACGTGCGCACGCCGGCGTTGACGGCGCAGCTCACGCGCCTGTCGTATCGCATCGACCTGCACTTGGATCCCGAGGCGCCCGTAAGCGCCGACGAGGTGCGTCGTGCGATCGACACGCTGCGCGCGGACCATGGCATCGACTACGCGCGCGGAAAAAAGAGCAAGCGCTTGGATTTGGATCACACGCTCGTTGGCTATGAGCTCACGGCGGGGGAGCGCCCGGACCATTTGGTACTCATGCTCGACACCCATGCCGACAACGAGGGCTCCATGCGTCCGGAAATTTTGCTTTCTGCTGCTGATGTTTTGTTGCAGGGCTTGACCCCGGGCGTGGATGCACCTATTGTTTCCACCGGTATGCAAGACCTCGTGACCATCTGCTCCTACGATGTCGAGCGTCAGAATCAAGCATGCGAGGACGACGAGGGCCGACTCGTCAGCCCCATACCTGTGCGAACTTGTGGATTTGCTCCACATACTCGTTGACGGGGGTATTTTCGCCTGCTACTATATTCGGCTGTTGCACTAACTGATGCATGAAGGGCAAGTAAACATGTACGCAATCGTTAACACGGGCGGCAAGCAGTACAAGGTCGCCACCGACGATGTCATCACCGTCGAGAAGATCGAGGGCAATGAGGGCGACAAGGTCACCCTGCCGGTTATCTTCCTCAACGATGGTAAGAAGATCGTCACCGATCCCGACAAGCTGGCCAAGGCCAAGGTTACCGCTCAGATCGTTGAGCAGTTCAAGGGCGAGAAGCAGCTGGTCTTCAAGTTCCACAAGCGCAAGCGCTATCGTCGTCTGAAGGGTCACCGTCAGCAGCTCACCAAGCTGAAGATCGTGAAGGTTCAGGCTACCTCCCGCGCCAAGAAGGCTGTCAAGGCAGAGGCTGAGGCTGTTGCCGAGGCTCCCGTCGCCGAGTAGATTACACTCGTAACGAAAGAGTAGGTATACACAATGGCACACAAAAAAGGACTCGGTTCCTCCCGTAATGGCCGTGACTCCCGCGGTCAGCGCCTTGGCACGAAGCGCTATGCCGGCCAGACGGTAACCACGGGCACGATTCTCGTCCGTCAGCACGGCACGCACATCCACCCGGGTGAGAACGTTGGCCGTGGTAAGGACGACACGCTGTTCGCGCTGGTCGACGGTACCGTTGAGTTCCACAAGGGTATCAAGCACAGGGTCAGCGTACGCCCGCTCGCGAACGCGTAATTCACCCTTCATAGAGCACATATGTGGGAGGCACTTGAGTTTTAGGATTCAAGGGTCTCCCTCTTTTTGTAGGAGGCGATTCTGTTGTCACAGTTCACCGATATCAGCCGCATTAACGTGTGCGGCGGCGACGGCGGAGCCGGATGCATGTCGTTTAGGCGCGAGGCATTTGTCCCCAAGGGCGGCCCCGATGGCGGCGACGGCGGTCGTGGCGGCAATGTCGTCATCCAGGCCGATGCTCAGCTGTCTTCGCTGATCGATTACCGCTTTAAGCATCACTTCCGCGCCGAGCGCGGCACGCACGGGCAGGGTGCCCGTCGTAACGGTAAGGGCGGCGAGGACCTGATTCTCAAGGTCCCTATGGGTACCGTGGTGCGCGAGCTCGATCCCGAGACGCAGACCCCGATGTTCGATATTGCCGACCTCGTTCACGATGGCGAGCGCGTTGTCGTGGCGCCCGGCGGTGCCGGCGGCCTGGGCAACACGCACTTTGTGACGTCGGTGCGCCGCGCGCCCGCGTTCGCTCAGCTGGGCGAGCCGGCCGAGGAACACTGGATCGAGCTCGAGATGAAGCTTATGGCCGATGCCGCGCTCGTGGGCTTCCCCTCGGTGGGTAAGTCATCGCTCATCGCGCGCATGAGTGCCGCCCGTCCCAAGATTGCCGACTACCCGTTTACCACGCTCGTGCCGAACCTCGGCATGGTGCGTGCCGGCGAATATTCTTACGTCGTTGCCGACGTTCCCGGTCTCATCGAGGGTGCGAGCGAGGGCAAGGGCCTGGGCCATCAGTTCCTGCGCCACATCGAGCGCACGGCACTCATCATGCACGTCGTCGACATGACGGGTGGTTTTGAGGATCGCGATCCGGTTGAGGACTATCGCATCATCAACCGCGAGCTCGAGCAGTATGGCGCCGAGCTTTCGGAGCGTCCGCAGATCGTCGTTGCCAACAAGTGCGACGCGCCGGGCACGGCCGACAAGATTGCCGACCTTAAGCGCGCAGCGCTCGACGATGGACATATGTTCTTTGCCGTGTCTGCTGTGACGGGCGCCGGCCTCAACACGCTGATGCTTGCCGTGGGCGAGCAGGTGGCTAAGCTGCGCGCCGAGTTGGCTGTCTCCGATGAGCCGGTCGTTCTGCGCGACGATGAGTGGGAGCGCCGTCGCCTGCAGCGTGAGAAGCGTTTCCGCATTGTTCAGGAAGAGCCCGGTGCCTTCCGCGTGGTCGGTCGTGCCATCGAGCGCATGGTCATCCAGACCGACTGGGAAAACGAAGAAGCCGTCATTTACCTGCAGCATAAGTTTGCGCGTATGGGTGTTGACGACGCGCTTGAGAAGGCCGGTTGTCGTGCGGGCGACGAGGTCCGCATTTGTCAGCGCGCCTTTGACTTTGAGGGCGCTGAGGACTTCTCGGAGTACGAGGAACTCGAGGATGCTGGCGAGGACGTTGCCGTTGAGGCCATTGACGTGACCGAAGCTGCGAATGAGGGCGTCGAGGTTGTCGATGCGACGGATGCCGCGGACGATGTCGAGACCCCGGAGGGCGAGTAAGCCATGTCGCTGCGCGGTGGAATCGGTCTGCCCGAGCTTCCTCTAGAGGACGGGCAGGAGTTTAGGCTCGGCATTATGGGCGGCACCTTTGATCCCATCCATTACGGGCACCTGGTGACTGCCGAGCAGGCGCGTGAGTCCCTCGACTTGGATGCCGTGCTATTTATGCCGGCGGGCACGCCTGCCTTTAAGCTTGACAAGCCGGTGACGCCTGCCGAGGACCGTTATGCCATGACGGTCCTCGCCACCGCCGCGAACCCGGCTTTCTTGGCGAGCCGGTTCGAGATCGACCGTCCGGGCGTAACCTATACGGCCGATACGCTTCATGCCCTTCGCGACTTTTACCCGCCGCAGGTAAAGCTCTACTTTATTACGGGCGCCGACGCGATTATCGATATTGTGACCTGGCATGATGCCGAACGAATCGCTGAGCTTGCTACCTTTATTGCGGCGACGCGACCGGGCTTTGATATCGATACGGCGCGTGCCCGAATCAAAGAGTCGGGGCTGCCGTTCGACGTGCGCTATATTCAGATTCCGGCGCTGGCGATCAGCTCGACGAACATTCGTAAGCGAGTTGCCCGCGGTATGAGCGTGCGCTATCTTACGAGCGAGTCCGTGCTCGGCTACATTCGCAAACGCAGGCTATATGCCGATTTGGGCCAAGAAGATTTTGAGTGATGGGGGTCTACGTTGTCGGTAGAGGATCAGTTTGAGGGCGATGAGCGCGCGCTGCTCAAGCGCATTCAAGAGCTGCTCGATGTTCGCATGAAGGATAAGCGCAAGCGCTATGTGCATTCGCTGAGCGTTGCCGAGACCGCACTTCATCTGGCCGAGGTCTACGGCGTCGACCGCTTTGATGCCGCTGCCGCCGGCTTGATCCACGACTGGGACAAGGTGCTTTCCGATGACGAGCTGGTCACGCGCGCTCTGCATTACGGCATTAAGATTGCCGGCTCTCCTTCTGCCGCGACGCCGCTTTTGCATGGCCCTGTTGCCGCCTATGAGCTTCCGCAGCTTTTTCCCGAGCTGTCGCCGGCCGTTTTCCAGGCTGTCGACCGTCACACCGTGGGTGCCTGCGACATGACGCCGCTCGATATGGTGGTCTTTGTGGCCGATGCCATCGAGCCCAACCGTCACGGCGACTATGCCCATGCGCTGCGCAAGATGGTGGGGGAGTCGACGCTCGACGAGTTGTTCTTCTCCTGTTTTGCGCAGGGTTTGGTCTATGTGATTCAGTCCGGGCGCTATCTTTATCCCACGGCTATTTCGATTTACAACCATTACGCCCAGCTGCGCTAGCTCGGGCTGTCTAGAAAGAGGTATTCCATGGCCGACGAGACCATGACCGACGAGCAGATTCTTGAAGGTGTGGAGCACAAGAGCTTCGTCGCCACGTCCGACCGCACTGCCGCCTCGCTGTCTGCGAGCGGTGTCGCCGCCGAGGATGTCGCCCGCGCCGCCGCGCAGGCCGCCTACGACAAGAAGGGCGAGGACGTTCAGGTGCTCGACCTGACCGAGCTTTCCGACGTATGCGACTACTTTGTGCTTGCCACCGGTACCAACAACCGCCAGGTCGATTCTATCGTCGACGAGATCGAGGAGAAGGTCGCCGAGGCTTGCGGCGAGCACCCGTTCTCCATCGAGGGTCGCGAGCAGAAGACCTGGATGCTCATGGACTATGGTTCGGTTGTCGTCCACGTCTTCACTCCCGAAGCCCGCGACTTCTACCGCCTCGAGAAACTCTGGGGAGACGCCCCCCAGCTCCCCCTCAACCTCCTCTAGTAGCTCATTTGAGACGGGGTTTAGCTACCCTCACGCATATCGCCGGGCAGGTGCGGTTTTCCGCACCTGCCCGGCTTTCTTTTTGCCCAAAGGCGGTTAATCGTTGAAGCGGGATTGGCGGCCGAAGGAAAGGGCGGTGTCGCCGAATTTGTCTCGGACGGCGTCGATGGCGACTGAGAGGTCGCGACGGTCGCTGGATTGGGCTCCGCGGTCGTCGATTTCGCAGAACAGGTCGGTCTGGATGCCGCCCTGATGGTCAAAGTCGCTCATGCCGATGCCCGCCAGGCGCACATGCATGCCTTCCTGCCAGATGTTGTCGAGCAGCTCGAGCGCCACCGCCACGAAGATGTTCTCATCGTCGGTCGGATGCGGCAGCCGGCGCTGTGCCGAGCGACCGCTTCCATACGAATACTTGAGTTTGAGCGTCACCGTGGCGCCCGTTAGTCCCTGACGGCGCAGGCGGCGTCCCACTGACTCTCCCAACAGCGCAATCGCCGCTTCGATGTCCCCACGCTCAGTCAAATCTTTCGCAAAGGTGCGTTCATTGCTGACCGACTTGACCTCGCGACCTTCGTCCAAGCTCGTAACTTCGGAAACCTCGAGTCCCAGCGCGCGCTGGCGCATGCGTTCGCCGTTGACGCCAAAAATAGAGGCCAAGGTGGATTCCGGTGCACGTGATAGCTCGCCGAGCGTGTAGATGCGCATGCGGCGCAGCCGCTCCTCGGCAGTGCGCCCGATGCCGCTCATGGCAGATACCGGCAGCGCGGCCAAAAAGCGCTGCTCGGTTCCGGGGCGCACGATGGTCAGCCCAAACGGCTTATCCCGCTCGCTTGCGATCTTTGCGACCGTCTTGTTGCAGCCCACGCCAATGGAGCAGGTCACCCCCAGCGCCGCCACGCGGTCGCTTATACGCCGCGCAACCAGCAACGGGTCCTCGGGTGCAAAGCGACCTGGCGTGATATCGATAAAGGCCTCGTCGATGGATACGCGCTCTACGCGCGGGGTCTCGTCGGCGAGAATCGCCATGACCTGCGCGCTCACCTCGCGGTAGCGATCGAAATGCCCATGCGTCCAAACGGCCTGCGGACAGAGGCGCCGCGCCTCGGCCGAGGCCATGGCGGAGTGCACGCCAAAGCGACGTGCCTCATACGAACACGTGGACACGACGCCGCGCGAATCGGCGTCTCCGCCCACGATGAGCGGCTTGCCGCGCCACTCGGGATGATCGAGCATCTCCACGCTCGCAAAAAACGCATCGAGATCCATGAGGCCCACCGCCGGACCCGTCCAGGGAGGCGGCGTGACGCCCATGGCATCCTCATAACCGTATGTATGTTCGCGTCTTTTCATGGCATGAGTATACCGCGCAGCTCATGTGGGGTGCGTGTATGTGCTTGCAAATCGCGAATTCTTGTCTAAGATATGGATTTGCCTTCGACTATACCGAAGAAGTTGGTCTCACGGACTTCACCTGCCCGCGTCGATGGCGTATTATGTTCAACTGTTTGTTTGTAGTTGCAGCCTAAAGCTGCTTGGTTGGAGGAGTTTCCTTTGGCAGTCAAGATTCGCCTTGCTCGTCACGGCGCTAAGAAGCGTCCGTACTACCGTGTCGTCGTCGCCGATTCCCGCGCCCCGCGTGACGGTCGTATCATCGAGGAGGTCGGCCGCTACAACCCGATGACCGCCCCCAAGACCATCAACCTCGATCTCGAGAAGATCGCTGACTGGCAGTCCAAGGGCGCTCAGCTCACCGACGCTGTCGCTGCTCTGGTCAAGGCCGCCAACGAGGGCGAGAAGACCGAGACCGTCGTCAAGAAGTCCAAGAAGCAGCTCGCCAAAGAGGCCGAGGCCGCTAAGGCTGCCGCTGAGGCCGCTGAGGGCGCCGAGGAGTAAATCGTGCCTGAGGTTGACGCTGCACAGCTCGAGGGTGAGGCAATGCTCTCAGATCGCATCGCCGATCTCGTCGAATATCTCGTTGTTCAGATCGTCGACGACCCGGATTCCGTGAGTCTTGAGGTCATCGATGGTGACGACGCCTCTACGATTGAGGTTTCGGTCGCCGAGGATGACGTCGCTAAGGTCATCGGCCGTCGTGGCCGTACCATCAAGGCCATTCGCACGCTCGCCCGTGCACTGGCCGCTCGCCTCGACACTGCAGTCGAGGTAGAGGTTCTGGGCTAGGACCTTGAGGTCCCAGTACAAAAACATCGCCCGTGTGGTCAAGCCGCACGGAAGGAAGGGGGAGGTCCTCGCGCAGCCGCTGCGGGGGCTTCCTTCTGTATTGACGCCGGGTATGCGCGTCGCCTTGACGCCGCCGGCGCTCAAGCGCGACCGTTTTTGCACGGTCGTATCCGTCACCGATACGGGCGATGGCGATCTGGTCTCGTTTGAGGGCATTGACGACTTGACGGCCGCCGAGGGCATCACGGGATGCTACGTGCTGGCAAATCGTGACGATTTTGAGCTCGATTCGCTCGACGCTGCCTATACCGACCTGATGGGTCGCGAGGTGGTCGACGAGCGCTTCGGTTTGCTCGGTACGATCGTCGAGATCATGTCGACGCCCGCCAACGATGTTTGGGTTGTCGAGGGCAATCGGTACGGCGAGGTGCTGATTCCCGTGATCGAGCAGGTTGTGCTCGATCTTCCCGATCAGGGGACAATTTCCGTCCGCGTTATGGACGGTTTGATCGATATGGACAAGTAGGGAGGATAACATGCTGATCGAGACCCTTTCGGTCTTTCCCGAGATGTTTGAGCCCGTCATGTCCACATCGATCTTGGGCCGCGCCCGCAAGGCCGGCCTTTTTGATTTTAAGGCCTATAACCTGCGTGACTGGACGCACGACCGCCATCGTACCGTCGATGACGAGCCGTACGGCGGCGGGCAGGGCATGCTCATGAAGGTCGAGCCTATCGCAGAGGCCATCGAGGCTATTAGCTCCGAGGGTCCCAAGCCCACTGTGGTGTTCTTTACCCCCTGTGGCGAGCCTTTTACGCAGCATGTGGCCGAGCGCCTGCTCAAAAGTGAGCGCCTGCTGTTTGTGTGTAGTCGCTACGAGGGCGTCGACGAACGTGCATATGCGTATGCCGACGAGCGTCTGTCGATCGGCGACTATGTGCTTACGGGTGGCGAACTTCCCGCTATGGTCGTTGCCGATGCTGTCGTACGCCTGATTCCCGGCGCCCTGGGCGACGAGATGAGCAATGTGGACGAGTCGTTCTCGACCGCCGAGGACGGAGGCCTGCTCGAGTACGCGCAGTACACCCGCCCCGCCGAGTTCAACGGCGAGGGCGTGCCGCCGGTGCTCGTGAGCGGCGACCACGCCAAGGTTGACGCCTGGCGCCGTAAGAATGCCATCGAGCGCACCTGCCGCTGGCGTCCCGACCTGATCGAGACGGCGCGGCTTACGCCCGAGGAGCGCGCATACGCGCAAGAGATCCTGGACGCATCGTATTCGAAGAGCGAGGAGTGAGAATGGTTCCTTCGCAGCATTCCGTGCTAAAGGGTGCGTTTGAGTGGATCGCGGTCGTCGCCATCGCACTGGTCGCCACCTTCTTGATTCGCTCGTTTGTGGTCGAACCCTTTGTGGTGCCCACCGGCTCCATGGAGTCCACGATCGAGATCGGCGACCAGATCCTGGCGCAAAAGGTGAGCCTTGAGCTCGGCCGCCCCGTCAGCCAAGGCGATATTGTGGTGTTCCACAACCCAGATGGCACCTCCGAGCATGATGTTCTCGTCAAGCGTGTTATTGCCACGGCCGGCCAGACGGTCGACCTTCAGGACGGCAAGGTGGTCGTTGACGGCCAAGCGCTCGACGAGGGCTATACGACCGGCATGAGCTGGCCGCTTTCGGTCCAAGCTCCCGGCGCTCAGGTAAGCTATCCCTACACCGTTCCCGACGGGTGCGTGTGGGTGATGGGCGACAACCGCGAAAACTCTGCCGACTCGCGCTACTTTGGTCCCGTTGATCGCTCTGATTTGATCGCCGTGGCGCTTGTGCGCTACTGGCCGCTCAACCGCATCGGCACTATCGACTAAAAACCGCTATAGTACAGAACCTAACCGTGTAATCGTTTCGACGAGGGGATATTAGAGGCATGAACGCTTCATCGCTTTCCTTCCAAGACATCATCCTGCGCCTCCAGCAGTACTGGGGCGAGCAGGGCTGCGTCATTATGCAGCCCTATGACTCCGAGGTCGGTGCCGGTACCTTCCACACCGCGACCACGTTGCGCTCGCTCGGTCCTGCCGAGTGGCGCACCTGCTACGCTCAGCCCTGCCGCCGTCCCGCCGACGGCCGCTACGGCGAGAATCCCAACCGCATGCAGCACTACTATCAGTTCCAGGTGCTCATCAAGCCGTCGCCGGTCAACGCCCAGGAGCTCTACCTGGGGTCTCTTGCCGCTATCGGTCTGGACCCCAACGACCATGACGTTCGTTTTGTCGAGGACGACTGGGAGAGCCCGACGCTGGGCGCCTGGGGCCTTGGCTGGGAGGTCTGGCTCAACGGCATGGAGGTCACGCAGTTTACGTACTTCCAGCAGGTGGGCGGCATCGAGGTCGACCCTGTGCCCGTCGAGATTACCTATGGTCTGGAGCGCATCGCCATGTACGCTCAGGGCGTCAACTCCGTCTACGACCTGGTGTGGAGCTATCTGCCCGATGGCACGCCGATGACCTATGGCGACGTGTTCCTGGAGAACGAGCGCGAGTTTAGCGCCTACAACTTTGAGGTCGCCAACGTCGAGATGATGCGTCAGAAGTTTGACGACTACGAGGCCGAGTGCCACTCCTGCCTTGAGCGCAAGCTGCCGCTGCCCGCTTACGACTGCGTCATGAAGTGCAGCCATGCCTTCAACCTGCTCGATGCTCGCGGTGCGCTGTCCGCGGTCGAGCGTGCTAACTACATCCTGCGCGTCCGCGCCGTCGCCAAGGCGTGCTGCGAGGCCTATATGGCCGAGGTCGCTGGAGTCAACGAGAATGCCGACCAGGAAGGCGAGGTGGCGTAAGCCATGGCAGACGCTAAGGATTTCCTGTTTGAGATCGGTACGGAGGAAATGCCCTCTGCACCGCTGAACAATGCCGTCAAGCAGCTTGGCACCATGATTGCCAAGGGTCTCGACGAGGCCGGCCTGGCCCACGGCGAGGTCCGCGTGATCTCGAGCCCGCGTCGTCTGGCTGCGCTCGTGGCCGACGTCGCCACCGCGACCGATGAGGTTCACGAGGTCAAGCGTGGTCCCGCGGCAAACATTGCCTTTGATGCCGACGGCAACGCCACCAAGGCCGCCCAGGGCTTCGCTCGCAAGTGCGGTGTGGCTGCCGAGGACCTGGTCCGTCGCGAGGACACTGACGGTCGCGAGTATGTGTTCGCCGAGAAGAACATTCCCTCCGCACCGGCTACGCCGATTCTGACCGCTCTGTGCGAGAAGACCATCGCCGGCCTGCAGTGGCCCAACTACCGCAGCCAGCGTTGGGGTCACGAGCATGCGACCTTTGTTCGTCCGGTCCGCTGGATCTGCTGCCTTTTGGGCGAGGATGTTGTGCCCGTGTCGTTTGCCGACGTGACGAGTGGCAACACCACGCGTGGTCATCGCGTACTTGGCCCTGGTGACCATGTGGTCGCCAGCCCCGCCGTCTACGAGCAGGTGCTCGAGGACGCCGGCGTGCTTTCTGCCGAGCGTCGTCGTGAAGCCATCCTTGCCGGTATCGCCGAGGTCGAGGCTGCGCGCCCCGGTTGCCATGTCGACACGCCCAAGAAGGTCTTCGAGGAGGTCATCAACCTCTGCGAGTGGCCGACGGTGCTTGTCGGTACCTTCGATGAGGAGTTCCTCAAGGTCCCGCACGAGATCATCTGCGAGTCCATGCTCACCAACCAGCGCTACTTCCCGATCTATGACGGCGAGGGCAAGCTCACGCGTGAGTTCGTGGTCGTCTCCAACAGCAAGCCCGAGAACGCCGAGCGCGTGATCGACGGCAACGAGCGCGTCGTGCGTGCCCGTCTGGACGATGCCAAGTTCTTCTACGAGGAGGACCTGAAGATTTCCCTCGACGAGTTCCGTGAGCGTCTGGCCAAGGTCGCCTTCCAGGAGAAGCTCGGTAGCGTGCTCGCCAAGTCCGAGCGTATTGAGCAGCTCGCGCTCGCCATCGCCCGCGAGGCCCATCTGGGCGCCCACCTTGCCGCCGATGCCGCTCGCGCCGCTCACCTGTGCAAGGCCGACCTTGTATCCAACGCCGTCGTTGAGTTCACGAGCCAGCAGGGCGTTATGGGCGGTTATTACGCTTCCGCGATGGGGGAGAACGACGAGGTCGCCCACGCCATTCGCGATCACTATCGTCCCCGCTTTGCCGGCGATGAGCTGCCCGAGGGCACCGCTGGCTGCATCGTGGCCTGTGCCGACAAGCTCGATACCATTGCGGGTATCTTTGCCATCGGCGAGCCCCCGACCGGCTCGTCCGACCCGTACGCGCTGCGTCGCGCCGCCATCGGCATCATCAACATCCTGCGCGACCGTCTGCCGATCGACCCCACGTCGCTCATCGACTTTGCGCTCGAGCTCTATAGCGAGCAGGGCATTGAGTTCGACGCCGCCGAGGTCGCCCAGCAGGTTCGTGACTTCTTCCACGGCCGTCTGGTGAGCATGGCCCGCGACGAGAAGATTCCGGCCGACACCGTTGCCGCCGTCTCCGCGGTGCACATCATTGCCCCGTCGCTCTTCTTCGCCCGCTGCGCCGCCCTCGATGAGGCCCGCAAGAACGACGCCGAGACCTTCGACAACCTGGCAACCGCCTACGCCCGCGCGGCGCACATCTCCAAGCCCGAGCTGGGCGCGGAGTACGACCGCGGCCTGATGGGCGAGGTCGAGCTCGCGCTTGCCGATGCCTCCGAGGCTGCTCAGACCGCTGTCGATGCCGCCCTTGCTGCCGAGGATTACCCGGCCGCATTTGCCGCCCTTGCCGCCCTGCGCGCGCCCATCGACCGCTTCTTCGATGAGGTCATGGTCATGGACAAGGACGAGCAGCTCCGCGATAATCGCCTTAAGCTGCTCAACCGCTTCGGGGCCGTTTTCTCCGGCATCGCCAACATCGGTGAGCTTGCCCGCAAAAAGTAAGCCAGCCTGCGCATAAGCGCTAAAAGGAGCCCCGCATGGATTGCCCGGTCACCGCTCGTCCCACCGTTATCGTTATCTCCGACTCGCTCGGTGATACCGCTTGTGAGGTGGTGCTTGCGGCGTCCGGGCAATTTGATGAAGAGGCTTTTCTTCTCTTGCGCCTGCCCAAGGTGACCTCGGTGGAGCAGGTGGAGTCGTTTGTGGGCCCGCGCGTCGATGCCGACCATCGCGATATTGCCGTGTTCCACACCATTGTCGATCCGGCGCTTCGCGCCCGCGTGCTCGATTACCTGGGCATGCTGCATATTCGTTCGGTCGACCTGATTGGCCCGACGCTTGCCGTGCTGTCGTCGCTCATCGGTGTGCCGCCCAAGGGCGTCGCGGGTGTGATTCACAAGACCGATGACCGCTATTTCCATCGCATCGAGGCCATGGAGTATTTCGTTGAGCACGATGACGGGCGCGGCTGCGACGATCTGTCGGGAGCCGATATCGTGCTGCTGGGCGTATCGCGTACGTCCAAGACGCCGCTGTCGATGTATTTGGCCTATCAGGGCTACAAGGTCGCCAATGTCCCACTGGCGCATGGCATGGAGCCGCCCAAGTCGATTTACGAGGTCGACCCGATGCGCCTGTTCGGCCTGATTTCGACCGTCGATGTGATTTCCGAAATTCGCGATAGCCGCTTGGGCGATGACTACGCTCGTGCCGTTGCCGGCTCCTATGCCGAGCCCGAGAGCGTGCACAGCGAGCTCGAGGAAGCCCGTGCGCTCATGAAGCGCCTAGGCTGCTTTGTGGTGCGTACCGACGGCAAGGCCATCGAAGAAAGCGCTGCCGAGATCATTAGCCACTTGGAGGAAATCCAAGAAGCCCGTGCCCGCCGCGCCGCCCGTCGAGCCTAATAGTAGCAGCATTTTGATAAAGCGATTTAGCAAAAATATCGCATCTGACCTGCACGTTCTTACAGTGGTATCTTCATAATGTAACCACCTTTACCTACCGTTTACCGCCAGTTTTAGCACGTTTACCAAACCGCGCATCCTCTGCTTAAGCCTGCTCAAAACCCGCCGTATAGTTCCCTCACGGCCCGCATCTGGCGGGTCGATTCGTTACCACGGTCGTGCGCGTAAGTGCATGGAAGGGGAAGTATCGTGAGCGATTGCAAGAGGGTTTACCGTTTTGGAACCGACGCCCAGGGCACCTGTGTCACCGAGGGAGACAAGTCCATGAACTTCGTGCTTGGTGGCAAGGGCGCTAACCTTGCCGAGATGAGTCGTATCGGCCTGCCGGTTCCCGGTGGCTTTACCATTACCTGCCAGACCTGTGTCGAGTACTCCGGTGCCGGCAACGTCTGGCCCGAAGACGCACTCGATGAGATCGTTGCTGCCGAGACGGACCTCGAGGCCCGCTGCGGCAAGAAGCTCGGTGACGCCAACGACCCGCTGCTCGTGTCGGTTCGTTCGGGCGCTCCGTTCTCCATGCCCGGCATGATGGACACGGTCCTCAACTTGGGCCTCAATAACGATTCCGTCCAGGGCCTCATCGCGCAGACGCAGAACCCGCGTTTTGCCTGGGATAGCTACCGCCGCTTTATCCAGATGTTTTCCAATGTCGTCATGGGCGTTGACGCCGACCTGTTCGAGAACGCCCTGACCCAGGCCCGTCTGGTCGCCGGCGTTCGCATCGATTCCGAGCTTTCGGCCGAGGACCTGCAGGAACTCGTCGAGACCTTTAAGGGCATCTTCTCCGAGAACGTCGATGCCTCCCTGTATCCCGAGCTCGAGGTCGCTGACGGCAAGCCCGTTTTCCCGCACGACCCGGAGCTTCAGCTACGCCTTGCAATTCAGGCCGTCTTTGGCAGCTGGATGAACGAGCGTGCCTGCATCTACCGCAAGCAGCATGGCATTTCCGACGACCTCGGCACCGCCGTCAACGTGCAGGCCATGGCCTTTGGCAACAAGGGCGAGACCTCTGCGACAGGCGTCGCCTTTACGCGTAATCCGGCCGACGGCACCAAGGAGTTCTACGGTGACTTTTTGGTTAATGCTCAGGGCGAGGACGTCGTCGCCGGTATCCGCAACACCGAGCCTATCGCCGACCTCAAGACCACCCCGGGCCTCGAGTCCGCAGGTGAGGAGCTCGAGCGCGTGTTCCTGACGCTCGAGGATCATTATCGCGATATGTGCGATATCGAGTTCACCATCGAGCAGGGCAAGCTCTGGATGCTCCAGACCCGCGTGGGCAAGCGCACCGCCACCGCCGCCCTGCGCATCGCTATCGAAATGGTCGAGGAGGGCCTGATCACCCGCGAGGAGGCCGTGAGCCGCATCGATCCCGCGCAGCTCGACCAACTCCTGCACCCGCAGTTTGACGCCTCCAAGAAGTACGAGACGCTGGCCAGCGGTCTGAACGCCAGCCCCGGTGCCGCCGTGGGCGAGGTCGTGTTCTCGAGCGACGACGCCGTCGCGCGCGCCAACGAGGGCCACAAGGTCATTCTGGTTCGCTGGGAGACCAACCCCGATGACCTGAAGGGCATGGTAGCCGCCGAGGGCATCCTGACCAGCCACGGTGGCAAGACGAGCCATGCCGCCGTTATCGCCCGCGGCATGGGTACGCCCTGCGTCTGTGGCGTTGAGCGCTTCCATATCGACGCCGCCGAGAAGGTCGTGCGCATCGAGGGCAGCGACCGCGTGCTGCACGAGGGCGACGTTATCTTCATCGACGGCACCCAGGGTATCGTCGTCGACGGCGCCGTTGACCTGGTCTCCGCCGAGCTCACCGGCGATCTGGACACCATCCTATCCTGGGCCGACGAGATTCGCCTGGACGAGACCGGTGGCCATGCCAACCATGTGCGCGTTAATGCCGACAACCCCGAGGATGCCGCGCTCGCGCTCGAGTTTGGCGCCGAGGCCATCGGCCTGTGCCGCACCGAGCACATGTTCCTGGGCGACCGCAAGAACATCATCCAGAGCTTTATCCTGTCTGACGATGAGGCCGTGAAGCAGCAGGCCCTGGCCGACCTGCTCAAGGTTCAGACCGAGGACTTCCTGGCGATGTTCAAGACCATGTCCGGTCGCGATGTGGTCGTCCGCCTGCTCGATCCGCCGCTTCATGAGTTCCTGGATAATCCTCGCGAGCTCGAGGTCGCCATCACCAAGAAGGAAGCCGCTGGCGCCAGCGAGGAAGAGCTTGCCGTCCTGCGCGCCCGCCTGCGTCGTATCGACGGCATGGTCGAGTCCAACCCGATGCTCGGCCTACGCGGCGTGCGCCTGTCCATCGTCTTTAGCGATCTGCCGCTCATGCAGGTCCGCTCCGTCGCCACGGCTGCCGCTCGCCTCATCAAGGAGGGCGTCGATCCGCGTCCCGAGATTATGGTCCCGCTCGTTTCCATTACGGCCGAGCATGTTCAGACCCGCGAGGTTATCGAGCGCGTGATCGCCGAGGTTTCCGACGAAGAGGGCGTCGAGCTCAATATTCCCGTGGGCACGATGCTCGAGCTGCCGCGCGCCTGCATGGTCGCTGATGAGATCGCCCATCACGCAGACTTCTTCTGCTTTGGCACCAACGACCTCACCCAGACGACCTTCGGTTTCTCGCGTGATGACGCCGAGGCTAAGTTCATCCCGCTGTACATGCATAAGAAGATCTTGAAGGACAATCCCTTCGAGACCATCGATACCGCGGTGCTCGAGCTGGTGCGCATGGCCGTCGAGAAGGGCCGCGCCACCAACCCCGACATGCACTTTGGCGTGTGCGGCGAGCACGGCGGCGACCCCAAATCCATTAAGGGCCTGTTCAACGTGGCCGACGTGGACTATGTGTCCTGCTCGCCCTACCGCGTGCCCCTCGCACGCCTGGCTGCCGCCCAGGCCAAGCTCGAGGCGAAGCGCTCCGCGTAACGTTTTGGGTTCAGACGCCTAACGTAGCCCCCCTTCATGCCGTCCGTCTCATTCGTGAGGCGGACGGTTATCATGTGCGGGTTTTGTCTTTTTGTCTGCGTAAAAAATTGTTCTTGCAGCAGAAACCCGCGCGTGTATACTCGAATACGTTTGTTCAACTACGTGCCGGCCAAGGTGGTACGGCACCTCTAGAAGAGTAAGGAATTGCACATGGATTACATCCGCGCAATCGAGCGTCAGCAGATCCGCGAGGACATTCCTCAGGTTCGCGTCGCCGACAACGTCAAGGTTCACTACCGCATTAAGGAAGGCGACCGCGAGCGCATCCAGGTCTTCCAGGGCGACGTCATCCGCATGGCCGGCGCCGGTGCCCGCGAGACCTTCACCGTCCGCAAGATGTCCTTCGGTGTCGGTGTTGAGCGTACCTTCCCGCTTCACAGCCCCAAGATCGCCAAGCTCGAGGTCGTTCGTCATGGTCGCGTCCGTCGCGCCAAGCTGTACTACCTCCGCGACAAGGTGGGCAAGGCTGCTCGCATCCCCGAGAAGCGCTAAGAAGATCGCAGCGTCTGTCCACTCGTTTGGACACAAGGGCCACCTTCGGGTGGCCCTTCTTTTTATCTGATTTGCATGCAAGGAGGGCCTGGTATGGCCAATATGACGAGCTCGGTTTCGGCATCGCAGGTTGCCGGAGAGCTAGCGAGCGCAACGTTTGAGGAGATCCCCGCCCTCGTGGAGCATTATCGCGAGGACCCGCGCCAGCAGGTGATCAAGGCTTGTGAACGCGCCCTCAAACGCCATGCTAAGGAACTTGCCGAGCGCGAGCGCGTCAATGACATGTACGAGCTTATGCATGAGCTTGGCGGCGATGGGGTGGTCGTTGGTGTCGACGAGGTGGGCCGCGGCTCGGTAGCGGGTCCCTTAACCGTGTGTGCCGTGTGCCTTCCCATGGAGCCGCGCGTCTGGGGCATCAACGATTCCAAAAAGCTCACGCCGGCGCGCCGCGAGTTGCTCTCAGTGAAGATTGCCGAGGTGGCGACGGCGATCGGTTTTTGCCATATCGCGCCTAAGGATATCGATGAGATGGGCATGGCCCGTGCTATCCGTACCGCCGTTGCGGGCGCCGTGGCCGATACGGGACTTGAACCCGACTGCGTCCTCATGGATGGCAACCCCTTGGGCGCTGTTCCTAACGAGCGCGATGTGGTGAAAGGCGATGCCAAGATCGCCTGCATCGCCGCAGCGTCCATCATGGCCAAGGTCACGCGTGACGAGATGATGGTCGAGTACGACGCCGAGTACCCCGAGTACCATCTGGCCGAGTCGAAGGGCTATGCGAGCCCCGAGCACATCGAGGCCATTCGCAAACATGGACTTTGTCCGCTGCACCGCGTGAGCTTTTGCGGAAACTTTCTGCAGACTGAGCGCCTTTTCTAGGCCAATTGTGGAGACAGGGACCTCTGTGGTTTTATAAACCTGCTGGTAGCGGGCCGTATGCAGCAGCATTGCTGCGTACGGCCCGTTTTTTGTCGGCATTTGGTCAGCTTTTGGTTTGCTTCCGGTACTTACCCGCATGAAAGGTGCCCTCATCATCGGGGCAATGCAGTGTGCGGGAAAGGAGACCCCATGAGTGCCGCAAGCAAAAAGAGCAAGACGCAGCAGCTCAAGGAGCGTTGGGAAAACGGCGAGCTCGACTGTGGGGCGATGACGCCCGAGTTTATCAAGGGACTCAGTCCCCGCGAGCTGGGCATGCTAGGCGAGCTGATCACCATCGACTACTTTAACGAGCGCGGCTACACCTTGCTGGAGCAGGGTTATCGTTGCACCGAGGGCGAGGCCGATCTGGTGCTGCTCGATGAGCTCGACGATGTCGTGGTGATGGCCGAGGTCAAGACCAGACGCGTTGCGCTGGATTGCAACACGCGGGTCTTTCCCGAGGAGGCCGTGGACGCCCAAAAGCAACGCCGCTACCGCCGCATCGCAAGTTGCTATCTCATGGAGCATTATCCGCTCAAGGCGATTCGCTTCGATGCCGTGGGCGTCACCATCCGCGACGGGCATATCGCCGAGATCGAGCACCAGTACAACGCGTTCGATTGGCAGGTTTCGTGATGGCGTTCGAGACGTTTGCCGTTCACGCGGCCTGCATCCGCGGCGTCGAGGCGATTCCCGTCACGGTCGAGGTCTCGCTTGCCGGCGGCGTTCCGGGCATCCAAATGCTCGGCATTCCGAGTATGGAGGTGATGGAGTCGCGCGGTCGTATTCGCTGCGCGATGCACTCCGCCGGGTTCGAGATCCCACGCTCGGGCATTACGGTCAACCTGGCGCCCGGCGATATTCGCAAGACCGGTAGCGGCTTTGATCTGCCTATCGCCATCGCGGTTCTGGCAGCCGATGGTCAGATTCCCCGTGACAACCTCGATCGCTGCCTTATCGCCGGCGAGCTCGGCTTGGACGGTACGGTGCTTCCCGTCAAGGGCGAGGTGGCGTTTCAACTGCTGGCTCGCGACATGGGGCTGTCTTTTATCGCCGGCAGGTCAGACCAGCATGTGCCACTCGCGGGCGTGGATTGCGGCTTTATCGATCATTTGTCTCAGCTTGCTCATGGTATGGGCGATGCCGCGCGGCACTACCTGGATTCTGAAGGGCCTGAGGCGACCTTTGAGCCCGAGCTCGACTATGCCGACGTGCTGGGGCAGGAGGTTGCCAAACGCGGCATGGCGCTTGCGGCGGCAGGAGAACTCGGCTTGCTCATGATTGGGTCCCCGGGATCGGGCAAGACGATGCTCGCACGTCGTATGACCGGCATCCTGCCCGAGCTTTCTGTTGAGGATCAACAGGAGGCGCTGTGCATCCATTCGGTTTTGGGTGAGAACATTGATGGCTTGTTGGCGGGGCACCGGCCCTTCCGCAGTCCCCATCACAGTATTTCGACCGCAGGCCTTATCGGCGGTGGGCGCCCGGTGCACCCGGGTGAGATCAGCCTTGCTCATGGCGGTGTGCTCTTTTTGGACGAGCTTGCCGAGTTTCCCACGGGTGTGCTGCAGACGCTGCGTCAGCCCATCGAACGTGGCTATGTGAGGATCGTACGCGTCGACGGGGCCTTTACCTTCCCGTCGCGCTTTCAACTGCTGGCTGCGAGCAATCCCTGCCCCTGCGGCTTTTTGGGCGATCGCGAGGTGCCGTGTCGCTGCTCGGCGGCGATGGTGGAGCGCTATCGGGCAAAGCTGCGCGGTCCTTTGGCCGACCGTATCGACATGATGATCGATGTGACCCGTCCCGACCCCCAGGTGATTATCGAGGGCGCGGAGGGTATGTCGTCGGCCGAGTTACGTGACTACGTTGTGCGCGGTCGCGCCTTTCGCGCCTGGCGCGAGTCCCGTATGGACGATGCGGATGCCGAGGCCGAGGATGACGAGACACGGTCCATTGACGGCGTCGTTTCGACCTTTGAGCTCGATGATGCGGCGGAGAAGTGTGTGCTCGGTCTGTCCAAACGCACACATCTCACAGGGCGCGGCATCGTGCGCCTGGTTCGCATTGCGCGCACGATCGCAGATGTCGCCGAGAGCGAACAAGTGACGCAGGACCACGTGCTCGAGGCGGCGATGTACCAGGGAAGGAGGGACCAATGATGGCCGAGGGGACCTTCGAGCTGCATCCAGGTGACGCGTTGTATCCCGAGACCGTTTTGGAGCTTTCTGATGTACCTCAGACGCTCTATGTGCGCGGCAACCCCGAGGCGCTTTCGACGCCCGCGCTCTCCATCATCGGTGCGCGAAAGGCCTCGCCGTATGGTCTTGCCGTGGCAGAGCTTGCGGCAAAGGTTGCGGTCGAGGCGGGAGTGACGGTAGTTTCGGGCGGTGCGGTCGGTTGTGACCAGGCCTCGGGTTGGGCTGCGGTCAACGCCGGCGGCAAACACGTTGTGGTGCTGGGGACGGGCGCCGACGTGGTCTACCCGCGTTCGAGCGCGGGGCTGATTACGCGCACGCTTGATACGGGTGGCGCGGTCGTGTCGATCTCTCCGTGGGGCATGGGTCCGCGCAAGTTCGCCTTTCCGCGCCGCAATCGCGTAATCGCGGCCCTGTCGCAAGCCCTCTTTGTATCCGAGGCGGGTATGCCTTCTGGGACGTTTTCTACAGCCGAGGCTGCTATGGATTTGGGGCGCGAACTTCTTGCCGTGCCGGGGTCGATCCTATCGCCCGAGTCGCGTGGCACGAATTACCTCATTGCGAACGGTGCCTGCTGCATTGTCGACGAGGAGTCCATCGAGATGGCAATCTCACGCATCTACGGCACCCTGCGCTACTCGCGCCCCGATGCTCCCGGCATTGCCGACCTGGATCCAACGCAGCAAACTGTGATGCATGCGCTCATTGCCTCTCCGCTCAAGGTCGACGACATCGCGGCGCTCGTCTCGCTCGATGCTGTCGGCGTACTCAAACTCTTGGGTTCGCTTGAGCTCGAGGGCCTTATCGAGCGCATGATGGATGGAAGGTATGCGCCCTCCAAGTTTGCCCTTCACGCCCAGACGCCCTTCGGTCACAATGGAAAACGTGTCAATTAGAAAGGTGTTTGCAGATGCAGTTCAATCAGGTGACGGTTATCGGTGGCGGTCTGGCGGGTTCGGAATGCGCGATTCAGCTGGCAGACCGCGGGTTTGCCGTAAAGCTGTGCGAGATGCGCCCCCAGGTGAGCTCCCCGGCCCATCATACCGATCACCTGGCAGAGCTCGTCTGCTCCAATTCGTTTAAGTCGACCCGTCCGGATTCCGCGGCTGGTTTGCTGAAGGCCGAGCTTGAGCGCATGGGTTCAGTCCTGCTCGATTGCGCCCATCGCGCGGCTGTTCCCGCCGGCGGTGCCCTGGCGGTCGACCGCGTCAAGTTTTCCGAGCTTGTCGAGGCCGAGGTTGCCGCTCGTCCCAATATCGAGGTCGTGCACGGCGAGGTCACGCAGATTCCCGAGGGTCACGTGGTCATTGCCGCGGGCCCGCTGTGTTCACCGGCGCTGAGCGAAGAGGTTATGAAGCTCGTCGGTGGCGATGCCCTGGCATTCTTTGATGCCGCGGCGCCGATCGTCGATGCCTCCACGCTCGATATGGACGTGCTGTTCTCGCAGTCGCGCTACGAGGAGCAGGGGAGCGGCGACTATCTCAACGCTCCGCTCAACAAGGAGGAGTACGAGGCCTTTATCGAGGCGCTTACCACGGCCGACCGCGTGGTGCTCAAAGACTTTGAGGGCGGCGATTTGTTCCAGGCCTGCCAGCCTGCCGAGGAAGTTGCGCGCACCGGCAAGGACGCCATTCGCTTTGGCGCCATGAAGCCCGTCGGCCTCACCGACCCGCGTACCGGACGTCGCCCCTGGGCGGCGATTCAGCTGCGTGCCGAGAACAAGGAGAAGACCGCCTATAACCTGGTGGGCTTCCAGACCAACTTGACCTTTGGCGAGCAGAAGCGCGTCTTCCATATGGTGCCGGGCCTGGAGAACGCTGAGTTCTTCCGCTACGGTGTCATGCACCGCAATACCTTTGTCGACGCCCCGCACGTGCTCGATGGCACCTTTGCCGTGCCCGGTACCGGCGTGCGTCTGGCCGGTCAGATCACCGGTACCGAGGGATACATGGAAGCCGTGGCGACAGGTCTGCTCGCGGCGCTCAACACCTATGCCGAGGCTATCGGTGCCGCGGGCGTCGAGTTGCCGCGTGTGGGTGCCCTGGGTGCGCTCGTGGGCTATGCGACCGATCCTGCCACCGTGGGCTATCAGCCTATGCATGTCAACTTTGGCCTGGTGCCGCCACTCGAGGATGGTAAGCGCCGCAGCAAGCGCGACCGCTACCAGGCCTATGCGGACCGTGCGCTCGAGGCCCTTGATGCCTATCTGGCCACTCGCCCCGATTTGTTTGGAGGCGACCGGTCATAGCCTTTGACCTGTACGACACCGTCGACTCGTTTATCGCCTATATCGCACGTGTCGAGGGACTTTCTCCCAACACGGTGACTGCCTATGGCTCGAGACTGGAGCGCTTTGCTGCCTGGTGCGAGCGCGAGGATATCGATGCTTTCGCTGCCGACGTGCGCACCATTCGTCGCTATCTTGCCGAGCTTTCGCGTGAGCAGGTGGCTCCCCGAACGCTTGCGGCGCACCTGTCGGCTATTCGATCTCTCTATCGCTGGATGGCTGCCGAGGGGATTGTCGAGGGCGATGCGGTCTCGGCGATCGCGTCGCCCAAGCTGCCGCGTGACCTGCCGGGCGTCCTTACGACCCAGCAGGTCGAGGCGCTGCTCAAGACGCCTGATACCTCAACACCCGCGGGACTGCGCGATGCGGCGATGCTTGAGTTGCTCTATGCCTCGGGTGCCCGCATCTCAGAGCTTGCGGCGCTCAATGTGGAATCCATCTCATGGTCCGAGCGCACGCTGCGCCTGTGGGGCAAGGGAAGCAAGGAGCGCATCGTTCCTCTGTATCGTCGTGCGCTCGATGTGACGCGTCTCTATATTGAAGAGGGGAGGCCGGAGTTGCTCGCTCGGGCAAAGCGCCGCGACCTCGCTACCGGGCCGCATCCGCTGCTTATATCGGCGCGTGGCAATCGCATGAGCGCCGCCATGCTCCGGCGGCGGTTCCATACGCTGGCGACGCTCGCCGGCATTCCGGCCGACATCGCCCCGCATGCGATGCGCCATACCTTTGCGACCGACTTGCTTGAGGGCGGTGCGGACCTGCGCTCGGTTCAAGAGCTGCTGGGTCATGCGAGCCTGTCCACGACGCAAATCTACACGCATCTCACGCCCGATCGGCTCAAACGTGCCGTGGCTCAAGCCCATCCCCGCGGCGAATAGTGGCTGGGACGTCCCGCGCCGCACTCAGGTGTGTGGTTTTGATTGCGGGTTGGCAGGAAGAAGCATTCCTGCTATCATTCATCGGGTTGCTTCACGGCAACATGTTTTTATCACGCACGCGCGGCTACTTCATACCGTGGTGCCCGGGCTTTGGTAGCACATGTCCGGGTTGGTTTTGGAGGATGACCCCGCGCGGAGGCAAACCACAGGAGGTTTAACATGGCTACCAAGATTAATATCCGCACCCTGCTCGAGGCCGGCTGCCACTTCGGTCACCAGACCCGTCGCTGGAACCCCAAGATGAAGCCGTTCATCTTCGGTGAGCGCAACGGCATCTACATCCTCGACCTCAAGCAGACCATCCTCGACGCCGACCAGGCCTACACCTTCGTCAAGAACGTCGCTAAGGGCGGCAACGTGCTGTTCGTTGGCACCAAAAAGCAGGCTCAGGAGGCCGTCAAGAACGCTGCTGAGCGCGCCAACATGCCTTACATCAACCAGCGTTGGCTCGGCGGTATGCTGACCAACTTCGTCACCATCCGCTCCCGCATCAACCGCATGGAGGAGCTCGAGGCCATGGTCGAGGACGGTCGCATGGCTGTTCTGCCCAAGAAGGAGCAGGCTGTTCTCGGCAAGGAGCTCACCAAGCTCCAGACCAACCTCGGTGGCGCCCGCGACATGAAGGGTCTGCCCCAGGCTCTCTTCGTCATCGACACCAAGCGCGAGGAGAACGCCATCAAGGAGGCTCAGCGCCTGAACATCCCCGTCGTCGCCCTGATCGACACCAACTCCGATCCCGACGAGGTCGAGTACGGCATCCCCTGCAACGATGACGCTATCTCCGCTGTCACCCTTATGTGCGAGCTCATGGCTGACGCCTGCCTCGCTGGCTCTGGTAAGGAGCAGGTCTCCGAGGCCGAGATGGCCGCTGAGCCCAAGGCCGAGTAAATCAGTCTTAGTTAATTCTTTTTCATCTCTTTGAAAGGAACCACAATGGCCCAGATTACCGCCGCTATGGTCAAGCAGCTCCGCGAGATGACCGACTCCCCGATGATGGAGTGCAAGAAGGCTCTCGTCGAGGCTGACGGCGACATGGACGCCGCTGTCGACGTTCTGCGTAAGAACGGCCTTGCCAAGGCTGCCAAGAAGGCTGGCCGTGAGACCAACGAGGGCGCTGTCGCCGCGTTCGTCTCCGAGGATGGCAAGACCGGCGCTCTGCTCGAGCTCTCCTGCGAGACCGACTTCGTTGGCTCCAACGCCAAGTTCACCGGCTTTGCTTCCAAGGTCGCTGAGGTTGTCGCTACCACCGAGCCTGCTGACGTCGACGCTTTGCTCGAGAAGCCGATGGGCGAGGAGACCGTTTCCTCCGAGCTCACCGAGATGATTCACATCATGGGCGAGAACATGAAGATCTCCCGCTTCGCTGCCCGCAAGGCTGAGAACGGCGCGCTCGCTTCTTACATCCACATGGGTGGTAAGATCGGCGTCCTCGTCGAGTTCGCCTTCGAGAAGGCCGAGACCGCTCAGGCTGAGTCCTTCAAGACCTTCGCTCACGACGTTGCCCTTCAGGTTGCTGCCGTCGCCCCGATCTGCGCTACCCGCGATCAGGTTCCGGCCGAGACCGTCGAGCACGAGAAGCAGATCTACATGGCTCAGGCTGCCGAGTCCGGCAAGCCCGAGGCCATTCAGGAGAAGATGGCTGTCGGCCGTCTGGAGAAGTTCTACAAGCAGTCCGTGCTCACCGAGCAGGAGTTCATCAAGGACGGCTCCCTCACCATCAAGAAGTACGCTGAGCAGGTCTCCAAGGAGCTCGGCGACACCATTACCGTCGTTGCCTTTGACCGTCTGGTCCGTGGCGAGTAAATAAGCTCTTGTAGCTGGTAATGAGCAGGCTGTGGGTTTTACTCACAGCCTGCTTTTTCATGGCTCTTCTTAGAGCCTTTGATAGAATGTTGAGAGTTCAATCTAAAGGAGGATCGCTTTGTCCGACATCCGATATAAACGCGTGCTTCTTAAGCTTTCCGGCGAAGCACTGATGGGCGACGGCCAATATGGCATCGACCCCAAGGTTACCGACCATCTTGCCAAGCAGGTCAAGGAGCTGCTTGCCGTTGGTCATGAGGTCGGCGTCGTTGTCGGCGGCGGCAATATTTTCCGCGGCATGGCCGGCGCTGCCGGTGGCATGGAGCGTGCTCAGGCCGACTACATGGGCATGCTGGCAACCGTTATGAACGCGCTCGCCCTGCAGGATGCCTTCGAGCATAACGATGTTCCCTGCCGCGTGATGAGCGCTATCCAGATGAACGAGATCTGCGAGCCCTATATTCGCCGTCGCGCCATCAACCACCTTTCCAAGGGCAACGTCGTTATTTTTGCCGCCGGTTCGGGCAATCCGTACTTTACGACCGACACCGCCGCGGCTCTTCGTGCGTGCGAGATCGGCGCCGAGATTCTGATTAAAGCCACCAAGGTTGACGGCATCTACGACAAGGATCCCGTCAAGTGCGCCGACGCCGTCCGTTTTGACAAGATTACCTATCACGAGGTTCTCGTCCGCGGTCTGCAGGTTATGGATTCCACGGCTACGGCACTGTGCCAGGACAACCGTATGCCGATTTTGGTCCTCAACATCGATGGCGAGGACACCGTCAAGCGCGCGCTTTCGGGTGAGCCCGTCGGCACGCTCGTCTATCAGGAGGATTAAGCATGGCAGAGAACATCACCGCCCATATGGACAAGTCGCTCGAGTCCCTCAAGCATAACTTCTCCAAGGTTCGTACCGGCCGCGCCAATGCCAACATTCTGTCCGACATCACCGTCGATTATTACGGTGTTCCCACGCCGGTCACGCAGGTTGCCGCCGTCAAGACCCCCGAGGCCCACATGCTGCTCATCGAGCCGTGGGACAAGGCACTCATCAATGCTATCGTCAAGGCCATCGGCGCTTCCGATCTGGGTATTACCCCCAACTCCGATGGCACCGTCGTTCGTCTTCCGTTCCCGGCTCCCACTGAGGAGCGCCGTCGCGAGCTCGTCAAGGAGTGCCGCGAGTACGCCGAGCAGGCCAAGGTGTCTATCCGTAACATCCGTCGCGACTTCAACAACAAGCTCGAGCGCGATGAGGAGCTCACCGAGGACGATGTCCGTCGCGAGCAGGCCAAGGTCCAGAAGCACACCGATGAGTATGTCGCCAAGGTCGAGGAGCTTCTGAAGGAAAAAGAAGCCGAGGTCATGGAGATCTAAGGTGCAATACGACGAGCATAAACTGGTCGAGTACTTTGCCGACGCCCCTACGGGCGTCGGTTTTTCCGACCTTGACCTCAATAACATTCCGCACCATATCTCGTGCATCATGGACGGCAACGGTCGTTGGGCCACGTCGCGCGGTCTTGCGCGCACCGAGGGCCACAAGGCGGGTATCGTCTCCCTTCGCGAGATTATTACCGCCTGCGTGCGTCTGGGCGTCGACGTGCTTTCGGCCTATGCGTTTTCTACCGAAAACTGGAACCGTCCGCAGCATGAGGTCAACGTCTTGATGCATCTGTTTGCCAAGACGTTCATCGACGAGCTGCCGCTTCTGAAGCGCGAAAACGTGCGTGTTGTCTTTTTGGGTGATATTTCCGCGCTGCCCAAGAAGACCCGCGACGTTTTTGAACGCGGTCTTGCCGAGTGCGCCGATCACACCGGTATGACGCTGGCGCTTGCCGTCAACTACGGCGCGCGTGCCGAGATTACCCGCGCTGTCCGTCAGATCGCACTCGACGTTGCCGCCGGTAAGATCGATCCTGCCGCAATTGATGACGACATGGTGGCTTCCCACCTCTATACCGCCGGTCTTCCCGATCCTGAGCTTGTGATTCGCACCTCTGGTGAGCTGCGCCTTTCGAACTATCTGCTGTGGCAGGTAGCTTATTCCGAGTTCTACGTCACCGATACCTATTGGCCCGACTTTGATCGTTGGGGCCTTGTCGACGCCATTTTGGCCTCTCAGGGCCGTGACCGTAGGTTTGGTGGACTGAGCAAGACCGAGGAGGCTTAATCGTGTCCGATCGTCCCAAGGCATCTGCTCCCAAGACGCCTGCGCGTAAAGCTGCCACTGCGGGAGCGCCTGCAGCGAAGAGCGGCAGCGGTTCGTGGCTGGCGGGCTTTATTACCCGTGCCGCCGCCGGTATCGTCTACGCCGTTGTCTTTATCCTGTGCCTGGTTTTGGGTATCGTGCCCACCGCCATCTTTGTTTCCGTCATGAGCGGTCTGTGCTGTTATGAGTTTTTCCGTATGACGAGGCTCGATGGCAAGATGGCTAACGAGCGCATGGGTATCGCTGCCGCCGTACTCTTTCCGCTGTCGGCGTTGGGCGATTCGATGTTGCTGAATGCCCTGCTTTTTTCCCTGATGCTCGCTGTGGGCATTTGGTATGTCTGGTCGCCGCGTACCCGCATCTCTGATGTGGCCGTGACGCTCATGGGTCCCATCTACACTGGCTTTATGCTGTCGGCTATCGTGCTGCTGCGCGATGCCGTGCCCGGTTTTGCCGGCGCCCTGCTTTCAGTGGGCGTTTGCGCGTCCCTTTGGGTCTCCGATTCGTTTGCCTACATTGTGGGCAGCCGTATCGGCAAGCACAAGATGGTTCCCAAGATCTCTCCCAAAAAGAGCTGGGAGGGGTTTGTCGGCGGCATCCTGGGCTCGGTTTTGATTTGGCTCATTCTGTGGGCGACGCACTTCTACAAGCTCAGCCTGCCCTATGCGCTGCTGTGCGGCGTGGTCGTGTCCATTTTGGGCGTTATCGGCGACCTTATCGAGTCGCGCATCAAGCGTGGCGTGGGCGTCAAGGATTCCGGCAACCTTATCCCGGGCCATGGCGGCATGCTCGACCGTAGCGACTCGCTTATCTTTGGCTGCATTACCGCTCAGCTGCTTTTGATGATCGGAGGCGTGCTGTAATGTCATTCCAGACGACGTATGGCCCCGATGGGCGCCTCCGTGTTGCCATCCTGGGTTGTACGGGCTCTATCGGCACCCAGGCACTCGATGTGTGCCGTCAGCATGCTGATCGCCTGCAGGTGACGGCGCTGTCCGTTAATTCCAGCACCTCTGAGCTCGTTGCCGCTGCCCGCGAGTTCTCGGTTCCGGCGGTTGCCGTGGCCGATGTCGCTCACGGCGATGACGCCGTGCTGCAGGAGTTGCCCGAGGGAACGAAGCTCGGCGTTGGCGCGCAGGCGGTTTGCGAGCTCGCGCGTCGCGACGATGTCGACTGCGTGCTCGTTGCCATTGTGGGCGCCGCCGGTCTCGAAGCGAGCCATGCGGCCCTGACCTCGAACAAGCGCCTTGCTCTTGCCAACAAGGAGTCCCTCGTTGTCGGTGGCGACCTGCTGATGCCGCTGGCCCAGCCGGGTCAGCTCATCCCGGTCGACTCCGAGCACTCTGCCATCTATCAGTGCTATCTGGGGGAGAATCCGCGCGAGGCCCACTGCATTTGGCTCACCTGCTCGGGTGGTCCGTTCTTTGGCCGTACGCGCGATGAGCTGGATCGCGTGACACGCGCCGATGCGCTGGCACATCCCACGTGGTCCATGGGCGCTAAGATCACGATCGACTCCGCTACCCTCATGAACAAGGGCTTGGAGCGTATCGAGGCGATGCACCTGTTCGGTTGCGACCTCGACTTTATCAACGTGGTCGTGCAGCGCCAGTCAAAGATTCACTCGATGGTCGAGTATGCCGACGGCTCCGTGATGGCACACCTTGGCGCCTCCGATATGCGCATTCCCATCCAGTTTGCCTTCTCGTATCCCGAGCGTTGGGATACGCCGGCGCCTCGTCTCGATTTTCGTGAGCTGGGGCAGCTTACCTTTGATGCCGCCGATATGGACACGTTCCGCTGCCTGGCGCTGGCCGAGCGTGCCGGCAAGACGGGCGGCACCATGCCGTGCGTGCTTAATGCGGCCAATGAGGTCGCGGTCGATGCGTTCTTACACGACGGCTGCAGCTTTACCGATATCGACCGCGTTGTGGAATCCTGCATGGATGCGCATGACGCGCAGGCGGTTACCTCGTTTGAGCAGCTTCGCGACATCGATGCCTGGGCGCGCGAAAAGGCCTCGCTGGTGCTTGCTGCAACCCATTCCTAACCATAAGGATTGCTTTTTCGATTTATGGATACTGTTCTGAGCGTTCTTTCATCGGTCTTCTGGGGCCTTCTGATGCTTTCCGTCCTCGTGTTTTTGCACGAGGGCGGCCACTTTTTGGCCGCGCGTGCCTGCGGCGTCCGTGTGACCGAGTTCTTTTTGGGCCTGCCGTGCCGCTTTGACATCCATCATACGTCGCGTCGCATCGGTACTAAGTTTGGCGTGACGCCGCTGCTGCTGGGTGGTTATGCCGCTATCTGCGGTATGGACCCGACCAATGTCTCGTGCGCCGACCGCGTGCTTGCGGCGATTTATCGTCATGGTCGCGTTTCGGTTGCAGACCTTTCCGTCGAGCTGGAGCTGCCCGAGGAGGACGTGCTCGAGGCATGCGCCTTGCTTTTGGGCTGGGGTTCCATTGCGCCTTGGTACGAGGAAGGGGAGAAGCCCTCACCGAGCTATTACCCCACCAAGTATCAGACGCTGCCGCGCGATGAGGCGGGCTACACCACCTTTGACGGGCGTCGGTTTGATCGCGAGCATGCGACCGCTGAGGGCGACGTATGGGAGCTGCCGTGCGGCGAGGCTGAATTCCTCGCACGCGAGCGCTCGCACACCTATTTGGGCCAAGGCTTTCTCAAGCGAGCCTTTATGTTGCTCGCGGGCATTGTCGTCAATATCCTGACGGGCTTTTTGCTCCTTATGAGCATCTATTCCATCGCAGGTGTCGCGGTGCCGTTGGATACCAATGTGATCGGTCAGGTTGACGAAGGCTCGATTGCCGCCGCGGCGGGAATCGAGGGCGGTGACGCGATCCTTTCGGTCGACGGAGTATCGTGCTCTACCTGGATAGACGTTTACGACGCCATCGGCAAGGCTGCCGGTAAGGACGATATCGCCATCGAGTACGAGCGTGATGGCAAGCAGCATTCGACCACGGTTGCACTCAAAGAGGACGAGCGCCTAGGTGTGTACGCCTCTACGCAGGTGGTCCGTTTGGACCCCATCACGTCGGCTCGCCTGTCGTTCTCCTATGTCGCGCAGACAGCGGAGGGCGTGATGCGCCTGCTCCAGCCGCAGCACACGATGGAGATTCTCGACCAGTCCTCTTCGATCGTGGGTATTAGCGTTATGTCCTCACAGGCTGCTGCTGCCGGTCCTGCCACGTTCCTCTCGTTTGCCGCCCTCATTTCGTTCTCGCTTGGCTTTATGAACCTGCTGCCCATCCCACCGCTCGATGGCGGCAAGCTGGTCATCGAGATCATTCAAAAGATTGCGGGCCGCGAGCTTCCGCTCAAGGTCCAGACGATTGTGAGCTATGTGGGCATCGCGCTCTTTGCGCTGTTGTTTGTCTATATGCTTCGTTCCGACGTCCTTCGATTTATTTTGTAGGGGAGTGTTTGGATTGTCTTTATCCCATCCTTTGCCTCGCGAGCTGACGCGCCCCGTGCATGTGGGCGGCGTGCAGATCGGTGGCGGCGCGCCGGTGGTGGTCCAATCCATGACCTGCACCGATACCGCTGATGCCCAGGCAACGCTTGCGCAAGTGCGCGCGTTGGCGCAGGCTGGCTGCGATATCGTGCGCGTGAGCGTGCCCACCGAGGCCGCGCTTGAGGGTTTCCGCACCATCTGTGCCGAGTCTCCGGTGCCGATTGTCGCCGATATCCACTTTAACCATAAGCTCGCCATTGGTGCCGTTGAGGCCGGTGCTGCCAAGCTGCGCATCAATCCTGGCAACATCGGCGATTGGGCCAAGGTCGATGCTGTGATCGATGCTGCGGGCACTGCTGGGTGCGCGATTCGCATCGGCGTGAACGCCGGCTCGCTCGAGCAGGATATTGCCGAGCGCGACGATCTTACGCAGCCCGAAAAGCTCGTGATGTCGAGCGAGCGCTTCGTCAAGCATTTTGAGGACCGCGGTTTCACCAACATCGTTCTTTCCGCCAAGGCCCATAGCGTGCATACGACGCTCGATACCTATCGAGCCCTGTCGCGTGAGATTCCCCACGTTCCGCTTCACCTGGGCGTAACCGAGGCAGGTACCAAGCTGCAGGGCACCATCAAGAGCTCGGTGGGCCTTGGTATCCTGCTGTCTGAGGGTATCGGTGACACCATGCGCGTCTCGCTCACGGCCGATCCGGTTGAGGAGCCGCCGGTCGCTTGGGGCATTCTGCAGTCCCTGGGCCTGCGTCGTCGTGGTCCCGAGATCGTCTCGTGCCCCACGTGCGCTCGTTGCCAGGTCAACCTCATTCCCATTGCCGAGGAGGTCACCGAACGGCTCAAGAACTACTCCGCGCCGCTTTCGATCGCCGTGATGGGATGTGCCGTTAATGGCCCCGGCGAGGCTTCTGATGCCGACTTGGGAGTTGCCTGCGGACGAGGTCAGGGCCTGCTCTTTTCGCATGGCCAGATCATTGGTAAAGTAGCTGAGGACCAAATTGTCGACGCGCTCATGGTCGAGGTCGACAAGCTTATTGAGGAGAAATAAATGACTCGAGCAATGTATATGTCTAAGCTTTACGCGCCGACGCTCAAAGAGGATCCGGCGGACGCCGAGCTTGCGAGCCACCGTCTGCTGCTTCGCGCCGGCATGATCCGCAAGGAGGCCGCCGGCCTGTATTCCTATCTGCCGCTCGCATGGCGCTCGATCCGCAAGATCGAGAACATCGTGCGCGACGAAATGGATGCCGCCGGTGCCCAGGAGCTCATGATGCCCATTATGGTCGACGCTGAGCTGTGGCGCGAGTCCGGCCGCATCGACGCCTATGGCAAAGAGCTCGTGCGCTTTGATGACCGTCACGGCCGTGAGTTCGTGCTGGGCCCCACCCACGAGGAGACTGTCACCGCCCTGGTGCGCAATGAACTGCGCTCTTATAAGCAGCTGCCCGTCAACCTCTATCACATCCAGGATAAGTTCCGCGATGAGTTCCGCCCCCGCTTTGGTCTGATGCGCGGTCGTGAGTTCATCATGAAGGACGCCTACAGCTTCTCCGCCACGCAGGAGAGCCTGCAGGAGGAGTACGACAAGATGAAGCAGGCCTACGCTAACATCTGCGAGCGCTGCTACATCAAGGCCCTGCCCGTCGTTGCCGACTCCGGCGAGATCGGTGGCGATACCTCCGTCGAGTACATGGCTTTGGCCGACGCCGGCGAGGCTTCGCTGGTCTACTGCGACGATTGCGGCTTTGCTGCCGATGACGAGGCGGCAAGCACCAAGGTCGTCGTGACTGAGGGCCCCGGCGACGGTACGCTCACCAAGGTCGAGACTCCGGGCATGGGCACTATCGAGGCCGTCGCCAAGTTCTTCGGCTTCCCCGAGAACGGCACGCGCAAGTCCCTGGCGTTGATCGATGCCGAGGGTAAGCCCGTCGTGGCCATCGTCCCGGGCGATCATGAGCTCAACGACTGCAAGGCCGAGCATGTCTTTGGCAAGGGCTATCGCATGATGACCGACGAGGAGCTCCAGACTTACGGTCTGCATAAGGGCTTTATCGGACCGGTTAACCTGCCCGATGGTATTCGTCTGGTCTGCGACGAGAGCCTGCGCGAGTCCAAGCAGTGGGCTTGCGGTGCCAACGAGGTCGATTATCACTTTACCGGCGCCTGCCCCGAGCGCGACTTTACCGTCGATGAGTGGGCCGACCTGGTCACCGTCGTTGCCGGCGATCCCTGCCCGCACTGCGGCAAGCCGCTCTCTGCTGCCCGCGGCATCGAGGTCTCTCAGGTCTTCCAACTGGGTACCAAGTATTCCGAGGCCATGGGTGCCACCTTTATGGATGAGGACGGCAAGGAAAAACCGCTGATCATGGGTTGCTACGGCGTGGGCGTGTCCCGCTCGCTCGCTGCCGTCGTGGAGCAGCACAATGACGAGCACGGCATCGTCTGGCCGGTCTCTGTCGCTCCGTACGAGGTCGCGGTGATTCCGCTCGATCCCAAGAAGGAGGAGTGCGCGACCGTCTGCGACCAAATCGTCGAGGGCTTGTGTGCCGAGGGTATCGAGGTTGTCGTGGATGACCGCGACGAGCGCCCCGGCTTTAAGTTTGCGGACAACGACCTTATGGGCTTCCCGTATCAGGTCGTTCTGGGCAAGCGCGGCCTCAAGAATGGCACGGTGGAGCTCAAGGACCGTGCTACCGGCGAGCGTGAGGACGTGGCGATTGACGAGGTCGTCGCCAAGGTTGCCGAGCTGGTGAAGGCTGCCCGTCGCTAATCGACGTTTCTGCTATTAGATGCAATTACAGGACTGCCCCGTATCTCTCTTAGGATGAGAAGCGGGGCAGTCCTTTTTGTTGCGTGAATCAGCTCGACGGGTAACAGAAAACCCCACAGCCCAAATGAGCTGCGGGGTTTTCTTTGTGCCTCCGATGCGAAGCGAATCGCTCAGATATTACTGATAATCGACGACGTCGATCCAGTTCTTCAGGAACTCATCGTTCACGTTGCGCTTACGAGCGAGCTCGGAAGCGGCGACGATGCTCGTCCACTGACGCACGACCTGCATGGGCATGTCGGCGCGGTCGCAGTAGAGCTCCAGGTAGGCCTCGGCCTGATCCTTGCTGTTGAGGGCAAAGAGCAGGTAGGTGGTGGCAACGTCGGCAGCAGGGGAGCCCTGGGTGGCGTGTGCCCAGTCGCAGACGTACAGCTGGCCATCGTCGCCGACGATGACGTTGGAAGGGTTGAAGTCGCCGTGGCAGACCTTGAACTCCTTGGTCATGCCGTCCAGACGCTCCTGAAGGTTGTAGCGCGTGGTGGCATTGAGCTGATCAAGGCTGTCGATCATGCGGGCGAACTTGTCGCGCTGACGGTTAAGCAGCGGGGAGGTGTAGCCGTGGATCTCGATCTGGAGGTCGACGAACATCTCGAGGTACTCACCAAAGCGCTGGGGCTCGGCAGTCATCTTCTCGGCAAGGGTAGTGCCCGGAACCTTCTCGGTCACGAGCGCCCAGCCGTTGGCGTTCTCGAGCTGGGAAACCTCGAGAGCCTTGGGGCTGCGGATGCCGCACTCATTGATGCGGGCAAGATTCAAAGCCTCGTTGAACACGTCGGAGACGGGCTTGGTCTCGTTAAAGACCTTGACGATCTTGTCGCCCAGGTCGTAAACGACCTTGTTGCCACGGCGGACGAGCTCGGTCTTGGAATCGGGTAGCAGCATGGTTGCATCCTTTCAACGATGCGATAGAAGCGACGGCGGGGGTGTGTGAAACACCCGTGCACCCCCGCCGTTAAAAACCGTGCTAGAACTAGCAGACGGCGTAATCCTGAGGCTCTCGGCCGTAGTAGGCGTCCAGGTAGAGCTCCTTGATCTCGCTCATGAGCGGGTAGCGCGGGTTAGCGCCGGTGCACTGGTCGTTGAATGCCTGCTCGGTCATCTCGTCGAGGGTGTCGAGGAAGTACTTCTCGTCAACGCCGTACTCAGCGATGGTGTGCTTGACACCGATGAAGTCGCAGAGCTCGGTGAGCTTGGTGATGAAGTTCTCGAAGACCTCACGGTCGTCCTTGCCGTCGATGCCGCAGTAACGAGCCATCTCGGCGTAGTTGTGCAGCGCGTTGGGGTAAGGATACTGAGAGAAGGTTCCCATCTTGACAGGAGCCTCGGCGGCGTTGTAACGCATGACGCGGGTCAGGATGACTGCGTTTGCGAGGCCGTGGGGCAGATGGTGGAAAGCGCCGAGCTTGTGGGCCATGGAGTGGTTGAGGCCCAGGAAGGCGTTACCGAATGCCATACCGGCCATGCAGGATGCGTTGTGCATCTCCTCGCGAGCGTGCGGATCCTTGGCACCGTTGGTGAAGGAGCTCGGGAGGTTCTCGAAGACGAGCTTTGCGGCGCGCTCGGAGAGGCCCTTGGTGTAATCGGAAGCCATGATGGAGACGTAGGACTCGATGGCGTGGGTCATGACGTCAATACCGGAAGCTGCGGTGAGGCCCTTCGGGGCGGTCATGCAGTTGTCGGCGTCGACGATAGCCATGTTGGGGAGCAGCGCGTAGTCGGCGAGCGGCCACTTGATGCCGGTCTCCTTGTCGGTGATGATGGCGAACGGCGTGCACTCGGAGCCAGTGCCCGAAGAGGTCGGGACGGCGACGAAGTAAGCCTTCTTGCCCATCTCGGGGAAGGTGAAGATACGCTTGCGGATGTCCATGAAGTCCATGGCCATGTCCTCGAAGTTCGCCTCGGGGTGCTCGTACATCATCCACATGATCTTGCCGGCGTCCATTGCGGAACCGCCGCCGACGGCGATGATGACATCCGGCTCGAAGAGCGTCATCTGCTTGGCGCCGCGACGTGCGCACTGCAGGGAGGGATCGGGCTCAACGTCGTAGAAGCAGTCGTGAGCGATGCCCATCTCATCGAGCTTGGCCTCGATGGCACGCGTGTTGCCATTCTTGAAGAGGAACTGGTCGGTAACGATGAAGGCGCGCTTCTTGCCCATTACGGTGCCGAGCTCGTCGAGTGCGACGGGCGTGCAGCCCTTCTTGAAGTAGACCTTCTCGGGTGCGCGGAACCACAGCATGTTCTCGCGGCGCTCTGCCACGGTCTTGACGTTGATCAAGTGCTTCACCCCAACGTTCTCGGAGACGGAGTTGCCACCCCAGGAGCCGCAGCCCAGGGTTAGAGACGGCTTCATGCCGAAGTTGTAGAGGTCACCGATGCCGCCGTGCGAGGACGGGGTGTTGATGACGATGCGGCAGGCCTTCATGACGTGCTGGAACTTAGCGATCTTCTCGCTCTGTGCCGGGTGCACGTAGAGAGAGGCGGTGTGGCCCGGGCCACCTGCGAGGACGAGGTGCTCTGCCTTGTCAACGGCCTCCTGGAAGTCCTTGGCGTGATACATAGCGAGGACCGGGGAGAGCTTCTCGTGGGAGAACTCTTCCTTCTCGGGATCGGTGGAGGTGACCTCGGCGATCAGGATCTTGGTCTTGGCGGGAACCTCGATGCCGGCGAGCTCGGCGATCTTGGCGGCAGCCATGCCGGGGATGCGGTGATCGAGTGCGCCGTTCTTGAACATGGCGGCACGCAGGGCGTCCATCTCGGCACCCTGCTTGACGAAGTAGCAGCCGCGACGCTGGAACTCAGCCTTGACATCCTTGTAGATGGAGTCGAGGACGGTGACGGACTGCTCGGAAGCGCAGATCATGCCGTTGTCGAACGTCTTGGAGTGGATGATGGAGTTGACGGCGAGCTTGATGTCCGCGGTATCGTCGATGATGACCGGGGTGTTGCCGGCGCCGACGCCGAGTGCGGGCTTACCGGAGGAGTAAGCAGCCTTGACCATGCCCGGGCCACCGGTTGCGAGAATGATGTCGACGTCGCGCATGACCATGTTGGTCAGCTCGATGGACGGCTTGTCGACCCAGCCGATGATGCCCTCAGGAGCACCGGCCTTGACAGCTGCGTCGAGAACGAGCTTGGCGGCGGCGATGGTGCACTTGGCGGCTGCCGGGTGCGGGGAGATGATGATGGCGTTACGGGTCTTCAGGCAGATGAGCGTCTTGAAGATGGCCGTGGAGGTCGGGTTGGTGGTCGGGATGACAGCGCCAACGATACCGATCGGCTCGGCGACCTTGGTGATGCCGTAAGCGTCGTCGCGCTCGATGACACCGCAGGTCTTGGTGTTCTTGTAAGCGTTGTAGATGTACTCAGCGGCGTAGTGGTTCTTGATGACCTTGTCCTCGAGAACGCCACGGCCTGTCTCCTCGATGGCGAGCTTGGCCAAAGGAATACGAGCCTTGTTGGCGGCCATAGCAGCCTCGTAGAAGATCTTGTCTACCTGCTCCTGAGTGTACTCAGCGAATTTAGCCTGGGCCTCACGCATAGATTTGAGTTTGGCCTCAAGCGCCTCCACGTTGTCCACGATGGCGGGAGTAGTGTTTTCCGGTGACTTTTTCACCATTTGTGTCTCCTTGCGATCGGAGATTTACCCTACAAGATGCATGATAGCAAGAAATAATTCGGTGAACGGGCAGATTCCCGTAAAAGACAAACTAAAACGCTTCAATCAAATGAACCGTTTCAACTAAATCTATCTGCCTTGCGTATCGCCCCGCTCATTGGGGACAGACTTACATGAGTGCTTTCACTCATTTGGGACAGACATCGATTTGCCATTTTGCCGTTCTGGGCCTGTTATTGCCGCTCATTGGATATAAATAGGTTACAGGCTCAGCATTTTGACAATCGCTATTCGCGGGTCGCGGTTGAGTCGGACACGCAGGCAGTGCAGCTGCTCGATTATATCCATCTCAATCCCGTGAAAGGTGCGCTCGACTCACTTGAGGCGTACCGCTGGTCAAGTTACAAGGCATATCAGCTGGGCTACGATCCCTTTGATATTTGTGATGCGGCCCCTATGCTCGATATTGTCGGAGGTTCCCGTTGCTATTGCGAGCATATCGAGGAAGTTGCCGGGCGCATCTGGTCAGAGGAGATTCTTCCACGCCGACGGATCCTCGATGAGGATGCTCTTTCCGTTGCGCGCGAAGTCCTTCCGAGCATAGATCCTGCGCTGCTCAAGGCCCTGCCACGCCCCGATCGTGATGCGTGTCTGCTGAGGCTCAGGCGGGCACATCTCACGGTCAAGCAAATTGCCCGTATCACCGGCATCGGCGCTACAAGCGTGACCAAGGCCACCGTAGGCTGGAGGGAGGCTGCGTGAGGCAGGGGCCGAACCGCTGCCGGCATGCGTAATGTCTGTCCCAAATGCGTGAAAACACTCATGTAAGTCTGTCCCCAATGAGTGCAAAAAGGCGCCCTCATTGGCGAGGGCGCCTTTGGTAAGTTCTATGTGAACGCGAGGTCTTTGACCCGGAGAGTCCGAGGTACTTGTTGGTAAGACCTTATTTACGAGCGCGCAACCTTGCCGGACTTGAGGCAGGTGGAGCAAACGTTCATCTTGCGACGGTGACCATCGACGACGACGTAAACGCGCTGGATGTTGGGGCGGAACTTACGGTTGGTGACGCGGTGAGAGTGGCTGATGGAGCGACCGGCAACGGGGTGCTTACCGCAAACTTCGCAAACTTTGGACATAACTGACCCTCCTTGGGCGACAAACGAACATGTCGCGTTAACAAACAAGCCTGAACTATAGCACAGAAGTCGCTCCCTGTGCGCAATCTACACAGAGATATTCCTCTTTTGGCGATAGTGCTCACGCCACGGCCCTGGACGTAGATCCGATTTGCGTGCAGCAGAGGGGATTATGCCAGCTCGTGCGTGCGTTTTCAAGCTCGTCCCACAAATATATAGGTTTATTGAGCTTTGGGCTCCGTTTACGGATTGCTCTGTATTTATGCTCGCAATTAAGCTCGAGGTTGGCTACACTATCCCATGACCATTAAAGGGGTACGAGATACCCACATGGAATTACATAGCTGCCCAAAGAGCAGCCCTTCCTGTGGGTGTCTGGTCCGCTTTAAGCGGTCGGGCATCTATTTTTTTGACTGTGTCAGCAGTCAAGACATGTGAGGAAGGAGATCGATGGGCACGACTTCCCCCAAGGCGGTCATCATGGACGAGACCGCCGTCAATCGAGCGATGACCCGCATCGCGCACGAGATTCTCGAGCGCAACGAGGGCTGTGAAGACCTCGCTCTGGTCGGCATCGTCACGCGCGGCGACCTTCTGGCAAAGAAGCTCGCCGAGGAGATCAAGGAGATCGAGGGCGTCGACGTTCCGCTCGGCAGCCTCGACATCAGCTTCTACCGCGATGACTATGCGACCAATTTCGCTCCCGCGATCCACGCCACCAACATTCCCTTTAGCGTCGACGGCAAGCGCGTCGTGCTGGTGGACGACATCCTGTATACGGGCCGTACCATTCGCGCCGCTCTCGACGCCGTCATGGACCTGGGCCGTCCGAACCGCATTGAGCTGGCTGTCCTCGTTGACCGCGGCCACCGCGAGCTCCCCATCTCGCCGGACTTTGTCGGCAAGAACGTTCCCTCGTCGCATGAGGAGAACGTGCACCTATATATGAAGGAAGTCGACGGCCACACCGCCGTCGAGATTAACGACGTCGCGCCGGGTTCCCACGTGGGCTCCGCGCCGCTGGGAGGTGAGTAGTACCGTGGCGTTCAACCATAAGCACCTGATCGACATTACCGAGTACTCCGAAGAGGACATCAAGCTCATCCTCGAGACCGCCAAGGCGTTCTCCGAGGTTAACGAGCGTGCGATCAAGAAGGTCCCCACGCTCAAGGGCAAGACCATCGTCAACATGTTCAACGAGCCCTCGACGCGCACCCGTAGCTCCTTCGAGCTCGCCGAGAAGCGTCTTTCGGCCGACAGCCTCAACTTTGGCGGCTCCTCGACCTCCACGGTCAAGGGCGAGAGCCTCGTCGATACCGTCGAGACCCTCAACGCCTATAAGATCGACTGCATCGTTGTGCGCGACAAGCACGCCGGCGCTCCCTACATCGTCACGCAGAACTCGCCCGCGAGCGTCATCTGCGCCGGTGACGGCAAGCACAACCACCCCACGCAGGCCCTGCTCGACCTGTACACCATCTGGGAGCACAAGGGTGACTTCCACGGTCTGAAGGTCGCCGTCGTCGGCGATATCGCGCACTCCCGCGTCTGCGGCTCGCTGATCCCCGCCCTTAAGATCATGGGCTGCGAGACCTACGCCGTCGCCCCCGGCACGCTGCTGCCGCCGGCGCCCGAGGTCCTGGGCTGCGACCACGTGACGAGCGACCTCGATTCCGTCCTGCCCGAGCTGGACGTCGTCTACATGCTGCGCGTGCAGCAGGAGCGCCTCGAGGGTGCCCCGTTCCCCACGATTCGCGAGTACCACAAGCTCTTCGGCCTGACCAAGGACCGCGAGAAGCTCATGAAGCCCGACGCGATCATCTGCCACCCGGGCCCCATCAACCGCGGTGTCGAGTTCGACTCCTATATGGCCGACCACCCGCAACGCTCCGTCATCCTGGAGCAGGTCTACGCCGGTATCTGCGTGCGTATGGCTATCCTGTATCTGCTGCTTGGAGGTGCCGATAATGGCCTTGCTTCTTAAGAATGCCCACGTCGTCGACCCGTCCGTCGAGCTTGACGGTGTCGTTGACGTCCTGATTGACGGCGACAAGATCGCCGAGGTCGGCGAGAATCTCGCCGTCGAGGGAGCCGAGGTCCGCGATCTTTCCGGCAAGTACCTCGTCCCTGGCCTGGTGGATATGCACGTTCACCTTCGCGAGCCCGGCTACGAGGTCAAAGAGGACATCGAGAGCGGCACCCGCGCAGCTGCCAAGGGCGGCTTTACCGGCGTGTGCGCCATGCCCAACACCGATCCCGTCACCGATAACGGCACCGTCGTGGAGTTCGTCAAGTCCCGTGCTGCCGAGGTCGGTCACTGCCGCGTCTATCCGTCGGGCGCCATGACCCGCGGTCTTAAGGGCGAGGCCATGTCCGAGATGGGCGATATGGTCGCCCACGGCGCCGTCGCCTTCACCGACGACGGTCGCGGCGTGCAGGGCGCGGGCATGCTCCGTCGTTGCATGGACTACGGCAAGATGTTCGGCAAGGTCTTTATGAGCCACTGCCAGGACGAGGATCTGGTCGGCCACGGCCAGATCAACGAGGGCAAGGTCTCGACCCGTCTGGCTCTCGAGGGTTGGCCGGCTGCCGGCGAGGAGCTCCAGATCGCCCGCGACATCGAGATCGCCAAGCTGACTGGTGCCAAGCTGCACATCCAGCACATCTCCACCGCCCATGGTCTGGAGATCGTGCGTGCCGGTAAGGCCGCTGGCGTTCAGGTTACCTGCGAGGCCACCCCGCACCACATGTTCCTGACCGAGAACGACCTGGACGAGACCTACAACACTTCGCTCAAGGTCAACCCGCCGCTGCGTACCGAGGAGGATGCCGAGGCCATTCGTCAGGGCGTCATCGACGGCACCGTCGACGTTATCGTCACCGATCACGCTCCCCACACCCCGTGGGAGAAGGCCCGCGAGTTCGAGCTTGCGCCCTTTGGCATGATCGGCCTCGAGACCTCGCTGTCGCTCGTACTCACCGAGCTGGTCAACACGGGCAAGATGAGCATGGGCCGTATGGTCGAGCTCATGGCCATCAAGCCGCGTGAGATCCTGGGCCTCGACCAGGTTCAGGTCAAGGCGGGCTCCGTTGCCGACCTGACCGTGTTCGACGCGTCCGCCACCTGGACGGTTGGCGAGGACGGTTACGAGTCGCGCGCCGAGAACTCCGGTTTTGCCGGCCGCACGCTCACCGGTCGTGCCACCGATGTGTTTGTCGGCGGTAAGCAGACGCTTGCCGACGGCTGCATCTGCTAGCATAGCCTTATCGCTTTTGTGCGCGGCGCCCTTGCGGTGCCGCGCTTTCTGTTCGTTTTGACCATGCAACCGCATGGGGGATTGGAGCGTCTATGCCCACACCTTCCACTGCACGCATGCACGACTTCGAGGTCGTCTCGAACCAGGAGATCGCCGATGGCATCTTCTCGCTCGTCATCTCGGCCCCCAAGCTTGCAAGTGCGCTCAAGCCCGGTCAGTTTGTGAACATCGCCGTACCCGGCGATGCGTCCTCGCTGCTTCGCGTGCCCCTGAGCTACTACCGCGTCGACGCCGAGGCCGGCACCGTCGAGCTGTGGTACGCCGTCGTGGGCGACGATACCCGTCGTTTGTCCCAGATGGGCCCTGGCTCCACCTCTAACCTGCTGGGCCCCGGTGGCCGTGGCTGGATGGTACCCGAGGGCACCAGGAAGGCCCTGCTCGTCGCCGGTGGCATCGGCGTTCCGCCTGTGCTGTGTCTTGCCGGTATGCTTGCCGAGCAGGGCGTGGATGTTGACGTGTGCCTGGGCTTTGGCACCGCTTCCAAGGCCGTGGGTGTCGATGAGTTCCGCGCGCTGGGCGCCACGGTCAACGTTTGCACCGACGACGGCTCGCTCGGCTCGCACGGTTTTTGCACCGATCCTGCCGCCGAGCTTCTCGGCGAGGGCGGCTACGACTACGTTGCCAGCTGCGGCCCCGCTGTCATGATGAAGAAAGTCGCCGCCGCTGCCGCCGAGGCCGGTGCGTACTGCGAGGTGTCGCTTGAGCGCATGATGAGCTGTGGCTTTGGCGCCTGCAACACCTGCAATGTCGAGACGGTCGACGGTATGAAGGGCGCTTGCATGTGCGGCCCCGTGTTCGATGCTTCCAAGGTGGTGGTCTTCTAGTGGGTACCGTGAACATGGCCGTCGATTTCGGCGGCGTCAAGATGCAAAACCCCATCAACACCGCAGCCGGTACCTTTGGCTACGGCTGGCAGTTCCAGAACTTCTTTGATGTTTCCCAACTGGGCGCCATCACCACCAAGGGTTGCGCAGCCGAGCCCTGGCCCGGTAACCCCGCGCCCCGCATGGCCGAGATCCCCGGCGGTATGATCAACTCCGTGGGCCTTCAGAACCCCGGCGTGGCCGCCTTTGCTCGCGAGTCCGGTCCGTGGCTCGAGCAGCTCTCCAAGGACGGCTGCCAGGTCATCTGTCAGGTTGCCGGCCACTCCGTTGACGAGTTTGTCCGCGCACTCGAGATGTATGTCGAGCTGTGCCCCTGGGCTGCCGGCTACGAGATCAACGTGAGCTGCCCCAATATCGCCGCCGGCGGTGCCGCCATGGGCTCCACGCCCGAGGGCGCCTCTTCCGTTATGGCTGCCTGCCGCAAGGTGACCGATAAGCCGCTGTTCGTGAAGATGGCGCCGGTCAACGTCGCCGAGATCGCCAAGGCCCTCGAGGCTGCCGGCGCCGACGGCCTTTCGGTCATCAACTCCATTCAGGGCATGGCCATCGACGTCCATACCCGCAAGTCCCGCGTGGCCAAGCCCAAGGGCGGCCTTTCGGGCCCGCTGTGCCACCACATCGCCGTGCGCATGGTCTGGGAGGTTGCCCAGGCCGTCGATATCCCCATCAACGGTGTCGGCGGTGTCATGACCGGTGAGGATGCGGCTGAGTTTATCCTGGCCGGTGCCACCTGCGTGTCGGTCGGCATGGCCAACTTCGTCGATCCGTGCGCTTCGCTCAAGATCGCGCATGAGCTCGAGGCCTGGGCCGAGTCCCAGGGCGTAAAGGACATCAACGAGCTGGTAGGTGCTTTCGAATGCTAGAGACCGATGCCCGCGACCGCGTAATCGTCGCCCTCGACTGCGATCGTGAACGTTCGCTCGAGCTCGCCCACGAGCTTTCGGGCCATGCCGCCTGGCTCAAGGTTGGCATGACGCTCTATTACGCTGAGGGCCCCGAGATCGTCAAGACCTTTAAGGACCTGGGCTTTAAGGTCTTCCTTGACCTTAAGTTCCATGATATTCCGCATCAGGTTCGCGGTGCCGCCCGTTCGGCCTCGCTTGCCGGTGCCGACCTGCTCTCGGTTCACGGCTTGGGTTCGGGCGCCATGCTCGCTGCCTGCCGCGAGGGTGCCGAGGAGGCGCGCGAGGACCGCGCCAAGCTCGTCGCCATCACCGTGCTCACGAGCATGAATCAGGATGCCTTGAGCGAGATCGGCGTCGAGTCGCCCGTGGCCGAGGAGGCCGCCCGCCTGGCAAAGCTCGCTCAGGCCAACGGCATCGATGGCATCGTGTGCTCGCCGATGGAGGCTCACGACATGCGTGAGCTGCTGGGCCCTGATGCCCTGATCGTGACTCCGGGTGTGCGTCCGGTGGGTGCCGCCTTAGGTGACCAGTCCCGCGTGGCGACGCCTTCCCAGGCTATCGAGCGTGGCGCAAGCCACATTGTGGTGGGCCGTCCCATCACCGGTGCCGACGATCCGGTTGCCGCCTTTGACGCCATCGTCGCTGAGCTGGTCGAAAACGTCGCGTAAAAGATTCCCCTAAGTCACCACTTTTGGGTCTCATTAGCACAAAATAGCCCCTGTGCCTGCGTAATCTTTCCCATCCTTTGTGTGGAATCGCAGGTCAGGGGCTTAACTTTGGGCGCAGTATATTGCACTTTTTGCGGGTATCGTCTAACCTATGGAGCCGCGATTGGGCATTTTGTACGTTCTACGTGCTAAAATGCCAATTATTGAATCAGATATAACCCAACTATTTGGAGGTACGAATGGCACTCCCTCAGCTTACCGATGAGCAGCGCAAGCAGGCTCTTGAGAAGGCTGCTGCCGCACGTCACGCCCGCGCTGAGCTTCGCGAGCAGATCAAGAAGGGCGAGAAGTCCCTCGAGTCCGTGCTCAACTCCGATGACCCCATCGCTTCCCGCATGAAGGTTTCCACCCTCATCGAGTCTCTTCCTGGTTATGGCAAGGCCAAGGCCGCCAAGATCATGGAGGAGCTCGGTATCTCCGCTACCCGTCGCGTCCAGGGCCTCGGCGTCCGTCAGCGCGAGCAGCTCCTCGAGCAGCTGACCAAATAAGTGAGCGCTCAGGATTCCAAGCTCTTTGTGATTTCTGGACCGTCAGGCGCAGGCAAGGGTACGCTCGTCACTCGTGTGCGCGAGCGCCGCTCGAACCTGGGCCTGACGGTTTCGGCTACCACGCGAGCACCACGCAAAGGTGAGGCCGACGGCGTCAACTACTTTTTTCTGACGCGCGAGGAGTTCGACCGCCGCGTGGCAAACGGTGAGTTTGTTGAGTGGGCCGAGGTCCACGGTAACTGCTACGGCACATTGGTGAGCGAGGTTCAGTCCAAGCTCGCCTCTGGTTCGTCTCTCATCTTGGAGATCGATGTCCAGGGTGCCCTGCAGGTCAAGGAGCGTTTCCCCGAGGCCGTGCTGATCTTTATCAAGCCACCTTCGCTCGAGGTGCTTCGCGAGCGTCTAGTCGGTCGCGGTACCGAGACGCCCGAGACGATTGAGCTGCGTATGGCAAACGCCGCCGATGAGCTTGCCCTTGCCGACCGCTACGACGAAGTCGTGGTAAATGACGATCTCGACCGCGCGACCGATGAGCTCGTTCGCGTTCTCGATATGCATGAAAGGATCTGAGGTCCGTGTCCGTTGTAAAGCCTTGCATTGACGATCTTCTGGAGAAGACCGATCACAACCGCTTCCTGCTCGCTTCGCTTGCCTCCAAGCGCGCCTGCGACATCAATAGCATGCTGCGTGGCCAGCACAACCGCGTGCTTGCCGTCCAGGATGTCGATGACATCACCATCGGGCTTTCCGGTGCCGACACCATCTCGATGGCTATGGACGAGATTGTCGACGGCGACATCTCTTACGACGAGGCCCGTTACGAGAAGGCGCTCGGCCACAAGGTTGCTGAAGCCTAAATGGCGGCTCGCGTCTGCCTGGTCCACTATCACGAGGTTGGACTTAAGGGTAAGAACCGCGCACATTTTGAGCATATCCTCATGGATAACATCAAGGCGGCCTTGGCCGCCTTTTCCGTGAATGCCGTGTCTCGAATTTCCGGTTATATCCTCGTGACCTTTAACGAGCATCAGGCCGACGAGGCGGCTCGTGTCATTCGCACCGTTCCCGGCGTTGCTCGCGTGTCTTTGGCGTATCACACCAATCGCGACCCTCAGGAGTACTGTGCCGCCGCCGTGAAGGCGCTGCGTGAGTTTGGCCCCTTCGATTCGTTTAAGGTGCACGCCAAGCGCTCCAATACCGACTACGAGCTCACCTCGATTGATATCAATCGACAGGTTGGCGAGGTGCTGTGCGAGGCGTTCCCCGATAAAAAGGTTCAAATGCACGATCCCGACGCGATGGTTTACGTGCTGGTTGTTCAGGGTAGCGTTTATGTGTACGCGCGCTCCGAGCGCGGTGTGGGCGGTCTGCCGGTGGGCTCTGCCGGTAAGGTCGTGACCCTGCTGTCATCGGGTATCGACTCGCCGGTGGCGACCTGGATGCTCGCGCGACGCGGAGCCGTGTGCGTGCCGGTGCATTTTTCCGGTCGTCCGCAGACGCCAGATACCAGCGAGTATCTAGTGCAGGACATCATTCGCGCCCTTGAGCCGGGTGTCCAGATCGGCCGTCTGTATGTTGTGCCGTTTGGCGACTGCCAGCGCGAGATTTCGGTGACCTGTCCCAGCAACCTGCGCGTGATCATGTATCGCCGCATTATGTATTCGGTTGCCGAGCGCATTGCACACATCGAGGGCGCCAAGGCTATCGTGACGGGCGAATCGCTTGGGCAGGTTGCCTCCCAAACGCTTGAGAACATCATGGCCGTCAACGAGGCCGTGAAGATCCCCGTGTTCCGCCCTCTCATCGGTTCGGACAAGCAGGAGATCATCGCGCGCGCCGAGGAGATCGGTACGTTTGATATCTCGACTGAGGCCGCTCCCGACTGCTGCACGCTGTTTATGCCGCGCCGTCCCGAGACGCACGCTAAACTCGATGCCGTGCATGAGGCCTGGGAGTTGTTCGATCACGAGGAGATGATTGAGCGCCTGCTCAAGCAGACCGAGTACATCGACTTCGAGAGCAACACGTATAAGGCCCCTAAGACCTTAAAACGCAAACATTCGGAGCTTGCTCCGCGTGAGATTTACCAAGATCACGAGTAATGTTGTGCATAGACCGACGATGCGCCTGCATCGTCGGTCTTTTGCTATCTGGGCATTTTGCGGCTAAGTGTTCATTTGCTGACGTGTGCCTGAATAAATGGACAGATTTGTGCAAGGTTTTGGTCGGTTTTTGGTTTGACCGCTAAAACCGGTTTTGGAGCGTGGCTGTTGCAGGGCTCCTTTCCTGACATGATGGTGTTGGGAGGTTTTGCTATGGCGCAGCGCGAACAACACGAACGGGTCAAACGGATGGACCGCTTGGCGGACAAGCTGCTCGGTCATAAGGCAGTGGTGATGGCGATACTGGTCGTCATTGCGATGGCGAGCGGCTTGGCGATGGCGAACCTTGGCGGCGGTGCCGGCGGTGTGTCGTTTGAGCGCACTGACGGTACGGGCTCGTTGATGGAGCCGGGATCCGGTGATGCCTCGAGCGGAAAGACATCCGAAGGTTCTTCGACTAAGGCTTCTGCCGCGGCAGAGGTCTATGTCGATGTCGATGGCGCCGTTGTGTCGCCCGGTGTATATCGCCTCAAGGACGGCGCGCGGGTGGCTCAGGCGATTGATGCCGCCGGCGGGCTGGCGCCCGAGGCAGACGTTACGGGGCTCAATCGGGCATCTAAGGTCACTGATGGACAAAAAATCCACGTTCCAACGGTAGGGGAGCAGCAGGCGTCCATTGCGGAAGCCGGTGTTGATGGTGGGGCTTCCGCATCATTGGGCGTGAGTGGCGCAACGGGCCTAGTCAACATCAATACGGCAAGCGCGGCAGAGCTGCAGACGCTCTCGGGCATCGGTCCCTCCATGGCCCAGTCGATTATCGATGAGCGGACAAAGAACGGTGCTTTTGCCTCGGTTGACGATCTGATGCGTGTGTCGGGAATCGGCGAGAAGAAGCTTGCCAAAATCAAAGATTCCATCTGCGTATGAGTGCGACCGAGTGCGAGCATGTGATGCCTCCGCGGCCTCTGATGACGTGGACGATGGCCCTGTGTGCCGGCATGTGCATGAGCTGCGCCTTGGTGCTCAACGTGGCCGCCGATGCGCTGCTGCGGGAGCGGGCTTCGGCGGTCGGGCCGCTATGGGCCATTCCCGTTACGGCGGCGGTATTCGTTGTGCTGGCTCAATCTTGTGCGCGGCTTGCCCCTTGGAAGCGGTGGCTGTATGCCGCGTCCGTCGGTCTCGTGGCGGGAGCGGTCGTCTCGGCGTGGTGGCCTGTGGGCGTGCTAAGCGCCTCGAAGGCGCTCGACGGTCGAGCGGCAAGCAGCCTTGAGTTTGTCGTGCAGGGTGACCCATCCATAAACGACGACGTGTATTCCTATACCTGCGAGGCACGCACGGACGGTAAGAACTTGGCAATGGTTCGCCTATCGTGCGACCTCGAGCTCAAGGTCGGGGCGCACGTGCGTGTTATCGGTCGCGTTTCACGTTTTGAGAACGATGCGTTTGGACGATCGCGCGCGCTCCGAGGCGAGGTACGCAAGGTAAAAGCCGTTCGGATCGTGTCGATCAATGAGGGTTCTCCGGGGCCGCTGCTTCGGCTGCGAAATGGGCTGCTTGCGTCCATCGCGCCTGCGACCGACCCGGCGCGTGCACTCATAGCCGGTGTCGTCTGCGGTCGTTCGGCCGAGCTGCGCGCCCAGCCGGCGGGCGACTGGTTTTCGGTGACGGGAACGGCGCATCTTATCGCCGTCTCGGGCAGCCATTTGGCAATCGTGGGGTTTGTAATCGAGGGTGTATTGCAAAAGACTCGGTGCTCACGCGGTCTTCAACGGGCGATATTGGCGATAACGCTTGTGGGCTACGCTGCTTTTACGGGCGCGTCTCCCTCGGCCGTGCGCGCGTGCTGCATGGTGTTCGCGACGCTTGTCGTAAACGGCGCGGGGCGGCGCCGGCACGGCGCATCGGCACTCTTCGTTACCATGTCCATCTTTGTGTTGCTGCGGCCGACGGTTCTGTTCGAGATGGGCTTTCAGCTTTCATGTGCCAGCGTCTTAGCCATTCTGTGCTTTTGCCCCTATGCGACCTACGCTTTGGGTGAGCTGAGTGTTCCGTCGGGCGTTGCCAGCATGCTTTCCGTCACGCTGTGCTCGCAACTGGCGACACTTCCCATTACCATTCCTGCCTTCGGTACGTTCTCGCTCATTGCTCCGCTGGCAAATGCGGTCCTCGGTCCGGTGGTGAGCGCACTGCTCGCCGTGTCGATCGTGCTGGTTCCCTTTTCGCTCCTGGCGCCGTTGCGGACTTGGGCGCTCGTTGTGCCCATGATTGCCGCCCGTTGCGCGCTGTTCTTTGAGCAGCTGTTTGCCGCCGTGCCGGGTGCATCCGTGAGCGTGCCGCCCGATAGCATGTGGATTTACCTAGTGCCGTGTTTGCTGGCGGTTCTGCTTGTCTGGTGGCCGCGTCCCCGTGCACGTCCTATGGCGGTGGGGCTTGCATGCCTGGTGCTCTTGGCTGCGATTCCGTACGTCTACTGGGATCGATTCGCTCCGCCTTCGGTGACGGTGCTCGATGTGGGCCAGGCCGATGCGATTCTTATTCGCCAGGGCGGCGCAGTGGCGCTCGTCGACTGCGGGCTCGACGAGCGCGTGGTGGCGGCGTTGGTTCGCAATAACGTGCACCATATCGATGCCGTCTTTGTGACGCATTGGGATGAGGACCACTGGGGTGGTCTGCCTGCCGTGCTCGAACAGTTTTCGGTCGGAACGATTGCCGTGGCGGCGGATGCGCTGGAGGATGCTCCTGCCGAGGTATTGAACCGACCTGGCGTGGAGTATCGGCAGGTGCGCCGTGGGGATACGGTCGACATCGGCACATTTTGCGCCCGCGTGATGTGGCCATTCGAGTCCGTGGATGGCGAGGGAAATGAGGATTCGCTTGTCCTGCTGCTCTCTTATGTTCAGGAAGGCAAGGGCCTGCGTATGCTCCTCACCGGTGATGCCGAGCTCGACCAAGAACGGGAATTCGTGCAGGAGGTGGGGGATATCGATGTCCTTAAACTTGGGCATCACGGCTCTAAGGTTTCAGTTGATGGTGAGTTGCTGGACGTCCTGAAGCCCGAGCTTTCCCTCGCGAGCGCGGGCGAGGGGAATCGATACGGCCATCCGTCCGATGCCTGCATCGATGCCGTTAAGGAAACGGGCGGCGTTTTCGCGTGCACTATCGAACACGGTGACATTACCGTCACGCCGACTGCGAATGGCTTTGCGATGCGATGCCAGCAACCGTGACGACGTCGTTGGCGTGTGGTGGGCCCCTGGGCTAGAATGGCACGGAACGAATACGAAGGCCCGCGGGAGGGGAGCGCAATGTCCGAAACCGGTTTGCTGCCGGCATATCTGATCGTCGGTACCGACGGAGTCAAGCGCGATCACGCCGTCTCGCGTATGAAAGCGCGTCTGGAAAAGTCGGGTATGGTCGAGTTCAACCTCGACGAGCGCGACATGACCAAGGACCCCGATATCGAGTCCATTATCGGATCGCTTAACACCTTTCCGATGGGTAGTGAGTTTCGCCTGGTAATCCTTGACGGCTGTTCAAAGCTCGCCAAGGCGGTCTCGGAGCCGCTCGTTGAGTATCTGGCAAGTCCTAACCCCACAACGGTCTGCCTCATCATCGCCGACTCGCTTGCCAAGAACACGCGCCTGTATAAGGCGATCGCCAAAATCGACAAGAAGGCCGTGATCGATTGCTCCGGCACCAAGCGCTGGGAGTTACCGCGCCGCGTGCAACAGATGGCGACGCAGCACAGCAAGTCGATCTCGACGGCGGCCGCCGAGGAACTCGTCTCGCGTTCGGGTGAAAACACTCGCATGCTCGATAACGACTTGGCTAAGCTTGCCCAGATGGTCGAGGCGCCGCAGATTGAGCTTGCCGACGTTGAGCGCTGGATTGTACGTACGGCCGAGGTTCAACCCTGGGACTTTCTCAATGCGGTCTCGGCCCGTGACATGCGACGCTCTCTCGAGCTCTTCAATCTACTGCCCGCCAAGAGCTACGTGTGGACTTACACATTGCTGTGCGGCCGCATCCGCGAGCTTATCGTTGCCAAGGCGCTCGATGCGCGCGGACAGGGTCGTGAGTTGGCCGCAACACTTAAGCTCCAGTCCTGGCAGGTCAAGAATCACCTGACCTGGGCACGTCGCTTTTCGATGGCAGAGCTCGTTGCCGCGCTCGAGGGCGCGGTCGATGTGGAGCTCGCGCTGAAGGGTTCGGCCGATTCTCAGACCGCGCTTTTGCTCTGGATTACGAACATCTTGAGAAAATCGTGATGATACCTGCCTATTTGACAAATTCGTTCTATCCCTTTGAGGGGGAGCGTGCTATAGTAGGCGCTTGCATGACCTCACCGTGTCTCAGAGGTGTCATACATTTTTTGCAAGGAACTCGAAAGGAACTCCAGAAGTGGCAAACATCAAGTCTCAGAAGAAGCGTATCCGCACCAATGAGGCAGCTCGCATGCGTAACAAGGCTGTCAAGTCCGAGCTCAAGACGCTGACCAAGCACGTCCAGTCCGCCGTCGCCGAGGGCGACGCCGAGAAGGCCCAGGCTGCCCTCAAGACCGTCACCAAGCGTCTCGACATGGCTGCCGCCAAGCATGTTATCCACAAGAACCAGGCTTCCAACCGCAAGTCCGGTCTTGCCAAGCTCGTGAACAGCATCAACGCCTAAGTTGTAAATTTCACACCACACAGATTACGCGCATAAATGGAGCCTGTTTTATGGAACAGGCTCCATTTTTTGTATCGCTCGGGTAAGATAGTCCGCATGAATACTTCAATTGACATTTCCCACATCCGCAACTTCTCAATTGTTGCGCACATCGACCATGGCAAGTCCACGATCAGTGACCGTATCCTCGAGCTCACCCATACCGTTGACGAGCGCGACATGGAGTCGCAGCTGCTCGACACTATGGATATCGAGCGCGAACGCGGCATCACGATCAAGTCCAACGCCGTCCGCGTGTCCTATGACGCCGACGACGGCGAGACGTATCAGTTCAACCTCATCGATACGCCGGGCCACGTGGACTTTACCTATGAGGTCTCGCGTTCGCTGGCCGCCTGCGAGGGCGCGGTGCTCGTCGTCGATGCCACCCAGGGTGTCGAGGCGCAGACCGTCTCCAATGCGACGCTCGCCATGAACGCCAATCTGGACATTGTGCCGGCCATCAACAAGATCGACCTGCCCTCGGCCCATCCCGATGAGGTCAAGACCGAGATCGAGGATGACTTGGCGATTCCTGCCGATGATGCCGTGTGTGTCTCGGGCAAGACCGGCGAGGGCATCCACGATCTGCTGGAGTCCATTGTCTTTTTGATCTCTCCGCCCAAGGGCGATGCGAACGCGCCGCTCAAGGCACTCATCCTGGATTCGTACTTCGACGAGTATCGTGGTGTCGTCGCCACGGTGCGCATCTTTGACGGTTCCATCAAAAAGGGCGATACCCTGCGCATGATGCAGGCAAAGGGCGACTTTTTGGTCGATGGCGTGGGCGTCAAGCGTCCCGCCGAGACTCCGGTCGATGCGCTGACGGTCGGCGAGGTGGGCTACGTGGTCACGGGCCTGAAGGACCCCGAGGCCGTGCGCGTGGGCGATACCCTCACGTGGGCGTCGAATCCCTGCCCCGAGCCGCTTCCCGGCTACCGCGAGGCCAAGCCTATGGTCTATACGGGCCTGTTCCCGATCGATAACAAGGACTACGAGAACCTGCGTGACGCGCTTGATAAGCTGCACGTCAACGACCCGTCGTTGGTGTGGGAGCCCGAGACCTCGGTGGCGCTTGGCTTTGGCTTCCGCGTGGGCTTCCTGGGCCTGCTGCACATGGAAGTCGTTAAGGAACGCCTGGAGCGCGAGTTCAACTTGGACCTCATTGCCACGAGTCCCTCGGTCGACTATCACGTCTACAAGACCGACGGCGAGATGATCGATGTCCGCAGCCCGCAGGACCTTCCCGAGGCCACGCGTATCGAGCGCATTGAGGAGCCGTACCTCAAGGCAAAGATCATCTGTCCGCCTGAGTACACGGGCGCCGTCATGCAGCTCGCCATCGAGCACCGTGGCGTCACGACTGACATGATCCATCTCACGAGCAAATCGGTCGAGATGCGCTTTGACATGCCGCTCGCCGAGCTCATCCTGGACTTCTTTGACCAGCTCAAGAGTCGTACCAAGGGCTATGCCTCGCTCGACTACGAGTTCAACGAGTACCGTCCCTCCGAGCTTGTGAAGCTCGATATCTTGCTTTCGGGCGATGAGGTGGACGCGCTGTCGTTTATCGTGCACAAGGACAAGGCCTATGGCCTGGCCCGCGGTCTGTGCGACAAGCTCAAGGAGATCATCCCGCGTCAGCTGTTTGAGGTGCCCATCCAGGGTGCTATCGGCAACAAGATCATTGCCCGCTCCACCGTCAAGGCGCGTCGCAAGGACGTGCTTGCCAAGTGCTACGGCGGCGATATTTCGCGTAAGCGCAAACTGCTCGAAAAGCAGAAAGAGGGCAAGAAGCGCATGAAAGCCATCGGCTCGGTCGAGGTCCCGCAGGAGGCCTTTATGGCGATTCTCAAGGTGGACGAGTAGGCCTATGGCGCTTTCTGAATACAGCAAGCGGCTGCTGGGCGCCTATGTCGAGCAGCCGTTCCTTATGGCTCCCATGGCGGGCGTGACCGACCCTGCCTACCGCATCATGTGTCGCCGCCGCGGTGCCAACCTTGCCTACAGCGAGATGGTGAGCGTGGCGGGCCTTGCCTATGCCAGCAACAAGACCTGGCGCCTGGTGCTACCGGCTGACGAAGAGCAGCAGATTTGCGTGCAACTCTTTGGCTCCAAGCCTGATCAGTTTGCGAGCGCCGTCGCCGCCGTCGAGGAGCGCGTTGGCGATCGCCTGTCGCTCATCGATATCAATATGGCATGCCCCGCCCGCAAGGTCGTTACCAAGGGCGAGGGCTCGGCGCTCATGCGCACGCCCGACCTTGCGGAGAAGATCGTCGAGGCCACGGTGGGCGCGGCGCACGTGCCCGTGACCGTCAAGATTCGCAAGGGCTTTTATGCCGAGGACCGCAATGCCGCGACATTTGCCCAGATGCTTGAGGGCGCAGGGGCTGCCGCAGTCGCCGTGCATGGTCGTTGCGCTACGCAACTCTACACGGGCCAGGCGGATTGGTCGGTCGTCGATGAGGTCGCAGATGCCGTCGAGATTCCCGTGATTGGTTCGGGCGATGTGTTCTCGGCCGAGGATGCCGCGGAGCATCTGCGCAGCTCGGGTGCCAGCGCGGTGTTTATCGCGCGCGGTATCTATGGCAACCCCTGGGTGTTCGGCGATGCTCGCGCCCTTGCACTCGATGGCATACCGGTGCCGGCACGCAGCTCCGTCGAGCGCCTGGACGCCCTGCGTGAGCACCTTACGCTGACGCATGAACTCTTACCGCTCATGTCGCGTGCCCGCACGTACGCAAGCTGGTACTTAAAAGGCATGCCCCATGCCGCCGCTTGGCGTGCCCATGTGGTGCGCTGTTCCACTTACGAGGAGTTTATGGCGCTGGTCGATGAGATCGAGCGTGATGTGGTGGCCTGCGAGGCCGCCCTTGCCGCTGGCAAGTCGGTGCCTGCTCATCCGCTGGAGGCCTAATAGTGGCCGTTACCGCGCTGTACGTGCACGTGCCGTTTTGCGCCCAAAAGTGCCGGTACTGCGACTTTGACTCGCGCAGTTTTGCTCCGTGCGATCTGAGCGCTGCGCTCGATGCCTATTTTGAGCAGTTGTTCGCGCGCCTCGATGCTTTTGGCAAAGCTGGGGCCTTTGACCAGATCCGCACCGTCTATGTTGGCGGCGGTACGCCGTCGCTGGCGGGGGAGCGCTTGGTGGAGCTGGCGCGGCGTATTCGTGCGTCGTGTGCCCCCGTTGAGTTTACCTGCGAGGCCAATCCCGAATCGCTGACCGCCGAGCTTGCCGCTGCGCTTGCCAAGGTTGGTGTCACACGCATCTCTCTGGGCGTGCAAACGCTCGATAACGCCGAACTTACCGCCATCGGCCGCATTCACGATGCCGATCGGGCGCTCGCTGCCATCACGACGGTTAAGGACGCTGGGCTCGATGTGTCGTGTGACCTGATGTGTGGCCTTCCCGGGCAGACCGCCGTAAGCTGGCAGCGCACGCTCGATGGCGTGCTGGCGGCGGCTCCGCATCATGTGTCGGTCTACCCGCTCACGCTCGAGGAGGGGACGCCCCTTTATCGCATGGCGTGCCGTGACGAGTCGCTCGAGCCTGATGAGGATTTTCAGGCCGCATGCATGGACGTGGCACGCGAGCTCCTGGGTGCCGCCGGCTATCACCCGTATGAGGTGGCGAGCTACGCGCTCGACGGCCATGAGTGCGCCCATAACATTGCCTACTGGACCGGACGGGGCTACCTGGGCCTGGGGCGTTCTGCCGCGGGCATGCTCGATGCCGAGGATTTCGACCGTCTTGCAGGTTTGTTCCCCGGCGCGTCTTCTCGAGGTGATGCGTACCGCGTGCGTCTGGTGCAACGTGACGATGACGCGACGGTGTTCGAGGCCGAATATCTCTCGCAGCGCGAGGCTGCGGCCGAAGACCTGATGCTTGCTTGTCGTATGACGCGCGGTGTCGCGTCCGACCTGTTGGTTCGCGTGGCTCGTGTCATCCCGGCCGATGGGCTGACAGCCGCTTGCGATCGCGCGCTCGAATTGGGTCTTGCCACTTGGGTGCCCGAAACGCTCGGGGTCCATGAGGGACCCTTTACCTCGGCAGATGTCGTCGCGGGCCATGTTCGAGCTCGTTTAGCACCGACACACCTGGGCTGGCTCGATGGAAATATGCTGTTCGAGCTGTTTTGGGATCTAGCTTAGGACGCTCGGGTAGAATTACCGGAATATATACGCTGCTGTGAGCAGGAGGTTGCCGCGCATGGCGACGATGAACGAAAAAGATTATTACGAGATTCTGGGTGTCTCCAAGGACGCTACCTCGCGTGATATACAGAAGGCCTTCCAGCAAAAGGCCCGCAAGCTCCATCCGGACGTCAACAAAGAGCCGGATGCCGAGGAAAAGTTTAAAGAGGTTTCCGAGGCCTACGCCGTGCTTTCGGATGAGCAAAAACGTGCGCGCTACGACGCCATGCGTTCTGGCAATCCCTTTGCCGGTGCTCCTACGGCTTCGCCTTATGGTGGCGGCTACGCCGGCAGCGCAGGCTATGGCAATCCTTTTGAGGGCGGCTTTCCCTTTGGTGGCGCCTGGGGCCAGCAGCGTCGCGGGCAGGCTGCCTACAATCCCGAGAACGGCGCCAATGTGGTCGTCGATATCAAACTCGACGCCAAGGAGGCCAAGGGCGGTGCCCGCAAGACCGTCCGCTACACGCGCTTCGATACCTGTAGCAACTGCGGCGGTTCGGGTTCTGTCTCCTCCGAGCATGCCCATACCTGCCCGAGCTGCGGTGGCCGCGGCCACATCGACGTCGACCTGTCCTTCCTGTTTGGTGCGGGCACGTTCCAGTCGGTCTGCCCCGAGTGCGGCGGTTCCGGTAAAGTCGTGGCCGACCCCTGCCCTGATTGCGGTGGCAGCGGTCGTACTCGCGTAACCTCCGAGCAGACGATTGAGTTTCCTGCCGGCACGCATGATGGCGACGAGGTCCGTATTAGCGGCATGGGTCATGCTGGCACCAACGGTGCCGCGGGCGGCGACCTGGTCGGTCGCGCCCATGTTGAAGCCGAGCGCTTGGAAGGCAAAGCTCGTACCGGTTTTTACCTGATGGGCATCGTGGCGCCGTTTTTGGTACTCTCGGCCATCTCGGGCGTGTTCTCGGCCTTTGCCGTGATGTGCTTTATTCCGTTTACCATGGGCCTGTTCATGGTGCTTTCGGACGGCGTGCTTCATCGCAGTCTGCTGTGGTGGAAGCGCGGTGCGATGCAGTTTGCCAACGGTTTTGCCAACGGCTTCATGTTCGCGCTCGTGTCGGTTTGGTTTGCGAGCTGCTCGCAACGGGCCATGCTTTCGCCGTACCAAATGCAATAACATCAAACCCTCTGTTTGCGGCCGCCCCAGCTTGGGTATAGGACGCACTGTGACAATAATGAAAGTCGGAAGGATTCGGTCGTGTCGGAAAATAGGGATTACTACGAGGTGCTTGGCGTCGACAGGGATGCCGACGCGCGGACGATTAAGCGTGCGTTTTTAAAGAAGGCCCGTACCGTACATCCGGATGTTTCGGACGACCCTGAGGCCGAGGCCAAGTTCAAGGAGCTCAACGAGGCATATTCCGTTCTTTCCGATGAGCAGAAGCGTGCTAACTACGACCGTTACGGCACTGCCGACGGCCCTGGTGGTTCGGGCTACGTCGACATTAACGATATCTTTGGCGGCATGGGCATGGACGACCTCTTCTCGTCGTTCTTTGGCGGCGGTGCCGGCGGTGGCGCCCGAAATCGCCGTGAGCGTCGTCGCGGCCGCGACATGGCCATCTCCCTTTCGGTGACGCTCGAGGAGGCGGCACTCGGGTGCAAAAAGACGATCAGCTATGACCGCCTTGCTCCCTGTGAGGATTGCAATGGCACCGGTAGGGCCGAGGGCGCGCAGGAAAAGCAGTGCAGCCGCTGCCACGGCACGGGCTATGTCACGACGGTCCAGCGTTCGTTCCTGGGCCAGGTTCAGTCCTCTTCGCCTTGTCCCGACTGCCACGGCGAGGGCACGGTCATCGATCATCCCTGCGAGACCTGCGACGGTCAGGGCCGCACGCCTTCGCATGAAAAGATCGACATCGATATCCCCGCCGGCGTTTCGACCGGTCGCCAGCTGCGCGTGAGCGGCTTTGGCGAGGCTGGCCTTCGCGGCGAGCCCTCGGGCGACCTGATCGTCAACGTGCGCGTCGCCGACCACGAGCGTTTTAAGCGCAACGGTGACGACCTGTACCTCGTGAGCGATATTTCGATTGCGCAGGCAGCGCTCGGCTGCGAGATCGAGGTCGAGGGCATTATGCCCGATGAGGTCGTCAAGGTGACGGTCCCTGCTGGTACACAGTACGGCGACACCGTGAGCGTCAATAATTACGGCATGCCGCGCATCGGCGGTGGCGGCTCACGCGGTCGACTTATCGTGCAGCTGCGCGTGGTCGTTCCCACGAACCTTTCCAACAAGCAGCGCGAGCTGCTCCGCGCTTTTGCCGACGAGATGGGCGATGACGTCGCTTCCGGCAAGAAGTCGGTAACCGATCGTATCAAGAGCGCCCTCGACGATATCCTCGATTAAGGAGCCCGCTTGCTCGCACCCCATATTTCCGTCGTCAACCTTGGCTGCCGCGTCAACCGGGTTGAGTCCGACCGTATCACTGCCGATCTTATGCGCCAGGGCTTTGCGATGGTGGAGCCCCAGGATGCCGACCTGATCGTAATCAATACCTGCGCCGTGACGGGCGAGGCCGAGGCCAAGACCCGCAAGGCTGTCCGCCATGCGCTGTCATATCCAGGCGAGCCCTACGTGGTCGTGACCGGCTGCGTCGTCAACTTGCATCCCGAGGAGCTACTGGAGCTTTCGGACCGCGTGATTGCCGAGCCGTCGAAAATCGACGTCGCCGAGCGTGTCTGCGAGGTGCTGGGTGTCGAATCCGATAGTGTGGCCGCCTGCAGCGACAGCGATGTGGTCGATGCCCTGGGGCGCTCGCGTCTGGGCGTGAAGATCCAAGACGGCTGTAATCACCGCTGCACGTATTGCATCGTGTGGAAGGCACGCGGCCCCGAGCGCTCCGTGCCCGTCGAGTCCGTGCTCGAGCAGGTGCGCGAGGCCCAGGAGGCCGGTGTGCCCGAGGTGGTGCTGACTGGCGTGAACCTGGGCGCCTATGACGGCAAGAGCGCGACTGACGAACACGTGGAGATCGATGAACTGCTCGAGGCCATTATGGAGCGCACCACGATTGCCCACGTGCGCATTTCCTCAGTCGAGCCCATGGACATCTCCGAGCGCCTGCTCAAGGTGATGGCGCGCTATCCTCAGCGTATCGCGCCGTTCTTGCATCTTCCCGTGCAGTCCGGCTGCACTGCGACCCTGCATCGCATGGGTCGTCCCTATAGTGCGGAGGCCTTTGAGGACACGGTGCGCATGATTCGTACCAATCTGCCCCAGGCGTCACTTTCTTGCGACGTCATCGTCGGCTTCCCCGGCGAGACGGACGAGGAGTTCGAGGAGTCACTGGCGTTGTGCCGTCGCGTGGGCCTTTCGCGCATGCATGTCTTCCGCTATAGCAAGCGTCCCGGCACGCTTGCGGCCGATATGCCCGATCAGGTACCGCCCGAGATTATGGCCGAACGCAGCCGCCGCATGCGTGCCGCCGCACAGGAGCTTGCGATCGCCGATGCCCGCCGCCGCGTGGGCACGGTCGAGCGTGCGGTGCTCGAGTACGGCGACAACCTGACGCTCGGCTCGTTCCATCATGCCCGTCTTGACGATGCCTGCGGGCTCAAGGCCCCGTGCCTGCTCGATGTTGCTATCATCGGAGTCGATGATTCCGGCTTAGTCCATGCTCGCAGGGAGGTCCATGGAAGCCTCGAAGATTAGACTTACCGTTCCCGAGGGGATTGACCCCTCGCGCGTCTTGGGCGCCGGCGACGCTGTCCTTCGCGCGGTCGAAGACTTGGTTCGCGCCCATGTGGTTGCGCGCGGTGACCAGATTGCCGTGAGCGGCGACCCGGACGAGGTCGAACTCGTGGCGCGTTTTTTCGAACACGCCTTTCGTGAGGCGGCTGCCGGTCGCACGCTGTCTGCCGACGACGTCTCGCGTTGCCTGGCTGTCCTGCGCGATGGCGAGCACGACGCCTCGTCGCTGCGCGATGACGTGCTGCTTTCGTATCGCGGCCGTGTCATTCGTCCCAAGACGCTCGGCCAAAAGCGCTATGTTGACGCCATCCGCTCGCATACCATCACGTTTGGCCTGGGCCCCGCCGGTACCGGTAAGACCTATCTAGCCATGGCGCTCGCCGTCGCCGCGCTCAAGCGCCACGAGGTGGGTCGCCTGGTCCTTACGCGGCCCGTTGTCGAGGCAGGGGAGAATTTGGGCTTTTTGCCCGGCACCCTCGAGGAAAAGATCGACCCTTACATGCGTCCGCTCTACGATGCCCTGTTTGACATGATGGATCGTGAGCGTACCGACGAGCTCATGGAGCGTGGCGTGATCGAGATTGCCCCGCTCGCCTACATGCGCGGCCGAACTCTGAGCGACGCTTTCGTGGTACTCGACGAGGCGCAAAACACGACGCCTGAGCAGATGAAGATGTTCCTGACGCGCCTCGGCTTTAATTCCAAGTTTGTGATTACCGGTGATCTGAGCCAGCGCGATCTGGTGGGTCGTCGCGGCGGCCTGGCCGATGTCGAGAAGATTTTGGGCCGTGTCGACGATGTGGCATTTTCTCATCTGGAGCGCGCTGATGTGGTGCGCCATGCCCTGGTGGGCAGGATCGTCGAGGCCTATGATGCGTATGATGACGTGCGTGAGCAGCGCTCGCGCGACCGAAAGGAGTCCCGTTGAGTGTATTGATCAGCAACGATGCCGAGCTCGATACGCTGCTCGACGCGCAGGAGGTGGAGCACATCTGCCAGTTCGTGCTTGCCGCCGAGGACGTTGAGCGTGAAGTCGAGATTTCCCTTTCGTATGTCGACGAGGACGAGATGCACGAGCTCAACCACGAGTGGCGCGGTATCGACCGTACCACCGATGTGCTCTCGTTTGAGTGCGACTCTGCCTTTGACGAGGACATTCCCGCCGACGAGACGATCGAGCTCGGCGATATTATCTTGGCGCCGCAGGTTATCGCTCGCCAGGCTCCCGGTTTTGGTAACAGTCCCGCCGACGAGTGCCGGCTGATGCTTGTGCACGGTATGCTGCACCTGCTGGGCTATGACCACATCGAGGATGACGAGGCCGAGGTCATGGAGGCCCGTGAGGATGCCATCCTGCGCGATCTGGCGCTCGAGCGCGGGGAGGACCCCAAGTTGGTCCACGTCGGTCCCATCACCAACCATGCCCACGACTAGGAGCCGTCTATGATTCCCGGATCGAACAAGGACCATCCATCCTTTTTAAAGTCGTTCTCCTACGCCATGGAGGGCTTTGTCACCGCCGTTAAAACCGAGCGTAACATTAAGGTCATGCTCGTGGCGGGCGTGTGTACCGTCATTGCCGGCTGCATTGTCGGCCTCGACATTGCCGAGTGGGCCACGGTTATCATCTGCTGTGGCCTGGTGATTCACGGCGAGCTGTGCAATACCGCTATGGAGGCGATCGTCGACCTGGCGACCCAGGAACTTCATCCGCTGGCGAAGCGCGCCAAGGATATCGCCGCCGCTTCCGTGTACGTTCTTTCCATCACCGCCGCAATCGTGGGCCTGCTGGTCTTTGCCCACGCACTTGGCTTTATTTAGAAAGGGATTCCCATGTCCGACAATATGCAGCCTACCGATGAGGTTCTGGACGACGAGGTTCTGGATGAGGTCGAGGATACCGATTCGCTTGACGAGGTCGAGGAATTCGACCCGTTTGAGGGTATGAGCGACGAGGAGCTCGATGCCCTCTGTGACGAGGACGAGATGTCTCTGGGCTTTGGCGATGTGGAGCCCGGTTTCCGCAGCGGCTTTGTGGCCCTGGTCGGTCGTCCCAACGCCGGTAAGTCCACGCTGCTCAACGCCTGCTATGGCAAAAAGGTCGCCATTACCTCGCCGGTGGCCCAGACGACTCGCCGTCGCATGCGCGCCGTGGTTAACCGCCCCGGCTACCAGCTGGTCTTTGTCGATACCCCGGGTATCCATAAGCCCAAGGACGGTCTGGGTTCCGAGCTCAACAAAAGTGCCCTGTTCGAGCTCAACGACGTTGACGTCGTCGCGTTTTTGATTGATGCCACCAAGCCCATCGGCAGGGGAGACGCCTGGGTTGCCGAGCGCGTCAGATGCGCTCGCTGCAAGAAGGTTTTGGTGCTCACCAAAGCCGACGAGGCCGACCCCGCGCAGGTTATGGAGCAGCTCAAGGCAGCGCATGAGCTTATGGAATACGATGATGAGATCGTGACTTCGTCGGTCAAGAACTTCAACGTCGACGCCTTCATTGAGACCGTTGCGCACTTTTTGCCCGAGGGCCCGCGTTGGTTCCCCGAAGATATGGGTACCGATGCTTCCGACGAGACGCTTGTTGCCGAGTTTGTGCGCGAGAAGGTCTTGCGCCGCACCCGCGACGAGATCCCGCACTCCGTGGGTGTGATTTGCGATGCGCTCGAGCAGACCAAGAAGGTGCTGCGCGTGCACGCCACCATTTACGTCGAGCGTGAGGGTCAAAAGGGCATCATCATCGGCAAGGGCGGCGAGATGATCAAGCATATCGGTATCGACGCCCGTCGCGATCTTGAGCGCATCTTTGGCACGCAGGTTTTTTTGGAACTGGACGTGAAGGTCAAGGCCGGCTGGCGCGACGATGAGGCCCAGATTCGCCGTTTTGGCTACAACGCCGAGGACTAAGGGCGCGCGGCGCGCATGGCAGGCTCCCGGACATATCGCACGAAGGTGCTCGTCCTCGACAAGACCAAGCTCAAGGAAACCGATCTGATTTTGACGATGCTTGACGAGCGAGGCCGCCAGGTGCGTGCCGTGGCAAAGGGCGCGCGCAAGCCTGGCGGTCGCTTGGCGGCGCGCTGCGAGTTGTTCTGCACGGTGGATATGCTGCTCGCGCACGGACGCTCGCTCGACATTGTGTCGCAGGCCGAGTTGTTGGAGGCTCCCCTTGGTGCCGCCCCCGATTATGAGGTGACCTGTGCGGCGAGTGCGATTGCCGAGGTCGCGCGTGTATGTTCGTTTGAGGATGCGGAGGATCCGTTTACCTTTGCCATTTCCTCACGCGCCTTGGAACTTGTGGGCGGCGGCCTCGATACGGCGCACATGGACCTCCTGGTAGCCGCCTTTGTCTTCAAGCTGCTGTCGCATATCGGGTATCGTCCCGATTTTTCTGCCTGTGTGTCGTGCGGCGACCCTATGCTGTCGTTTTTTTCGCCCCAAGCCGGCGGGCTCATGTGCGGGTCGTGCGCGTCGAGCGTTCCCGGTGCCGAGCTCGTGTCGACCGGTGAGGTCGCATGGCTGCGCGCCCTTATGGGCATGACCTTCGACGAGCTTATGGTTCAAAAGATCGACCCGCATACTGCGGCGTTTTTGCTCGGGCTTTCGCATATCTGGGCGGCAACACATACCGATCAGCGGCTCCGTGCGATGGAATTCATGTTGGGTCGGTGATGATGCGCAGGCACAGGCTGCTTGTGGTAACATACCGACCTGTTGGTACCTCGACCTTGGTTGTTCGCTCCACCGGCGGCTTCCCAGTCCGAGGCGAATCGAGTCGCCCGCGGGCGACGTAAAACGAAAGGTGAAACAATGACTGTTTCCAAAGAGCGCAAGGCGGAGCTGACTGCCCAGTTCGGTAACACTCCGGTCGATACCGGTAACCCCAAGGTTCAGGTTGCCATCCTGTCCGAGCGCATCAAGGAGCTGACCGAGCACATGAAGTCCCACCAGAAGGACTTCCACACCCGTCGTGGCCTGCTCATGCTCGTCGGCCGCCGTCGTCGTCTTCTCTCCTATATCAAGAAGAACGACATCGTCGAGTACCGTGAGCTCATCAAGGCTCTGGGCATCCGCGACAACATCCAGTAAGGATTTGTACATGCTAAGAGCGTCCTGCGCAGCGGGGCGCTCTTTTTGTGTAAGGGCGTGAACAATCACGCTCTGAAGCGTGGCGGGGGCAGGGGGCCCGCGTCACATGAGAAGCCCGCAGGCAAGGGGCCTGTGGGGTAAAGGAGAACAATGACACTCGTATCCAAGACCTTTGAGCTGTACGGCAAGACCTACACCTTTGAGTCCGGCGAGCTTGCCAAGCAGGCCACCGGCGCTTGTCTGGTCAAGCAGGGCGACACCACGATGCTCGACACCGTGGTCGTCTCCAAGGAGCGCAAGAACTACGACTTCTTCCCGCTGACCGTCGACTTCAACGAGAAGATGTACGCCGCCGGCCGCATCCCGGGTGGCTACCTCAAGCGTGAGGGCCGTCCCAGCGAGAAGGCCACGCTCACGGCCCGTATGATTGACCGTCCGATTCGCCCGAGCTTCCCGGACGGCTTCCGCAACGAGGTGCATATCGTCGCCACCTCGCTCGTCGCTGACCAGGTCAACCCCTTCGACGTCATCAACGTCATGGGTGCTTCTCTGGCCATGACGCTCGGCGGCGTGCCCTTTGAGGGTCCGCTTGCCTGCGTGCGCATCGGTCGCAACGTGGAGACCGGCGAGTTTATCGTCAACCCCACCTATGAGGAGCGCGAGAACTCCGATCTGGACCTGGAGCTGGGTGGCTCTGCCGACTTCATCTCGATGGTCGAGGCCGGTGCCGAGGAGATCTCCGAGGACGACATGCTCGCCGCCATGAAGTTTGGCCAGGAGGCTCTCGCTGCCTTCTGCCAGGCCCAGGACGAGTTCGTCGCCGAGTGGGAGCAGGTCAACGGCGCCATCGTCAAGAAGGAGTACCCGCTCGACCAGCCCGTCGAGGAGGTCCAGGAGCGCATCTTCGCCCACTACGACGAGATGGCTGCTGCCCTGCGCGACGCCGACAAGCTCTCCCGTATCGGCAAGGTCGAGGCTCTGAAGGAGTCCATCCGTGCCGAGTTCACCGAGGAGGAGCAGGCCGCTTGGGAGCGCGAGATCCCCGTGGCGCTCAAGAAGCTCGAGAAGAAGGCCATGCGCACCATGGTCGTCGAGACCGGCGAGCGCGTCGACGGCCGTGCTGCCGACGAGATCCGTCCCATCATGGTGAAGGACAACTACCTTCCGCTCGTTCATGGCTCCGGCCTGTTCCAGCGCGGCCAGACCCAGGTGCTTTCTGTCCTGTCGCTCGGCATGCTCAACGAGGGCCAGCGTCTGGATACCATCGAGCCCACCGAGGGCAAGCGCTACATGCACCACTACAACTTCCCGCCGTTCTGCACCGGCGAGACCGGCCGCATGGGCAGCCCCAAGCGCCGCGAGATCGGCCATGGCAACCTGGCCGAGCGCGCTCTGCTTCCGGTGCTCCCCGACGAGAATGAGTTCCCCTACGCCATCCGCGTCGTCTCCGAGGTCATGGAGTCCAATGGCTCCTCTTCGATGGCTTCGACCTGCGGTTCCACGCTCGCCCTTATGGACGGCGGCGTGCCCATTAAGCGCCCGGTCTCCGGTATCGCCATGGGTCTGATCCAGGAGGAGGGCAAGACCGTGGTCCTGTCCGATATCCAGGGTCTCGAGGACTTCCTGGGCGACATGGACTTTAAGGTCACCGGTACCACCGAGGGCATCACCGCCCTGCAGATGGACAACAAGGCCACCGGTCTTACCTTCGACATCCTGGCCCGCGCCCTGCAGCAGGCCAAGGAGGGTCGCGCCTTTATCCTGCAGAAGATGCTCGATGTGATCCCCGAGCCGCGCCACACCACGCGCAGCACCGCTCCGCGCATCGTCTCCATCCAGGTTCCGACCGATAAGATTCGCGACGTCATCGGCTCCGGCGGCAAGGTCATTCGCGGCATTCAGGACGAGACCGGCGCTTCGGTCGACATCCAGGAGGACGGCACCGTCTTTGTCGGCGGCACCGGCGAGTCCGTCGACCAGGCTGTCGAGCGCATCAAGCTCATCATCAAGGTTCCCGAGCCGGGCGAGGAGTACACCGGTCGCGTGGTCTCCATCCAGCCTTTCGGTGCCTTCGTCAACCTGCTGCCCGGTAAGGACGGCCTGCTGCACATCTCCCGCGTCGCCAAGGGCCGCGTGGAGAAGGTCGAGGATGTCCTCAACGTGGGCGACGAGGTCAAGGTCGTCGTCATCGAGGTTGACGATCGCGGTAAGATCTCGCTCGACCGTCTGGACAAGCCCGAGGCCCCGGCTCGCGCCGAGGGTGCCTCCGAGAGCGACGGCGAGCACTTCCAGCGCCGTGAGCGTCCGCGTCGCGAGCGCTCCGAGCGCAGCGACCGTCCGCGCCGTCCCGGCGACAACGGAGGCCGCAAGCCCCGCCGTCACCACGACGCCGAGTAACAGCTCCACATAAGCAGTTCAACAAGGGCGACCCCGGACAGGGGTCGCCCTTTTGCTATTCCCGGCGGGGGCCGCGGGTAAAGTTTCCTGCTCTACAGTCCTGCTCACGACGGAGGCCACATTAAGTGGCCTCCTGTTCGTGCGGAACTCGCGATAAACTTTACCCGCGGCCCCCGCCGGGAATAGCAAAAGGGCTGGTAGGTGCGGGTTTCGAATTTGTCAGACAGTCTATTCGGTTATCTGAATTCAGATCTTTAGATAAACGCATGTGCGGCATTATCCTAGATAAAACCGACCAAAATAAACCTGTCCCTATT
>DBFDVR010000034.1:0-62768 GCA_048321375.1 Collinsella sp.
GATGCATGGGTGGTCTGTTGGTGGGCAAATGGGTATCATACTGTGGTTATTGCATCGACTCTGTGATGCATGTTTGTACGTTCCCGACGGTCGGTTTGCCAGAAGCGCCCCGTCGGTTGTTCCAGACCCGTTTCGAAGAAAGGAAACCACACTAACCTATGGCAGCTAAAAAATCATCTCCCTTGAAGATCATTCCGCTCGGCGGCCTTGACGGCATCGGCAAGAACATGACGGTCTTCGAGTGCGGCGACGACATGGTGCTCGTCGACGCTGGTCTCATGTTCCCCGACGATTCTCAGCCCGGTATCGACCTGGTGCTTCCCGACTACACGTATGTTTTGGAGAACGAGGAGAAGCTTCGCGGCATCATCGTCACCCACGGCCACGAGGATCACACCGGCTCGCTTCCGTACCTGCTGCAGGACCTCAACAATAAGGTGCCCATCTTCTCGAGCAAGCTCACGCTTGGCTTTATCGAGGGCAAGCTCTCCGAGTTCCGCATCCGCGCGCCCAAGTTCCGTGAGGTCAAGGGCGGCAGCCACGTCAACCTGGGTGGCATCTCGCTCGACTTCTTCTCGATGACGCACTCCATCCCCGGCGCTCTGGGCGTGTTCATCCGCACCAATCAGGGCACCGTTATGCACACCGGCGACTTTAAGCTCGACCAGACGCCCATCGACGGCGTCACGCCCGACTATGCCGCTATCAGCCGCTTTGCCAAGCAGGGCATCGACCTGCTGCTGTCCGACTCCACCAACGCCACGGTTCCCGGCTTTACCAAGTCTGAGGCCGAGGTTGGTCCCAACCTGCTGCATGCCATCAAGAACGCCCCAGGTCGCGTGTTCGTCGCGTCGTTCTCGAGTCATATCCATCGTCTGCAGCAGATCTGCGACGCCGCACGCAAGTGCGGTCGTAAGGTCGTCGTGACCGGCCGCTCGATGCTCACCAACACCCGCGTGGCGCGCGAGCTGGGTTACCTCAACATCGACGATTCCGATATCATCGATGCCTTCGATATCGATAACCTTCCCGACGACAAGATTGTCGTCATGTGCACTGGCTCTCAGGGCGAGCCGCTGTCGGCCCTGTCCCGCATGGCCAACGGCGAGCACAAGACGCTCTCCATCCACGAGGGCGATACCGTCATCCTGTCCGCTACGCCCGTTCCCGGCAACGAGAAGGCCGTGCAGCAGGTCGTCAACAGCCTGGCCAAGCTTGGCTGCGACGTGTGGGATAAGAATCGCGCCCTCGTCCATGTCTCGGGCCACGGCAGCCAGGAGGAGCTCAAGCTTCTGATGGCCATGGCCAAACCCACCTACTTTATGCCGGTTCACGGCGAGGCCGTGCACCTGCGCGCTCATGCCCAGCTTGCCCGTAAGATGGGTATTAAGGATGATCACATCTTTATCCTCGATAACGGCGACACGCTCGAGATGCGTGGCGGCATCGTCAAGCGCGGCACGCCCGTCGAGTCCGGTGTCGTCTACGTCGACGGTCTGCGTATCGGCGATACCGACCCCATCGTCCTGCGCGATCGTCAGAAGCTCGCCAACGACGGTATGGTCACGGCCGTCGCCATCGTCTCGCTTAAGCACAAGAAGATCGAGGCCATCGAGTTCTCGGGCCGTGGTGTTTCGTTTGCCATCGACGACCAGTTCTCCGAGGATGCCTCCGCGTCCATCATGAAGACGATCGAGAAGGGCAAGTTCAGCTTCACCAGCAGCGGTTCCGACGCCATTCGCAAGGCCGTGCGCGACTCGCTCTCTAACTTTATCTGGAGCCGTACGCGCACTCGTCCGATGATTATCCCGGTCGTCATGGAGGTTTAGTTTGGCGCGCGGATCTGCACAAAACGCCAAAGGCAATAAAGCCAACAACCAACCGGCATCTGCTAAGGGTGCCGGTTCCCATCTGCGTGCCAATAAGGGTCACGAGGACGAGTTCGACGATTTCGAACCCTTGGTCGAGCCCTCGGCCAACCGTGATATCGCGGGCGTCGTTATCGCCGTCTTGGCCATTGCGTCTTTTATTGCCGTAATTTCGCCGGCTTCCGCGCCCGTGACAGCTGCGGTCGCCGGTTTCTATCACCTTGGCTTTGGCCTGGGTGCCTATGTGCTGCCGATCGTCATCCTGCTGTTTGCCGCCACGCTTTTTTTGGGTGAGGATTCTCCGCTCAACGTGCGTTCGGTTGCCGGCGGTGCCGTGGTCTTTGTGGCCGTGGTTTCCATCCTGTCTTTGATGGTACCGGGCACGAGTGATTCGAGCGCCCTTATGTTCACGCCGCAAAACCTTTCTGCCTCGGGTGGCTACATTGGTGCCTTTATCGCCAGCACGCTGCAAAATGCCCTGGGTAAACCCATTGCGATGGTGGTCCTGCTGGGCCTTGTCGTCGTGGGTTTGGTTATCATCGGCTTTTCGGTGGGCGGCGTTTTGCGTTCCGCCCGTGACCGTGCGGCCGATTTTGCCGAGCGCCGTCGCGCCGATGTCAACGCCAGCCCGTGGGGTGACGACGAGGCCCTATCGGTTCCCGGTGTCGCTCGCCCGCACCTGAGTATTCTGCGCCAAAAGGGCTCCGATGCTGCCGTGACCACGGTTATGGGCAATGACGTCGATCCGATTCTTGACGAAGAAGACGAGGACGAGGATCCGTTTGTCGATGTGTCCGAGGCCGTTGAGGCTGAGCACGCCAAGACGACGCTGCTGCCGCGCCGTCACGCCAAGAAGGGCAAGGCCGCGCCTAAACTCAATACAAGCGAGCCGGATCCGTCTTGGTCCGATAGCGAAATCGAACTCACCGAGGGCGATGACGAGGACGATGAGGCTCCGCTCGAGTCCGTCAAGACAATCTTGCTGCCGCGTCGCCCAGGCACGCGCGGGCAGGTGACCGGCCAGCTTTCGATGGAAGACGATTCCGCCGAGATCGATGAGTCCGAGCCGCCGTTTGCCGTGAATCCGGTTTCTGCGGCTCCGCAGATCCCCGATTTCCTCAAGCATCCCAAGGTGGCCGACGCTTCTGTTGCGAGCGCTGCCGAAGCACCGGCAGCCAGCGATGGGGGAGCGGACCGCGCTTCCGCGGATGCCGAGAGCGACGAAGAGGACGGCCTCAAGCTTCCTCCGCTCGAGATTCTGCATGCCAACCCGCAGTCGGCGTCTTCGGCGTCTTCGGACAAGGAGTTGGAGCAGACCGCCGAGTCGCTGCAGTCGACCTTGCTTGAGTTTGGCCGAAGCGCCCGCGTGGTTGGCTGGATTGCCGGCCCCACGGTGACGACCTTTAAGTTGCAGCCCGGCGAAGGCGAGCGCGTGAGCAAGATCTCGAGCCTCGAGGACGATATCGCGCTTTCGCTTGCTGCCCAGTCGGTGCGTATCTTTGCTCCGATTCCCGGTACTTCGCTTGTGGGTATTGAGATCCCTAACCGCAAACGTCAAAACGTCAATCTGGGCGACGTGCTGCCCTATGTGAAGGGTGGTCCGCTCGAGCTGGCCATCGGTCGCGATGCCGAGGGTACACCGGTCGTTGCCGACCTCGCCAAGATGCCCCACCTGCTGATTGCCGGTACCACCGGTTCCGGTAAGTCAGTCATGATCAACTCCATCATCACGACCCTGCTCATGCGCGCGCTTCCCGAGGACGTTCGCCTGATCATGGTCGACCCCAAGCGCGTCGAGCTCGCGGGCTACAACGGTCTGCCGCATCTCTATGTGCCCGTCGTGACCGAGCCCAAGCAGGCCGCAAGCGCCCTGCAGTGGGCCGTTTCCGAGATGGAGCGTCGCCTGAAGGTCTTCGAACGTCTCAACGTCCGTAAGATTTCGACCTATAACGAAAAGCAGGCCGCTGGTGAGTTTGAGCATTACGACAACCCGCCGCAAAAGATGCCCTACCTGGTCATCATCATCGACGAGCTTTCGGACCTGATGATGGTCGCCGGCAAGGATGTCGAGGCGTCGATCGTGCGTATCGCCCAGCTGGGCCGTGCCGCCGGTATCCACCTTATCGTGGCCACGCAGCGGCCCAGTTCCAACGTGGTGACGGGTCTCATCAAGGCCAATATCACCAACCGTATTGCCTTTAACGTCGCTACGGGCATCGATTCTCGCGTAATCATTGACCAGATGGGCGCCGAAAAGCTCACCGGTCTGGGCGATATGCTGTTTTCGAAGGTTGATTGGGGCAAGCCTCGCCGTATTCAGGGCTGCTTTGTTTCGGATGACGAGATTAATGAGATCGTCGAGTTCGTCAAATCTCAGAGTGAGCCGGACTACCACGAGGAGATCCTTTCTGCCGTGGCTCCCGCCTCGATGTCTATGGCGGGCGGTGGCGGTATTGTCCGGACCGGTGTTGCCGAGCCGCAGGATGATGATCCGCTTATTTGGGAAGCTGCCCATATTGTGGTGGAATCGCAGCTTGGCTCCACATCTGGCCTGCAACGTCGTCTGAAGGTTGGCTATGCGCGTGCCGGGCGTATTATGGACATGCTGGAAGAAAAGGGTGTCGTCGGACCGCCCGACGGTTCCAAGCCGCGCGAGGTCCTTCTGGACGAGGAGGGGCTTGCTGCGCTTGAATCCGTCGACGCCGAGATGGCACGTGAAGATCGTGAGTTTGGAGGATTCTGATGGCTGCACGCTTTGGTGACATGCTGCTCGAGCAGCGTCGCCGAATGGGCCTTTCCATTCAGCAGGTCGCCAACACCATCAAAATCAGACCGCAGATCATCGAGTTTTTCGAGACCGGTAACTTTGCGTCGATGCCGCCGCGCGGCTATGCGCAGGGCATGATTTCGAGCTATGCTCGCTTTTTGGGCCTCAATCCGCGCGAGGTCGTCAATGCCTACTTTGACGACCTGATGGCATACGAACGCGAGACGTCGCAGCAGGGCGGTCGTTTTCAGGACGCCGCCGGCTACGTCAATTCGCGTTCCTCGGTCGACAACGGGCGCTTCCTGATGGTTCAGGGCGGTCGTTCGACCCGCTATGGACAGCGTCCTCAGCAGGCCGGTTATATTACCGAGACGGGTTCGGGCGAGGAGATTCGCTCACAGCGTGACCGGTTCCGCAGTACGCCGATGCCCGAGGACCGTGCACTTCCCGCTGCCCGCGGTGTAGCGCGTGACCCTCGTGCCGGCTACGGCGACGGCGGCTATTCCGATCGCGGTTACCGTGGTGCCTCCGCCGGACGCTCTCGCGGTGGCTATGCGGATGCCGATACCACGCAGGTGACGCCGCGTCTTCGCTCTCAATCACAGCCGTATGGCCAGCGCTCTTCGGCTCCGCGTTCGGGCCAGCGTGGCTATCAATGCCGCGGTGAGCTTGCGCCCCGCTCGGGTCAACGCAGCCTTCAGGGCCAGGGCGGCTATCGCGGCCGTCCCGATAGCAATCGCGGTCGTATGCCTCAGGGAGGCGGCCGCAGCAGTTCCGGTCGTGGACGCGGCGGGTCACGTACTCCTCAAAACAACGGGCTCGATCCGCGTATCATCTACGCCGGCATCGGTGCCGTTGCGCTGCTGTTGATTGTGCTCATCGTGGTGCTTCTGCGTGGCTGCGCATCTTCGACGCCCGAGACCACGCCCGAGACGCCCGCTGCTACCAAGACGACGACCAAGAAGTCTTCTAAGAAGACCGAAACGGTTGACGAGGACGAAGACACCGATGAGGCGACGGATGAGTCGACCGATTCGGACGCCACCAAGACGACGGCTAAAAAGGAAGAGAACGAGGTAACGAAGGTCAAGGTCTCCGTTGCCAAGGGAAAGACCGCGTGGATTGAGGTCAAGGTCGACGGCAAGTCGGTCTATGGCGCCCAGGCGACTGGCCCCTTTGAGCAGGAGTACACGCCCGAGTCCTCGATCGAGATCACCACGTCCAAGCCTTCCGATGTCACCGTTACCAAGAACGGTGAAAAGGTTCGTTACGATACCAAGACCTCGGGCGTGGCGCGTGTGACGATCACCGTTCCCAAGAAGGAGACGACTGATTCCGAGAATGGTGAAAGTTCTGATGGTACCGACACCACCGATGGTACCGATACCACCGACGGTACCGATGCCCAGTCCACGGATGGCGCCGATACCGCAACTGACGGTCAGACGCCCACCGATTCTACCGACTATTCGTACGATAGCTACTAAGCCGCTCGTACGCGAAAGGAAACATCATGGCTAAAGATTCCAGCTTCGACGTCGTGTCCGAGGTCAACATGCAAGAGGTCGACAACGCCTTCCAGCAGACCACGCGCGAGATTTCCCAGCGCTATGACCTTAAGGATTCTGGCGCCACGATCGAGCTTTCGAAGGGCGACAAGCTCTTTACGATCAACGCCCCGGCCGACTTTGTCTCCAAACAGATTATCGACGTGTTGAGCTCCAAGCTCATCAAGCGTGGCATCGACCTCAAGGCTGTCTCGTGGGATGCTCCGCAGGCGGCGTCGGGCGGCACCGTGCGCGTGCTCGGCCATATCGTCGAGGGTATCGACCAGGCGACCGCCAAGAAGATCAACAAGGACATCAAGGACCAAAAGCTCAAGGTCAAGGTGACCATCGAGGCCGACAAACTGCGTGTTTCCTCTGCTTCGAAGGACGCGTTGCAGACCGTGATCCAGTTCCTGCGCGACCAGGACTACGGCCAGCCGCTGCAGTTCACCAACTACCGCTAATATCAATCGAAAGGACCGCTCTCCAACATGGATACACCGTTGGGCTCCGTGCTCTACATCACCCTCGGGTGCGCTAAGAACGAGGTTGACACCGACCGCATGCGTTCTCTTTTGACCGCCGCGGGCTACGAGGAGGCATTCGACCCGCAGGATGCCGATATCGCCATCGTCAATACATGTTCGTTCCTCGCCTCCGCAACGTCCGAGAGCATCGAGACCACGCTCGAGCTCGCCAACGAGGTTCAGGACGGCGTTCGTTCTTGCCCCATCGTCATGTGCGGCTGCGTGCCGTCGCGCTATGGCGATGACCTGCCTGACGAGCTGCCCGAGGTCGCTGCCTTTGTGAAGGCCGACGAGGAAGACGGCATCGTGGCGGTCATTGATGGCGTGCTGGGTGTCGAGCGTGAGATTGCAGCCTATATCCCGCAGGTCAAACGTACCGTCGAGGGTGCTGTCGCCTACGTCAAGATTTCCGATGGCTGCAACCGCTTCTGCAGCTTCTGCATGATTCCCTACATCCGCGGCCGCTATCATTCGCGCAATGCCGAGAGCATCATCTCCGAGGTGCGCGACCTGGTTGCCGGCGGTGTGCGCGAGATCGTGCTGATCGGCCAGGACACGGGCATCTGGGGTACCGACTTTGCCGACGAGGACGTCGCCGATGGCTCGCCGCGCAATCTGGCGCAGCTGCTGCGTGCCGTCGCCGAGGCCGTACACCCGCACAACGTCTGGGTCCGCGTGCTCTATCTGCAGCCCGAGGGCATGACTGACGAACTCATCGAGACGATTCGCGATACGCCCGAGGTGCTGCCCTATATCGATATCCCCGTGCAGCACTGCGACGCGCGCATTCTTAAGGCCATGCGTCGCTCCGGTTCGCGCCAGGAGCTCGAGGATCTGTTCCGCGACCTTCGCGAGCGCATCCCCGGCATCGTGATTCGTTCCACGGCCATGGTCGGCTTCCCGACCGAGACCGACGACGAGTTCCGCGACCTTATCGACTTTATGGACACCGTCGGCTTTGACTACACGAGTGTCTTTGCCTACTCGCGTGAGGAAGGTAGCCTGGCCGCCAAGATGGAGGGCCAGGTCGATGAGGAGGTTAAGCTCGAGCGCGCCCAGGAGGCCATGGACCTGGCCGAGTCGCTCGGTTTTGCCGCCACCGCCGCCCATGTGGGCGAGCGAGCCCAGGTAATCGTCGACGGTATCGAAGAGACCGAGGATGGCGCCGAGCTGATCGGCCATGCCTGGTTCCAGGCGCCCGATTCCGATGGCGCGGTGCATCTGGACGCCAGCGAGGCGTCCGTGGGCGATATTCTGACCGTCGAGTTTACCGATAGCTTCTGCTATGAGCTTATCGGTCATGTTGTGGAGTAGGAGAGCGTCGTGGCTAACGAGAGCAATAAGGAACTGACGAGTGTCTGGACGCCCGCCAACATCGTGACGTGCGTTCGCATCGTCTTTATCCCGGTGTTCATGATCGTGTCGGCGCTTTCTCACACGAGTGTTGCCGGTACGGATTGGAGCACCTTCGACGGCCCGCTCGCCGCCGCTGCCTTCATTCTGTATGTGATCCTGTCGTGCACCGATAAGGTCGACGGTTATCTGGCGCGTTCGCGCAACGAGATCACCGACTTCGGTAAATTCTTGGACCCCATCGCCGATAAGCTGCTCGTGTTCTCGGCCCTGCTGCTGTTCTTGGATTTTGGCATGGTGACCGTGTGGTCCGTGTTCATTATCCTGTTCCGCGAGCTGCTGGTGAGCGCCCTTCGCATGGTCGCGAGTGCGGCCGGTGTGGTCGTTGCGGCCGATAAGCTCGGCAAGTACAAGACGGCAACCACGATGGTCTCCATTTGCGGTTACCTGTGCGTTTTTGCTATGGCCGGCTTGCACCTTGGCCCAGTGGCGCTGACGCTCGGCATCTACTCGGTGTCGCGCTTCCTGTACGCCGTTGCCGTTGTCCTGACCGTTATCTCGGGCGCCCAGTACTTCTGGAACTGCCGCAAGATCGTCTTTTCGGTCTAGGTCCTGGTGGGTATGACGGACTCTTTTGAGCAGATTTCCGCACATAACGAGGAGCTGGCGCGTGATATTGTCGAGCGCGCGAGCGCTCGGGGCGTGACGGTTTCGACGGCTGAGTCGCTGACGGCGGGTATGATCGCCTCGACGATTGCCGATATCCCGGGCGCCTCGGCGGTGCTGCGTGGCGGTGCGGTGACCTATTGCGATGAGATTAAGCATCGTGTTCTTGGTGTTGAGCAGGAGACGCTCGACCGCTATACCGCGGTGTCGCATCAGACCGCGCGCGAGATGGCGGTGGGTTCGCTGGAGCTGTACCAGAGCGATATTGCAGTGAGCGCAACGGGTTATGCCGGCCCCGGCGGTGGCGCTGAGGACGATCCGGCGGGCACTTTCTATATTGGCTGGACGCATCGTTCCGCCGATGGGGGCGTGCCGGTCGTGGACTCTGTGCGCTGCCACTATGAGGGCGACCGTTCGTGTGTTCGTGCCCATGCGGTCGCGGAGGCATTGGGGCGCATTGCCCTTGTGCTCAACTCTATGGAATAGACGTGTTTTAAGGGGCCTCCGAGCCCCTTAATTGTGGAGATAGGGACCTTAGGCTCATTTGGCGTTTGTGCTGGTTGTAGATGTATTTTTGCCTGTCTTGTTCATATTTGGTCATTTGTGGTCAAGCATTTGGTCAGTGTTTGGTCGGCGTTTGGTTGGGTTTTGGAAAGACCGCCTGCATATGATTGGCCTGAACGGTTGACCACGAACAGCCGTTCGTTTATTATCGATGCAGGTTGTTAAGAGGAGGGCTATTCATGGCCAAGAATTCAGGTCCCGTACGTACCGTTCATGCTCGCACGACGGGTAAAGAGCGCGATGAGATGATCGCCACCACCAAGGCCGAGATCGAGAAGAAATTCGGCCAGGGTTCCATCATGAGGTACGGCGACGGTGGCCCCGAGCTCGAGGTCGAGGCCATCCCTACGGGCGCTCTGGCACTCGATGTCGCTCTGGGTATCGGCGGTGTGCCGCGCGGCCGAATCGTCGAGATCTACGGTCCCGAGTCCTCCGGTAAGACGACGCTTTCGCTCGAGATCCTGGCCGAGGCCCAGGCAATGGGTGGCGTTGTGGCATTTATCGATGCCGAGCATGCGCTCGATCCCACGTATGCCGCGCGCATTGGCGTGGATATCGACGAGGTACTGATTTCCCAGCCCGATACGGGTGAGCAGGCGCTTGAGATCGTTGACATGCTTGTGCGTTCCGGAGCCATCGATGCCATCGTTGTCGACTCCGTCGCCGCGCTGACCCCGCGTGCCGAGATCGAGGGAGAAATCGGCGACACTACGGTCGGTCTTCAGGCTCGCCTGATGAGCCAGGCGCTCCGCAAGCTCGCCGGCTCGCTGTCCAAGTCCAACACGACGTGCATCTTCATTAACCAGCTGCGTGAGAAGATCGGCGTCATGTTCGGCAATCCCGAGACCACGACGGGCGGCCGCGCCCTTAAGTTCTTCTCTTCGGTGCGTATCGACATTCGCCGCATCGACAGCATTAAGCTTAAGGACGAGGTTATCGGTAACCGCGTGCGCGCCAAGGTCGTTAAGAACAAGGTGGCAGCTCCGTTCCGTTCTGCTGAGTTCGACATCATGTATGGTACGGGCATCTCTAAGGAGGGCTCGATCTTGGACATGGCTGTCGAGTGCGGCATCTGCAAGAAGATGGGCTCCTGGTTTGCCTATGGCGAGGACAAGCTCGGCAACGGTCGCGAGGCCGCCAAGGCGTTCCTGCGCGAACACCCCGATTGCGCTGACGAGATTGAGCATAAGGTCCGCCTTGCCTGCGGGCTTGAGTTTGATGACGATGCTCCGTCCGAGGTCGAGCTGACCGATCAGCCTGCGCCTGAGGAGTTTGACGAGCTTTACGCCATCGATGGTTCCGCCATGCTCGATGATGACGACGAGTAGCGGTTACGCTCATGTCGTATACGGTGACCGAGGCTACGGTCGTCTTTCCCGATAAGAAGGCGGCCTCCTCGTTCTCGAGCGGGTATGCGTCTAAAAAGCCCTGCGCGCATATCGATTGTGAGCTTGAGGGCGGTTTTGAACGGTCCATTTGGATTCCCGTGCGGGTCGCGCGCCTGTATGTCAAAAACCGCCCCGATCTTCCCTGTGATTGGGACAACTTTCGTGAGGCGGTGCAGATCATCGAGCGTAAATGTGCACTTACCATGGTGACCGAGATGTTATCGCGCCGCGAACATGCGACGGGTGAGGTCCGTGACAAGCTGGCTCGCTACGGCTTTCACCAGCCCGCGATCGATTTCGCCGTCGAGCGCGCCACCGAGTATCGCTTTTTAGACGAGAACCGCTTTTGCTCGTACTTTATCGAGGAACGCAAGCGGCGTGGTTGGGGACAGCGTAAAATCGAGACCGAGCTCAAGCGCCGTCATGTCGTGCTCGATGACATTCCCGGTTATCCCGAGGATTATTTTGCCGTCGAAGACGATTTGGCGCGTGCGTCAGCCCTGCTCGCCAAGCGGCGTGTTCCAGAGACGCGCGGATTCGAAAAAATGGTTCGGTTTTTGATGGGCAAGGGCTTTTCGTATCACATCGCCGCCGATGCCGTTAAGGCACGTCTCGATGCCGAATGTGAGGAATGTGCGCTTTAGGCGTATGCGTTTTGTGGCCCTGCCGTTCACCGCGATTTAGCTTCCGTACTGGGGCCATTTATTTGACAGTTGTTGTGGTTCAACGTACGATAAACACTGTCATTTGCTTTGTGATATGTGCTCATCTGTGATGAGTTTGTTTATATGTTTATCTGTATCCGACCCGCATAAGCTGCGCCCATATTACTCAAATGTCGCGAGCCGTTCGTAAGGACGGTTCGCTTTGTTGTGTAACGAATCCATAAAAAGGAGTGAGCATGCCTATCATCGCAGCGCTCGTTGGCATCGTTTTGGGTGCCATCGCCGCCATTGCCTACATGCGCACCGCCAAGCAGGGTAGTCTTCATGAGGCCGACGAAAAGATCCAGTCGGCACACGCACAGGCTGAGTCCCTGATCGGTGATGCAAAGCGTCAGGCCGAGACCCTCAAAAAAGAGGCTCTGCTCGAGGCTAAAGAGGAGATCATCAAGAACAAGCAGGCCGCCGAGGCCGAGGACAAGCAGCGTAAGAACGAGATTCGTACGCTCGAGAACCGTGTGATGCAGCGCGAGGAATCCCTCGACCGCCGCAACGACGCTCTCGACAAGCGCGAACATCAGCTGTCCAGCCAGGCCGGTCAGGTCGAGAAGCGTTCCCGTGAGCTCGAGGAGCTCTGCGCAAAGCAGACCTCCGAGCTCGAGCGTATCGCCGACCTTACCCGCGAGGACGCCCACAAGGAGCTCCTCGATAAGGTGCGCGGCGAGGTCACCCACGAGGCCGCCACGATCATTCGCGAGTCCGAGCAGCAGGTTCGCGCTGAGTGCCACAAGACCGCCCAGGAGATTCTGTCCCTGGCTATTCAGCGCTGCGCTGCCGACCACACTGCCGAGGTCACCGTTACCTCCGTGCACATTCCCTCCGATGACCTCAAGGGCCGTATCATCGGTCGCGAGGGTCGCAACATCCGCACCTTCGAGCAGGTTTCCGGCGTCAACCTCGTGATCGACGACACGCCCGAGACCGTCGTTCTTTCGAGCTTCGACCCGGTCCGTCGTGAGACCGCCCGTGTTGCCCTCGAGAACCTCATCGCCGACGGCCGCATTCACCCTGCCCGCATCGAGGAGATGTATCACAAGGCTGCCGACTTGGTTCAGCAGCGCGTGCGCGAGGCTGGCGAGCAGGCTGCCTTCGATACTGGCATCCACGACCTGCACCCCGAGATCGTCAAGACCCTTGGTGCCCTGCGCTACCGTACCTCGTTTGGCCAGAACGTTCTTCAGCACTCCCTCGAGGTCTCTGACCTGTGCGGCGTGATGGCTTCCGAGCTTGGCCTGGACGTTGTGACCGCCAAGCGCGCCGGCCTGCTGCACGACCTGGGCAAGGCAATTGACCACGACGTCGAGGGCCCGCATGCCGTCATCGGCGCCGAGCTTGCCCGCCGTTATGGCGAGAAGCCCGTTATCGTCCACGCTATCGAGGCTCACCATGCCGATGTCGACCCCAACACGGTGCTCGATGTCCTGGTACAGGCCGCCGATGCTGTCTCTGCCTCTCGCCCCGGTGCCCGTCGCGAGTCTGCCGAGAACTACATCAAGCGTCTTGAGAAGCTCGAGGAGATCGCCAACTCTCATGATGGCGTCGAGCGTACCTATGCCATGCAGGCTGGTCGCGAGGTCCATGTCATGGTTCAGCCGGACAAGATCTCCGATGCCCAGTCCACGGTCCTGGCTCACGATATCGCCCATCAGATTGAGGAAGAGATGGAGTATCCCGGTCAGGTGCGCGTCGTCGTGATTCGCGAGAGCCGCGCTGTCGATATCGCTAAATAACATGAGCGACGCGAACGAGCTCATCTCATTTATCGCGTCGATGTCGGGGGAGGGCAACCTTCGCGTCGAGGAGAACCTTGGCGAGGGGTATGTCCGCCTCCGTGTTTCGGAGGCCGAGCGGCGCCAGGCAAAGCACGACATTCAGCATGTCGAGGATATCGTCATTGAAATGCTCCGTAATGCTCGCGATGCCGGCGCCGACAAGGTCTATCTCGCCACGACCAAGGAAGATGGCGTCCGCACGCTTGTCTTTCTGGACAACGGTTCGGGCGTTCCGCAAGATATGCAAGAGCGAATCTTCGATGCCCGTGTTACCTCCAAGCTCGAGAGCATGAAGATGGACCGTTGGGGCGTTCACGGTCGTGGCATGGCATTGTTTTCGATCAAGCAGAACACCGACGAAGCCCGTGTGGTCACGTCCGGTGTCGATCTTGGCTCGGCCTTTAAGGTGAGCGTTGCGGCCGACCGCCTCAGTGAGCGTGCCGATCAGTCCAGCTGGCCCCAGGCCGTCAAGGATGAGGACGGACGTTATGTCTGTGCTCGGGGCCCGCATAATATTATTCGCGCTGCTTGTGAGTTTGCGCTCGAGGAGTTGCGTGGTTGCGATGTCTATCTTGGTTCTCCGTCTGAGATTGCCGCGACCCTTTATGCTCAGGCGTCAAGTCGGCTCGATACGTCGCGTCTCCTGTTCATTGATGACGAGAGCGAGCTTCCGGTTGTCGACCGTTTAGGCCTTGCCTCTGATGCCGAGGACTTTATCCGTATCTGTTCGGGTTTGGGTCTTGAGATGTCCGAGCGCACGGCCCATCGCATTTTGGCAGGGCAGATTAAGCCCGTTCGCGGTGTGACTGCGCGTCTGCTGCGCGAGCGTGACTCATCCTCGCATGCGCCGGCTCCTGTCGATCTTGCGAAAGATCGTCGCGGGCTACGTATTGCCAAGGATGACATGGCACAGTTTTCGCGCGCTGTGGAACGCGACTTTAATGACCTTGCTGCCCGGTACTATCTCAACCTTTGCGGCGACCCAAAGATTCGCGTTTCGCGTGATCGAATCACCGTGACCTTCGATCTTGCCAAAGAGGAATAGTGCCTTTACCGAGTCCACTCGGTACGATACAGTTATTGCAGTTAAAACGTACTTTTAAACGCAGGAGTTTCTTCATGGATTGCCTGAAGGTATCAAGCAAATCATCGCCCGCGTCCGTTGCCGGCGCCATCGCCGGCATGGTCAAGGATGGTGTACCCGTCAACATCCAGTGTGTCGGCGCTGGTGCGGTCAACCAGGCCATAAAGGCTGTGGCTATCGCGCGCGGTTTTTTGATTCCAACCGGTTTTGATATTTCCTGCGCGCCCGTGTTCTCCGACATCCTTATTAACGGGGAGTCGCGCACGGCCATCCGTCTTTCTATTTACGTTCACCAGATCAATCGAGCTGCTATGGATAACGTCGTCATGGATGATGTTAAGCCTGTGGCATAGCTTCTGCTTGCCTCGATTCGCCTCCCTTCCATCGTTAGGACTTATGCACATGGACCAGCGTGCCGTACGCGATATTCTTGCCGGTAAAACCTACTTTATCCGCACCTTTGGCTGCCAGATGAATCAGCACGATTCCGAGCGCGTGAGCGGTCTGCTTGATTCGTATGGCTGTCTCATGGCGCTCGATCTTGAGCATGCCGATATCGTTGTCTTCATGACATGCTGTGTGCGTGAGGCCGCCGATACTCGCCTGTACGGTCAGTGCAATTCCTGTAAAAGCCTGCCGCCTTCGCCTTCGGGCAAGCGTGTGGTTGCTGTTGGTGGTTGCATCGCGCAGCGCGATGGCGAGGGCCTGCTCACCAACGTCGATAACGTCAATGTTATCTTTGGCACGCATTCCATCGCGCATGTGGCCGAGCTTATTGCCGAGGCGTTCCTTGACGGCAAGCGTCATATCCGCACCAATGAGCATGAGGATACGGATGCCATGAGCATGCCGTGGCATCGCGAGACCCAGTATCACGCTTGGGTGCCCATCATGACGGGCTGCAATAATTTCTGCACCTATTGCATCGTTCCGTACGTGCGCGGTCGCGAAAAGAGCCGCCCCTTCGAGGAGATTGTCGACGAGGTGACTGGTTTGGTGCGCCAGGGCGTGCGTGAGATTACGCTGCTGGGTCAAAACGTTAACTCATATGGTCGCGATCTGTTTGGTAAGCCGCGTTTTGCCGATCTGCTGCGTGCCGTGGGCGATACGGGTGTGGAGCGCATCTTCTTTACGTCTTCGCATCCCAAGGATCTGCTGCCCGAGACCATCGACGCCATGGCCGAAACGCCTGCCGTTATGCCGCAGCTGCACTTGGCCGTCCAGTCAGGTTCGACGCGGATCCTCAAAGAGATGAATCGCCGTTATACACGCGAGGACTATTTGGGCCTGGTCGATCGCATTCGCAACCGTATGCCCGATATCGCGCTCTCGACCGACATTATCGTTGGCTTCCCGGGCGAGACTGAAGAAGACTTTGAGCAGACGCTTTCACTTGCCGAGACGGTCCGCTATGCCCAGGCCTATACCTTCATCTATTCCAAGCGCGCCGGTACCCCGGCCGCAGAGATTGAAGATCCTACGCCGCATGAGGTTATTCTCGAGCGTTTCAACCGCCTGGTTAAGGTTATCGAGACCACGGCACATGAGTATAACCAGGGTGAGCTTCATACTGTGGTGCCGGCGCTCATTGAGGGCACGAGCAAGAAGAACGATGCGGTCCTGCTGGGCAAGAGTCCCAAGAATCAGACCGTGCATGCGCCTATCCCCGAGGGTTACAGCATCGATCAGCTTGTTGGCAAGATCGTTGATGTTGACGTTGACGTTGCCAAGACCTGGTATTTGTCCGGCTCCGTTGTGGGCGAGCCGCGCTAATGGTTTCTTCCGGGGCAGGTCTTTCCGCCGTTGCGATCGTCGGTCCGACGGCGGTTGGTAAGAGTGATGTTGCCGACCGTTTGGCCGCTCGTCTTTCGTCCGAAGTGCTGTCGTGCGATGCGATGCAAATCTATCGCGGCATGGACATCGGTACCGCAAAGATGACGCCCGATGAGTGTACGGCGCCGCTGCGTCTCGTCGACATTGTAGAGCCGGGTGTGGCATATTCTGCTGCGCTTTATCAGGCTGACGCTCGCGCGCATGTTGAGCGCTTGCTGGGCGAGGGCCGCCTACCGGTGTTTTGCGGGGGTACAGGCTTGTATCTCAAGGCTGCTCTCGATGAGATGGACTTTCCCTCGGGCGAGCTTGTGGACGATCGTCGCGCGGGGTATCAGGAACTTGCCGAGCGCATAGGCGAGGAAGCGCTGCACGCGCTGCTTGCCGAGCGTGACCCCGAGTCCGCTGCGGTCATCCATCCCCATAATGTTCGCCGCGTGATTCGCGCGCTCGAAATGCACGATGATGGTGTGTCCTACGCGCAGCAAAAGTCGCAGTTTAGTGTTCCGCGCGAGCATTATCATGCTCTATGGTTTGGTCTGACGCGTAATCGCGAGGTGCTCTACGAGCGCATTAACCTGCGTGTCGATCTGATGTTTGAACAGGGTCTTGTCGATGAAGTCCGCGGTCTTATGGACCAGGGGCTGGGAGATGCCCTGACGTCGATGCAGGCAATTGGCTATAAAGAGATCATTGATGCTTTCAATGGCGTGATTTCTATGGATGAGGCTCGCGAACTCATCAAGATGCGTTCGCGTCGCTATGCCAAACGTCAGCTTTCGTGGTTTAAGCGCGATGACCGTATCGTGTGGTTTGATATGGACGAGTTTACGATCGATGAGGTCGTTGAGGACATCCTGCATCGTATTGAGGCTGCCTAATGGCCCGTTTCCCCCTTGTTCCCACGGCACCCGAGCCCGAGCGTGCCATATTAGTTGGTGTTGAGTGGCGCGACAATGCATGGCCGCTCGATCGTTCGCTTGACGAGCTTGAGCGCCTGGCCCATACGGCTGGCGCCCGGTGCGTGGCGCGTTTGTCACAGCGTCTGGTTAAGCCGTATCCAAAATCGTTTATCGGTTCCGGTAAGGTTGAAGAGCTGTGCGGCCTGGTGCATCGCATGGATGCCGATGTCGTTATTTTTGACGACGACCTGACGCCCTCGCAGCAATCCTATTTGGAGAAAGCCGTGGGCGAGCCGGTAAAGATTATCGATCGTACAGCACTGATCTTGGATATCTTTGGCCTGCATGCTCAGACGCGTGAGGGACGCCTACAGGTACAGCTGGCGCAGCTTCAATATCTGTTGCCTCGTCTGCGTGGCATGTGGAGCCATCTTGCCAAGGAGCAGACGCGCGGCGGCATCGGTTCGCGCTTTGGCCAGGGTGAAAGCCAGCTCGAGGTTGACCGTCGCCTCATTCGCAATAAGATTGCCGCGCTTCGTCGTGAGCTCAAGCAGGTTGAACAGCGTCGCGATGTCCAGTCCAAGAGCCGCATTGAGTCACCGGCGTTTCGCGTCGCGTTAGCCGGTTATACCAATGCCGGTAAATCGACGTTGCTCAATCGTCTGACCGGCTCTACGGTACTTTCGCAGGACAAGCTGTTTGCTACGCTCGACCCGACGACGCGCTCGTATCGTCTTCCCGGCGGTCGCGGCATGACCATTACCGATACGGTCGGCTTTATTCAAAAGCTACCGCATGGTCTCGTTGATGCCTTTAAGTCCACGCTGTCTGAGGTTCTTGGTGCCGATCTGATCCTTAAAGTTGTGGATGCCTCTGACGAGGACTACGAGCGCCAGCTCGAGGCAGTCGATCGCGTTCTTGACGAGATCGGTGCCGGCGAGCGTTTGACGCTTACGGTGTTCAATAAAATCGATCTGCTCGATAGTGTTGATCGATCGAGCTTCCGTCGTCGCTATCCCGAGGCCGTGCTGTTCTCGGCCCAGACAGGCGAGGGACTCGACGATCTCGTCGACCGTATTGCTCGTGAGGCGGCTGCTACCGATGTGTTGCTCTCTGCTGATATCCCGTATCGCGAGGGCGCCCTCATCACGCTGGTGCATGAGCAGGGAACCCTTTTGCACGAGGAATATCTTGAGGACGGCGTTCGTATTGTGGCGAAGCTACCGGCCCGTATCGCGCCGCGGCTCGAGCGTTATCGCACCGAGTAGACGAGCTCCAAAAAGCCCAGAATAATGGGCTGATGCAGCAGATAAAAGGGGAGTGCGTGACGTCCAAGGCTGGCGAGCGCCGGGACGGGATTGGCGTAGGCCCAGCTAGGGACGGTCTTATCGATTCCCTTCGCTATGTGTGCGGCGTAGTATCCTGCAAGATACATAAAGAAAAACGGGATGATGGGGTAGTAATCACCTGAGACAAACCCAGGGCTCGGAAATCCCAGCCACGCCAGGTGGGGGACAGGGTAGATCGTTTTGGGGATGCTCCAGGTGAGGGCAAACAACAAAAGGCATAGGGACATGCCCCATCTCGCCGATATCTTCTTAAGGACGGGATCGGTCAACGCCACGATGCCGGTACATGCGGCCATGCAGTAGATGATGCCAAAATTAACCGAATCGTCTACTGAGACAAGTGTTGTTGCCAACCAGACGACGAGTGCTGCTAAGGCGTATTTGGCGGCACGTTTGATATTGTTGCGCGAAAGGGTGCACATCCAACCCGCGATAAACAGGAATACCCAGCTGATGCTGGCACGCCAGATGTCTTGAAAGACGGTCTGTGTAAACCAGGGCATATCCCAACCGTACAGGTAGGCAAGATCGTAGCAAGCGTGAAAACCTGCCATTGAAATCATCGTAAACCCGCGGAAGGTATCAAAGATGGTGATGCGTTTCTGCATTACGAGAACCGGCGCATCAAGCCGACGACTTTGCCCAAGATTACGGGATTCGTTGCATAGATAGGCTCCATGGTGTCATTCTCGGGCTGCAGGCGTACGCGTCCCTGCTCCTTGTAGAACGTCTTGACGGTCGCTGAACCATCAATCATGGCCACGACAATTTCGCCGTTCATGGCACTCTTTTGTTCACGGACGATGATGTAATCGCCATTGAAAATGCCGACATTGATCATTGAGCTCCCATGCACCTCAAGGATAAAGGAACCCTGATCAGTGGCGATTTCGGTCGGGATAGTAAAAGTGTCTTCGATATTCTGTTCGGCCAGAATGGGAATCCCAGCCGCGACGCGACCAACGAGCGGTAGCGAGACCGTTCCGCGAGGTGCGGTGGGCTCGTCAGATTTAGAAATTGAGACAGAGGAACCGTCCTCGTTAAAGAGTTCCAGGGCGCGCGGTTTGGTGGCATCGCGCTTGAGTAGCCCGCGCGCCTCCAGGGCAGATAGATGGGCGTGCACGGTGCTGGGGGAGGAAAGGCCCACGGCAGAAGCCATCTCGCGCACGCTGGGCGGATAACCCTTCTCCTGCTGATATTCCTTGATGAAGTCGTAAATTTGCTGCTGACGCTTGGTAATTTTGCGAGCCATCAGGGCATCCTCTCTACCCATGTCAAACAAATGTTCGAATTTTGCTTGACAGGAACAACTGTTCGAAGATAATAATAACCGAACATTCGTTCTCGCGCTAGACATTTTTGTCCGCGCGGCTTGATAAAACTGTTCTCAGCAAAACACGCGAGAGGAGAACATGATGAACGCAACGAATATGGTCCAGGGAAACCTCGCCCTTAAGCTCGAGACGCCTGCAGAACCCACTTTTACGGTTGTTCAGGGTGGTCGCTCCGGCTTTCAGCCTTTGACCGTAAAGCCTGCTCGCAATCAGCAGGCTGCAGTCGCGCCGGCCCGCGTTGCTCTCAAGGTTCCGACGATTGTCGCCGTTGCCGTTGCGCTTACGCTCTTCTTTGTCCTCGCTACGTCGGTCTTTAGCGCGCGTCACGCCGCGTATGCCGAGTCCGTTTCTAACGTTACCTACGAGACCATTCGCGTTCAGCCTGGCGATTCTCTTTGGTCGCTTGCCGAGGAATATCCAATCGAAGGCCTTTCCACGCAAGAGACTTCCGACATGATCCGTAACGTCAATCATCTGGAGCATGGTTCGCTCGCCGCCGGTGCGCATCTTAAGGTTCCTACTCGTTCGTAATCATTATCACGCTGCGCATGGTACCCTTGTTATCGTTTAAGAGGAGGTACCATGCGCTGTCCCAAATGCGGCAAGGCACATACCCGCGTCGTTGATTCCCGTATGCAGGAGTCAAATAACACCATTAAGCGCCGTCGCGAATGTTGCTCGTGTAATTACCGCTTTACAACGTTCGAGCGATGCGAAGACCCAATCGAGGTCATTAAGTCGGACGGAACTAAGCAGCGGTTCGATCGCAATAAGCTGCTCGTCGGCTTGATGCGTGCCACCATCAAGCGCGATATCGACACTAAGAAGCTCAATGAGATTATCGACGATATCGAGGTCGAGCTGCGTTCTCGTACACTGACGGCCGTCACGTCGCATGAGTTGGGTGACATGGTGCTCAAGCGCTTGGCCAAGATCGACAAGGTGGCGTACATCCGCTTTGCCTCGGTCTACCGCGATTTCAAAGACGTCGATGAGTTTCTGCAAGAGCTCGACAAGCTAAGGTGATTCCATGTCCAACATTACCCTCAACATAAAGCGTCTCGATCCCACCGTCGAGCTTCCCAAATACGCCCATCCCACCGATGCCGGCTTGGATCTGCGCTCCAACGAGGACTGCGTCCTGAAGCCCTTCGAACGCCGTCTGGTCTCTACCGGGCTGGCCATCGCCCTGCCCGATGGCTACGCCGGCTTCGTCCAGCCCCGTAGCGGCTTGGCCATCAAGCAGGGCCTGTCTATAGTCAACACGCCGGGCCTCATCGACGCCCACTACCGAGGAGAGCTCAAAGTCATCCTCATTAACCTAGACCTCACGAACAACATCCAAATCAACAAAGGTGACCGCATCGCCCAACTCGTCATCCAAGAAGTCCCCACGGTCAACCTCGTAGAAGTAGAAGAACTAGATAAAACCGACCGAGGAGCCGGCGGTTTCGGTTCTAGCGGCGTCGCTTAGTCGTTTACGTACTGTCCGTTGACCGGCCCGACCCGCCTATATATCATCCCATGCTCAAACATTCTCGCTTCGCTGCGAAACTGCGCGTGGGACGATATATAGGCGGGCCGGGCCGGTCAACTACGTTTACGCACTACCAGCTGCGCCGGATCCCCAAATTTGAAGCTGCAAAGGCGAACCAAAGTAACTAATTGCAGTAAGCAGATGCGGCAAAGGGACTGTTCCTTTGCCGCATCTGCTTATCAGAAAGATTGATTGTTGTTTTCAAGCGAGTAGCCGCTCGCCCGCTTCTCACACATATCGTTCCACGCGCAGTTTCGCAGCGAGCGAAGCGAAGCGAGAATGTTTGAGCATGGAATGATATGTGTGAGAAGCGGGCGAGAGGGATACGAGCGCCCCGCGAGAATGTTTGAGCATGGAATGATATAAGGGCGGCTCCCGCCGAGCAGCGGACTTTCGTCTACCTGATATGCGCAGGCTTCCCGCCCCAGTAGAAGCGGCAGAAGGCTCGTTTGCGCTTTTGGGGCTTGCCTACTAGCTCCATGGTTGCGATGGCGATGTCTTCGGCAGCGTGGGGGCGGCGTAGTACTTCGCCGTTGATGAGTAGCGCTTTGAGCGACTCAGGGTGGTCGTGCAGGTGACGAAGCGTCACGATGAGTTCTCGTGCGGTGGTGACATGCATGCTGGCGCCCATGCCGGTGAGCATCGTGGTGTTGGCCTTTTCCTGGCCGTATGATTTACCCAGCAGGATCATCGGCAGATGAGCGCACAGGCACTCGGTGACCGTGAGTCCGCCTGATTTGAGGATTGCCAGGTCGCAGCCGTGCATGAGGGCCGCCATGTCGTCCACGTAGTCCAGAACCGTGACGTTGTCGAGCTTCATGGCGTCGAAGAGCGTTTTGAGTCGGGTGGCGTATTCCTTATCCTTGCCCGGTAAAAAAACAAAGTGCATGTCCTCAAAGCCGCGTAAGAAGGGGAGCGTGTGGTCCATCGCGGCACGGAAACGCACGTAAGGCTGCGGCAGGCTGGCGCCAGCCATAACCAGCACGACCGTCTTGTCTGCCGGCAAATTGAACTTTTCCAGCTCTTCCTCACGATCGTAATTTGAATCGAAACCGGCTCGGATGGGGATGCCCGTTATGCGGATCTTTGACTCGGGAACTTTGCGCGGGCGCAGCGTTTCGGCCATAAACTCGTTGGCCACGCAGAACAGGTCGGTGTCCTTGTGGGGCCAAAAGCCTTCGACTTCATAGTCTGTTGGTACGCATATGACCGGATAATCGATACCCGTAATAACGCGGGCGCCCACGGCAACATTGGCTGCTGTGATGTGCGTTGCGACCACGGCTATAGGCCTGCGGCGACGAATATATTCGTTGAAGGCGGGGAACATAATTCGCGACCATGCCGTGCCGCCACCCCAGAGAAGATGCCCCGTAAGCGTATATCGCCAGGTCAGGTCGTAAATGGGGCGTGTGGCTCCCGTAAAAGAAGCCGCGGTCTTATTGCCGTCGAATTTAATACGTCCAAAATCAAGGATATCGAGCACTTCAATTTCAATATCCTCAGGGATTCCCTTGGTGCCGCGGATAAGGTCAAATGCTTGTGCAATCGCGTTGGCGGCGGCTTTGTGGCCCGATCCAACTGATGCGTGCACAATGGTTACCAGGGGTTTTTGTGCAGGTAAAACGGTCATTTGCTCCGGTTGGGGAGTGGCTTGCATGGGCAGGGGAGCGCTATTGCTCGTCTGCGTTTGATCCATCGATAACTCCCCTTCAGCTTTGTTACGCGATTTATCATTGTAGTGCATGAGTGTCATGTTCACGTAAATTTGGGTATGAGCGCAAAGAACGACAACGTTTCGACGAGAGGATTCTTCATGACTACCGATCAGCCGATTGATGTTGCGATTATCGGTGGAGGCCCCGCGGGCTATGCTGCCGCCATTTACGCTGCGCGTGCCAACCTGACGACGACCGTGATTGAGCAGGGCATGTCGGGTGGACAGATCGCCACGACCAATGAGGTCGAGAACTATCCGGGCATTCCGCTCTTGAGTGGCGCCGAACTCGGCGAGCGTTTTCAGCAACATGCAGAGGGGCTGGGAGCGCAGGTTACATGGAGCATGGTTACGGGTATCGATTACGATGCCGATGCAGCGCTGTTTACGGTGCATCACGATATGGGCGATACGCTTGCCTCGAGCGTTATCGCTTGCATGGGTGCCACGCCGCGTCCGGCAGGTTTCGCTGGCGAGGATACCTATCGCGGTCGTGGCGTTTCATATTGCGCAACATGTGACGGCATGTTCTTCCGCGGCAAACAGGTCTTTGTAATCGGTGGTGGCAATTCGGCATGCGAAGAGGCACTGTTCCTGTCAGACATTGCCAGCAGTGTGACCATCGTGCTGCGCCGCGACCAGTTCCGTGCGCCTGATGGTGTTGTTCAGAAAGTACTCAAAAAGGACAATATTACAGTTAGGTACCAAACTAGTATTGTTGAGCTTTCTGGTGAAGCGATGCCCACGACAATTACGTTCAAGGACAATGCAAGCGGTAAGACGCATGCTGAGACCTTTGAGCCTGGCTCGTTTGGCATCTTTGTCTTTACCGGGACGCAACCCCATACCGAGCTTGTTGAGCATCTTGTCGATCTGGCGCCTGATGGCGGCATTTTGACTGATGAATCCATGGCGACCCGCACGCCAGGTCTATTTGCTGCTGGCGATATCCGTTCCAAGCGCTTACGTCAGGTTGTGACCGCCGTTTCTGACGGAGCCATAGCAGCAACGAGCGCATACGCGTTTCTCCGCGGATAAGTACGATAATATATCTTATGTAAAGTTGTTATCAATTTACTAAATGGCGGGACAGATGCATCAGTGCACTGTCCCGCCAATTTTCTTGGCGGCTATGTGGTATGCAAAACTGGGAAATCTAGAATACAATATTGAAAAGGAACGGAGGACCTTTATGAACCACGTTAACCACGTTATTCCGATGTCCGATTCGTCTGTCAGCATTAAGCCTGAGGATATTCAGCCCACGGTGCTGCCCGATGCATTTATTCAGTCCGATATCGTGCGCAAACTCAATACGTTGAGTCTGCCGCGCTATGAGCAGTTGCCCAATGTGACGCTCTACCGCGACCAGGTTATTGAGTATGTTGCGCTGTGGATGGATCCGCTGTCCATTTGCGTTGAGCAGCCTGTCATTACGCCATCGATGATCAATAACTATGTGAAGGTCGGCCTGGTGCCCGCTCCGGTCAAAAAGCAATATGGCCGCGAGCAGATTGCCTGCCTGATCGCTATCTGCATTTTTAAGCAGGTGCTACCTATTGCTGCGGTGCAGGCACTCTTTAACATTCAGCGTTTGAGCTACGATGCCCCGACGGCCTTCAATTATGTGGTCAATCAGCTCGAGGCGTCGATTCGTTCGGCGTTTTCCGTCGAGCAGACACCGGTTCCCGATACCGCGCATCAGGTAACGCGTGAGTCGCTGCTTGTGCGCAGTGCGGTATCGTCCTTCGTTTCGAAGGCGTACCTGATGAGCTATCTCAAGTTCAACGGGTTTAATAGCTAGCCGTCGTATAAAACGGGCGGGATAAAGAGCGCTGGCCCCTTATCCCGCCCATGAGTTTGTCTTGATGGACATTATCGGCCCGAAGCCACGCCCATGCCGTAGCCGATAATGAGGCCGTGCATCTCGGCATAGTATGAATCTAGCCCGTTACAGGGCATGATGGTGGTCTTGGAGCCGGGCCAGTGTTCCGCAATGCGGCTGGCAAGTGCCTGGGCGCCCGCCTCATTCTCGACATGGTCGATAACGACCTCGCCACCAGTAAAGCCTTCGGCCTCCATGGTATCGATAATCTTGCCAAACATCTTCTTTTCGCCACGGGTGTGTCCGACGAGTTCGATTTTACCGGCCTCACTCGCCGTGCCCAAAATGCGAATATTGAGCTTGTTGGCAATGACGCCGGCTGCCTTAGGGATACGTCCGGCCTTGGCGAGGTTTTCGTAATTGCACAAGCTGAAGAGGATTTTGCTGTTCTGCTCAAGGCTATCGAAGTATGCGCAAGCATCCTCGAATGAGACATCCGGATTGCTTGCGAGATAACGGTCGAACAGCAGGAAGATCAGGTCCATTTTGCCGCCAGCTGCGCGTGAATTGACAAGATGAATATTGCGGTCCGGTTCCTCGGCAAGAACCATATCGCGAGCCGTGGCTGCCGCGTTGTAGCTGCCCGACACGCCTTCAGAGATCGGCATGCAGATGGTCTTGTCTGCCAATTTGAAGAGCTCGACCCACTCCCCTACGCTGGGACAAGCGCTCGAAGAAGCGCTCGTCTCCGCCTGAACAGCGCAGTTGAGCTCATGAACGTCGAGCGAAAGATCATCGACGAATTCACGCTCCCCCACTCGAATTTTGAGGGGCGCAAATGCAAAGGTGGTATGGGGTGCGGTCGGTTGCCAATCGCGGAGGTTGCAGCTTGAATCTGAGATAAGTGCCCAGCTCATAGAGGGTCCTTTCTAATTGCTCCCATATAATTATAGCCTTCTTGCTAACCGATTGGGCCGCTATCTAGTATTCAAAACTAGATAGCGGCCTGCACTAAAGGCAAAAGAATGGACCCCATGACTCAAAGCCACGAGGTCCATATCCGTTTGCTTTATCTGAATACTTAGTAGCGTACGAAGATATAGTTGTTGTTCATGCCGGCGGCAACGGAGCTGATGATAACACCCGTGTTGTAGTCGGAAGCATGAATCATCTGACCGCCACCGATGTAAATGCCGGTGTGGTACGAGTTGACCACAACGTCACCGGGCTGCGGATCGGACACACGCGTCCAGCCCATAAAGGTGCCCGTGGTGCCCAGGCGACAATAGCGACCAGTGAGGCAGTAGCTAACAAAACCAGAGCAGTCGAAGCTGTTCGGGCCAATTCCGCCCCAGGAATAAGCACAACCAAGCTTACTGTATGCACGCGAGACAACAGAACCGCCATCGACGGACTGGCTCGGAACGGAAGGCGCCGGAGCCGGAGCCGGAGCGGGCGTCGGGGGCTGCGGCGTCGGAGCAGGTGCCGGCGTAGGAGCCGGAGTGTTGCCGCCCTGGTTGCTGTTATTGCTGGTCTGGCCACCGTTGTTGGTGTTCTCGGTCGTACCGGCAGTCTCGTTGCTCACCGTGGCCTTCTCGGCGGTACTGGCGTTGATGCCGGCCTGCAGCGCGGCGTTGGCCTCGGCCTCGGCGGCAAGCTCAGCCTGCAGCTGAGAATCCAGAGAGTTTACGACGTTCTGGGCTTCAGCCTGCTGGGCGTTAAGTTCGTCGACCTTCTTTTGCGTGGTGGCGACATTCTTCTCCTGCTCGGCCTGCTTATCGGTGAGCTGCTGCTTAAGCTCCTTGACCTCTTGAATGGTCTGAGCTTGCTTATCGGAAACTTTGCCGTAGTAGAACAGACGGTTGAGCATATCGCTCAGGTCATCGACACCCGTCAGAACCTGAAGCAGGCTCAGACCGCCGGTTTTGTACTCGCCGGCGACATAGGTCGAGAGCTTGGCCTGGCCATCGGCGATCTCCTGCTGCTTTTGCGTGATCTCGCCGGCAGTCTGATCGAGCGCCTGCGTCTGCGTGGCGAGCTCATCGTAAATCTGCTGGGTTTGGGTACCGATCTGCTCGAGCTTCGTACGAGCAGCGGCAAGGTCGGATGCGGTATCGGCGTAGGCAGGAGCCGCGAGGCCCAAGCCCAAAACACAAGCGAGGGTTGCCGTAGCAGCGCAGCGTGCCATGTTTTTGTGCGTGTTTGCTGTGCGCATGTAGCTTCCTTTCCAGTAACTAAGGGTAACGGCTAGTCCACCGTCACCAGGCTAAAGAGCTCCACATCGTCATTAGACGGCGTGAGCTTCTCGCGCGGGTTGAGAAACGCAAGCTCAAGGATACAACCGTAACCGACAAGCTTTGCGCCCATATCTCGCACCAGTTTACCTGTTGCCTCGACGGTTCCGCCCGTCGCGACCAAGTCGTCCAGAATCAACACGGTATCTTTAGAGCTGATAGCGTCGGCATGGATCTCAATTGAATCGGTGCCGTACTCGAGCTCGTAGCTCTGGCTTACGGTCTCGCGCGGCAGCTTACCCGGTTTACGTGCGGGAACAAAGCCGGCGCCAAGGGCTACAGCAACCGGTACGCCAACCATAAAGCCGCGAGCCTCGGGACCCACGACCTTGGTGATTCCCATGCCGGCAAAGTGCTCGGCGAGGGCATCGGTCATGGCTTTGAGCGCCTCGGGATTGCCAAAGAGCGGCGTGATGTCTTTAAAGATGACTCCGGGCTCGGGATAGTCGGGGATATCGACGATTTGAGATTCGAAGTCGTACATTGCATGACCTTTCAATGTGTTGCCGAAATTTCAGCAGCGGTTATATGCCCGCGGTGGCGGTGCCGGATTGCGAAGGGGCGACGACCTTGAGCGGCTTTACGAGAGAATCCTCGTGCGAAGCCGGCGCGGCTATCTCTTCGTTTTTGGCCTTGGTGGACTCGGAGCGAGTGATTTCCTCATCGAGTGCATCGATATCGGCGTCCTCGACCACGGCGTTGAGCGACTCAAAAACGCGGTTCTTGAGCAACGCAGTGTGCACACCTTCCGTCAGGTCGTGAAGCTTCTTAAACGCACGCTCGAGCTTGGCGTCGCGCTCGTCATCGGAGGTATCCATTCCGAGCATGCTCACGAGCACCTGCTCAAACATCGAGGACTCGCGGTTGGCGGAAGACACGTACTGACGCAGGTTGCGCGGCTCGATATGGAAGCGTGACAGCTCGGAGCAGTAGCGGATGATCGGGAAATCGCGACCATCGACGAGCTCACGATTCTGCGGACTCTTGATGATGCGAATGAGGTCGTTCTCGGCGAGCGAGCGGATAAACGAAATCTCGACGCCCAGCATATCGGGAATGGTTTCGATGGGATGCAGCTTTTGCTTAGTCTCCTTGGGCTCCGTCTTGAGCGGAACATCGGACAGCAAGCCCACCTCGTAAGCGAGCGTTGACAGGTCCGTGGCGTTTTCCAAGCGCTGCTTAATCACGTTGAGCGGCATGTAGCGGGTCTTCTGCAAGTGCAGGATGACCTCCAGGCGATCAACGTCCTCCTTGGAATACTGACGGTATCCCTTAGGCGTACGATGAGGGGTAATGAGCCCCTCATCCTCTAGAAATCTAATTTTTGAGTTCGAAAGATCGGGGTATGCGCCTCGAAGTAGGTTGACGACTTGGCCGATACTCAGATAGTTGCGTTCGGCCATGCCCTACTCACCGGTTTCGATGCGCTCCGGCGTGCTCTCGTGGTAGATGAGCGTAAACGTACCGATCTGGACGGAAGAACCGTCGTGCAGCGGGGCTGCATTGACGATAGCACCGTCGACCCAGGTGCCATTGAGCGAGCCCAAGTCCTCGATGCGAGCGCCGAGGCCCTCGCGGATAATGCGCGCGTGGCTGCGCGAAACGGTCATGTCATTGAGGAAGATGCCGTTCGCGGGATCGCGGCCGATGGTGGTCACGTCGTCCTCGAGCTCAAAGGCGGCACCAGTCTGCGGACCCTTGACGATGGACAGAACGGGGGCGGTGATGCGCACGTTGGCCATGAGGTCGGGAACGGTGACGTCGCTTGAAGGCACGCGGAATACGCAGGTAGCGTCAGCAGTCTTATCATTCTGAGGCATATTGTTAACCATGTTGTCCATGACAACCCCTAACTTATCGCGGACGTGCCGCAAATAATGAACCATACGTAATCATACCCCAACGAATCAGTCTTCGATTTCAGGGTTCAGAAAGTCGATGTCCTCGTCCTCAGGATGCGTGAGAGCTTGTTTAATGGCCGCTCCGCCCTTAATGGAGTAGATGACAGCCGTGAGCATGGAGAAGATCACGCCGCCGTACACAAAGAAGATGCCGAGGGGCACCGAGCTTCCGTTGAGGCCCGGGAAGGCCGTAAGGGATGAAGGTAGAAGACGCAGGCCGTCAATAACGGGGAAACCGAGCAGCATGAGCGAGAATCCGGTCATAAGCAGCGCTGTGGCAATCTTTCCGGGAAAGACGACATCGATGGGGCGACGATGATAATGACGCACGATAAGCGTTCCGATGCCCAGATAGATGTCGCGGCCAATAATGAGCACGCAGACCCAGATGGGTAGCTCTCCGCGGACCACCAGGCCAAGTACGCCGGTGAACAGCAGCGCACGGTCGCAGATGGGATCCATGACCTTGCCGAGCCATGAGACCGTCTTAGTCATGCGGGCGATCTGGCCGTCCATCCAGTCGGTGGAGGCGGCAACGGCGTAGATAACAATGGCGATGACGCGGTTGTTATCCGTCACAAACAGGTACAGAAATACCAGGGTGAGGATCAGGCGCGTAAAGGTGATGAAATTGGAGATCGTAAAGATCTTATTCGACGGGTAATCGGAAGTGCCGATAAGCTCCTTTTTGATCTTCTTTTTGATGCCCACAGGACTCCCCCGCTGGTTAACGACAAAACTTTCGATACTATACCCGTTCCGGCGATGTCTATCCAGCGCAGCCATAGAGAGTCCAGACATGTGGAGGGCACTTTTGGGCGGCGGGGGATTTCGCATTCGTGTACATCTGCCTCCAAACATGTCGAAAAATGTCGATTTCGGTGGCTGATGCACACGTTTTGATTCGGTGGTTACATCGATCGGGAACGTCGTTGCTTTAAGCAAATTAATCATGATGACTAAAAACAAAAAAGGTCAGGCACTAGGTGCCTGACCTGCAAACTTCTGGTCGGGACGACTGGATTCGAACCAGCGACCCCTTGACCCCCAGTCAAGTGCGCTACCAAGCTGCGCCACGTCCCGAAGCTTTTGTTTGTTGCTCTGCTCTCGCTCGCAACAGGGAGTATATTAACCCGAAACTTTAGCCTTGTGCAAGAACTTTTTTATAAATTTTGAAGCAAGTCCAAAATTGTATCTGCGAGCTGGGGTTTTGTTAGCACGGGAAGTTCTTGCGTACCCGCTGTACTCACGATCCAGGCCTTGTTGGTGTCGGTCCCAAAGCCCGAATCGGTGCGTGAGACGTCGTTGGCGATAATTACATCGCAGCCCTTGCGGGTCAATTTGCGCTCGGCGTACTCGACAACGTTATCGGTCTCGGCCGCAAATCCGATCACGCATCGTTCGCCCTTCTGGCGCGAGAGCTCGGCTAAGATGTCAACGGTCTCGACGAGCTCGATTCGATCCAGGCGCTCGTTAGCCTTTTTGAGCTTATGGTCGGCAGGGGCCGCCGGGGTATAGTCGGCGACGGCAGCCGCACAAATTGCCGCATCGGCCGTCTGGAAGGCGCTCAGTGCCGCCTGGAGCATCTCTGCGGCGGTTTGCACGCGCACGCACTCCACGTCGCGGGGAACATCGAGCAATGTCGGTCCCAACACGAGCGTGACCTCGGCACCGCGGCGTGCGGCCTCCCCTGCAAGGGCGACGCCCATCTTGCCTGATGAGCGGTTGCCAATGAAGCGCACCGGGTCGATCGGTTCGTGCGTGGGGCCGGCGGTAATCACGATGCGCTTGCCCGCCAGGTCCTGAGGCGCGGGGTTGAGCACCTCACAGACAGCCTCGACGATGTCCTCGGGCTCGCTCATGCGGCCCGTGTCTACGTCGCCGCAGGCAAGGTAGCCGCTGCCGGGTCCCACCACATGGACACCGCGCTCGCGCAGCGTGGCCATGTTGGCTTGCGTCGCCGGCGCCTTCCACATGCCGTTGTTCATAGCGGGTGCGATCACGATGGGTCGCGGCGTCGCCAGCAGCGTGGTGGAGATAAGGTCATCGGCGATGCCGTTGGCCATCTTGGCGATGATATTGGCCGTCGCGGGCGCTACGACCACCAGATCGGGCTCCTGCGCAAGCGAAATGTGGTGGATGGGGTCGGAGGGATCGTCGAATAGGCCCACGGCAACGGGCTCGTTGGTGAGCGCGCGGAAGGTGAGCGGCCCCACGAACTCCGTGGCATGCTCGCTCATAACGACCTTAACGCGCGCACCGCGCTTTTGCAGCAGGCGCACGATGTTGCACGACTTATAGGCGGCGATCCCGCCGGTAATACCCAGCAGGATCGTTTTTCCCTCAAGTTGCATTGAATTGTTGGGTGCAGATGTCATCGCTAGGCTTCCTTGCTCGGGAGTACCAGGAGGCGGTGGCAGTATGGGCAGTGCGTAATTGACCTACCGTCGTGGTTGAGGTCGCTCATGGACGATGCCTGCAGCGCGGTGTGGCAGACCGTGGGGATGTTGCCCTGGATGGTCTCGACGGCCAGGCCACGGAACTGCTTGAGCAGACGCTCGTAGTCGGTGAGAACGTCGGCCGGCAGCGTGGCAGCAAGCGCGGTGCGCTCCTTAGCGGCGGCGTCAATCTGAGCCTGCAGGTCGGCAGCCTTGGCGCGGGCGGCCTTGGTATCGGCCTTCACGCCCTCCTCGAACTTGGCGATGATTGCCTGCGCGCGGGCCTCGCGGTCGAGCGCCTCCTTATGGGCGACAACGACGTCCTTGCGGGTGTGCTCAATCTTGTCCAGACGCTTGGCCAGGGTGGCGAGTTCATTCTCCAGGTCCTGAACCTCGCGGTAGTCGGAGCCGTCGACATGGCGCTTCTTGGCAGCCTCGATGGCGTTGTTGGTCTGAATCTCGGTGGTGTTGAGATCGTCGAGCTCAATGTCCAGATCCTTGCGCTGGGCGTAGAGCTTGGTCATCTCGGACTTGAGCTTAACGTAGGTCTTGCGCTTGGAAGCGAGCTCCTTGAGCTCCGGCATATTGGCAAGTTCGCTCTTGTTGCGGGCGAGCTCCAAATCAATCTGTTGCAGCTTGAGTAGCGTAGCGCCGGCGCTCATAAGTTCTCTCCTTTTGTCACAGTCCACCATTGGCAAGGGTTCAGTATTTTAATCGCATGACGGGGGTCGACCCCGGCATCAACTGCAGAGTTCATCAATATATCAACGAACGGCTCCTCGGAGCGGTCGTGACCGAGCAAGATCACCGGCAGCCCGCGCAAGGCAAGGTCTTGCGCCACGTGGTAGCCCGCCTCACCCGTCACAATGACATCCGCACCCGCGGCGATGGCGAGCTCTCCAAAGTCGCCCAGGGAGCCGCCCAGAATGGCGACGGTGCGGCACGGGTGATCGGCTTCACCCCATACACGTGGATCACTTCCGAAGGCCGTGGCGGCGCGTGCGGCAAGGTTGCGCAGGCTGCAGGGGTCGTGGAGGGTCGCGAGTGCGCCCAGACCGCAGGCCTCGGGGTCGTCCACGTGCTCCAACGAGCTTGCGGGCGCGGCGTCCAACAGCCTACTTAGGCAGATACGTGCTTCGTGCGAGCGGTCCAGGTTGGTGTGGAGCGAGATGATGCTCACCCCGCAGCGGGCAGCCTCGTAGAGCGCCGCACTGCACTGGGGACGCGTCGCGCTGGGCGGACAAAAGGCCTCGGGTGCCTTGATATAGATGGGATGATGCGTCAGCAGCACGTTGGCGCCGGCCTCGAGAGCGCGGCGTACGTTGGCCTCGGTCGCGTCGAGCGCGCAGGCAACACCGTGGATCTCGGCAGCGGGATCACCTACAGATAGCCCAACATGATCCCAGCCCTCGGCGTCTGCCTTGGGATAGCGCTCCAGCAGCGCATGTTCAAGCTCGGAGACGATCATGCGGCGCCTACGATCGAGAGCAGCGTCTGCGCAAAGTCGTCCAGATCGCCCGGATTCACGCGGTCATCGAAGGAAATGCGCAGCGACCCCAATGCCTGCTCGCGACCAATGCCCATGGCGCTGAGCACGTGGCTCGGGTCCATGCTGCTGCTCGAGCAAGCTGATCCGGCCGACACCTCAAAACCGGCGGCATCGAGCTTGATGATGAGCTCCTCGGAGTCCATGCCGTCGACGTAGATCGAAACCATACCCGGCAGACGATCGGCCTGCGCATAGTCGTCCATGGTTGCGTGAATGCGAGGATGGGCCGTAAGTGTGGCGTAGAGCTTATCGGACAGGGCCTGCAGCGTCTCGCGCTCCTGGGCCACGTTGGGCGTCAGTGCGGAGGCGGCGGCGGCAAAAGCCAGCTGCGTGCGCAGATCCTGCGTACCGGCGCGACGGCCGGCTTCCTGTCCACCGCCAAAGATGCGCGGACGCAGCGGCGTGCGGTTCTTAAGGTAGAGCGCGCCGGACGCCACAGGGCCGCCGATCTTGTGCGCGGCAACGGTCATAGCATCGACACCCAGCTCGGTGACATCGAGCGGAATATGCAAGTAGCCCTGGATGGCATCGGTATGAAACAAGGCACCGGCAGTATGTGCGGCGGCGGCCAGCTCGCGGATGGGCTGCACCACGCCGGTCTCGTTGTTGGCGACCATAATGCTCACGAGCGCAACGTCGTCGCCGAGCAGCTCGACAAGCGTGGCGGGCTCTATGTAGCCCGCGCGGCAGGGCTGCACCAGGTCGACGGTAAAGTCGGCGGCGCGCAGCAGCGGCAGGTTGTCCAGAATCGAATCGTGCTCGATGGCCGAAACGATCACGCGGTCGCGCTTGCGATCGCGCTGACGGGCGCCCTCGGCAAGTCCGAGGAGCGCCAGCTGGTTTGCCTCGGTGCCGCCGTTGGTAAGGATGATCTCGGACGGGCGGACGCGTACGCCAAAGCTACGGGCGATCTCGCGACGGGCGACTTCCAGGCGCGCGGCGGCCTTGCGACCAAGCGAGTGCAGCGAGTTGGGGTTGACGCCGGCAAGCTCGCTGTCGTCGTACTCGCGCTGCGCAAGGAGCGCCTCGGCGCGCATGGGCGTCGAGGCGGCATAGTCAAGATTCACGGGTATGCGGTTTTGACCTGCGGTCATAAGGGTTTATGCCTCCTGTGCGGCCTCGTTGCCCAGCTTCTGCAGCAGCGCAACCTCGGCAGCGGGATCTTTGGACTTAAATACGGCGGAACCGGCCACGAGCACGTTGGCGCCGGCCTTGACGACCTCGGCGATGTTCTTGGAAGAGATACCGCCATCGACCTCGATCAAGGGCGACACGCCATGGCGCTCACACATGGCCTTGAGCTCGTGCAGCTTTGCAATGGTGCCCGGGATAAAGCTCTGGCCGCCAAAGCCAGGGTTCACGCTCATCAGCAGCACCATATCGACGACGTCGATGATGCTCTCGAGTACGCACACGGGAGTGGCGGGGTTGAGCACCACGCCGGCCTTGACGCCGCGCTGCTGCAAATGGGTGAGTGTGCGGTGCAGGTGCGTGGAAGCCTCGTAGTGCACGGTGATCATGTCGGCACCGGCATCGGCGTACCAATCGACCGTCTCGTCGGGGTTCGATACCATCAGGTGCGCGTCGACCGGTACATCGGTGGAGCGCTTGACGGCCTTAAGAATGTCAACACCAAAGGTCAGGTTGCCGGTAAAGTGACCGTCCATGACGTCGAAGTGCACGTAATCGGCGCCGGCGATCTTGTCGAGCTCGCCCTTGAGGTTGGCCATGTCGGCCGAAAGGACGGACGGAGCGATTTTGATGGAACCCATGGTAGTAGCCTTTCTGCGCTAGTCGGTGAGTCCGTAGAACTCTTGAGAAGGGACGCGGTCGGTGAGAATCTCGAGCGCCCTATCCAAAGTAACACCGTTGTAGAGCGTTTGCTCCACGGCAAAGGTGAGCGGAATGTCTACGCCCAGTGAACGGGCGAGCTCGCTGACGCTGCGGGCCGCGACGGCGCCCTCGACCACCATATGCGTGCGTGCCTGGTACTCGTCGAGCGACACGCCATGGGCGAACTCGTAGCCGAAGGTGCGGTTGCGCGAATGCTCCGAAGTGCAGGTGGCGATAAGGTCGCCCATGCCGGCAAGTCCCATGCAAGTCATGGCCAGACCGCCGCGGGCGTGCACCAGGCGGCTGATCTCGGCCAGGCCGCGCGTCATGATGAGGGCGAGCGTGTTATCGCCCGCACCCGAGCCGGCAGAGATGCCGCATACGATTGCAATGACGTTTTTCATGGCGCCGCAGACCTCGACGCCGGTCATGTCCTGCGACAGATAGATGCGGAAGGCCGTGGAAAGCAGCAGCTCCTTAAAGGTCTCCCCCACCTGCTGGTCTTTACTGGCAATGACGGCGGCAGAAAGCCCGCCGCGGCAGATCTCCTCGGCATGGTTGGGGCCCGAGAGCGCCGCCACGCGCGCCTCGCTGCCGATCTCGCTGGCGATGACCTCGCTCATGAGTAGGCCGGACTCGGGCTCAATGCCCTTGGTGAGGCACAGAACCGGCGTCTCGTCCGCGATGAACGGCGCCGCCTGGTGGCAGACGTCGCGCAGGTGCGTCGAAGGCACGGCAAAGATGATGGCCTCGGCGCCGTTGAGCGCCTGGGCCAGGTCCGTCGTGGCGACAACGTTTTCCGGCAGCACGTAGTCTACCAGGTAGCGCGGATTACGGTGATCGCCGTTAATGCCGTCGGCCGTCTGCTCGCTATGGGCCCACATGATCACACGCTCGGCTCGCGCGGCGGCAAGGCCGGCGACGGCGGTTCCCCAGGAGCCGGAGCCAATCAGCGCAACATTCATGACTCTCTCCTACTTATCGTCGGGCTCGGTGACGCGCTTGGTAAACGAGAGCTTGGACTCCTTACCGGTCATGAGCTTTTTGATGTTTGCGCGATGGGCCCACACCACGGTGATGCCGATCATCGCCATGCAAAACTTGAGGCCCAGGCTGCTGTACGGAAAGACCGCGCAGGCAGCGATGGGAAGACCGATGGCGGCGGCAAGTGAGCCCACCGACACGTACTTGGTGATGGCGACGGCCACGATAAACATGCCTAGCAGCGACAGGCCAATGGGCCAGTACCAGGCGAGGATGACGCCGAGGCCCACGGCGATACCCTTACCGCCGTGGAAGTTGAGGTAGGGCGAGAAGATGTGTCCCCACACGGCAGCCAGGCAGATGACGCCGAGCATCCAGTCGCCGGCGGCACCGGGAGCCATGATGCTCACAGGGAAGCCATAGCCCACGCTCGCGATGAGCGGACGGGCGATAAGGACGCAGATGGCGCCCTTAAGGCAGTCGAACAGCAGCGTGAGCGCGGCCACCTTGGGGCCGGCCACGCGAAGCGCGTTGGTGGTGCCGATGTTGCCGGAGCCCGCCTTGCGAATGTCCGTGTGGTTGAACACGCGGCCCAGGATCAGGCCAAACGGAATCGCTCCGATAAAGAACGAGACCACGGCGCAGATGGCGGTCAGCAGAATCGGATTAAGCATCCTTTTGCTCCTTCTTCCTAAAGAAGAGTCGAATGGGCGTGCCGGCGAAGTCGAAGGTCGAGCGCATGCGGTTCTCCACGTAGCGCTGGTAGGTGTCGTTGACCAGGTCGCTGTGGTTGACGAAGAACGTGAACGTCGGCGGGTTGACGCCCGTCTGAGTCACATAGTGCATGCGCAGGCGGCGCTTGCCGTCCACCACGGTGTGGCCAAACTCGCGCAGGTCGGTGAGGAACGTGTTGAGGCGCGAGGTGCTGATCTTTTGCGAACGCGTCTTCTCGGCAGCGTCGACCATCGCCCATATCTTCTCGACGCTGCGGCCGGTCAGGGCCGAGATGCGCAGGAACTGAGCCCAGGGAGCCATGACGCCCAGACGGCGGTCGACGGTCTCCATGCAGGCCTCGCGCTTGCGGTCGTCGTCGAGCAAGTCCCACTTGTTGAGCAGCACCACGATGGCGCAGCCGCGCTCGATGGCCAAGCCCATGACCTTCTGGTCCTGCTCGGTGACGCCCACGGAGGCGTCGACGACGAGCAGCGCCACGTCGGCGCGGTCGATGGCGCGCAGGCCGCGGACCATGGAGTAGTACTCGATGTTCTCGTACACGGTGCTCTTCTTGCGAATGCCCGCGGTGTCGACCATGCGGTAGTGCTTGCCGTTGCGCTCGACGACGGTGTCGATGGCATCGCGCGTGGTGCCGGCGATGTTGGACACGATGGAGCGGTCGGCGCCCAGAATGCGGTTGAACAGCGAGGACTTGCCAGCGTTGGGGCGGCCGATGATGGCGACGTTCAGCGCATCGGGGAACTCGTCGGCGACCTCGTCCTCTTCCTCGGGGAGCAGGGCCACGATGTCGTCGAGCAGGTCGCCCGTGCCGTGGCCATGCAGGGCCGAGAGCGGCGTGGGCTCACCGATGCCAAGCGAATAGAACTCCCAGATGCTGTCGTTCTCGCGATCGGGGTTGTCGAGCTTATTCACCAGCAGAAAGACCGGCTTGTCGCAGCGCTTGAGCATGCGAGCGACCGATTCGTCCTCCTCGGTGACGCCGGTGCGGCCGTCGACCACAAACAGGATGACGGCGGCTTCCTCGGCGGCGGCGAGGGCCTGGTCGCGGATGGACGTGGCAAAGACGTCATCGCTCTTGAGCGGTTCGATGCCGCCCGTGTCGACGATGGTGAACTCACGGCCGTTCCAGTCGGCCGTGTGATACGAGCGGTCGCGCGTAACGCCGCGGGACTCGTGGACGATGGCGTCCGAGGTCTGGGCTAGGCGGTTAACGAGCGTGGACTTGCCCACGTTGGGGCGTCCGACGACGGCGACGATAGGTTTCATCTGCTCTCCTTTAATGGATAGGGTCAGTGGAATTAGTAAAGTCGGCAGGCACAATGCCAAGGATGTGCTCCAGGGTATCGAGCAGCTCATGCGGCATGGTCGACACCACATGAACCTCGGCGCCGCGACTGGTAAGGCTTGCGAGTAAATCGTCACGATGATACTCGTCAAGCGTCATGCCGTCAGCGTTGAACATGAGCTTAGGCACAAAGAGCATAACCCCCGACAGGTCTTGCGGCAGCTGCTCAAGGATATCGCTCGCGACGATGAGGCCGGTCACGTCCACGTTGCCGCCAAAGTAGCGGTTCTTGATGGCCGTGACGGTGCCGGAAAGGCCCTGTGGAGACTCCACGAAGCGGGCGACGGTATCGCGTGCGCTGGCGCCCGAAAGACATAACAGGCGCTGGTCGCGGTCGGTCATAGCCTTGCGAACGCGGGCAAGGCGCTCGGCGTCGGCGGCAAGCACGTCGTCTGTCTCGTCCAGATACGAGCGGATCATGCCGATGCCGTCGTAGTACTGCGGGTAACCGTCGTAAAAGTCTGCCTCGGGCGGCTCGATGCCGGCGTCCAGATAGAACTCGTCGCTCATCTGGAACGTGTGGCGGCCAAAGCGCTCGTACGCGCGATCCTGGAAGGGTCGGATCATGGCAATGGTTTCGCGCGCGAGCTCGGGCTTGTCGCTGTAGGACCAGCTAAAGCGGTTCTGGTGCTTGGTAAAACCGAGCGGCACAATGCCCAGGCTGGTGATCTGCTCGTGCTCCTCACAAAAGCGTAGGGTCTTTTCCAGCTCCTCGCCGTCGTTCATGCCGGGGCACAAAACGATCTGCGCGTGAATCTCGATGCCGGCAGCCATGATGGCCTCGAGCACGTCCATGCCGCGCTGGGCGTTGCGGCCCATCATGCGGCGGCGAACATCGGGGCTCACGGCGTGGACCGACACGTTCATGGGACTCATGTTGCGGTCGATGACGTTTTGCACGTCCTCGTCGGAGAGATTCGTAAGCGTGACAAAGTTACCTTGCAAAAAACTCAGGCGGTAGTCGTCATCGCGAATATAGAGCGTTGAGCGGCCGCCCTTGGGCAGCATCGTCATAAAGCAGAACACGCAGGCGTTGACGCAGGTTCGCATGCCGTCGAAGATGGGACCATCGAACTCTAGGCCCCAGTCCTCGCCGGGAAAGCGGTCAAGCTCGACGGGGGTGACGGTGCCGTCGCGTGGGTCGAAAACCTCCAACTCGACGGTGTCGTCGTCTGCTTCCCAGAGCCACACGATCATATCGGTTAGCTGCTCGCCGTTGACCTTGAGCACACGCATGCCCGGCTCGATACCCACATCCCATGCGGGCGATTCGGGACGCACGTTCTTTACGAGCGCGCCCTCACCCGGCTCGGGGTCGCGGCTGCGCCCGTAATCGGCCACCTCGGCGGCGTATGCGGGTACGGTCTGGTCCATGATTAGCGGCAAAGCTCCTTGATGCGCGCAACGGCGCGTTCGATGTGTTCTTGCGGGGTGGAGGCTCCGGCGGTGATGCCGATGTGGCGCGCACTGGCAAACCATGCGGCCTCGAGCTCGGAAGCTTCCTCGATGTGGTGCGTGTGCTCGCAGACGTCGGCGCAGATTTGCGCCAGGCGACGGGTGTTGCCCGAATTTTTGCCGCCCACGACGACCATGCAATCACAGCGGTTGGCAAGCGACGCGGCTGCCTGCTGCCGTTCGCTCGTGGCGGCGCAGATGGTGTTGATCACGCGCAGTTCCTGCACACGCGGGGTGATGGAGGCCACAACCTCGGCCAGGTTCTGCGCGGTTTGGGTGGTCTGCACAACCAGGCCCACCTTGCCCTTGAGCGGCAGCGCGTCAGCATCGGCGGCGCAGCTCACGACTTGAGCGTCATCACCAGCGTGGCCCAGAATGCCCTCGACCTCGGGGTGGCCCGGCTCGCCCACGACGATCACGCGGTAGCCCTCGCGCACCAGGCGCTCGGCCGCCACGTGGACCTTCTTCACGTAGGGGCAGGTGGCGTCGACCACGGTAAGGCCGCGCTCGCGAGCGGCGTCGATGACCTGCGGCACCACACCGTGGGCGCGGATAATCACGGTGCCCGATACGGCGTCGTCCAAGGTGTCTGCCAGACCGACGCCGGCCTCGGCAAGCTCGCGTACCACGATGGGGTTATGGATGAGCGGACCCAGCGTGTGGACCTGTGCGTTCTCCCCTGCCTGCGGCGCGGCCGCCAATGCCATATCGAGTGCACGCTGCACGCCGTAACAGGTGCCGGCATGCGCTGCGATTTCGATGGTGGGGACGACCTCCTCAGCGGCGGCCGCGGCGGTATTCATGACTTCCTCGCCCATGGCTAAAACCTGCCCGGGTGCTCGGCGCAAAGATCGTCGCGCATGGCGTAGACGCGGTTCATGGCCTCGGACTCAAACCAAGCCAGGCGTTCCTTGCGCTTGAGCTCGGCCGGTGCGTCGGAAAGCGAGATGGCCTTGCCGGCACGGATCCAGCACTTTTTGGGGCGCATGAGCTTTTTGCCCGCAGGCGTAATATCAGACCAGCCGCAGATGGCGAGCGGGTTGACGGGCGCCTTGCCCATCTGGGCGATGAGCGCAAAGCCGCCGTGGACCTCGGGCTTGATCTCGCGCGAGCGGATGCGCGTGCCCTCGGGGAAGATCAGGACGTCCTCACCGCGCTGCAGCGCATGCTGGGCGGCACGCAGGCACTTCATGTCGGCTGTGCCGCGCTCTACGGGAATGCCGCCCACACGGCTAAAAGCCCAGCGTACGATCTTGCTCTTGGCAAACTCGGACTTAAAGATGGGGCGGATGCGGCGGCCGCCAAAGAACAGCGCCGTCTCTGCAGCCAGGAGCTCGGCCATCGAGGTGTGGTTGCAGATGACCACGCTGCCGCGGCCTTCCTGGCGCTCAAACAGCAGGTCGGCGTCCTCGACCTTCCAGCGCCACATGAGCTTGGAGAAAGCCCAAAGGATTGCCATGACCACGAAGACGGTGCCGCGGATGAGCGCCGGGAACTCGGCGTAGGGGGCGTTGTAGTAATCCTCGGGCGTCTGCTTAAACAGGCGCATGGGCTACCTCCTTTGGTTGATGAGGTCCTCGATAATCGAGACGACCTCATCGATGGTGTGGGCGGTGGAGTCGACGTGCACGGCGTCCTCGGCTGGCACAAGCGGCGCGACCTCACGGCTACTGTCGAGCTTGTCGCGCTGCTTGAGGGCGTCGAGGGTCTCATCGACCTCAGCCTCGAGCTGCTCGGCAGTAAGCGGCTGAGCGTCGTTTTGGTGGCGCTGCAGCACGCGGCGACGGGCACGCTCGCGCGGGTCGGCGGTCAGGAATACCTTGACCTGCGCGTTGGGGAACACGACGGTGCCGATGTCGCGACCCTCGGCCACGATATCGCGATCCTCGGCGGCACGGCGCTGATGGATGAGCATGGCGGCGCGTACGCCCGGGTAGGCCGAGACCTTGGAGACGTTGGCGTCCACCTGCGGGGTGCGGATGGCAGCCGATGCGTCCTGGCCGTCGATGGTCAGGCGCGTGTCCTCGCCGGTGCCGTTGGTAAAGCGAATCTCGATCTGCTCGGCGAGAGCGTCGATGGCCGCCTCGTCGTCCAGATCGATGCCGCGGTCGAGCGCGGCGAAGGTGACAGCGCGATACATCGCGCCCGTGTCGAGCTTGTTGAAGCCCAGCTGGCGGGCGATCTCCTTGGCGATGGTGGACTTGCCGGAACCGGCAGGGCCGTCGATGGCGACGATCATGCAATGCTTCCTTTCGGTGGTTGACGTGCTGATATGGGACGCGAGCGCTGCTTGCTGGCGGACTGGCTAGCCCGTGTAGCGCTCGCGGTAGGTGTTGCGCTTGGGTGCGGAGCCATGGCTGCCGTGGTGGCGCGTGCGGCTCGCGGTGTTGGTCGCGGGCGCGGCGGTGCGCTTGGAGGCGGCCTGCTTGGGCGGAATGCCGCCGGCCTTAAGGATCTGCACCTCGCGGTCGGTGAGCTCGCGCCACGAGCCCTTGGCCACGCCCTCGAGCTCGAGGCCGGCAAAGTTGCAGCGGTGCAGGCGGATCACCGGATGGTGAATCTTGCTCAGCATGCGCTTGACCTGGTTCTTGCGCCCCTCGCGGATGATGACCTCCACGGCAGTGGTGCCGGGCTTGACGCCTTGCGGAGCCACGGCCTCGGCTTCGCGCGCGTTGATGACCCGGCAGATCGCCGGCTGGCACAGGCCGTCGTCGAGCTCGATGCCGCGACGGAGCGGTTCCAAGTCGCGATCGGTCAGGTGGCCGTCCACGAGCGCCTGATATGTCTTGTAGACGTGCTTGCTGGGGTGCAGCAGGTCCTGCGACAGGTCGCCGTCGGTGGTAAAGAGCAAAAGGCCCGTGGTGTCACGGTCCAGGCGACCCACCGGGAAGAGCCCCGGAAAGCGGTCGCGCGGGACTAGGTCGGCCACACAAGGGCGCTCCTGCGGATCGCTCATGGTGGTGAGGTAGCCGGTCGGCTTGTAGAGCATCAGGTACACGGCGCCTTGGTTGAGCTTGACGGGCATGCCGTCGACCTCGATATGGTCGCGGTCCACATCGACCTTGGTGCCCAGTTCGGTCGCGACCTGGCCGTTGACGGTCACGCGGCCGGCGGTCATCAGGTCCTCCGATCCGCGGCGGCTCGCAACGCCCGCGCGCGCCAAAAAGCGCTGCAGGCGCATCGTGTGCGGGTAGACGGGCTGGGCGCCCGCGGCGCGCGTCACCTCTGCTTCGTTAGTCCTCGTCATGCATGTCCTCCGAGGTATCGTCGACAACCAGGGTATCCTCGTCCTCGACTGCCTCAACATCTTCAACATCGATATCGATCAGTTCGCGCTCTTCGTCCAGATCTTCGGCCTGCTCCTCGAGCGTGGACTGAATGCTGCGGCCGCTCAGGCGCTCGCGGATAAATTGACGTGACTGCTCGTCGGGGGCAAACTGCTCCAGATCGGGAAGGTCGCGGGTGGAGCGCAGACCGAACTTCTCCAAAAAGGCGTTGGTCGTGCCGTAAATGATGGCCTGACCGCGCTGGGGGTCGCGCCCGAGCTCGCGCACCAGGCCCTTGTCAACGAGCGACGCAATGACACCGTCGGAGTTGACGCCGCGGATGCCCTTGACCACCTCGCGCGTCACGGGCTGGTGATAGGCGATCACGGCCAGGGTCTCGAGTGCCGCCTGCGACAGTTTTTGCGTGTCCCAGCTCAACACATAGGCCTCGACCACGTCGTGATATGCGGGATGCGTAAACAGGCGCCAGCCGCCGGCGACCTCGCGCAGCTGAAAGCCGCGGTTGGCCTCCTCGTACTCAACTTTGAGCTCGGCGAGCAGCGATGCGCATTCGCCGGGGGCGATATCCAGCGCACCAGCCAGCGCGGGCGCGCTCACCGGATCGCTCGACACCAGCAGGAGCGCCTCCAAGGCGCCTTTGAGGCTATTTGTCTCCAGCGGGGAAAGGGTTGACATGGTTGCCGCTCCTATTCGGTGAGCTCGGGGCCCTCGCCGGGTACGTAGGCCTCGGCGCCCTCGACGCGGTTGATGCGGATGGTTCCAAAGATTTCGTCCTGGCTCAGGGTGAGCGAGCCACGCTTGGTGAGCTCCAGCATGGCCAGGAAAGTGACGACGAGCTGCTCGGTGGTGGCGTCTCCGTCCAACAGCTCGCGGAAGGTGCAGGTTTGGTGCGCCGTGGTAAAGCGGTCGACCGAGGCCACCGTCAGGTCGAGCGGCACGCGATGCGGTGCCACGTGCTCGGCCTCCAACAGGAAGGTCTGGCGCTTGCCGTCCAGGTCGGCACAGATGACGGCCAGGCCGCGCAGGGTGATGCCGGCCAGGTAGTCGGGCATGAGGCCCAAAAACTCCGGGTCGGGGCCGGCCACACGCGGATGCATGCGGCTCTCGGCCTGCATGCGCGCGCCAAGGGCTGCCGCCGCGCTCTTAAACTGCTTGTAGGCGATCAGGCGCTGGATCAGGACCTCGCGCAGGGCATCGCCGTCGAGCGCGCTGAGTTCCTCGAGGTCATCGTCGAGCTCGTCATCATCATCGGCTTTGCGCGGGGCCTCCTGAGGCACCAGCGAGGCGGCCTTGATGTCCAAAAGCGTAGCCGCGACCAGCAAAAAGTCGCTTGCCACATCCAGGTCCAGCGCCTCGATGCGCTCGGCTTCGGCCAGGTATTGCTCGGCCACCTCGCTAATGGAGATGGCGCCGATATCTACTTTTTGACGGGTTACCAGCTGCAGCAGCAGGTCGAACGGTCCGCTGTAGACCTGCGTCGACACGCGATACGACATCTTCGACCTCCTTTGACGGCGCCTTCGCGGCGCGGTTTGGGTGCATGTTGCGACCGTTTTGCGCGGTCGACCTGTAAGTTTACCTTAGATGCCGGCGATTGCGAAGTTGAGCAGCCACTCAGCCAGCGGATACACGGTAACGTCGAAATAGCGGCCGATCACATCGATACCGGTCCACATGGGCAGCAGATACAGCACGATGATGAGTATGGGCATGGCGTATTGCTGCAGGTGGTAGTAGTTGGTGAGCGCTTTACCTTTGAGGAACGGCACGATGATAGACGAGCCGTCAAGCGGCGGAATCGGAATGAGGTTAAAAAACGCGAGCGACAGGTTAACCACGATAAAGGCAGCGCCGAAGTTCATGATTTGCGACGCCACGCCAAAAGACATGCTGGCGTAGAGGTTGCCATAGACCAGGTGCATGAGGGCTGCGGCCAGGCACGCGAGTGCGATATTCGATGCGGGGCCTGCCGCGCTCACCAGGACCTCGTCGCGCTTGGGGTGCTTGAGGTTGTTGAGATAGACGGGCACGGGCTTGGCGAAGGCAAATACCGGGCCGCCGGCCGCGAGCATAAGCAGCGGCAGGAGGACGGTGCCAAACGGGTCGATGTGGTTGAGCGGGTTGAGCGAGACGCGGCCACGGGAGCGTGCCGTCTTGTCGCCGAGCGCCCAGGCCGCGGCGGCGTGCGCGCTTTCGTGGATCACGATGCCAACGATGACAGCGACGGCGCTGGCAAGCAGATTCATGAGGTAGCTGCTGGACATAGCACCTCCTAGCGGACGCGGCGCGATGCGCGCGTGAGCAGGTGGTCGACCACAAACAGGATGACGGCCACGATGGCGTAATCTAAGCGGAACACGCCGCCAAAGGGCGAGGTGATGACGCCGTAGCCGGCGATGGCACTCGGCAGCGCGCGCGAAAGCTCAACGACAAAGCCGACGATCTGCAGCTTGGCGGTCAGGCCGCTAAAGCACAACAGCACGGTCATCGCGCTCATAAAGATGCCGCAGATGCGGCACGCAATGGCGATGATGCTCATCGCCACGGCAGCGGCCTTACGAGAGTTCACGCGCGGTCTCCTCTTCAATCTGTGTGGAAAGCTCGAGCCATTCGTCCTCGAGCTTGGGCAGCTCTTGCTTAAGGCCGTTATATTCCCCCAGCGCGGCGTTGAACTTATCCTGATCGGCATAAAGCTCTTCACTTGCCATCAATTCCATAAGCTCGTCATAGCGGGCGCGCTTTTTGTCGAGCTCCGCCTCGATCTTCTTAAGCTGGTTGCGCACGCCCTTGAGCTTTTTGTTGAGCGCAGCGCGGGCCTGGGCCTCGGCGCGCTTTTGCTCCTTGGTCTTTTTGCCCTCGGCAGGTTTAGGCGCCGCGGCGGGGGTGTCGGCCTGGGCGGCGCTGGCTTTGGTGGACTTGGCCGCGGCAGGCGCGCTCTCCCCTGCGGCCTCGGCGGCGGCGCGGGCTGCGAGATCCTCGCGCTTGTAGAGGTAGTAGTCGTAGTCGCCGTCGTAGACCGTGACCTTGCCATCGCGTATGTCGATCACGCGGTTGACAACGGCGCGTACCAGGTGCTCGTCGTGGCTGATCAGCACGATGGTACCAGGGAAGTTTTGCAGGGCATTCTCGAGCATGTCCACCGAGTCGATGTCCAGGTGGTTGGTGGGCTCGTCCAGGCACAGGAGCGCCTCGGGGGCCACGAGCATCTTTGCCAGGGCCAGACGCGCCTTTTCGCCACCGGAGAGGACGCGGACCTGTTTTTCGATTGCATCGTTGTCGCTAAACAGGAAGGCGCCCAGCAGGCTGCGCTGCTGCGGCACGGTCCACTTGGGCGTGACGGTGTCGATCTCTTGCAGGACGGTGTTGGACTCGGTCATGCCCTCGAGCGCATGCTGGGCATAGTAGGCGACGCCGACGTTGGTTCCCAGGTCGCGGGTGCCGGTGGTGGGCGGCTCCAGACCGGCGAGGATCTTCATGAGGGTGGACTTGCCAGCGCCGTTGGGGCCGACGAGTGCCACGTGCTCACCGCGGTAGAGCTTAAGGTCGATGTCGCTGTAGATGTGCTTATCGCCGTAGGACTTGGAGACGCCCTCTAGGCCCACGACCATGTCGCCGGAGCGTGGCGGATCGGGGAACTTAAAGTCGATGTGCTTGTGGCCCTCGGGCAGGATGACGAGCTCCTTTTTAATCTGCTCGATCTTGCGGATGCGCTCCTGCGCCTGGGCTGCCTTGGTGGGCTTGTAGCGAAACTTGTCGACGAAGACCTGCATGTGGGCGATGTCGCGCTCCTGGGCAGCGCGCTTGGCGCGCATCTGCTCCAGGTTGTCCTCGCGCTGCTTAAGGTAGCTGCTGTAGTTGCCGGTGTAGGTGGTCACGCGGCGGTTCTCGAGGGCGGCCACGTGGTCGACGCAGGCGTCCATGAAGGCGCGGTCATGGCTGACGATGAGGACGGCGCCATCGTAGTTGGCGATAAAGCCGCGCAGCCATTGGACACTCTCGAGGTCCAGGTGGTTGGTGGGCTCGTCCAGCAGCAGCAGGTCGGGGTGGCGCAGGAAGAGCTTTGCCAGCGCGATGCGCATCTGCCAGCCGCCGGAGAACTCGGAGCACAGGTGCTCAAAGTCGGTGACCTTAAAACCCAGGCCGGACAAGATCTTGCGGGCGTTGCTCTCGAGTTCGTAGCCGCCCAGATGCTCAAAGCGGTCCTGGACCTGGCCATACTCGTTGAGGAGGGCGTCGACGTCTTTGCCCTGCTCGGAGAGCTCGGTGATCTGGGCCTGCAGCTCGTTAGCGCGCACGCCCATGCGGCGGATTTCCTTGGCGGCGGCCATGACCTCGGCAAGGATGGTGGTGTCCTTTTGCTCCAGGTTAGTTTCCTGCTCTAGATAGCCTACCTGGCAGTCCTTGGCGTACTGGACCTGGCCAGCGTCTGGGCTGTCGATGCCCATGATGATCTTGAGCATGGTGGTTTTGCCGGCGCCGTTGGGGCCCACGAGCGCAAAACGCTCGCCGGGGTTGATCTGGAATGACGCGCCGCTAAAGAGGACGCGCGCGCCGAAGCTTTTTTCGATCTTGTCGACCAGGAGGATCATGGTGCCGCCTTTGACCTTGTGTGCCTATATGAAAAAAGGCCCCAACTTGCGTTGGAGCCTCATTCAATGCTCGGGTGGAGACGAGGGGGATCGAACCCCTGACCTCTTGACTGCCAGTCAAGCGCTCTCCCAGCTGAGCTACGCCCCCGTGCGAACAAGTACTATACGGGAACACCGGCGGCGATGCAAGGACAATTTTGGAAAAACTTTCCGCGGCTGCGCCCGGCGGCCGGCCCGGGGCGCTGGAAGCAGGCAAGAGGGCCAAAGGCGGCACCATGATCCTCCTGGCGGACAAGATCGTGCGTTGAACGACCAACGCGCGCATGGTAGTATCTTTCATCGTGGTGCGAAACTAATTCAAATGGATAGCCACCATTACTATCGTTGCCACTAACTTCAAGGGCTCTTGGCGCAACGGTTAGCGCAGGGGACTCATAATCCCTGGGTTCTGGGTTCGAATCCCGGAGGGCCCACCAGAATTTACAGAAGGCCAGACACTAAGTCTGGCCTTCTTCTTTTTATATAGCTTAAATATCGGTCGATAGGAGACCTTGTGTGCCAATATGAAAAAAGGCCCCAACTAGCGTTGGAGCCGCAGTCAATACTCGGGTGGAGACGAGGGGGCTCGAACCCCTGACCTCTTGACTGCCAGTCAAGCGCTCTCCCAGCTGAGCTACGCCCCCGTGCGAAGAAGTACTATACGGGAACACCGGCGGCGATGCAAGGACAATTTTGGAAAACTTTCCGCGGCGCCGCCCGGCGCCCGTCCAACGGCGTCTCGGACAACATGGATTCGATCATGGTGTCGGTTTTTAGTGTCACACTTGGTGTCAAAAAGAAAAAGGTCAGAGGCTTAATACCTCTGACCTTTGCTTTTGATGGTGGGCGATACAAGATTCGAACTTGTGACCCCATCCGTGTGAAGGATATGCTCTACCCCTGAGCCAATCGCCCGTCGCCTTTTGGCAAAAGAGATACTATCATAGCCGCGCGTGGTTTACCAAGAACTTTTTGCCCTCGATTTTAAATTCGTGGGCTTTGGCTGCTCTGGCGCAGTCCAAATAAACAGCAAACCCGCAGCTCAACGAGCCTTTACCGCTTGATCCACGAGGTCTCGGGGCGGCAGATGAGTCGTGCGTTGTTGTAGGCCATATCGAGCGTGAGACAGGTGCGCGCAGCGTAGAAGCCGTCCTCGCGCTGGATGGTCAGCGCCAGCTCGGGCTTGTCGCCGGTCAGGCACAGCGGCAGCAGCAGCTGGATTCGGCCTCCATAGAACTGCGGCACGGCGAGCGTGTAGTTGGCGGCGGCGCGACGGGCGGCCTCAAAGGCACGGCGCAGCAGCAGCGAGTTGCCCTCCCCCATCAGGCTGGCGGGGATGCGCGTGAGGTTTTCCTCGTCGCCCAGAATGTGGTCGATGTTGGAGCGGATCGGCAAGCGGTAGTCAAAGACCAGCTCGGAGGGGTCCTCGGCAAAGCGCACGCGGCACGGCAGGTACTCAAACGAGACCAGCATGGGGTCGCTCTCCTTAAAGAAGCCCTTCAAAAACCAATGCTGGCGCGCGTCGGGCTTGGAATTGGGCTCAAACAAGCCGTAGATGGTCTCGTAGCGGCGCGTGTACAGGCCGGTGTTGAACAGGCAACGGTCGTCGTCGAACACCAGCGGTAAGTTGGACGGGGCGGTCTGGTCCACGTCACGCTCGGTCAAGAACACCGCGCGGCTAAATGAGAACGACAGGTAGTTTTTGAGGATGCGGTTGCCGGGACCCCAGTCCTCGGGGTCGGCGAGGTCGACCAGGCGGTCGTAGCAGGGCTCGGGGCAAAACGCGAAGTCGTACACATTGCTGCACAGGGTGCTTGGGATCTCCATGTGGCGTCCATTCCATTTCATAGTTAGAGTTTGGATGCTTAGATTTTATACGTGCGACGCACCGTCGAGACACACAACGCAATTGCGGCGCAGCTCGTCGGCGAGTTCTGCTCGCGTGCGGTTTCCGGAAACAAGGTCCTGGATCCAGGCGTAGTGCTGGTTGTCTTTGGGTTCCGGGCTATCGGAAAGTACGATTGGAGCACTAGCGGCGTAACAGGAAGGTCCCGCCCGTCAACATCGGCAATCATGAGTTGACAAGCGTAATCATGGCTCAATTGCGGTTTAGCAATAGAATGTCAGGGAATCATCACCAAAGGTTTCGCGCCACTTGTCACAAATGTATCGATGGTTCATGGTGATTAGTTTTGAAAGATCCCTGAGATCCTTAGCCGGAATCTTGCTCTCGTTGTTCGCAAGTGTGCATCCACCATTTTTAGTGAGCCAAAACTTAGTCGAGTTAGCAGCCGCCCTCTTTACCCCTACATGGATGTGAACGGGTTCTCCGTTTTCCGCGATCCAAAAGAACAGAACATACTGTCCAAAAACAAGAATTCGAGGCATTATGCCACCGCCGGTCCAGCTTTTTGCCGTTCTGCAAGCTCGAAGATAAACGGAGCGTTTGATCTAACGAACTCGGTCAAAAAATCCAGATCGTCAGTAGAAAATCCTTCGACGTTAAACCATTTGACCGCAGGTAGAAAGCATTCTGCATGGTCAAAACCAAAATCAACCGGGCGCTCGACGGCTACGCGAACGGTCCCGTCGTCTCGTGTTTCTGAGTAGGCAAACTGAGTGCCGTCATCTAGCTGAACATAGCTCCAAAGCATTGCTGCCTCCTTAGTGTTTATATCCAAGTATAAACAGCCGCTTAGATGCAACGTGATGCGAATCGAATTATTCCCATAAGACCTGAACTGCTGATTATTTGTATTACTGAGATTTGAACCACCTCACACTTCAGTGTCTTTTTGGCATGGAAAACCGTCATTGTGTGATGGTCGGACTTTATGTCAAGAATCGTATTCAGATTCAAACGCCCGCATGCTTAACTACTTGCAGGCGCATGAATCCTATAGATTACCCAAATGCTGCTCAACAGCCTCCATGCCAACCTCCGCGTATTTTAGGAGGCCTTGTATATCGTTGTAGTTCTTGGGCAATCGATCTTTTTCAATACCAGTAATTTTGGCGAATAATTCGATTGTCAGATCGAGTGCGAAGTCGATTAGTTTTTGAATTTCGCCGTAAGTTAAAGGAAGTCGCCTAACAAGCTCATCATATTTCAGTGCTTCCATGTCGCTATGGGCGAAAACCTTATTTCGCTGATCGCGAAGCATGTCAGTTAGTTTACGGAGACTGTTGAGTCGTATTTTTCCATAAATTGGAAAGGTCATGAGTGGTTATACACACAGTAACCATTCTGTAATGATTTCCGAACAGTTTTTCATATGAGCGTTGAGACTCAACTTCCTTGGGGTAAAAACGCTCCTCGTCCTCTGCCAATGGGTGAACGATTGGATTAAGCCTGTCAAAGTTTGGTCGATCACCGAATATAGAGATTGCAAGTGCGTCGATTTCAGCAGAATGAGACTTGACGTCTTCTATCAAGTTCCTAATACTGACGTCGCTTTTGGCATCAAATAACCGTGCGCAATTCATGAAACATGATTCGGTTAATGCAAGTTGTGTAAAGCTGAAGAAGCAGCCAGCGCAAATTACTTCATTCTCATAGTCAGAAGATGCTTTAGACAGTTCGCGAAGGATTGCTAGTTCCGTATTGGCATAAAATGCCTCGTTGTACAGATAGCTGCAACGCTTGAACAGCTCAAGAAGGCCGGCGTCTAATTCTTTCTTGGCAGCGTCAACTGTATGGTCCAATTCGTGGTTCATGTTAGAAAAATCCTGAGCAATTGTCGTAATAAACTATTCTACTAATGTGTCGATAAGAATATAGCCTTCTACATAGCCTATCGAAATGGGTGCTTTAGCAGCGATATGTGGCGACCAGGAGCATTGTTCCCAGCACGAACAGCAATGTGGACACGGCTATCCAATGGCTGTCGCCGGTCTTTGGGAGTGCCGCAGTTGTTGCGGTGGCAGTCTTGGGCTTGGACGTCTTGGCGACCGTGGTCTTGGTTACTGTCGTTGTTGTCTTGGTTGTCGTGGCATCGGGTTTCAGTGCCGGATTTGCCGTGGGCCCTGTGGCGGGCTCTCCGGCAGCGGGGTTAGCATCGGTGGGAGACTTGTCCGTGCTATCACCCGGTACCTCGCCCCCATCGGTCTCCCCCGCCGGCGGCGTGGTCACATCGGGCTCAATCACCACATGCGGTGTCACCGCACCGGAGGCATCCACCACGCCGCTAGCACCAAAGGTTCCGCCAGCGGGTGACACAAACCGCGCAGACACAAGCGACCCGCCCAAGCACGCAACGCCGCCGTTGGCACCGGTCGCATCAAGCCACGAGGCGTCGACGGAAAGCCGACAGTCGGCCACACTAGCACCAATGCCCGCGTCCTGCAGATTCACACCGTAAGCGCGCACGCCCGCCCCGGACCCTGCGCCTGCGGCAACGACGCGTCCGTCGCCGCGTACGGCCATGTCACCGGCTATCACGCCGGCGACCGCCTCGTCCGTAATATCGGCCCCGTCCGCCCGGGCATCGACGATGCAGCCGTCCGCCACGAGCGCCTGCGAGACGTGGATCCCGCACTGTGAGCCCGTCGCCGTCAGGGTCCCGGTACCGCGAAGCGTCAGGTTGCCCCACACCTCCATGCCGCACAGCGTGATGTCCGCATCGGGCGCATGCGACTCCGTCACGGAGTTCTGCCCGGCAAGCGTCAGCACCAGGTCGCCGTCGGCGCCGATGGCCTCGCCCGCGTAGCCGTTAAGCTCCAGGTGGTCGGCATCGGTCCAGGCCCAGCCGGGGCCCGACGCGCCCGGCTCGTAGTACGTCGCGCCCGCGATGATCAGGCTCTCCGCGCCCGCGGCATAAGAAGGCCCGCCCAGCAAAACGCATAGGCAGGCCATGGCAACGATCGCAATGTAATGACGGCTGGTGTAGGACTCGGCAGCAAACATACCCGCTCCGATCTTCGCAGGAGCCAATAGAATGTGCACCAGAAAATGCCCTGGTAGCAGCACTTATAAGTTTAGCGAGATCAATGCGTGAGCAAAGACAAATCGCGTGAGCAATGTCCACAATTAGGTGTAAATCGTTTTGCCAGTCGGTGAAAGGAAGAATCTGGGCTCGACATAATCGTGCACAACTCCGTACGGATTGGGATGGTTGAAGTGAGCATGTGCGATAGGTACAGGGCCGGGGTTTCTAGCGAGTGGCGACAGCCGCGCGGCATCGAAAGGACGGGTGCGAACCCATGCGAAAGCGCTGAGTATTTGCACGTTTCCGTACCGCGAATACAGTTGGTACGGAGAAAGACGATTACTCAAGCACGGGCAAGTCTGGATGATTCTTCTCTTTTATTTCGGTAAAAAACTCCCCAAGCGTCTTCTCCTCCCACGCCGGATACTCCGACCCGTCGTCGGTCTTAAAACGCAAATAAGGCTGTTCCATATCATTCACCTCCCTTAAATCACATCATCTTTGACTGTGTCGCGCAACGCGTCTACATTTGCTTTTAACGGGCTCATATCCAACAGGTCGCAAGCGAACTTCCACAAGATTCGCTTCGGTGATTTATCACAATATTCGACTACCGGCATTCCCTGTACTTTGCTAATCAAAGCGTCGCGCCAGTCCTCATCAAATGTAAACGGACGATATTCCATTCCTTGTTCGTTCGCCTCGTACGACCCCATCACGATAGGGAAACGAACATCAAACGTCGAAAATGGTGAGAACTTAGCATTGCCGTAAATAGCGATGTCCACAATCTTCCCATCCAGCTCGAGCCACGCATGATAGAACTCATAGCCGCTTGGAGGCACGACCAGCCCGTAGCAAATACGAGGCTTGTAACCAAGATATTTCAGCGCAATAAACAGCTCGACCGTCGTGGACAGACAGCCATCCGGCTCTTCGGCCGCGCACATTTTATTGAATGCCTTGGTCATCGCAAAAACCATTTTCTTGTCTTCAAATCCAGAGAGCTGTCGCTGAATATAATGAATTGCGTCGTAATCTCGTTTCAATTGTCTTTCTCCCCTCATAGTCCCAGCTGTGAAAGCATGCCCTCGACCTTGGCGATGGCCGCCGCCTTTTCGGCCTCGATGCGCTTGATGTCGTCGCGCACGGCAGCAAGGTCCACCGGCTCCTCTTCCGCGAACGTGTCCACGTAGCGTGGGATGTTCAGGTTCCAGCCGTTGACGCAGCAGCACCGCCAACCGGCCGTCATCGTCGTCCAGGTTATTTCAGGTCGCTCTTTTTGAATGAAGTGGATAGCATCATGAGCAGAACGTCGTTCACTAACCTGCCTCGTAAATTGCAAAGCGTGGTAAATGCGGTTTTACCAAGGAGCTTCTTCTCGTCATCGTCGATTCGGCCCTTTTCCGGCGGACAGTGAACGATAAGTCCGCATCGGGAGCTCTTACCGTTGATAATCTCCCTAAAGCCTTCTTTGTCTAAATATCCGTAGACCACTATCAACAGGAGCGCATCCTTTGCCTTGGATATCTGTTTGTCCGAAACGCGCTGTATGTTCTTCCTCTTGATCAGCCCAGAGTCGGAAAGATCCTCTTCGAGGTCATGGTAGTCCTCGTCACTCGCGACAATCAGTATCTTCTTGCCGTACAGCGCAAGGCCGAAGCGCCACGCCGCTTTACCGAGACGCGTGAAGGCTCCGATAGCCAATGCGACGAACGACAGGAATCCCATGAATTCGAGGACAAGAGATATGTTTCCTCCAACAGAAAGAATGCCTGAAATTACGTTGTTGATATCCATCGATTTCCACCTACTCAACATTGATAAAGAATGGGTTGCTCCAGCGGACGCAATAGCCCCTTCGAATTACAAAACATTGAACATAGTGTTTTCCCGTATACGCCGTCTCCTCGCGACGGGAAGTCTTTTCTATGTTTGGGAGCTCGAAACCACCCCTAGGGCAAACCTTCATAGCTTCATCGCCGGTATTCGTGACCTGCCACTTTACCTTGCCATCTTTTACCGGCCCACAGTTCACTCTGTACATGATAGTGGAGCCCTTCGGTATGGGCGCGCCATCGTTTTCGAGTACTCGTATTTCTCCTGAAGGCAATTTGACCGTTGCCGTAATTGTTGCATTTGGCTTACGAGCCTGCATGGGGAAGCCTAACGGTTGCCTGTGCTGAACAGACAATGCGTACTGTTGATTTTTTGACTTAGCTGATGACGTGGTTCCGCACGAAGGGCCTCCCGATGGGAAGTTGTTTCCAAGTATTTGCTTCCAGACGCTGTTGCCGGTTCCCTCATCTGCAAGATGCGAGAGGTGCTCGTTGAGTTTGTCCACGAACTGGGCGAAATCGTTATAGCAGTACTTTCCGGCAAGGTTGTTTCCCTCTATGGCTGGATCCTCAATGAAGGGAACCTGGTACGAGTCGAGTTCATCAGCGTATGCAACCGCAAGGTTTGCCATTACCTGCATAACGCAATCCTCGATTGACAACCCTGCTTCAGGGAGGTTGTCGGCGATCATCTTCTCAAGGGTGATGCCCTTAGGGAACTTCACCAAACTTGGGCAGTTCTCCCTTCTCCACCACTTCATTATCTTCACTAGAGGCTTGTAATCCCCGTTGAACTCTTTGTTAACCTCAGTCGACCAAGTGAGATGCTCTTTTGGATTCGTCTGCCTCCATTCGCTATCGTCTTTCGAACCGATGTAGAGAAGGCCGTCTTCATCATTGACCAAAGGGACAACATCGAGATGGAAGTTTGCCATGTCAATGCCGATGGAATGCGTTTGCACTCTGACGTTCTTGTAGCACTCGCGCTCACGTATCGCATCCTCGAGCTCGAGCAAGACGCAAAACGGGGAATCGTTGATGGAGTGGTTTGTCTCAACGATGATGTCAATATCGCAGCTGTCAGAATCTTTCTTCGGTCGTATGAAGGTCTGCTTGGCGTATGAACCCGAGAGGTATGTGTCCTTGCATATAGCCCCATAGGTCTCACTTGCCTTAAGATGGTCCCTGAGATTTCGGTGAAGTCGACTCGCTTCATCAATGGTGCTCTTGCTGGGATTGATGTCCTTCAAGAATGATTCAAAGTCTGCGCTATTTGTCATATAACCGCCTTTCCAAACAGATGTTCTAGTGTCTGACATTATAACAACCGTGCTTTAAAAATGTGTTTTTTAGAGCCATTGCTAGGCACAAGATGTTGCGGTCTCATTCCATCCGTACGATTCAGGAGCTGTCTGGCAAGCAGGAGGACAGAATGGAGCCTCAAAGCCTCCTTGAAGTCATTGAGATTCTTGTCGATTTTCGAAACATTTGCGCGCGACGATCGGCTTTGCTGTGCAAGGCCGCGCGGGCGCGATTTAAGCAATATGCTCCACTCGCTCGAGAGGGTTTTGCCCACAAGCGAGATGCCGGAACTCGTCAATGAGCTCGACTCTGTACTACTGAAGCATCCTACATGTCTACAGCAGAATCACGCTGGAAATCGCAAAAACAATGGTGGCTTTTTTAAGGCCGCTATGAGCCAAAGCTGCCAAAGAGCAACAAACTAACTACAAACCATTGGCCTGCAAAAGCCCCGTGCATTGCAGCCAGCAGCGGGCTGCAATGCACGGGGCTGCCGTTGTGCTATGTACGTGAGATTCATACAGTGGTCTAATGCCCCTGTGCCCTGTACATGCCCTCGGTTGCCTCATGGGTGCCGCCCGGACGGGTCCGCCCCCGAGAAGCCGCATGAAGGCGAAGAGGAAGGCGAGCAGAATGGCCTTCCTGCTGCACCTGATTGGAATGGGCATGGGGCTGTGCACGCTCGTCGTCTACGCTTGCATCAAGGTTGGGGCTGAAAGCGAAGCGGCTGACTATGCGGGCTGATCAGTGAGCGTCAAACTGTTCGGAACCGAATGGAAAAAGAGAGGCCCTTTGCAAAAAGGACCTCTCTGCTGAAAGCATTCTAGAGAGCAGCCTTGGATTACCTTAAGGTAACTGTAGCGAAATCTTTTCCTTGACTTTGGTTGCCATGGCGTAGGACTTAGCGGTTTTGGATGTTCCGCCAAGGGCCAGATAAACATCCAAAACCATGTCCGCAACTTCTTGAATAATTTCATCCGACAGCTTGTCAAGGTCGAGTTTCTCTATGTCACCGAACGTCAGGTTATCTTTTTTGGACAAGATGGAAGCAACGCCCATTATCACGTAAAATCGTATGTCGCTTATTTGGGACCCTTCTAAGTCTCTCTTAATTTGCGGAAACCTCAAGCAAACCTGTTTTCCAAGGCTAGCGGCTCTGTAGTAAGCCTCAAGGTTGCCATCCTGCCCAAATATTTTCTTATACTGAGCCTCGTCAGACAAAAGCGTCGACGGTCTTGCTCTTGCCTGATCCGGTCTGCCGAGAAGTATCGACATCATGCATTGCGCAAGAAAGGAGAGGGTTACGATCTCCTCCCTCTTCCTCCCCTGGTTTTTGTAATAGTTCTTCCGCCTTTCGTAATACAACCCATTTCTTTTCATGTAGAGTTCGATTTGAATATGGATTTGGTCAGTAGCGCGAAGCGATGTCTTTTTCACCTGAGTTTGGTTGTTCGTCGCCAGTATCACTCTGTTTCTGGTCTCATCGCTTCCGGGCACAAGGATTTTTACCATCACATTTCTGGAATCTTCGGCGTCTTCCGTACGAGACTCCATAAATTTGTATATTTCATATGACGTTTGAAGTCCATTAACGATGCGAGGCTCTTCCATTTTCACTTCTGCTCCTGCTATTTGATAGGCTTCAGAAGCCAGTATCGTTACTCCGTTGTTGAGCCACCAGAAATCGTCTTCGCTAGGATGCTCCAACGTTTCCCTGATTCCTTTGTTGACTGAAACATTTCCCTCGTAATCTCTGACGTTCGCCTCGAAAAGATAGCTACGGAGCTGCCCCTGGTCGTCAGTGAGGAAGCGGTAGTAATCCGACAAAGACACCAGGCCAAAGACGTCCGTTCTCTGAGGAACCGACGCATAGGACCCCGAAAAACGCATAACAAGCCCGCTCTCTGCGGGAGGCGACCAGATGCGCATCAATTCGTCTGCTCCAACTAAAACGCACGAAGAGCTAAATCGGCTTACGCCGACGATTTCGTCAATGGCGGCCGGAAGCTGCTCTTTCTGAATCTTAACGCCGTCCGATGGTGAATCCGCATTCGCGATGTACACGAACTTCATTCGGATTTCGTTTCCGGCCATCGCTGCTGCTTGAATCGCTTCTCTTATTCTTCTAAAAGTATCGATAACACGTTCGGAATATTTATCATTGAATTCATTTAAATTTATACCGAATGTTAGAAGGTCATTACAGGTGTCCTTCCACTTCAAGAACACGTCTTCTTTGAATGATTTTGAAACCTTGGTCTGAAGAATAACTATTTCAACCCTTGATCCACGATTGATGTAGTCTTTAATCTGGACGTCCTCACTCAAGAAATTATTGTTGGCAAAGATGTAGATCGCATCGCAGCCCCCGTCTCGCGACCCTCCAATGAGCCCTTCCGCTATCTCATCGTCGTCAAGGTCGTATGGAGCCATGTATCGAGAAGAGGCCAACAGTTCAAAGTAGTCCCCTTTAGAACTATACTCAGCCTGCTTAGAGAATTCGTCCGAAATGAATCCGTCTATCAGAATCTGGCTGTTAGTTGGCATTCTTCCTCCATCCAAAGATGAATAAACTAATGAAATGATATGACTTTTATGATTTTAGTGTAAACACCAAAACAGCCGCGTCTTAACACCCTGATAAGCTTTGGGCAAAATTATCGCAACGCCTTATTCAACAGGAGGTTGCGATGACGCGGGCAAACATAGAACACAGGAACATGTGGGCAGATCACATCGAACGCTGCCTCTCGTCCAGTATGTGTGTGGGACTGGTGTAGGCTCAACCACGTAAGCAGGCCCTGCCTTTACAGGTGGCTGGCCAAGTTCAGGGATGAGGGGCCCGGGCGCTTCCCATGCAGGAATGCCGCCACGATGGATTGGCTCGAGATCGCCAGTTACGGCCTGGCGGATGCAAAGGGCATCGTGCCAGTGGTGAGCAGCGCTTCGGATAGCGCGGTAGCCTCGGCTGCCAAGTGCGGCGATGTCGTTGTGAACTCGTTCACCACCCCCGACCGTGTGCTCATGTCACGACATTCCACCGACATGCGTGCCAGCATTCAGCGCCTTGCTGTCTGTGGTAGCGGAAAACTGAACACTTCGGCTTGACCATTTAGGGCACAAAGGCAGGCACGCCAACCATCACAATCGACTACCTTGGTTGCTGCCTAGAAATATCAACCAGGGAGGTCGGAAAGGTGTGATCAGCATGTCCACGGTTCATTCTATACGGCAGATGAGGAAGCGGGTCGACTCGATATCCGAGAATGCCTGAAAAACGGGCGTGTCGCGTAACACGGTGTACACCAAGCTGAAGAGCCCGACCTCACGCCACCCATCCTGGTGCGCAGGCGGGGCGACAGGTTGCTCAACGCCTACCAGGGTGTGTTTTGCGCACGGCTAGACGAGGGCTCGAGGCAGTGGCGCAAGCATCGCCACACCGCGCGCAGGATATGGCTCGCCTCTGCCCTCGAGGTGGACCGCATGAGCGCGAGCCAAGTGTCGAGGATCTGCGAGTTGTCCGACGCGATCGTTGAGGACATGCAGACCAGGGGCCTCTCTGATACGGCCTTTCCCTACGTCTGGCACGATGCGATCCGCATTAAATGCAGAGATCCGGGCCACGCCTCCTCGTGCGCGATCGTCACCGCCATCGGCGCCTGCTTAGATGGCGGTGACGATCGCTCGGGCTCGATGCCGTTGACACGGAGTCCTATGCCGGATGGTTGACGTTTCTGCGCTCGTTGCGCGAGCGGGGTGTTGAAGGAGTCGTCTGCGTAACCTCCATATCACTCCTTCTCGCACACAGCGCAGATTACCAGGGTGCGCTCATCAACCCAGCTGGAGAGCACCTTGCGGCTCGGGTATCCCATGGCCCCTATCGTGCGCGCCAGACTTTTCCCGTGCCCCGAGTAGTGATCGACCGCATTCCGCTTCTCCTCATCGGAATACCTCGGCCTGCGATGCTCCCCTTCCAGGAACTCATCGCCGCCGAGCTGGTATTCCTTCCGCCGGTTGTGGGGTGTGACACGGCTGGGTTAGCCGAGCTCTGCTATGGTGTCGGCCGTGCTGCATCCGAAACCGGCGAACGTCTCGATGGCTTTCGCCTTTTGTTCTGCGCTGTAAATCCGTATGATCCTGCCGGTCCTCTTTTGGTCCAGGATTTCCTCCGCAGTTCCAAGGGGCTAGATGGATAAATCAGGCAGGGCCATTACAGCGCTACGTGTTGAAAACTAGGCCAGCGAAGAGAACTTTGTGAAACGTTTTGTGAAGCGCGGCAGGACGAAGCTACCCCTCGGCAGAGGCGTCTCAACCGCCGGCGGGAACGTCGACACAGCTTTCAAGGTAGCTCTTCATGATGTCTTCCAATGTGGGCACGCGCCCTTCGGCCAATATACCCAAGGCATCCAGCACATCGAATACGGCGGTTGCGTCATCGGCCCCGAGAAGGTCTTTGTTGCACTGGTTCAACCTCGCATCGAGCACAGTATGCCCGCGCCGCGCGGCCACCCTTGCAAGGGCATCGCCATCGGCAATCAGTGGGTGCCTTTGGATTTCGAAAACCAGCCCATACTCTTCGCCGGGCTTTCTGGAATCGAGATCAAACGCGAGTCCGATCTCTTGGACAACGAGCCATGTTTCGGCATATAGCTTCCCCGCCTCATCCAAGAATAGCCTCGTCATAGCGGGCACGAAATCCCCATACCCAAGAAATTTCCCGCAAAGAAGCGTTTTCGACAGGGAAGAGACCTTCGGATAGCGAGACAGCCACGCCCTGCCCTCTCGAGTTTTAAGCAAGGGGCAAACCTCTTCGGGATTTCCAAGCATTTCCGTAAGTATGTAGAACCTGGCACAGAAGGCGGCGGCGGTCCTGTTAATCCGAATGCCGGGCGCGTAATGGCCCATCGGAGTCTCGAAGCCGGCGGCCCTTTCATATGCGACCCTGCACTCCGCACGCATACCAAGCAAGGCGTAGCACAGGCTCATCTCGAAATAGGGATATCCGAGGGACGGTTGCTTATTGAGCGCGGCGAGGCGCTCTTCGGCAATCGAGAGCTGCAATTTCGCCACCTCGGGTTTGTCGTACAGTGTCAGCCGGGCAAGCTGCCATCGACACTCGAGCGCCGCCATAACCTGCAGGCTTCTCTCAAGGAGGCCTATAGCCTCATCAGTGTACGACACGGCGCGCTCAACGCTCTCTCCAACCATTAAGGCTAGGGCAGCGCGTTCTCGCAGCACTTGGGAGCGCCGCAGAATCGCCTCGGGAGGAAGGCCATCCTCCATCACATCCAAGTCATGCTCCGCGTCCCCATCCTTGAAATACCGCATTACGCTCTCAGCCAAAGTATTTGGGAAGCGGTCATTCACCGCCAAGCCCGAAAGCATCGCACTCAGGTTCTTATGGGCATAGTAGCGTGCATCGGGGTCGCTTACGCACAAAAACCGATCGCATCGAGCGAAGAAATTGAGCACGGGTGCGGGATCGAGCCCGTCGGACCACGCGATTCTGCCCAGGCTCGCCATAGCGACGACGCGCTGTTGCTCGGAAAGGGAGGCATTGCTGAGGGTGTTTTTGACCTCGACCAAATACAGCTTGTTCCTGTCCTCGATACTTGTCCCTATCTGCCTCATGAAAAGAAGCCGCAGATTGAAGAGCTGCCCAAAATCGTTGGGGCCAATCGGAGCAAGCGCCTTTTCGCATTCCTCAATCAACCCCCACCCTTCTTTAACGCCGCCATCAGGCAAGCCGATTTTCGTTTTATTCAATGCTGCGTTCTCAAACAGCAGCAAGAGGAACGACTTATTCCGAACGCCCAGACGCTTAGCTTCGCGATACGTCTTCTTGAACTCGTCGTCGGCGACTTTGAACTGACCGTTCACGACATAGCTAATCGCGCGGTTGTGCCAAAGCTGGACCGTGATGAAAGGGTCTGTCTTGTCGGTTTTCTCGGCCAAGGCGCTTTCGAGCTCCGCTTGCGACCCAGCACGATCGCAAGCGGCGTCCGCGATAATATGGAGGGCGAAATGCCTGAAAGCCGGCTCTAAGTTTTCGTTCTCAAGCATTCTGTTCGCAACGCCGTTGTTTCCCAAGTAGATGTTGCAGAAAATCCTATCCTTGTCGAGGCAGGTGAGCTGCATTCTGGACAGTCGATCACGGTCAACCGAGTTCATCAGCCTGAAGGCAGCTACATAGTCGCATTCGGGAAGAGAGGGATCCGCCTTGTCCACTATGTCATCGAGCTGCTGCGCACACCAAAAATAGTTGACGAGAAGAGCGAACAGACTCAACGCGAGAAAGGGCGATGCCACACCCGCCAACCATAAAAGGCTAAGCTTTACCGATGCAAACAATGCATCGGACGCCAGTGCTGCAACATAGATACCGGCCTTGTAAAACCGCGCCAAAGCCTGCTTACGCAACCACAGCAAAAACAGCCCGACGACAATCGAAAACGCCAGGATAGAATGGGCCGGGTCAGGCCCCGTGACGATATCAATCGCAGCAAGGATATCTTGGAACGCCATAATCCTCCGCTAGACTCGAGTCCAATACTCGTTTGCTATTGTAGCTTGCATTCTGCATTGATCTTCCTTCATGTAGTTTCAAATCGAACACATGTTTTGTTTTTAGGAACAGAGTTACATCAAAGGAGGCCGTATCAGCCAACGCTGATACGGCCTCCCTCTAGATTCGATTTTTGTATATCACCAGATCCTGGGAGTACACCTCTCCCCTAGTCCCTCTTAAACAGATCCCTCGTGTACACCTTGTCCGCCACGTCAACGAGCTCGTCGCTCCAGCGGTTGGCAACGATCACGTCGCAGCCGGCCTTGAAGGCCTCCAGGTCGTGGGTCACCTCGGAGCCGAAGAACTCCGGCGCGTCCAGCGTAGGCTCATAGACCACCACGGGCACGCCCTTGGCCTTAACGCGCTTCATGACGCCCTGGATGGAGCTCGCGCGGAAGTTGTCGGAGTTGGACTTCATCGTCAGGCGGTAGACGCCCACGACCGGCTTCGGCTTGCCCTCGTAGACGCGGTCCCACACCATCTGCAGCACCTCGTCGGCCACGAAGTCCTTGCGGGTGCGGTTGGCCTCCACGATGGCCTCGATCAGGTTCTGGGGCACGTCCCTGTAGTTGGCCAGCAGCTGCTTGGTGTCCTTGGGCAGGCAGTAGCCGCCGTAGCCGAAGCTGGGGTTGTTGTAGTGGCTGCCGATGCGCGGCTCCAGGCACACGCCGTCTATGACGTCACGGGTGTTGAGGCCGCGGACCTCACAGTAGGTGTCGAGCTCGTTGAAGTAGGCCACGCGCAGCGCCAGATAGGTGTTGGCGAACAGCTTCACGGCCTCGGCCTCGGCGGTGCCCAGCACGAGCTCGGGGATGCCCTTCGAGCCGTCGGCGTTGACGCGATCGAGCTCGGCGGGGTCGGCGCCCTGCGCGAGCAGGCCGGCGAACTTCTCGGCGGCCGCGACGGCCTCGGGGTCGTCCTTGGGCGCGCC
>DBFDVR010000035.1:0-6639 GCA_048321375.1 Collinsella sp.
GGTGGGGTATATTGCAATCGATTGATGACAACGACCACCAAAAGGCGGATATTCGTATGCACGAGAACGACTTTTTTAACGAGGACCTGCTGTGCGCGCTTGCTGGCGTTGCCGGCGAGGACAACGTACTGATGAGCGAGCCCATGCGCGAGCACACCACGTTTAAGATCGGCGGCCCGGCCGACGTCTTTGTCACGCCCGATACCGAGCAGGGCCTCGTCGCCACGCTCGATACCTGCTATCGCTGCGATCTGCCCCTCACCATCGTGGGCAACGGCTCCGACCTACTCGTCGGCGACAAGGGCATCCGCGGCGTCGTCGTGGCGCTGGGCGAAGGCCTCTCCGACATTACGATCGACGGCACGCACGTCACGGCGGCAGCCGGCGCGCTGCTTTCCGATGTCGCAGCCGCGGCAGCCGAGGCCGGTCTCACCGGCATGGAGCCCATCTCGGGCATCCCCGGATCGGTCGGCGGCGCCTGCTACATGAACGCCGGTGCCTACGGTGCCTGCATGGCCGATGTGCTGGAGTCCGTGCGCGTCTACAAACCCGCTCGCCAGCTCGACGACGGCACCCGCGGCAGCGGCAATATCATCGAGTTCGATGTCGACGAGCTCAACCTGGGTTATCGAAAGAGCCGCATCGCCGATGACGGCTTTATCGTGCTTTCGGCCACCTTCAATCTCGCCCCGGGCAACGCCGCGATGATCAAGGCCGACATGGACGACTACCGCCAGCGCCGCGAGGACAAGCAGCCGCTCGACATGCCGAGCGCCGGCTCCACTTTCAAGCGCCCCGAGGGTTACTTTGCCGGCAAACTCATCATGGATGCCGGCCTGCGAGGACACGCCGTTGGCGGCGCGCAGGTGAGCGAGAAGCACTGCGGCTTCATCGTCAACGCCGACCACGCCACCGCCGCCGATGTCGACGAACTCATCCGCCACATCCAGGCAACCGTCAAAGACCAATTCAACGTAGACCTAGAACCCGAAGTCCACCGAGTCGGCGAATTTTTATAAAAAAGAAGGCCCCGAAAGGGGCCTTCGCCATATTTATTCAGATAACCCAGTCCGGCGTGTGGCGCCCCGAACCCGGAAGGTCCGGGACTGCGGGCGAGACATAAGGTTGGTCGCGAGTTCCGCACGCAAAGAAGGCCACTTAATGTGGCCTTCGTCTTGCGCAGGACTGTAGAGCAGGCAACCTTATGCCTCGCCCGCAGTCCCGGACCAACCTGCTTCAAACCGCAGTTACGACAGCGCAATACCGCCGAGCCAGCCCCAGCGCACGCCAGAGCCAGTACCATAAAAGCTAATGAACGAATCGAGCGACTTCGATGTAATGGCACCCTCGTTGCTCATAACGATGCCGCCGCCAACGTAGATACCCACATGACCGTAGATAAGGCCCGGAGCACCCGTGCCGCTGTGCGAGGAATCGGCCACGATCATGCCCACCTGCAGCGCCGAGCGGTCGGAGCTATAGCACCAGGCGTTAAACATGTCGCACGCATTGCCTCCAAAGTAGCCAACGCCGGCGTTACGGAAGACATTGGTAACCCACGCCGCGCACCAGTTCTGACCCGGCGAAGGCGTAGAGTAGCACGCGTTGATGACGGCCTGCTGTTTGCCCGAGCCGGCATTCTGTTGCGGGGTTCCGGGCGCATACGATCCGCCACCCGAGTAGGAATTGTTCTTGTTCGCGGCGGCGGCAGCAGCGGCGGCCTTCCTGGCAGCCTCCTCAGCCTGGGCGGCAGCGAGGATCTCGGAATCGCGCTGAGCCATGAGCTCCTTGACGTCGTCGGAAAGACCGTTCAGCACGGTCTGGACTTCTTGCTGCTTGGCCTGCATATCCTGCATCTGAGCCGTCTGCTGGTCCTTGAGCTTCTCTAAGTCGGCTTTCTGCGACTCAAGCTCGGTCTTTTGCGCATCGAGCTCTTCCTGGATGGTCTGGATATCCTCGATGGCATCGCGGTCGCTCTTGTTGATCTTCTCAACGTAATGCGCGTTGGCGACGAGTTCCTCAAACGAGCCAGAGGCCAGCAGCAGCGACAGGATGTTCGTGCCGCCGGACTTGTAGCTGGCGGCCACGCGATCGGAAAGGTCATTGCGCTTCTTCTTGAGCTCGGCCTTCTTTTCATCGATCTGGGCTTGCGTGTCGTCAATCTTGCCCTGGACATTCTCGATGTCGTTGAGGGTCTGGGCATTCTTGTTGGCCAGCGCCGCATACTCATTTGCGATGCTGTCGAGCTGGGCCTGAACCTCGTCGAGCTGGGCCTGGGCGGCATTCAGTTTATCGGTGGTTTCTTTGGAAGCCTCCGCCGCATGGGCGCGAGCGGGCAGGCCAAAAAGAACTGCCGCAGAAGCGGCGCCGAACAGGGCCTTGAGGGCAGTGCGGCGCGAGAGCTCCTGGGAAAGGATGGAATCGCTGTTTGGTGACATATGTACTCCGTTACATGCTTATTTATATGTCGCTCAACTCATACATATTAGCGTACATATGGCGCGTCCCAACGATTTCCACGAACGGCAGGAAACTGCAAGGTCAGCGGCTCGTAAGCAAATGCCAAAGATCAGGTTATGCGTACGCAAGCTCTTCTATGAGTACGTTAGCACAATCCTCTGCTTTTCCTACAGCGCACGATTTGGGCGTCCCTGCCTGCGCTATACTCCCCTGAAGAAGTGTTCCTGATTCGATAGGAGACTACATGTCCAAAGCACTCGCCCCCAAAGACACCTGCGTCCTCGTTACCGGTGGCGCCGGTTTTATCGGCTCGCACACCGTCGTTCAGCTGCTCGAGGGTGGCTACCAGGTCGTCATCGTCGATGATCTCTCCAACTCCAGCGCCGTCGCCGTCGACCGCGTCAAGACCATCGTGGGCGACGAGGCCGCCAAGAACCTCACCTTCTACGAGGCCAACGTGCTCGACCGCGATGCGATGAACAAGATCTTCGATACCCATCAGATCGACCGCGTCATCCACTTCGCCGGCTTTAAGGCCGTCGGCGAGTCGGTGAGCAAGCCCGTCGAGTACTACCACAACAACATCGAGAACACCCTGGTGCTCGTCGACGTCATGCGCAACCATGGCTGCAAGTCCATCATCTTCTCAAGCTCCTCGACCGTCTACGGCGACCCGGACAACCCGCCCGTCACCGAGGAGGATCCTAAGAAGCCCGCGACCAACCCCTATGGTTGGACCAAGTGGATGATCGAGCAGATCCTTATGGACGTCCACACCGCCGACCCCGAGTGGGACGTCGTGCTGCTCCGTTACTTCAACCCCATCGGCGCTCATCCGTCGGGCCTGATCGGCGAGGACCCCAAGGGCATCCCCAACAACCTGGTGCCCTATGTCGCCCAGGTCGCCGTGGGCAAGCTCGAGGCCGTTCAGGTCTTTGGCAACGACTACCCCACCCCCGACGGCACCGGCGTGCGCGACTACATCCACGTGTGCGATCTGGCCTCTGGTCACGTTGCCGCCCTTAACTGGATGAACGGCAAGACCGGCGTCGAGATCTTTAACCTGGGCACCGGCACCGGCACCTCGGTACTCGAGGTCGTCGCCGCCTTCTCCAAGGCCTGCGGCAAGGAGCTGCCCTACGTGATCCGCGAGCGCCGCGCCGGCGACATCGCTGCCAACTGGTGCGATGCCTCCAAGGCCGAGCGCATGATGGGCTGGAAGGCCCAGTACGACATCGCGGACATGTGCCGCGATAGCTGGAACTGGCAGAGCCACAACCCCAACGGCTTCGCCGACGCCGAGTAGCAAAAACCTACATACCGCTCTTGCCCCGATCTCACGTTGTGAGGTCGGGGCTTTTTCATGGCATGCAACCATTCGCCGAAAATCGACCAACTTTTTTATCTTGCCTGTACATGTTTAAACAACATGTTTTACAATAGGCGTATCAGATCAGAACATCGGAGGCGGACTGCACATCCATCGGCAGGCCGACCCCACAACAAGAAGGTTGGTGAGCGCATTCATGGAGCGTGCAAGCGGCGTCCTCATGCCCGTCTCATCTCTGCCCGGACCATACGGAATCGGCGGCTTTGGCTGGAATGCCTACGACTTCGTCGATTTTCTCGCCTCGTGCAAACAACATTACTGGCAGATTCTGCCCCTTACGACGACCAGCTATGGCGATTCGCCCTATCAGTCGTTCTCGGCCCGCGCTGGCAACCCCAACTTTATCGACTTTGCCGAGCTTATCGAGGCAGGGTATCTGGAGCAGCGCGATATCGATGGCGTGTATCTGGGATCCGACCCCAGCAATGTCGACTACGGTGCTATCTTTGGCGGCCGCCGTCAGATTCTCGACCGCGCCGCTGAGCGCTTTGCCGCCGACAAGCCAGCCGATTTCGATGGCTTTATCCAAGCCAACGAGGACTGGCTCATCCCCTACTGTGAGTTCATGACCGTCAAAGAGGAGTGCGGTCTCAAGGCGTTTTGGGAGTGGCCCGCGGAGCTCCGCACCCGCGGCGAGGCTTCCGCCAAGGTCTGCGCCGACCATCCGGCGCGTATGCTCTACCACCAGATGACGCAGTACTTCTTCGATCGCCAGTGGAGCCGCCTCAAGGCCTATGCCAACGAGCGCGACATTCTCATCATCGGCGACCTGCCCATCTATGTCTCGCGTGACTCCGTCGAGATGTGGGCGACACCTGAGCTCTTTAAGATCGACGCCGCCGGCAATCCCGTGAGCGTCGCCGGCACGCCGCCCGACCAGTTCTCGGCCACCGGCCAGTACTGGGGCAACCCCATCTACGACTGGGACGCCATGGAGTCCGACGGCTTCTCCTGGTGGGAGGGCCGCATTCGCGCCGCCCTCGACATGTACGACGTCATCCGCCTGGATCACTTCCGCGGCTTCGAGGCCTATTGGGAGGTGCCGTTCTCCTCGCCCGATTCGTCCTACGGTTCGTGGACGCAGGGTCCCGGCCTCAAGTTCTTCAAGACGCTCGAGGAAAAGCTCGGCACGCTGCCCATCATCGCCGAGGACCTGGGCTTCCTCACCCCCGGCGTCATCGACATGCGCGACAACTCGGGCTTCCCCGGCATGAAGATCCTGCAGTTTGCCTTTGAGGGCACCAACTCGTACTACCTGCCGCATAACTACATCGCCAACACCGTCGCCTACGTGGGCACCCACGACAACGAGACGGCGCGCGGCTGGTTTGAGGGAACGGCCACCCCGCGTCAGCGCGAGCAGGCAGCCCTGTACACCCATCAGCAGGCCGGCGAGCCTATCACCGACGCACTCAACCGAACCATCGCAGCCAGCGTGAGCGACACGTGCATCTACACCATGCAGGACCTGCTCAACTTGGGCAACGAGGCGCGCATCAACACCCCTGCCACGCTGGGCGGCAACTGGACCTGGCGCATGCTCGACGGCGCCATCACCCGCGAGCTCGAGCACAAACTCACCGACTGGACCGAGACCTACTTCCGCATCCCGTCGGAAGCCGAAATCGAGCTTCCTCAATAGGAGCTACCGCGCCTGACCCCTCCCCACCGTGCGGACGCGCTTGCTTTTCCCGCGCGAGGCCACCCCAATCCCCTCGCGCGGGCTTCTTATGAATTGCAGACATGAAACAACCCATCACAGGAGAAAACATGCCCCAAATTAACCTCATGGAACTCGCCGAGCAGTCTTTTGGCACCTCGCTCGAGCAGCTCGACGACCGTCGCATTTACAAGCTGCTGGTCAAACTCGTGCAGGAGCGCTCCGCCGCCCGCCCGCTCAACAACGGCAAGAAAAAGCTCTATTACATTTCCGCCGAATTTTTGATCGGTAAGCTGCTCATCAACAACATGATCGACCTCGGCATCTACGACGAGGTTAAGGACCAGCTCACCGCCGCAGGCCACGACCTCAACAAGATCGAGGAATTCGAGGTCGAGCCGTCACTCGGCAACGGCGGCCTGGGCCGCTTGGCCGCATGTTTCCTGGATTCCATCGCCACGCTGGGCTTGACCGGCGATGGCGTGGGCCTCAACTATCACTACGGTCTGTTCCGTCAGCGCTTTGTCGACAACCAGCAGAAGGCCGTCCCCGACGAGTGGCTCGGTGAGCAGGACATCCTAGTCGACGATGACCGCTCCTACACCGTCGAATTCGGCGATTTTGCCGTTACCTCCAAGCTCGTCAACATCGATGTGCCCGGTTACGGCCAGCCCACCAAGAACCGCCTGCGCCTTTTCGACCTGGCGAGCGTCGACGACGGCCTGGTCCCCGGCAGCTCCATCGACTTCGACAAGACCGAGATCGCCAAGAACCTCACCTTGTTCCTCTACCCCGACGATTCCGACGAGCAGGGCCGCCTACTTCGCATCTATCAGGAGTACTTCATGGTGAGCAACGCCGCCCAGCTCTTGATCGACGAGGCCGTCGAGCGCGGCAGCAACCTGCACGATCTGGCCGATTACGCCGTTGTCCAGATCAACGACACGCACCCCACCATGGTCATCCCCGAGCTCATTCGCCTGCTCACCACCGAGCACGACATCGAGTTTGACGAGGCCGTTACCATCGTACGCTCCATGGTCGCCTACACTAACCACACGATTCTTGCCGAGGCGCTCGAGAAGTGGCCGCTCACCAGCCTGCAGAAGGTCTCCCCTGCCATCGCCGA
>DBFDVR010000036.1:0-8073 GCA_048321375.1 Collinsella sp.
AAGGCGGGCATAATAATCGGGTGATCAACTCTTTCTCGTTCCATATGAATTTAGCGCCTCCCGAATGAATGTAATGGGCGGCTCCGGAACCCCCGCTGTCCTGGCCTAGGGGAAACGGAATAGACGGACCGACCGTTCGACATTGCCTGGGAAAAGATGTCGGGCGGTGGGCGGAGTATGGCCGCCGGACTCATCGAACCGCATTTCCGCCATTCTTTCAACTGGGAAAACGGTGCCCCCGGGCTCTGGAGAGACTGCGGGGGAGCGTTCGACTAACTGCGGGTACGACCTATTTGCCCAATGTGTTCGCCTGAGATCGGAAATTAACTATCATGCGCCCCGCAGCGCTAGTCCAGCTTGGTGCCCTGTACTTGCGGTGCCTCTTTAAGCAACGCTTTGAGCTCGTTCAAAATGGAAACGGGCTGACGGTCGACGCCGTCCAGATGGAGCGTGGCCACGCGAATGGGCGGCTGATATTCAAATGGGCCAAAGAGCACGGGCGAACCCAGGAACCGCTCGATTTCCTCTGCAATCGCATCGGTTTCTTCGGGATCAAAGTCGTCGAAAAGCGCCACGAACATCGGCCCCGTCGAGCGGAACATACGACCCTTACCGCGCGAGCATTCCATCAGACAGGCGGCACATTCTGCCAAAACACGGTCGCCCGCATCAAAGCCAAAACGGGCATTGACCTGAGCGATATCATCGATTTTAATGGCGATCAACCCCGCCTTGCGCGCCACGCGACGCATTTCGCCAATGGCGTTGACCAGGGCGTGAATATCGCCCAAGCCGGTCACGGAATCGGTCGTATCTGCCAAGCTTCGGTTGATGATAATGCCCACATACATGCCGGGCTCGGTATCGGTGCCGTCCAAGCGGTAGCCCGTGCAGTCGCAAAGCACGTATTTTCCGGTGGCATCCATTACGCGATACTGCATGTAGTGGAAGTGCCACGTGCCGTTTATCACCATGTCGAGTTCGACACGTACGTTGTCGCGGTCCTCGGGATGAACGCGGGCGAGCCACATGTCGAGCGAGTTAAAAGGGTGCTGGGAGGGCAGGTCAAAATCGCGCACGGCGTTAACCGACCATTGCGATTCTCCCGTATCGAGATTGAGGATAAACGGATAGCGCGTCTCGGAGCTCATGGAGATCGCTTGGAACACCCGGTCGTTGCAGGGAAGCTGATCGACGATTGGGCGTTGCGGCGCGTCATCGTCTTTCGGTTGCTGCACACGATGCATAAGCTTATAGCGATACATCTTGCGATCGGCATCCATCGTCATCTGGCGACGCGTGTCGCCGGCAAGTGGATCGACGCGCGAGCAGCCAAAGCTAAAGCTGCCGATCATGGGCGCCTTGCCACCTGAGCTCGCCTCGATCAGTCCGGTACGTACCTGCTCCAAGCGCTGCTCGAGTTCAGTCTCGTTTGCGGAGAGCGAGATGAGCACAAACTCGTCTCCACCGATACGGAACAGCATCTCATCGTGCTCCATGGTTTCGGAGAGCGTGCGGCAGATGCTCAGAATATAGCGATTGCCTTCGGCGTGGCCAAACCTGTCGTTGCAATGCTTGAGATGGTCGATGTCAATATAGGCGCAGGTGAAGGGGTTGCCTTTGCGCCAGAGTTGCTCGACGTGACGGTCGAATCCGTTGCGGTTGCCCAAGTTGGTGAGCGGATCGATATAGGCGTTGCGCTCAAGCAGCTGGCGCTCTTGTTGCAGGATGGCATGCGTCTTTTGCAGTTGCTCGCCAACGGCGCGTAGCTCAGCAGGCAGCGCGGCAACATCGAGTTCGGCGGTCGAGACGCCGTTCGCAAGTCGCTGAAGATAGGCAATAATCGATTGCTCGCCCAGGCGATATGACTCGTTCATGATGGATAACCTCCTTGGGCGGAACAACGGTTTGTATCATATCCCCAATTCGGTTTGAATTGGGGATATAAGTTAGCTAATGGAGACAAATGTCCCCTTCGACGGTGGCGTTTTGCGCGCGAGCGTATCAGTTGTTATTGCCACCATCGAGCAATGCCTCAAAATCCTTCGCCGGCATGGGGCGGTAGTAGAGGAAGCCCTGAGCGTAGCGGGCGCCCATGTGGCGCAGCATGTTCGCCTGCTCATTTGTCTCGACGCCTTCGACCACAACGGGCAGATGGAGCGACTGCGCCATTTCGAGCATCGATGAAATGATTTGCGTGCTGCGGCCTTGATCGCGGTCGGTGGGCACAAAGGTGCGGTCGAGCTTGATGACGTCGACGTTGACGTTCTTGAGCATCGCGAGCGTGGACTGACCGGTGCCAAAATCGTCCATATAGGTCGAGAAGCCGCGGGTGTGCAGGTCGGCTGTCAGTTTGTCCACGGCTTCGGATTCTCCCGTATAAGCCGTCTCGGTGATCTCGATACGCATGAGCTCGGGCGGTAGGTTGTATTGGGCGGCGAGCGCCCCCATATGTTCGGCAACGTCGCAGGCAAGGATATCCACGCGCGACACATTGAGGGAAATCGGAACCACGCGAAGTCCTCGATTGAGGCGCTCGCGGAGCCACATGGCGACGCCCTGCCAAACATATTTGTCGAGCGTCACTACAAAGCCGCTTTCCTCGAGTGCGGGGATAAACGTTGCGGGCGAAATGAGAGAGCCGTCCTTGTTAATCCAGCGGGTGAGTGCTTCGGCGCCCATAATCTCGCCGGTTTCCATATCGACCTGGGGCTGAAGATAGTACGTGATGCGACCATTTGACAGCGCGTACTGGAATTCGGTCAGCGTGCGGTTGAACACGATTTCGCGCTTGTACTCCTCGGGGCAAAAAATGGCAATGCGCTCCTTAAAGTCGTTTTTTGCGTGCCGATTGGTAAACATGGCCTTTGCCTGCGCATCGATGGTGATCTCCTCATTGGAATCGATGGGGTAAACGCCCATGGACGGCCAAAAACCTACGCCGCCATCATACCTGGCTACTGCCTCGCGAACGCGGTTGTAGATTTGATGGACGGTGATGTGCTTAAAGGGGATGAGTACGCAAAAGTCATCTTGGCCCCAGTACCCTGCGACGCCCATGCCGGCATTCTCGATGTCCTTGAGGACCGTGCCCACATCGGCAAGCAGGCGGTCGCCTTCGGCCTGTCCATACCATTCGTTAAACAGGCGCATGTGGCCCATGTCGATCGTGGCGATGCACCAGGTGCCGTTGCGCCTTGCCTCGAGAAATGCGTTGGCGCGCCGCATAAACTCGCTGGGTCGATAGAGACCCGTGAGCGAGTCGATACGTTCGGCTATGGCGCTTTTGCGCTCCGCCTCGGGTATGGGGAGGCTGTCGTTGGGAACAAGCCCGCCGGCCGTGCGAAGGCGACGGTCGAGTTCGCCTAAAACGGCGGTCGCCTGATGGGCTAAGTGCTCGTAAAATGCCGGGACGACAAGGCAGACGGGAGTAATGGTGTCGCCTGCGATTCGAACAGGAGCGAAAACGGCCTCTTTAAGGTGGCGGGTCAGTTGCTCGAATGCCTCGTGGTCCAAATCGTTGCTGAGCACGACAAACTGGGCGCTTCGTGAACGGTAGACCCTGCTCCTGCCGCGGGTGATCGACAGCATGCGGCCTGCGTATTCGGCAAGCATGTTGTCGACAGCCTCGGCCCCGTAGAGCTCGTTGAGCTTTGTCGTGCCACGAATGCGCACCGCTATAAGCCCCGTCTCGCAGCGGTCGCGGCGGCAGGCGTCGATGGCGTTGGCCAGCATGCGCTGCGTTCCGAGGCCTGTGGCGGCGTCGACGGTTTCGGCAAGTGAGTGGTTGACGAGCTCGCCGACATAGAGCGAGGGGACATTTCCGTCGCCGTCGATACGAAACCCGCGAGCACGGCAAAGGACGTAGTCGCCGACGGCGTTGCGCACACGATACTGCATGACGCGACGGTGCTTGGTGCCGTTGTAGACTTGGTCGATGTCGTTGATGCAGGCCTCAAGGTCGTCGGGATGGACGCGCGTTTTCCAGTAATCGCGACAGTTGTCTATGTGCTCCGAGGGAAGGCCAAGATCGCGCGAGGCACCTTGTGACCAAAGGGTGCGATGTTTGTCCAAGTTCTCGATAAAGAAATAACGGCCCTCGTTGAGCATCGAAAAGGCGTCAAAAATACGATCGCTTATTTCGAAGTCGTCGGCGTGAACTTGCGTGATATTGCGTCGATCGAGGTGCATGGCATGACGTAGCTTGTAGTCGTACATGCGATGGTCGGCATCGAGCGTCATGCGATTGGAAGCTTCGCCCAGGGCGGGGTCGGCATGTGACACTCCGTAGCTAAACGAGCGGGGCATCTCGGAATCGTTGTTTTTGAGCAGAACCGTTCGGCAGTGTTTCAGACGTTCGGCGAGGTCGTCCTCGGTTGCAATCGTAGATAGGATGGCAAACTCGTCGCCGCCTATGCGAAACGCCGCTTCGCCCACCTTCATATACAGCTTAAGATAGAGACTTACCTGCAAGATATAGCGGTTGCCCTCGTCATGCCCAAAGACGTCGTTGCAGTGCTTGAGATTGTCGATATCGATGAACGCCATGGTAACGGGGGCGTCCTGCTCCCAGAGCTCCTCGAGGGAACGGGCAAAGCCGCCACGGTTGCCAAGCCCAGTAAGCTGGTCGGTAAAGGCAGTCCTGATCAGATCCTCCTGCCGCTTGAGAAGGTCACGGACGGTCTTTTCGAGCGTTTCGGTGTAATTGCTGACAGTATCCATGTTCTAAGCGGCTTTCTGAGGTCGGGGCGGATTGCGTCGGGCGAGCTCGTTGTGTACACGCGTCGTTGCTCGGCGTTTTGCGTGTATCCAGGCCCCCGCCTTGCTGCGTTGTTGAGTTAATTTGTCGGCTAATGTTCGCTGTTGATAACAGCTGAGTAGTGTAAACAACAATACACAATTATATATGGGTGCACATGCTGTGGGCGGCTATTATTCGACAGGCGGTAGCGCGACGATGCGATGTTCGATGAAAATGCGACTGAGACGATATATGTTGACGGGTATACTTGTTCCGTTTGAATTTGTGGGGACGGAGATGGTCGCATGGCACAGTCAAATACGATGCGCACGGTGGGGCTGGCACTCGAGGGAGGCGGCTACCGCGGTATGTATACGGCGGGCGTGCTCGACGTTTGGATGGAGCACGGCTTAACTTGCGACCATATGGTGGGTGTCTCGGCGGGCGCGGCGTTTGGCTACAATTTTAAATCGCGCCAGATCGGCCGCGCCATTCGCTACAACAAGGCCTATTGCGCCGACAAACGCTATGCGAGCGTGACCAGCTGGCTGCGAACCGGCGATATGTTCAATGCCGATTTTGCCTATCACGAGGTGCCTATCGAGCGCGATCCCATCGACTTGGAGGCGTACCGCGCCTGCCCCATGCGATTTACGTGCGTGTGTACCGATATCGAGACGGGCAAGGCCGTCTATCACGACCTGCCCTATGGCGATGAGCGCGATATCGAGTGGATCCGGGCGTCATCGGCAATTCCCGTGGCGACGCGTCCTGTCGCCATTGAGGGCCGCAAGTACCTGGATGGCGGCGTGGCTGACTCTATTCCCAGCGCTTGGCTGTTTGCGCAGGGGTATGACCGCAATATCGTGGTACTCACGCAGCCGGCGGGCTTTGTGAAGCAGCCCAACAGCGTGATGCCCATGCTGCGTCGCGTGTTCCGTCACTATCCGGAGTTTGTCGCAGCGCTTGAGCATCGGCATGAGGTCTACAATGCCACGCTCGATGATTTGGCGCGTCGTGAGGCCGCCGGCGATATCTTTGTGGTGCGTCCGAGCGAATCGGTGAAGGTGCCGTCGCTGTGTCGTGAGCCCGATGAACTTGAGCGCATCTACCAGATTGGTCGCCGCGATGCGGAGGCGACTTTGCCGGCGTTGGAAGCGTATCTGGCGGGGTAAGGGTCGCATGTGGAAAGCGCATCCCGGAATGGAGATCCAAACTGGGATGCGCTTTCCATTGCTGAAGATATGAGGCTGCGAATCAGTTGCTCGGTCTATGCCTATGCCTGCTGCCAGGTGTCTACGAGCTCCTTGGCCGCGGCGTAGGGGTCATCGGCGCTGCAGACGGCACTCACCACAAAGAAGCCGTCGACGCCGGTGGTCTTGAGCTGCGGCAGGTCGGCCGTCTTGACGCCGCCGCCCACCACGATGGGCACGGGGCTTGCCGCGTGGAGTGCGGCCAGGTCCTCAAAGCTCTTGGTGATGATAGAGCCGTCGGCCGCGCGTCCGCAGTCGCGCTTGGTCTCGGTCTCGTGGAGTGGGCCGATGCCCAGGTAGTCGACTAGGCTCATGTCGGCGGTCTTGACGTACTCGAGCATCTCCTCGCAACGGGCCGAAAGGCCCACGATGGCGTCGGGACCCAAAAGTTTGCGGCAGACCTGGACGGGAATATCGCTTTGGCCCACGTGCACGCCGTCGACAGCAATACCCTGCTCGCGTGCGGCAAGCACACAGTCCAGACGGTCGTCGATCAGCAAGGCGACCTGACCGGTCTTGCCGGCCTGAGCGATTGCCTGCGCGGCGTCGCCGGTCAGCGCAATGATCTCGCGGGCGCTTGCCACCTTGGAGCGCACCTGGATGCAGGTAAAGCCGGCATCGAGTGCCTGGGCCACCACATCGCCCACGGGGCGCCCGAGCGTGTTTTCGGGGCCGAGTACCAGATAGGCCGAGATATCAAGGTTGTCGCGGATGCTCATCGTGCTTCCTCCTGCTTTTTGATCTGTGCTTCCATGCGCTCGAGTTTGCCGGTCATGGTGTCGGTAAATCCGGGTCGAATATCGGCTTTGAGCACGACTTCGGTGCGGATGCCCTTGCTCGCCAACACAAAGGTTGCGTCGCGCACGACCTGCATGACCTCGTCCCAGTCGCCCTCGATTTCGGTGAACATCGAGGTGGTGCGGTTGGGAAGGCCGCTCTCGCGAATGACGCGCACGACCTCGGCGACCTCGGCGGATAGCTCATCGCCGGTGCCGCATGGGGCGATGGCCACAGCGACGAGCGTGTTCATGCCGGCATTGGTTGCGGGCTCGGACATGGCTTATGCCTCCTCGAGCTCGAGTGGGTTATCGGCGATGTCCTGGGCGCTCGCGCGGTAGAGCTCGTCGATAAAGGCGACCTTAAAGCTCGCCGGGGCATCGGCGACGGCGGCAGCACGCGTGCCAGCGACGTTGTAGACGGCGGTACCGCAGACGGCTGCCGTAAACGGATCGGCGGCGCAGGCATACACGGCCAGCACGCCGCCCTGCGAGCAGCCGCAGCCGGTGATCTTGGACATGAGCGGGCTGCCGCCGTGGGACTTGGCCACGGTCGTGCCGTCGGTGATCAGGTCGACTTCGCCCGAGACGACTACGGCGCCACCGGTGTAGCGGGCGAGCGCCACCGCGGCATTGCGGGCGGCGTCTACCGTGTCGGTGGTATCGACACCGCGTACGCGGCTCAGATCGGCCGCCTCGCCCTCAAGACCCCATAGGCCGGCGAGCGCGATAATCTCGGAGGCGTTGCCGCGCACGATGGCGGGCTTATACTGCTTGAGCTCGCTTACCAACTGGGTGCGCAGGCTACCGATGCCCAGGCCCACCGGATCGAGCACCCAGGGCTTGTCGGCGTCGTGTGCCGCCTTCGCCGCGCGGGGAATCGTCTGCTCGTAGATGGGGAAGAGCGTGCCCATGTTGAGATAGATGGCGCCGCCGCCGGCAACGAGCGCCTCGCCCTCGTCGGGCAGATAGACCATGGCGGCCGATCCGCCCACGGCGAGCTGCGCGTTGGCGACAAAGTCGATCGTCACCGTGTTGGTGATGGAGCCTGCCATCGGATTGGTGGCGCGAATCTCCTCCACGGCCTTGACCACATTTTGCTTAAGCTGTTCCGAATCAATCACTGCACATGCCTCCTTGGCATAGAAAAGGGGCGCTGTGCATAGACAGCGCCCCTGTAAAGGCGGCATGCTCCCTACGCCAGCATTAACTGACAGGTTCAAAGGATTGGGCCCCATGCCCTCTCAGCCTTGTGGTTTGCACCGCCGGCACTCCCGCATCGAATCTGTTGTTCCCTATACTA
>DBFDVR010000037.1:0-3539 GCA_048321375.1 Collinsella sp.
CGCCATGGCCGAGGTCGGCTTTAGCGCCGAGGAGATTGCCGAGCGAACCGAGGAGCTGCGCAGCCCCGAAGCCCGCAAGCCTCGCGCAACGGCGCCCGCGCACGCGCAGGCCGGCAACGGCAAGTCGAACTTTGCCGGCAAGCCCTCCCCCGCCGGCAAGCCCAAAAAGAAAAAGTTCTACGCCAGCAAGCCCAAGGGCAAATAACAAAGTTGCGGTGGAATAGTTCCTAAAATTGCCTGGTAAAGGACCAAACAGGAACTATTTCACCGCGACTCATATTGAGATGGTGGTTGGCGATCTAGCCTTGGGTGACCAGGCGGTAACCGATGCCCACGTGCGTTTGGATATAGCGCGGGTGCGCGGGGTCGGACTCGATCTTTTTGCGCAGCGTACCCATAAAGACACGCAGGCTCGCCAGATCGCTCTTGGTTGCCGTACCCCAGATCTCGTGCAAAATAAACTGGTGCGTCAGCACCTTGTCGGCATTATGGGCCAGCAGGCACAGGAGTTTATACTCGATCGGCGTCAGGTGCAGCTCCTCGCCGTCCATCGTGGCGATTCCGGCGTCAAAGTCGATATGCAGCTCACCGGTATCGAACGAGCCCTCGGACGCACCCATGCCAACCTGCGCATACGAGAGACGTCTGAGCGTGGTGCGAATGCGCGCGAGCAGCTCCTCGACCGAAAACGGCTTGGTCAGGTAGTCGTCGGCGCCAGCATCGAGCGCGCGGATCTTGTCCGCATCCTCGCTGCGCGCCGAGACCACAATAATCGGCATGCCCGACCATGTGCGCACCGACTCCACCACCTTGACGCCGTCCATATCGGGCAGGCCCAAATCGAGAAGCACGATGCTCGGCGTCTGCGATGAGGCGGCGGCGATGGCGGCATGGGCGGTCTCCACGGCCATATGACGCAAGCCGTGCGCCTCGAGCGCGGCAACGATTAAGTTGCGAACGGCGGGGTCGTCCTCAACGACCAAGATGAGCGGTTTTACGGCAGAGTTCGGCACAGCGTTACTCCTTATCAAACGAAACGTCAGCGACGGGAAGCTCAATCGTAAAGACCGAGCCGTGCGGGTCCGCCGCGGCAACCTCTATGCTACCGCCATGCGCTAACGCAATGGAGCGGCAGAGCGAAAGTCCCAGGCCCACGCTGCGGTGGCTGTCGGCCAAACCGTGGTTGGCGGTGTAGAACGACTCAAAGATCCGCTCACGGTCCTCGGGCGCGATGCCCGGGCCATCATCGGCCACCGAGCACGTCACGTGCCCATCGTCGACGCCAATCGAAATCACGATATGCGAGCCTGCGGGCGTATAGGTGATGGCATTGTTCACCAGGTTCACCACGAGCTGCACCATCAGACGCGCGTCGACGTTAACGAGCGCCGGCTCATCGCACGCCACCACCTTAAGGTCGTGCTCGCGCACGGCCGGATTTACGTGGCGCAGTGCCTCCTCGACGATATCATCCATGAGCTCGAGCGTGGTCGACAGATGCATGCCGCCGCCCTCGAGCCTGGTGATGGCAAGCAGGTTCTCGACGGTGGCGTTGAGCCATTGCGCATCCGAGCGAATGGACAGGAGCAGGCCGCGGCGCGTCTGGGCGTCGAGCACGGCGGTGCCGGTCGAGCCCTGGTCGAGCAGCACATCGGCATTGCCCGAAATACTGGTGAGCGGCGTGCGCAGGTCGTGCGAGATGGAACGCAGCAGGTTGGCGCGCAGCTGCTCGTTTTTGGCGAGCACCGCCGCCTCCTCGCGGGCCTCCATGGCGCGGGCGCGGTCGAGTGCCAGCTCGCCTTCGCTCACAATGGCATCGGCAAGTGTCCGCTCCTCGTGCGTCAGTACGTCGGGCTCGGCAACGATAGCCAGCACGCCCACCACCGAGGCGGGGTCGCCCGAGCGCACGAAGCCGTCGCCCGAGCGCACAGTCAGGTATATACCGTAGAACGCCGAGCCGCCATAGGTGGCATCGAGCGGCGTACCCACATAGGCGGACGCCGAGAGCCGCGGCGGCATCTGCGGCGCCAGCTCGTGCACCGGCGCGGCATCGCCCACGGCCGTGTATGTCGCACGCGGCAGCAGGTCATCGCCCTCGGCGTCGGCGCCGTACCACACGACCGGACGGCCCGAAAGACGCGCCAGCTGCGTGGCCATAGCGTGAACAATCTGCTGTTCGTCGGCGCAGCGCTGCAACATGCGGTTGGTCTCGAGCACCATATGCGTGCGGCGATCGCTGGCGGCAGCCTGTGCCAGGGCGCGGCGCAGGGCCAACGCAATCGAGCTCGACACAAGCGAGACCACGAACATGATGAAGAACATGCCGGGATAGACGCGGTCGATAAGCGACAGCGAGTAGCGCGGGTCGATAAACAAGAAGTTGTAGAGCCCCACGGCGGCAGCCGAGCTCAGCAAGCAATACAGGCGACTCCAAGTAAAGAATGCGCACAGCTGAACGGCGAACACATAGACGATCATGATGCTCGGCGCGAGACCCGGATGGTCGAGTAGCGCGCCCACAATCGTCGCCGCGACCAGCAGCCCCGCCGATACGCAGGCGTCATACAGAGGAGTGCGGCGCGTCAGCGTTGTGCGCCGCCACCAAAAGCTATCGGCAATATCGCCGTCCGTACGGACGTCCATCAGCGCCCCGCCCCTCTCTCAAAAACAAAAACCACCACAAAGGGACAGGCACCTTTGTGGTGGTCTTCCCTCGTGGTGGTTCTAAGTGTAAAGCCTTCTACGACCGGCAGCCGCTAGACAAACAGCACGTGCGCGAGCAGGGCACACACGCACACCACTCCAAATACCAGCGCCACGACCGAAATCACACGATCGGCCATGTCCATGTTGGCCCGATTCGTAAAGAACCGATCTTCGGCTGCGTCGACACGCGCCTCACGCATCATTTCGACCACCGCCTCACGGCCATCGAGCGCCTTTGTATCCACGTTTACCTCCCCGGCCTCATGCTTATCCATCAAAACCAACTCCGTGTAGCCGCCGACGTCTACGGCCGCTCGTTGGGAGCCAGACGTTGCATCTTGTTCACGGCCTTGAACTTGGTGAACAGCGGCACGTACTCAAAGCTCACGTTGGAGTTCTCCAGGCCATACCAGCGCGCGGGTGTGCCGGCGGCGCGGCGGATGATGTACTTGAGCGTGATGGCCGTACGCTCGCTCGGCTCCACATCGCTTTCGGGCGCCAGAAGCTTACGGATCAGGACGAACTTGAACGTGCCGATGTTACCCGGATCCTTGTAGACCGAGTAGTCATGCGTCTGTGGCGGCAGCTCGCCGGTGGCAGCCAGGTCCTGAACAACCTGACGCAGGTAGGCATTGACGCGCTGGTTGATCTTGTAGCCCAGGTACAGATGCACGCGGAACACGTAGTCGGTCCCGAACGTCTCGACCGAATAGGCAAAGGTGTGCGGTTCGTCCATGGTCTCGACATTCACAAACCACCAGGCGCGGGCGCGCTTGGGATGCTTGTCCAAGATCGAATAGACGATATCGCGGTCGATGTAGTCGGTATGGGTG
>DBFDVR010000038.1:0-106449 GCA_048321375.1 Collinsella sp.
GAAGGTGAGGGGGATCCAGCCCGAGGGGATGTAGGGAAGCGATAGGAAAGTCATAGATGCGGGCGTGTTGGCTAAAATGGGTCGGCCGGGATTGGTCAATCTCGGCCGACTATATTTGGCTAAATTATTCCGGCGCTAACACTGACTTTTGTATCAACTCGATTGTTAATTGAACATTCGAACTAAACGAATCCTTTGATTCCCGATACCTTTTACAGCACTCTTCGACATGTCTAAAAGATAGGAGGTCATCGTAAAATTCCACGTTTAAGTCAACAATGTCAACTTTATATTGTTCAACCTCTTGAAGATATGACTTCAAAACAGGCAAGGCAAGATACGGCCCCACTGGACTCCATCCTGGGGGAAATACTAAAAGCGTTTTAGGCATATCAACGTCACATCTTTCGCAAATAATTCAATTGAAACGCAGCTACCATCATAATTGAAAATACACCAAGTCCTGTAACGAGAATTGAGAACATCGCGGTGCTCGTGAACAGCGAAACAAGGAGTGTTGAAATAACAACAGCAACCGATTGCAAAGACTCCCTAATTGAAAACAGGCTTATCGATTCAGATTCGTCTCTCGCCAAATCCTGCAGCGATGTTATGAGAAGCACATCTTGAATGGCGTTTCCGGCACCGACGATAAAAAGGAAAATAAACGATATCCCAGACGCATAACGATAGCCAAACGCCAGATACGCACCGAGCGCAAGATACGTCACAAAACAATATGATTTAACGCAATCGGAACCACTAATTAAACGACCATATATTGTATTTCCGAACAACAGTCCGATTGTAAGACTACTCTGAAGGAATCCATATTGTATCGATGACGAGTCAAATTGCAATTGCGCTATAGCTGGCAAAAGAGAATTCAGAGAGCCGAATGCCACGCCACTAGAAATATCGATTAATAGGAAACCAATTGCCAAGTGCTTCGCGCTAAGATCACTAAATGCAGTCCTGTTTTTTTCATTTTTGCTTATCCCCTCTTTATCATTAACCTCGATAACCGACGGAACATCTCGCAGCAACCAGAACGACGCGGCAAAAGAAAGCGCGTCTAATGCAAGAACAGCCTCCGCCCCAAATTGAGCGACAACAAAACCGCCGGCAACTGGCCCCAGAACCATCATCAAATTCTGCAGAAACCCAAACGAATTATTAATTACGTCGCGATTGATACTATTCGTATTGGCTCTTAACAACGAGTAAAAGCAGGGCATTTCAACCGTTCGGCAAAGCGATACCGCGCACGTAATAGCAAACATACTCCATTTACTATCAACAAAAATATAGCAAACGAATAATCCCGCGCGAATTAAGTCTGCCAATCTCATGGCCTGCAGTGTCCCGATACCCATCTTCTGAGGCAGCTGCGCGAGCGAAACTGAAAACAGAGAGGGGGCAAATCTGCAGCAGACCATCAAAGCAGTTGCAGAAACATCGTGAGTTACCTCGTAAATCAGCATTGGCAAAGCAATATTCGCACACCAATTGCCTATTTCGCTTATCCCTCTAGCAATATATAGGACCCGAACCGGATGGCTAGCTCTCAATACCGTGAACATCACGATTAACCTCGTATTTCAGGCCTCGTTCATCCCTTAATAGGAATCCATAATCAACCAAGTACCGCCTCAACACGGCATAATCAGGATAGAGCTGTGACAGCACACGATTAACCTGAAGCTCCGTATAACTTGTATTTAATTCAAAGAAAGAGACGGCCCATAGCAGCATGATTCTTTTATAGCTTTCCTTTTTTGGAATTGAAACCAGCTCGCCATTCTTGAGAAATCGTTTTTTAAAGTCTATTAGCTCATCCATTCACATCCTCCATTTCATACGCATCTAATACTAAAAATGCATACGCTTTAGGTCATCGCATTCGGCTTCTTTATTCGAACTAAACTCGAACTAATCTAAATGATTTGCTCAAACACTCTTCGAAAGCTCGTTTTTCACTCTGAGTAAAATGCCCTTCCCAGTCAGTCCACGAACAGGAAGGCAACTCACAGCGAGCGGAGTCGAAGCCCTCTGCCGTCGGTCGTTCAAAATGCACGACAACCTTTTCGATATCCTCATCTGCAATCAGGTCAGAATGAACGACCTCGGTACCGTCTTCGAATGTCATATACGGGTACATCACGTAAACCACCTCGCAATCGTAAATCCAGTTTAGCATCAAGCTATTGCACCAAAGACAGCAAGCCCCCCTTGATGAGTTGATGGTATCTGTTAAATGTCACGTACGATTCACATCTGGTGGGTACCCTGATGGCTACACGAAACGAAGCAGATTTACACCGGGAGGACCCCGTATGACAACCAAGTACACCGACGCGCCGCGCACGCGCGTCATGACGCCGGCATCGCTCAACAACGGCGTGCACGAGAACCATTCCATCGGACAGACCATGGCCATCGCGCCCAAAAAGGGCCTGTTTGACGACATTTCCATTCCCCAAATCATCGCCGGCGCCGCAGCTGCCGCCACGAGCGTCGCGCTTGCCTCCAAGATCGGTATCGCCGGATCGGTGATCGGTGCCGCCGTGAGCTCGGTCATCACCGTTGTGTCCTCGCAGGTCTACCGCCACTTTATCTCTGCCAGCGCCGAAGCCCTCAAAGGTACGCACGCCACCGTCGACTACCCCGCCGGCGCCTATGAACCCGTTGAATTAAATGCCGAGGAGCACTTAGGCGGCGCCGCGACTACCCAGGAGATGCGCCAGATTGCAGGGCGCGCGACCACGGCGCGCGTCGCCCCCGACAGCCTGCGCGCCAAGGCGGCGGCAGAGCGCAGCCAGACGCAAAAGAAGGTCATCATCTTCTCGATCGCCATCGCCATCGTCGCGGTTATCGCCTGCACCGCTGCCATCCTTATCACCACCGCCGGTGAGGGTCTGGGCGAGCGTCCCGAGCCGATTCTGTCGTCACGCACGACCGAGCACGACGCGGACAGCACTGGTCAATCGCAAAGCCAGCAGGACGACTCGCAGGGCACCTCCGCATCCACCGACTCGTCCTCGAACACCCCCGATCAGTCGCAGGGCGCCGATTCTTCTGTGAACAACAACGGTACGCAATCCGGCACAACCGACTCAAGCCAAACGACTGACGGCTCTCAACCGAGCACGGGCGACCAGACGAGCGACACCACGTCGGGAACGGGCTCAGCAGACAGCAGCAACACCAGCAACTCGAACAGCTCGAGTGGAACCGCGTCCGGCACGGCATCTGACAGCTCGAGCCAAGGCACGGCATCGGGCAACTAAGCACGTTTGCCCCTCATAGATAATCGACCTGTATAACGGGCGCGAACCGGCAACGGTCGCGCCCGTTTGCCTTGGGCGCCGAGGTAGCAAGCCCCGCGCGATGGTAAGATGCTTTGGTGTGTAAAGAGGAGATTTGCCATGAGCAAGACAATAGTTAAGCCCACGCTATCGCTGGGCAACCACATCTATCTGTATCGTCTGCTGCGTGATGCGATTGGGTGCGGCAAGCAAACGTTTATGACGCAGGTCGAGGAGGCGCTCGCTGCTGGTGACATGGCCGCTTATGACCTGGGCTTCGAGTCCACGCGCGAGCTGCTCGAGGAGCTCGACGACTGCATAAGGCTGACCGTCTTTAAGGGCGGTCGCCTGTATGCCACGCTCATCGCCAACGAGGCCTGGGATGCCGCCCTTGCCAAGGGCGAGGACAAGCCCAAGGCTGCCAAGGGTGCCAAGCAGTCCTACAAAAAGAAAAAGCGCGGCGAGAAGGACCTCAAGGCCGTGCGCCCCAAGCACGTTAAGCGCGCCGAGCCCGAGCCCGTGGCCGAAGTCGCTCCGGAGCCCGAGCCCGAGGCAGAGATCGAAGTCGCTATTGAGGTAACGGCAGAAGCCGACACCGAAATCACCGCCACGACCGATCCCGAAGTCATATCCGAGCAGGAAGCCACTGCGGAGCTCAACGAAGCTCCCAAGTCGACAACCGAAGAAGCCGCTGACCAGCCCGAAACGCCTGCGTTCCAAAACAGCGATGTCTTTGGCGACGAGACCGAGGACGATCAGCCCGACGAGCCCGACGATCAAGGCGCTACCGAGTCGGCGCCGGAGTCCGAGACGCCGCAGCCCGCCATCTCGCTCACGGTCGTCTATGACCCCGAGAACGCAAACGCCGGCATCACCACCATGGCATCCACGCCCATCGAGGCAAAGTCGAGCGTCGAGAACGAGAACGCGACGCAGGTTGAGGTTGAAACCGCAGTTGCAGACGCGCCCGTCACCGTGAAGCCCGCAGATTCCACAACCAAGCCGAAGACGACGCCGGAGCCCGCAGATTCCACGATCAAGCCGGAAGCGACGCCGGAGCCCGCACCCGTCATCGAATCCGTGCCCGCCGCTGTTTGCGACCAAATTCCCGCACCGGCACCGTCTCCGGCCCCCGCTGCAGCACCGGCCCCCGCACCCGCAGCACCGACCATCCCCAAGGACTTCCCCATCGATTTCGCAACCGAGGTCTTCTGCCCCGGCCCGCTTCTGCACGAGCTATCGACCTATCTCCCCTACGGCGCCGACACGCTCGGTATCGTCGGCGAGTACTACTGGATCGCCCGCGAGCGCGGTACCATCGAGGCCGCGCGAAACCGCGCAAGCTTCCCCCTGCACTACACGCAGGCCGGCGAGCGCCACGAAGTCACCGTGCGCATCCGCCGCAACACCACCGGCGGCCTCGGAGCCACCTGGGTCATCGACAAGGTCGAAGCCCCGGTCGAGTAAAAAAGGCCTCGGATAGCCAATTGACCATCCGAGGCCTTTTGAATTCAGGCCTTTTAGTTGTCATCGGTGCATATAGACACCAGAGAAGCAAGCTCATCCTCAAGTTGCGGAGCAAAGTATCTAAAAGAAACCTGCGCTCCAGTCGGTATCGACTCAATCATATTCGCAGCATTATCTGAGACTCGGTACGGTGCAGTTTCACCTGTCTTTAAATCCTCTATTGAGCAGACAGCGTCTTCAGCATCAACCGACCTAAGCACGCCTTTTCCTTGTAACATCACATCGGCATGCCCGCCAGCTATTTCTAATGAACCTGAGTCTGTCGCAGTCACTTCTCCGGAACCTCCGCGCGATATCTCTTCCTTTGTTGAACAGCCCACCAATGAAGCCATCAGCACCAAAGACAGGGCTAGACGAATCGCCCTACTTCGAAAAAGTCGTTCCATAAGTCCACGCATAATAGCTCTGATCATACTTCAGGAAGGATAAAGATGAATTCCAGCCGTCCGCTATGCCAATCATCTGCCTTGTCTCTCCAGTTTTCTTACCAGTAAGTGTGGCGTAAGCCTCCGCTGTTACAGAATGGGCTGATCCGTTGTACAAACTCGCATGTAAAACATTCGGTCTATTAGAGTTAATCTCATTTTGAATGCTCGCGATAGCCGGAGAGGAGACAGTGCGGGCGATAAGAGTACTTCCTCTGCTTGCGCAGTAATTTGTAAACCCCGTTGCACAGGTTGATATCGGCGTTCCACCCAAAACAACGCCGGGAACAGTCTGTTCTTCATCGGAAAGAGCATGGGTATTGGTGTAACTCCATATCTGCATATATTGCGAAGGGTCGCTATATAAATTGGCAATGCCATACAGTTCCGCAACGTTCGAAAAAGCTGTCACCATACAAGCATAGTGGGCGGTAAGCCTCTTAATCTCGCTTTCATCATATGACATAAACTGAGAAATGGAACGAAATCCAGATACTGTGTAATCCTGCATTTGAGTTGCGTAAATTACAACATCGTTCCAGCTTGAAGGTTTATTCGATAAAACGACAGGCCGTCCTTCTATGGAAACAGCCGGGATTGTTCTTCCGCAATTTGTTGTTATTGAACCGTCCAAAGATTGCACGCCGAATTCGAATGGATTGATCATTACGACTGGGTTATTGAAAGAATAAGACTCGACACCAAGATCTCCTCCCCGATCCATAGGGCTGACTAAGCCGTCTCCAAAACGATATCCCGTAAGTATTTCATCATCTGAAGCATCTAAAACCAAATAGCCCGCGGCTCTATTGGATGTCACAACCGGAACAATGTAACCAAGCGGGGACCCATCAACATCTACAAAAGGAATAGGGTCAGAAGGCGTATACGAATAGCCGAGGAGTCCCTTTATATATTTATCGGCAAGCTCTTGCGCAATTTCAGAAGTAAATTGTATCTGCTCACCATCAATATTGCCCGTCGAAGCAAAAACCTCTTTCGGACGTGCGGCTAAGGCGACAATTGAAGACGCGACAAGTTGCAGAAAACGACGACGCGAAAGCATATGTTCTTCTTTCTAGAGAAGCGACTTATAAGGTACTCCTATTCTATAATCTTTTTTGTAACGTTACAGCACTGGTTATATTTCAATTCGATTTGCTTATGTCCTTGCAACCCAATGCGTCTTTACGTTTTAAACGGAATTAGAAAATCGCTCATAGCAAAAACGGGCTTTAATCCCAAAGAGATAACTTTGATTATGAATCAAACCAGCAGCCAGGGCATAGCTGCAGTGCAATTGCTACAAGAAAGGCCGCCCTTGGTGGCGGCCTTTCTACTTGCTACTAGTCGCGCGTCAGCTTACGGTGAATACGATGCGGCTGGGCCGCGTCCTCGCCCAGGCGCTCGATGCGGTTGGCCTGATAGGCCTCGAAATTACCCTCGAACCAATACCAGTTGCCCGGATTCTCGTCGGTGCCCTCCCACGCCAGAATGTGCGTGGCGACGCGGTCCAGGAACATACGGTCGTGGCTAATGACCACCGAGCAGCCCGGGAACTCGAGCAGCGCCGCCTCGAGCGAGGACAGCGTCTCGACGTCGAGGTCGTTCGTGGGCTCGTCGAGGAGCAGCAGGTTGCCGCCCTGCTTGAGCGTGAGTGCCAGGTTCAGACGGTTGCGCTCGCCACCGGAGAGTACGCCAGCGCGCTTCTGCTGGTCCTGGCCCTTAAAGCCAAAGCTCGCCACATAGGCGCGGCTCGGGACCCCGGTCTCGCCGACCATCATGTGGTCCAGGCCGTCCGAGACGACCTCCCACAGGTTCTTGTCGGGGTCGATGCCGGAGCGGTTCTGATCAACGTAGCTAATCTTGACGGTCTCGCCCACCTCGAGCTCGCCCGAAGTCAGCGGCTCCAGACCCACAATCGTCTTGAACAGCGTGGTCTTACCGACACCGTTGGGGCCGATCACGCCCACGATGCCGTTGCGCGGCAGGGTGAACGAAAGGTCATCGATGAGCACGCGACCGTCGAACTCCTTGTGCAGGTGATGGGCCTCGAGCACCTTGTTGCCCAGACGCGGGCCCACAGGGATGCGGATATCGGTCCAGTCGAGCTTCTGGCTTGCGCGGGCCTCGGCCTCCATCTCCTCGTAGCGAGCCAGACGAGCCTTGTTCTTGGCCTGGCGAGCCTTGGGTGAACTGCGTACCCACTCGAGCTCGGCCTCCATGCGCTTGGCGAGCTTGGCGTCACGGTTGCCCTGCGCCTCGATACGCGCGGCCTTGGTCTCCAGATACGTGGAGTAGTTGCCCTTGTAGGGATAAAGGTGACCGCGGTCGACCTCGCAGATCCACTCGGCAACGTTATCCAGGAAGTAGCGATCGTGTGTGACGGCAAGCACCGCGCCCTGATAGTTATGCAGGAAGTGCTCGAGCCACAGGATCGACTCGGCGTCCAGGTGGTTCGTGGGCTCGTCGAGCAGCAGCAGGTCGGGAGCCTCGAGCAGCAGCTTGCACAGGGCAACACGACGGCGCTCGCCGCCGGAAAGCACGTTGACCGGCATGTCGGAATCGGGCAGCTGCAGGGCGTCCATGGCCTGGCCGAGCTTGGAATCGATATCCCAGCCGTCGGCGGCATCGATCTCGTCCTGGAGCTTGCCCATCTCGGCCATGAGGGCGTCCATGTCGCAGTCCGGGTCGCACATCTCCTCGCCGATCTTGTTGAAGCGATCGACCTTGGCGATCATGTCGCCAAACGCCATGCGCACGTTCTCGATGACGGTCTTGTCATCGTCGAGCGGCGGCTCCTGCTGCAGGATGCCCACGGTGTAGCCGGGGGTGAGCCTGGCATCGCCGTTGGAGACCTCCTCGATACCGGCCATGATCTTGAGCAGGGTCGACTTGCCCATACCGTTGGGGCCCACGACGCCGATCTTGGCACCGGGGTAGAAGCTCAGGGTCACGTCGTCAAGGATTACCTTGTCGCCATGGGCCTTGCGAGCCTGATACATCTGGTAGATAAACTCCGCCATATGTCTGTTCTATCCTTTCTACCTGCTGTTTCCCTATTCTTGATTCGCTTTAGTGGAAACGAAATGAGGAAACCAGCTCTGAAACTTAACGAAAAAGGGGCATGGTTGCCCACGCCCCTAATACTACCTGGGAAAAGTCCCCCGGAACATACTATGAACTGCGTACGCTAGTTTTCCGCAACCTTAACGAGCGGCTCGCTGCGATTTGCGCCACAACAGATACGAGTAGACGTAGACGGCTCCAACCGAACCAAACGCCAGAACCGCAATCACCGCGGCGACGACTTCACTCGAAAGCACGCTGCCTGCCACGCCCATCACAATCAGGCCAATACCCAGCACCATAAAGCAGGCGCCGCCAAAACGCTGCGTACGGCGCCAGTTCTCGGGATCGGCAAGCGCCCAAGGTGTCTTGATACCGAGCGTATAGTTCTGCTTCACACGCGGCAAGTAGTTGCCTACGCCGATGAACAGCAAACCGATAGCACCGGAAATCAGCACGTTGACCGAACCGACCGCCGGCACCACGCCCCAGACCGTAAGCTCTCCCAGCCAGCTTACGGCACACATGAACAAGGTAAAGGCGATTACGAAGCCCTGATAGAACTTGCCCGAGGTTCGATATGCCTCACCTTTGGGATCGATGTGCGGCACCACGCGGAACATTGCAAGAAGTGCCAGAGGCAGCACGCCGAGCGCGGAGGCCATCCAGCTAGGGCCCCAACCGTCGACGGCGCCGTTCGCTCCCCAGTGCGTGGGAATCTGCGCAGGCAAGCTCGGCATCACTATGAGGTGCACTACGACATTGGCGACGCACAGAGCGATCAGCGCAATCCACACACGCCGCGATACCCCCGTGGCGTGAATGCCCTTGTTTTCGTTATTCATCCTTATCACCTTCCGTGTTTGTAAAGCCCATAAACCAACCGATCAAGTCCTGCATGACGGTGGTGTTTAAGCTGTATACGATGTTTTGGCCATGGCGCTCGTCGGTCACCAACCCGGCGTTTTTGAGCGTCGCCAAGTGATGGCTCAATGACGGCTTGCTGATGTCAAAATGCTCGGCAAGCTCCCCGGCCGTGCAATTGCCCTCGCGCAGCAGTTCCAAAATGTGACGCCGTGTAGGATCGGCCAGCGCCTTAAAACCCTCTCCCGGCATAAGACCTCCTCTCATCATCTCTCATGACGCGCACACTATACTCGATATTTAGATGTTTGTCTAATTATCTAATCGCAATGCTTCAAACCACATCAAAGTAAACGCCATCGCAACCTATGGCGATTACCTATAATGACGATAGCTAAAACACGATTCGCTTCCCCATCGGAGGATGTCTATGACCGAAACCGCTGCCGCTCTCGTCGAGACACGCGACACCAAGCTCGAGATCATCATGGGCCGCGAGGCACTCGATAAGCTCGCCGATGCTACGGTGCTGATGCTCGGCTGCGGAGGTGTGGGGTCCAATTGCTGCGAGGCGCTCGCCCGCGGCGGCATTGGTCATTTCGTCATTCTGGACAAGGACATCGTCGCGCCCAGCAATATCAATCGCCAGGCTATCGCCTTTCACAGCACCATCGGCAAGCGCAAGGTCGATGTTATGGAAGCCATGATCCACGACATTAATCCCGCCGCCACCGCTATCAAACGCACCGAATACCTGCTGAGCGACAACATCGACGAGTTCTTCGCGAGCGTTTTGGAGCAGACGGACGGCAAGCTCGACTACGTCGTCGACGCCATCGACACCATCTCGGCCAAGCTCACCATTGCCAAATATGCTCAGGACCACGACATTCGTTTGGTTAGCTCCATGGGCGGGGCCAACAAGCTCCATCCCGAGTGCCTCCGCTTTGCCGACATCTTCGATACGGTACGTGACCCCATGAGCCGCATTATGCGCAAAGAATGCAAGAAGCGCGGCATCAAGAGCCTGCACGTACTGTTTAGCTGCGAGGAATCGGTTAAGACACAGCCCCGCGACCCTTCCAACATCCACGAGCGCACCGAGCTGGGAACCGCCAGCTTTATGCCGCCCATCATGGGCCAGATGATCGCCGGCGAGGTTATCCGTCAGATCAGCGGGCGCGGCACCGAGCGCGTACGCGCCGACGGCCAACGCCTGGACTAGCAGGATGTCCTGCGATGGAACCGCAATTCTTTGACACGCATTGTCATCTTGATTTGATGCTCGGCCCCGATGCTGCAGCCAGTGAGTCGGCGGCGTTGGGTCTGGGGCTCTTTGACTGCGGGGTCGACCCACGCGACTTTTCGGCCGCAAACGAGCGCGCCCGTCGCCTACCAGGCATCATCGCTGGCGTTGGGCTCCACCCCTGGTGGCTCGCCGACGGCCGCTGCGGTCCTGCCGAAGTCGATCTGCTTTGCGAAGTTGCTGCCCAAGAGTGCTACATCGGCGAGGTGGGACTCGACTTTTCCGCACGCTTTGCCGGAAGTGAGCCGCTACAAATACAGGCATTTGACCGGCTCTGCGATACGCTCGTGCAGCATCCTCTTACCGGGCGCGTGATATCAATTCACGCCGTTCGTTCGGCAGGAGCCGTACTGGACGTCCTCGAATCGCATGGACTACTCATCCCAAACCCCGACTCCCCCGCTATCATCTTCCACTGGTTTAGCGGCACTTCGAACGAACTCGCCCGCGCGCGAAACGCAAACTGCTATTTTTCCGTGAACGAGCGTATGCTCGCCACCAAGCGCGGTCGCGAATATGCCCGGCAGATTCCACTCGACCGTCTACTGCTCGAGACCGATGCGCCAGCCGAACCAAACACAGAAACAAGCGCGCAGTCGCTCATCAGATCGCTCGCAAGGACCTCGATGCGCATCGTCTCACTCAAAAACTGTGACGCAAAGCGCATCGAGTCGGCAGTTTTAGCAAATGCGCACTCTGTTTTTGACCTTCGCTAACCCCTGTGGGCAAAAATGCCAAGGGGCATGCAAATCGCACAACGCAGTCCCTATTTTGGAAGACAGTACAATTCGGCAGCATTACACCAATTCGTGCATGAGATCACGGTTGCGTGCATACAATTCGTCAAAGATATGACGGCGCGACGCATATAACTCGTGGGCAGTCATATCAGGCACGATTGTTTGCGCAACGCCAAGGACTTGGGCGAGCTCATCCCATGATGCATAGGCGCCACCTGCGAGAGCTGCCATGATGGCATCACCGAAGCATGCGCCCACCGTAACCTTGGCAACCGAGACCTCGCGCCCACATACGTCGGCGATAGCCTGCATCCAAACTGGATTCTTGGTTCCACCTCCGACAAGCATAATGCGCCCAATTGGCAGTCCATGTTCTCGCTCGATAATGTCGACATGGGATGCAACGGTATACGCGACGCCTTCCAAGGCGGCACGAACCATATGGGCTCGCGTATGCCTTCCGGTCAGGCCAAAGAAGACGCCACGCGCCTCGGGATCGTTGAGCGGAGTGCGCTCCCCCGCAAAGTACGGCAGACACAGGAGCCCATCGGCACCCGGCGCCACACCGGCGGCATCATGCGCCATAACCGAATATGCATCGGGGCCACCGTGGCCCTCGGCCTCCACGGCGTCGCGATACAGCTCTTGGCGCAGCCACGATGTGAGCGCACCCGCCGTATTGGTCCCCGCGCAGATCCCGTAAGTTCCGGGAATGATAAACGTCCCTGGCCACAGGCGGGCATCATCGACCATATGATCAGCTAGATAGATGAAATACGCCGTACTCCCCAACTGAACCATCATATCGCCGGGACGAAATACACCCGTCGAAATGGCCTCGGCACCAGAGTCACCCGTTCCCACTAAGACAGGTGTCCCTGCCGCGAGCCCCGTCGCCTCAGCCGCACGCTGAGTAATCACCCCGGCAATATCGGTAGCCGACATTACCTCCGCCATCTGGTCAGGCCGGCAGAAACGAGCACATTCCCGAGCATCAACCTTCCAAGTGAAGCGGTCGTATAGGGGAAGAAAATCCTCCGCCAAATAACGGTCCACCGTAAAACGCCCCGTCAACTTCGCGCACAGAAACGATGACGCCGTCAGGAACTTCGCGGCACGTTCGTGCACCTCGGGCATATTCTCCTTAAACCACAAGATCTTGGGAGCAATATCTGACGAACAGGGATCATGCCCGAAAAGCTCGCGTGCGCGATCTGACCCATATTCGGAAAGAAGCTCGTCGATCTGCGGCTTCGAACGTGCATCGACTCCGTACAAAATCGCGGGCGCTAGCGCGTTGCACTCGGTGTCGACCGGTACGCAGTCGCAACCCAATGCGGAAAGGCCCACGCATCCGATCTGTGCCGCGTTAACCCCCGATCGCACCACCAGCTCGCGCGACAAGCGGCAAAAATCGCCCCACCAAACTGCCTCCGCATCATGCTGGTACCATCCATCACGCGGGTTCTCCGTCTCGTGTCCACAAGAGGCCTGGCAAATGATGTTGCATCGATCATCGATTAAAACGCCTTTAGAGGCGCTTGTCCCAATATCAATACCCAGATAGAGCGCCATAGGTGCCTACTCCCCTCGCGCCGTACGAGCGGCAGCCATAAAACGAGCTACCCGCTCAACATCAACCGGGGCATCCAGCTTTCCGTCGCGCTTTAAGCAGGTGCCGACAAACGCGCCATCGTAGTGAGCAAATACGTCAGCCACGGTATTTTCGCGACAACCGGTGCCACATACCACGGGTACTTCGCCAACACGCTCGCGGACTTCATCGGCAAGCTCGCCCGAAGCGCCACGACCGGCAGCCGAACCGCCGATGACCATCGCATCCGGAAGGCAATTAAAGAGAAGTGAATCGGCAATGTCCGCAGTCGTGCGGTCGTTGAGATAAACCTCCCCCTCGCTCGTGATGAAGTGAAAAAGCTTGAGATCGTCCAGGCGCAGCGCCGCCTTGCGACGCATGGTGTGAGCGAAATCTCGGTTAATCAGCCCAAGATCACCGGCCCAGGCACCGCAAAAATTGCAGCGCGTGAACTGCGCGTCGACGGCAGCGCACAGCTCGATTGTGGCATCACCATCGTAAATAGCCTCAGCTCCCCAAGGAGTCGACAGATCATGGGACAGAGCCCCGATTACATAGCCCATCGATGCAAGAGTTGAGGGAGAAACGTGCTGCTCATAGGGCATCGAGAGCTCATTGGTAATCAAAATGCCATCGACACCGCCCTGCTGCAACGCCTCGAGATCGCGCTTGGCGGCTTCCACGACCTGCGACACGCTTCCGCCCGGGTAATACAGTGGATCGCCCGGCAGAGGACGCAGGTGCAGCATTCCGATAACCGGCTTTTCGGTCTTGAACATCGAGGTTAGAAACGACATAACATGCTCCTTCATAGGGTTATTGCAGGAACGTTATTCCCCCAGCACCTCGACGTACACTTTTCGCTTCTGAGGACCGTCAAACTCCGCAAGATAGATGTTCTGGGCACCTCCGCACACGATGTGGCCATCTTGGACGGGAAAGAAGCAACTGTTTCCACAAATCATGCTCTTGATATGCCCACAGGAGTTGTTGCCGGTGGCTCCATAGCTCGGCAGGAAGTGTGCATGCGCATAGGGGGCGTCGAGTGGGGCGATGCGATCAAGCGTCTCCATAAGATCCGTCTCCACGCAGGGCAGCCCCTCGTTTACCACGATTCCACAGGTCGTATGCGACAAAATAATCGCTGCCAAGCCATTGGTCACCGAGCTGCGTTCGATGGCAGCGTGCACGTCTTCGGTAATATCGATGAACTGGTCCGGAGCAGTCGATAGATAGCTCAATGTCTCGAGCGTCACCATGTTTACTCATCCCCTTCAAGAAAACGCAGGGCATTACCCCAGTAGAGCCTTTCTCGCGCATCGTCGCGCATGGGCACGGTATCGAGCGCCCGCTTGAGTTTGAATGCACGGAAGCGCGGCGTATTGCTGGCGAACATCACTTGATGCGATAGCGCGCGCTCATACCACAGCGGCCCCATATCGACCGTGAAAAGACGCTGCATCATCTCCTCGGGCGAATCGATGTAAGTGATAGAGGTGTCCGTGTAGCAGTTGGGATACTTGAGCAGCATCGCCACGGTCTCGCGCACCCAGGGCCAGCCAAAGTGGGTCAAACTAAAGCGCACATTTGGATGCGTTGCGATTGTGTGCTCAAATGCAAGCGGGTTACTGCGCGAGAGCTCTGCGCCAGGCTCCCAAGACATACCGGCATGGAAAACCACCGGCTTGTTATAGCGCTCGCACAGCTCGTAAAGCGGCTCGGCCACAGCATCATCGGGGGCAAAACCCTGCTTTGCCGGATGCAGACAAAGCCCCTTTGCCCCCAACTCGGTAAAGGCGCGCTCCAATTCGTCTGCGGCACCGCTCACCTGCGGATCTACGCTCGCAAATCCCCACAGACGATCGGGGTGCGCGGCAACCAGCATGGCAATCTGGTCATTGGTGCCAAAATGCCCTCCGCATGCCGTGGTTACATCGAGCGGCATGAGCACACTCTTCTGCACGTCGCAGACGTCCATCTCGACTTGAAGCTCATCCCAATCCATGGGGCCCATATGCCCCATACCATATTCTCGTGACCAAAAACCGAATCCATCAGGCTCATCACCCGGCGTACAGATCTCGCCGTAGAGCATAGGATGGACCAACATGTCGATAACCATTTCGTACTCCTTTCCAGGCATTTAACCCTAGTACGGCTCAAACGAACCAATCACTCGGGACGACAGCTCAGCGCCCGCCTTCATACACGCCGGAATATCAAGGCCATCGATCACGCCCTTGGTAAACCCGGCAATATACGAGTCGCCGGCACCCACGGTATTAACGACCTTCTCCGCCGGTACGATCCCGCACTCATAGAAGCGCTCACCGTCATAGGCAATGCTTCCCTTCTCGCCAAGCGTGGCAACCGCAACGCGCGGTCCCAATTCCTGCACGTGGCGTACCCAGTCTCGCAGCTCCGGAGTGTCCTCTTCAAACGACATGAACGCATAGTCTACGTAAGGAAAATGAGCCTCGCATGCATATTCGGGATCCTGGCTGAACACCGAGAAGTCCATAACCACCGTCTTGCCCGCATCATGCCATTCGGGCAGGAGGTCCAAACAATTGCCAAACAGGTCGGTGTGAATGATGTCGTGCTCTAGGATAAACGCCCGGTCGTCTTCATTCGGACGATATGTCTCCATTACGCCATCGATTGCCTCGAGATGCACGCGATCGACGCCGTCTTTCAATGCCATGAGCATCACCGAGGTGTCGCCATCCTCCACCCGCAGATGAGAGATATCAAACCCCTCAGCGGCCAGCGCCTCTCTCATCTTGTCTCCGTACTCGTCCTTGCCGACAACCGACACGGCGGATACCGAAACGCCCATTCGTGCAAGATGGATACCCCAGTCAATGCCGTTACCAGTCGGATAGAACACGCCGATGTTTTGATAGACGTCCGCGCAGCAAAAACCAGCCGCACACGCTTTAATACCCATGGTCTTCTCCAATGCTCAAAAGGGGACCCACCACATGGCGAGCCCCCTTTTCGCGTTTCGCTTATTGTTTTGCATCGGCTGTCCAAGGCCTCATAGCCAGACCGCCGTACGCTTTCTTAAGCTATTCGACGATTGGCGCCCCGTGGCCCCAAGAACCTTCCATACCGCACACGGTCGAGGCAAACCCGGCAGCAAAGTCGAGCGCGCGCTCGATGGCCTCGGCGCCATCCTCACCACGCTTGGCGGAATCGAGATAGCACATCAAAAACGAGGTGAGGAACGAGTCGCCCGCCCCCATGGTGTCCTTCATGTCCGTTACCGGTTTAGCCAGCTGGCGGTAATAACGCTCGCCGTCGTAAGCAATGCAGCCCTCGGCGCCCGCCGTAGCCGACACAAAACGCGGACCCAGGCCCTTCACCCATGCCAGACGCTCGCGAATCTCGTCCTCACTCGCGGCATCCGCCGCACTAAAGAAAGCAAAATCGACGTAGGGCGCAATCTGCTCGTAGTACTCGTCGGTGGAGTCGTCCGAAAAGTCAAAAGAGACCGTGACGCCCGCAGCCTTCAGCTTGGGCAGCTCGCGCTCGGTAAAGCAATAGTTGCCCGAATGAACCACATCGAACTGCTTCATGTACGAAAGGTCAAAGCGATCGAGGACATAGCGCGCATCGCCACGGATACCGCCCTCGTTGGAGCCGAGGAAGACACGGTCACCGTCAACGACGGTCACGCGAGCCGCTCCGTTCTCGCCAATCATCTGCTCGCACTTGTCAAGCTCGATACCCTCATCCTCGAGGCTTGCAATGACATGCTCGGCAGCGGCGTCATTGCCAAAAATGCCCATGTATGCACAGCGTGCGGCACCGCATTTCTTGGCATAAACGGCGAAGTTCACCGCATTGCCGCCAGGATACATGGTGTGGATATGCTCGTAGCGATCGACGACGTTGTCGCCAAATCCGAGCGCGTTAACGTTAAATGCCATGGTATTTACCCTTCTAGTACTCGACGACGCCCATGTAGCGACGGAAATCGGGATCATGGTCAAACACCTTGCCGCGTGCGGCACGCAGCTCGCAGTTCATGGCGTAGAACAGCACCGGGTCCAGATAGGCACGGACGCTCGCCGGCACGGCTTCCATACCGTACTCCTTGGCATCGAGCACCATCAGCGTATCGGTATGCGTCTTAAGGAACGCCAGGGCGCGCTCGTCCATAGCACGGCACTCGCTGGAGCCCATCTGCAGGAAGTAAAAAACGCCATCCTGAGTAGCCTCGAAGGGGCCATGGAAGTACTCGGCAGAGTGGATGTAGCTGCAGTGCTGCCACTGCATCTCCATAAGAGAGCAGATAGCGAAACCGTAGGTCTGGCTAAAGTTGGGACCGCTGCCCAGAATATAGAAGAACTCGTGCTCCTGGCAAAGCTTGGCAAAACGATCGCCCAGCTCGGCATTTACCTTCTCACGTGCCGGGGGAAGAATCTTATCCATCTCGGCGATACCGGCATACATATCGGCAAGATCGGCGTAGCCCTCCTGCTGATCGAGCAGCTCTGCCGCAAGCGACAGCGAAATGCCAGCGGGGACCTCGGCCTGCGGCACACCCTCGCCCCATGGGTAGACCCACGTGGTCCACTTGCCGGAGTCGATCTTGGATCCAGCGTTGTCGGTCTGGGCGATCACCGTAGCGCCGGCGGCAAGGGCAATCTCGCAGCCCTCGACGACCTCCGGGGTATTGCCACTGTGGCTGCAAGCGATGACCAGGGACTTCTCGCCCAGACGACGCGGACGCATAATGTCGAATTCACGTGCGGTATAGATATACGAAGTGAAGGTGGTTGCCTCGCGCTGCAGAAGCTCATGAGCCGGGATCAAATCGATCATGGAGCCACCGCAAGCAATCCAGTAGACGCTGTCGAACTTGCCCTTCTCGGCAATTGCCTCTTTGATCAGATCGTGTGCGTTCATATCCAGTTCCTTTCTTATTTGACCCGCAATCAATGACGTTGGTTGCGTAGCCGATAGTTGTTTTAGTCAATCAGATATTTCTCGAATGCGGCCATGTTCTTGGCATCTGCCGCGGCCGGGTCATCGTAGTAACGACCGTCCGTGATTTCCTGGCCCAGCATGCCGTCAAAACCATGGGCGTTGAGTGTGGCGACGAAGGCGTCCATATCGTGCTTGCCATCGCCCCACACCAGATGGCCATACGGGTCACCGTCGATAAAGTGCATCTCGTGAATTGCCCCATCACCAAAGGCGGCAAACCAGTCCTCGAGCGTCTCGCCTGCAACGCCCATCGCGGTTGTATCAACCATGGGCTGTAAGTACGGGCTCGCGACCTCGTCAATCATGCGCTTCGCATCGGAAACCGTCGTCACAAGGTTGCTCTCCTCGGGACGCAAGCTTTCCATCGTAAGCACCAGACCGTGCTCGCCGGCATACTCCGCCAGAATGGACAAGTGCTCGCGGCTGCGCTTCCAGGCTTCCTCGCGGTCCTCGTCCCAGTCGCCCCAGCCCGAGTTGATGGACATACGGTCGCACCCAAGTACCTCGGCAAGCTCAATGCCGTGCTTAAAGTACGCCAGGCTGCGCTGTTCATGCAGCGGCTTGCGTGCGCAGTACTGCCAAGGATAGACAACATTCTCGGGGCACAGAGTACGATACCTAAGCCCACGGTCTGCAGCCTTTTTCGCCAGGACCTCAGCCTCAAAGTAGCCCGTATGGTCGAGCGTCACATGCGGCTCTGCGCACCACAGCTCAATGGACTCAAAGCCCAAGCGCTGCTGCACATCAAGGAAGTAATCGAGCGACCACATGATGTAGTGGATATTCATGCCCGCAATCTGTTCGCGGCGCAGCGTCGGCTTGAATTCAGACATCTTATGCCTCCTTATTTCGATCGAACACGATTTGTCCGTCCGACATCGTCATATCAACCGCAAGATCGCGTGCGTCGCGATAATCGAGGTCAAACACATCCCGATCGAGCACGCAGATATCGGCAAGCTTGCCGACCTCGAGCGTACCCAGCTCATCTTCGCGCATCAGATCGTATGCGCCCCCGGCAGTCCAAGCGCGCAAGAGCTCGACAAGCGTCAGCGTGTTGACCTCATTCACGGGCAGTCCGTCGGCGAAGAATCCGCCGCACGCGCTGTAGATTGACTCGCCCAGGCTCGGAATCAACAGCGGCAAATCCGTTCCACAGCACACCGTGCATCCGGAATCTTCCATGCCGCGGCGATTCCAGCTGTGCAAAAGTCGCGTCTCGCCAATTTGTCGACGCATCATCGACCGGCAATCCTCGCGCCGGTCCAGCGTCAGAATCTGCGGATAGACCTCGCAAATTCCACCTAACTTGCCAAACTCGACAAGATCGGTCGGGTCAGAGTTCTCGAGATCGGTAATCGCATGGCGGCGAAGCATCCGTCCATGCTCGTCTCGAGGCAGCGAGGCATAGAGCGCCACGGTGCGACGAACGGCGCCATCGCCCTGGCAATGCAAGGAATATCGGAAGCCGTCAGCATCAATTGCACGCAGCTCGTTCTCAATCAGATCCCACTCTGGCTCCTCGACAACCGTCTTGCCGGCAGCGCCCGCATCGGCCGAGTCCTCATAGGGGTCTATCATCTCGGCAAGCCCCGCCCATACGCCGCGATCGGTCATACGGTTGAAGCCAGAAAAACGAACGAACGGTCCCCGGAAGCGCTCTCGTGCCCCGCGAGCATATGGCAGATTTGCACCGGCACCCACCGGCTGCGACATCATAGAGACGCGAACCGTCAGCTCGCCAGATTCCTCACGGCGAGCCATTTCGTCGGCAAAGCCGTAGTAGTCATCAAACGCCATCTCCTTGATGGCGGTAACGCCGCGCTCGTTGAGCATGCTCATGTAGTCCGAATACCCCGCACGCACCTCGGGCAGCGCGAGGAAATCGCTCATCATACGCCAGATCTTCTCGGCATAGCATGCCTGAGGTGTAAAGCCATATCGCGCACTGGCGGCAGCATTGAGAACGCAGGTCTCCGCACCCGGTGTAAAGCAGACGACGGGGATATCGCCAAAACAATCATCAAACACAGCTGCCGTATTTGCGTTCTCGGCATCCGATGCCAACGTTTCGGATAGGTTGTGGCCAAAAGCCGCCACGCAATCCGGATGATCTTCTTTCCATGCACGCAAGAGCGACACGGCCTCTTTGGCATCATCGATGCCGGACAGATCAGACCCCAAAGTCCGCAGCGCCCAGCCTGTATAGAAGGTATGTACATCGATCAGGCCAGGCATGACAGTGCGGTCGCCCAGGTCAACTACCTCGTCCGCCTGGGTCAAATACGAAGCTGCCTCACACTTGGTGCCAACCGCCTCAATTCGATTGCCACGGACCGCTACGAAACCTTCAAACGGCAGGTCCCCCGTACCGGTAAAGACGCTCTTAGACGTCAGGACCGTTAAACGATCAGACATCACAACCACCTACACCGGAAGCATGCCAGAGATTGCCGTTACGATCAGGCCAAAGACGACCATGAAAATGAAGAACTTCCAAATGGTCTTCCACCATTGACCAAACGAGATCTTTGCCACGGCAAGACCGGCAACCGTCATGCCCGCCACGGGACTGATGGTGTTGATGGTCTGATTAGCAAACTGGAGCGCGGTAACGGCGGCTTCGGGATTGAGGCCCATAAGCTCGGTCAGCGGACCCATGACGGGCATGGTGAGCGCCGCAAGTCCAGAGCTCGAGGGAACCAGCAAAGAGAGCAGGCCAAGGACGATATACATAAACGTGGTGTAGACGGCGGCAGGTGCACCGGCCAGTGCAGTAGCGAGCGCCTGGAGGATGGTGTCGATGATCATGCCACCCTCTGCGATGACCAAGATACCGCGAGCGATGCCGATGACGATAGCGGCATACGCAAAGTCGGCAATGCCTTTAACGAACTCCTCGGCGATCGTCTGCTGGTCAAGGCCGCCCAGGATACCGGCAAGCAAGCCCATACCAAGGAACACGGCGGAAATCTCATTCATGTACCAGCCCTGGGTAACAAGACCCCAGACGATAATGCCCATGCCGCAGGCAAAATCGATAAGCACGAGCTTCTGACGGGTAGTGAACTCTTCCTCGATGGAGGCATCGGTCACGGAAAACTCAATGCGCTTGAGCTTATCGTCCTCGTACGTAATGGACGACTCGGGATTTTTCTTGACGCGCATGGCGTAGCGCATGGCCCATGCGATACCGACGGCAGTGAAGATGACCCAAGAAACGGCGCGCAGCCACAGTTGCGGATTACCCTCGATGCCAATGATGCCCTGGGCGATCAAAACATTAAACGGGTCGATGGTCGAAGCACAATATCCCAGGTTTGGACCAAGGAAGCAGATGATGAATGCCGTCATCGAGTCATAACCGATACCCATCATGATGGGAATGAAGATGGCGTAGAACGGCAGGGCTTCCTCAGACATACCAAACGTAGTGCCGCAAATAGACAGCAACGTCATCGTGATGGGAATGATGAGGATATCCTTGTTCTTGAGCTTTTTAATCACACGGCTCATGCCGGCATTCAAAGCGTTGGTCTTGGTGATGATTGCGAACGATCCGCCAATCAATAAAACGAACGCAACGACGTCGGCAGCCTCCTGGATGCCCTTAGTAGGCGCTTGCAGGACCGCGAAGATATCCTGGCCCAGATTGATGGTCTCGCCGGTCTCGGAATCGGTGTAGTTCTTATCGACCTGTTCATAGGTTCCAGCAACGGCGACTTCACGCTCGCCCGCCGCTGTCGAAATCGTCTTGCGCTGATACTGACCAGAGGGAACGATCCAAGTCAGGACCGCAAAGACAACGATCAGCAAGAACATGATCGTATAGACATGCGGTAATTTGAACTTAAAACGTCTGTTTGTCTTCTTCGCCTTCGTATCTGACATAGATACCTCCAAAGAACTCGAGACTGCATCACATCTCGCTTCAACGCCTGCGCAAGGCAAACGTTCTATGACGTTCCATAGATTACCAGCAGCTTTTCCCATCATCAAGATAATTTCAAACTGATTGCCGCGACGCGGTTGAACGGTTGCGTTCGCGCCGTGAACGGTATGGAGACGCCCGGTGAGATGATCAACCGGGCGTCTCCATTCGCAATGTCCTAGATGTCAAAAACGTAGCGAGACCCAACGATCCGCTGACGACCGATGATAAACGGCCGCCGCTGCTCATCGAAAAAGAAGGCTTCCATATAAAACAAGGGTTCGCCAACGGGAACTGCCAACAGCCGAGCGACCTCGGGCGACGCGCACGCGATCTCGAGCGTGCACGGGTCGGTAAACGCGGGCGTGCGGCCCGTCCGGTTGCGCACGAACTCAAAAATGGATTGATTAGATAGAGGTGCCGTTGATAGATAGGCGTTGTCCTCGTAAACATATATGTTGTTCTCGAGCATGACAGGGACGCCATCGGCAGTGCGCACGCGCTCAACGCAAATCAAGTCAGTTCCAACGGGAACACCAAAGAACTGTGCTTCGGTGGAATCCGCCGGCAGTATCTTTCTCGAAATGACACACGCCCCCGGTTCCATTCCGTTAACGCGGCATGCGTCCGAAAAACTCTGGACGTCATCCTTCTGGCGAATCTTGCGCTTAAGCTTGGGGGCATTGACAAACGTGCCTTTCCCCTGTCGCTTCGTTAGATAGCCCTGCTGGACGAGCTCCTCAATAGCGCGTCGCACGGTAACGCGGCCAACTTTATAGCTCTCAGCCAATTCGAATTCGTTGGGTATCCGCGCGCCTGCCTTGTAGGCGCCGGAGTTGATTTCGTTTTTAATGATATCAATGACCTGTTGGTACAGCGGTATCGCTGCTTTACCGTCAGTTGGCCCTTCAGTCGGTGGCATATACCCTCTCCCAGCACAATTAAGTCTAAAGCGGGCCCAAGGGCATTCAGCAAGCCCTTAAGCCCGCATTAGCTTAAAGTATGCTAGGTGTCGCACCAAAATGTTGGCTATTTACTCATCAGACCCGAAAAACGCGCAACTACCGCGATCCTAAGAAAGCGTGAGCAGTTCCGGCAGCTGGTCGATAATCTTGTCCGCGGCATCCTGGCTAAAGCCAAAGCGCTCCTCGCGCTTGGCAATGACCGTCAGGCCGGCTCGCTTGCCGGCGGTGATGCCAGGCACCGAATCCTCAACGCAGCAGCAGCGATTCGCGGGCAGTCCCAGCAGGTCCAGTGCATGCAGGTAAATGTCGGGCTCGGGCTTGCTCTCCTTAAATTGCTCGCCGCTCACCACATACTCAAAGGCATCCGACAGCCCGCACGCATTGAGCACTTCCTCGATGCTATTCATGGGAGACGAGCTGGCAAGCGCCACGCGAACGCCGCGGCGCGGCAGCTCTCGAATCGTATCCACGGCGCCTGGGTTAATCAAAGCCTGATAGTCGCGCGGACGCTTATGCGCCCACTCGTCCCAACGGGTCAACGCCTCCTCGCCAGTGAAATGCCCCTTACCGGCGCGCTCAAACCAATCGACCAGCATATGCAGGAAGAACTGATGCGAGGTACCGACCTGCCCATTCAACTCCTCTTGTGTCAGATTAAGCCCAAGCTCCTTGGCAAACGCGGCAGTCTCGCCCAGGTAGTAATACTCGGTATCGACAATGACGCCGTCCATGTCAAAGATAACGGCGTCGAACGGAAATGCGGACACGGCACCCTCCCTAACAAAAGGACGCCCGCGAGCAGGCGCCCGAGCCATGCATTAATCGGCGATTCTAACCCAGCAGCTTATCCAGCGCCACTGCAATACCATCTTCGTTGTTATTGGCGGTCACCATCTGGGCCACAGCCTTAACCTCATCGACGGCGTTGCCCATGGCTACACCGGTGCCGGCCCACTCAATCATGGACTTGTCGTTCTGGCCGTCGCCAAACGATACGACCTCGCTGGCATCGATGCCGAGCTTGGGCAGAGCACCCTCGAGCGCGCGGGCCTTGTCGATACCGGGCGCCGTGTACTCAAAGTACCAGTCAGCCGTAAACATGCCCGAAAGCGTCTGGGTAAAGGGCGCATACATCTCCTCGTAATGCGCCTGCAGATAGGCAGGGTCGCCCGCGGTGAGTAGCTTGTCCACGGGATAAGCATCAGCGACCTCATGCAGGCTCTCCACCTCGCGAATCTTAAGATCGCACGCGTCGCGCTCATACTTGACGATATTCTTCTGCGAGCCGTCAGGCAGCGTGATCATGCAATGGTACGAATCCTCGACGTGCAGATCGCGACCGAGCGAAATCATAGGGATCACGTCAAAATTACGCAGGTGATCAATCAGGCGATGCAGTTCGTCAGCCGGCATGGCCTGGTCAAAAAGGACCTCATCGGTCTGGGCATCGACGACGTGAGCGCCGTTAAAGGCCACCAGCAGACCGTCATGGTTTTGAAGGTCGAGCTCCTGCGCCAAGGCGTGCAGCCCCCATGCGGGACGGCCCGAAGCCAAAATGAGCTTAATGCCCGACTCCTGCGCCGCGAGCAGCTTCTCGCGCGTACGCGGGCTGATCACCTTCTGATCGTTGGTAAGCGTACCGTCGATATCCATTGCGATGGCTTTGATTGCCATATGTGCCTCCTTGCATCGTTTTTATCGCGCACTATCTTATCCGAGCCGGGGCACGTTCGCACAGCGCGCGTATGACGGTTGCAAAACCACCCCATTTGAAACAAAGGCAAAAAAGTACTTGCAAAGACGCGTTCCGACATATAAGTTGATAAAAGACCGCCGTTGCGGTTTTAAGTAGATCGAGCATATGAAGTTTGAGTTTTAGCGTGTAAGAGAAGGAAGATCGGCAAAGTACAACCCCAAACGCAATGACAACTTAATGAGGTAACTGCCACATGTGAGGCACCCAGGGCATTGCTGTCTCGATTTTGAGCACGATGCCTTCCGCCTTGCATGGGCCGTTCCATCCCGCCCCTGCAGCAACTGCCTCACGGGCTCATTGAAAACCGCATAGCACCCCAACGTCAGCACATCACCCACGGCAAGCACATCACTCACGACAACCAACACATCAACAAACAGCACGAACATCAACCGATTGGAGAAGCTATGACAAACCGCCACGCTGAAGACGGCGATAAGAAAAGCATTCTGGATGCCCGAATTGAGCGAGCATATGCAAACGAATATGACGCCGCCTTTGCCGCCGCGACCATCAAGAACTACGCGTCGCTACCGCTCGCGACGATCTTGGCCGACCACCCTCAACTGCTGAAGCGCTGCACAAAGATCATGGGCGACCCCGACATTCGCAAGCTGACAGACCCCTATGCCCCAAAACGCGACAACGATTCGTACGTTCTTACCGTAGGCTGCCTAGCCCATATGCTTACGGCGCTCGACACGAAACTCAAGCTCGAATGGGAACCCGACGAGCGTCATGAACTCGAAAGCAAGCGGAACACCCTGCGCACCGCACTGTTCCTTCCGTTGGACGGCCTCAAGCGCTGCAACGTCGAGCTCAATACACAGGCGCGGCAAAAGCCCGGGACCACGGGGCAGAAAACTCCAAGACCCCATGCGGCCATCGTCGACCGCAACCGATATAACCGCATGACCGCGCACTTTTCTGCCGAGGGAGCAGCCATAAGGACGCTGATCGACCTGCTGTGCCTCCTGAGCATCAACGAACTATTTGAGGGCTATCTCGCCCTTGTTCCCGCGACGGCACCCAAGTCGGTAGCAAAGATCATCGAGACCTGCAGACGCCAGTTTGAGCGCCATCGCAATGACAGCGAGATGAACGCCAGCATCGCGCAGTACTACACGGCCCATTACAAAAAAGACGGATGTGCCCCTGTCGAGCATCAGCTGCGGCTCGCCTATACCACGCCCGTCGCAACGCTCCATCGCTTTGGAGCCCTTGGCGCTTGCGAGCCGCACGGACAGGCAGCCTGCCCCACAACCGAGCTCGATCTCAGGCTCGGACGAACCCTGTAGCCCACCAGCCTCTGCGCGAGCTATAACCCTATTCCACAACGCAACCAACAGAAAGGAGTCCCCATGGACACCAATCATTCCCCCATCATCAGCCCCCTCACCATGCGTGAATCCGCCCGAGGTATCACGCTCACCAGCATTTACGATGAGATGCTCGCCCGTCGCGAGCTCTCCGTCATGGGAAACATCGAAACCCCGATGGCCCACGACCTGTGCCAGCAGATCCGCCTGCTCGATGCCACCGACCCCAGCCGCCCCATCACCATATTTGTCGCCAGCGCCGGCGGAAGCGTGCGATCGGGTCTTGCGATCTATGACGCCATGCGCCTCGCATCGTGCCCCATCCGCACCGTCTGCCTGGAATTCGCCGCATCCATGGGCGCCGTGATCTTTATGGGCGGCGACGATCGCCGTATGGCGCCCCATGCAGAGCTCATGATTCACGACCCGCTGATCCCCCAGGGGGCAGGCGGCTCGGCACTTGCGCTGCAGGAAACCAGCCGGCGTCTCATGCAGACCCGCAAGACCCTCACGCAAATCCTCTCGGACCGCAGCGGCCTCACGCCCAAGCGCATCCAGTCCCTCACTGCAAAAGACACCTACCTTTCGGCCGAGCGCGCCGTCGAGCTCGGCTTTGCCCACGAAATCCTCTCGACCACCAAGGAGGTCGCCCATGTCTAACCTCGCCAGCCGCCTCGCCGCATCTGAGTCCGCATCGTCCACCATCCTCGCCAAGGATCGAACGCTTTCCTGCGACACCCGCCAAACGGGACTCAACAACAACGCACTTGTGATCGGCCCCTCGGGAGCCGGCAAGACCCGAAACGTCCTCAAGCCCAACCTGCTGCAAATGAACGCAAGCTACATCGTGCTCGACACCAAAGACACGCTCTGTCGCGAAGTGGGACCCGTGCTGGCAGCCCACGGTTACCGCGTGCAATGTCTCAACTTCGCCGACCTCAACACCGTCCCGGCCCTTGCGCCCGGCATCGAGCGCTGCGGCTACAACCCCCTGAGGCACATTCGCCGCAAGGCGGACGGCAGGCCCAACCAGCAGGACATCCTCTCGGTGGCAAAGGCCATCTGCCCCATCGAGGACAACAACCAGCCTTTTTGGGATCATGCGGCGGCAAACCTGCTGTCGTGTCTTATCGCCTACGTCACCGAACAGTTACCCGCCGACGAGCAGACGATCAGCTCGGTCATCAAGCTGATCGAGCACCTGCAGGACGGTGCCACGGGTCGATTGTTTGACGACCTGATCACGACCGACCCCCAAAGCTATGCCCTCTCGCTATGGCGGCGCTACGCCATTACGCAAAATGCCGAGCGCATGCACGCGAGCATCGTCGGTATCCTTGCCGAAAAGGTCATGTGTCTGGGATTCGACGGTGCGGCACAGCTCTATCGTGAGTGCCATCAGGTGGACTTCGCTTCCATGGGACACACCCCCTGCGCCCTGTTTGTAACCGTGAGCGATATTGACCGCAATCTCGATCCGCTGACCGGCCTCTTTATTTCGCAGGCGTTTATGGGCCTCATTCGTGAGGCCGATAGGCAGCCCGACGGCAGCCTGCCCGTGCCCGTGCGCTTTATGCTCGATGACTTCGCAAATCTGCAGATCCCCCAGATCGACAACGTGCTCTCGATTATCCGAAGCCGCAACATCTGGGCAACGCTGCTGCTGCAGTCGACCAACCAGCTCGATGCGCTCTATGGCGAGGCACGCGCACGCTCCATCATGGGCAACTGCGACACGCATCTGGTGCTGGCGTTCCAGGATCCCGAGAGCGCCCGGGTGTTTTCCGACCGCGCCGACGCGCTGCCCAGCACGCTCATGGCGACGCCGATTGATCGCTCGTGGCTCTTTGTACGCGGTCGCACTCCCGAACAGGTCGAGCGCTTTAGGCTCGAAGACCATCCGCTCTACGGGGAGCTGCCCGAGGCGCAGCGAGGCCATGCGGAGGCCGAGATCTAGGCGCAGGGTTCTCGCAGCGCGCGGCGCCCCGGCGATGTTCCACAAAGGCCGTGCGCCCCGGGATCACGGCAAAGCAAAGGGGCCCGCATCCGATAGGATACGGGCCCCTGACTATAAGGCGCGATGCGTTAACAGCAGCGACTACTTACGGTGAGCGCGGTAGAACTCGATAAGCGCCTGGGTCGAAGCGTCCTGCTCGGCCTTGGCGGCGTCGTCGTGGAAGGCAGGGGTAATCTGCTTGGCAAGCTGCTTGCCCAGCTCAACGCCCCACTGGTCGTAGGAGTCGATGCCCCAGACCGTGCCCTCGACAAACGTGATGTGCTCGTACAGGGCGATGAGCTCGCCGAGCGCGAACGGGGTCAGCGTGTCGCCGAAGATCGAGGTCGTCGGACGGTTGCCCTCAAAGCAACGGGCCGGGACGATCTGCTCGGGTGTGCCCTCGGCGCGCACCTCATCGGCCGTCTTACCAAAGGCGAGCGCCTTGGTCTGGGCCAGGAAGTTGCCCAGGAACAGCTCGTGGACATCCTGGCCGCTGTCGGTTGCGGGGTTGGCAGTGTTGGCGAAGGCGATGAAATCGGCCGGAACCACCACGGTGCCCTGGTGCAGCAGCTGATAGAAGGCATGCTGGCCGTTGGTGCCGGGCTCGCCCCAGAAGATCTCACCGGTATCGGAGGTCACGGCGCTGCCGTCCCAGCGGACATGCTTGCCGTTGGACTCCATGGTGAGCTGCTGCAGGTAGGCCGGGAAACGGTGCAGGTACTGGCAGTACGGAAGCACGGCGTGGCTCTTGGAACCAAAGAAGTTGACGTACCAGACGTTGAGCAGGCCCATCAGCGCGACGGCGTTGCTCTCGAGCGGCGTGTTGCAGAAGTACTCGTCGATGGCGTGGAAGCCCTCGAGGAACTGCTGGAAGCGCTCAGGGCCGAGCACGACGATCAGCGACAGGCCCACGGCGGAATCAACGGAGTAGCGGCCGCCGACCCAGTTCCAGAAACCGAAGGCGTTGGCGGGGTCGATACCGAAGGCCTCAACCTTCTCGAGTGCGGTGGAGACGGCGACAAAATGCTTTGCCACGGCCTCGGCGTTCTGCTCATCGGAACCGTCGATGGCACCCTGAGCCTTGAGCTGCTCGAGCATCCAGGTCTTGACCTCGCGGGCGTTGGTGAGGGTCTCGAGCGTGGTGAAAGTCTTGGAGACGATAATCACGAGCGTGGTCTCGGGATCGAAGCCCTTGAGCTTCTCTGCCTGATCGTTGGGGTCGATGTTGGAGATGTAGCGGCAGTCGATACCGGCGTCGGCATAGGGGCGCAGAGCCTCGTAAGCCATGACCGGGCCCAGGTCGGAGCCGCCGATGCCGATGGACACAAGATGCTCGATCTTCTTGCCGGTAACGCCCTTCCACTCACCGGAGCGCACGCGCTCGGCGAAGGCATACATGCGGTCGAGGACCTCGTGCACGTCAGCGACGACATCCTGGCCGTCAACGATGAGCTGGCCCTTCTCGCTTGCCGGGCGGCGCAGCGCGGTGTGCAGGACGGCGCGGTCCTCGGTGGTGTTGATGTGCTCGCCGGAGAACATGGCGTCGCGGCGCTCCTCGAGCTTCACCTCGCGGGCAAGATCGCACAGCAGCTTGACGGTCTCATCGGTCACCAGGTTCTTCGACAGATCGAAGTGCAGGTCACCGGCGTCAAAGCTCAGCTTGTTCACGCGCTCGGCATCGGCGGCGAACCAGGCCTTGAGGTCGATACCTTCGGTCTCGAGCTTCTCCTGATGAGCCTCGAGCGCCTTCCAAGCGGCAGTCGACGTAGCATCGATAGGTGCGGCAACAGTTGCCATAGAGTCCTCCTCAGCATACGGGCGCACGCCTCCATGCGCCCGGACATTCAGATGCCACTATTCTAGCGCAGGTCAAGACTATAATCAGCGAGCGTTGCCAATCGGCCTCCAAACGGCAGCCGACCAAAAAGGGACAGGTTTATTTTGGCAGGTCAAACGCTTTACCTATCAAAAATAACCCATCCCTTTGTGGCAGATATTAGGCCGCGGCGCAGACGCTACCGAGCAGCTCGCGCAGAGGAGACCCGATACCCTCCAGCAATTCGGGCGCAATGATGGCAAAAACGGGCACCTCGCCGGCTCCCACGACAGCAGGTACCTTGCCCTCCGAGACAATGCATCCATAGGGGACAAAACCGTCTTCGCCGACATCGAGCACTGCCATGCGACGCGCGAGTTCGCGCGCAAAGCCGGCAGTATCGGCATCGCCGATCGCCAGGACAAAGTCCACGCCTTCGTCGGTCGCCAGGGCCACGGCTTCGTCGATCAGCTCGTCTCCCCCGTCGCCCTCAACCGATCCGCAGCGGAAAAGTAAACGCTCGAGTAGGGCTCGATCAAGCGAGCCAAGTGCCGCCGAAACGAGCTCATCGCGCGTGTGCTTGTCTCCGCCCAGCACGACCAGCGCCTTGGTGCCACCGTAGTGAGCGACCAATCGTCCGCACCAGCGAGCAACGTCTCCATCCGCAACAAGGCGCGTCGGCATACCAAACCCATAATTGACCATCTTTTCCACAACCTTCCGTGCGTATAGGCGGTATCAATCGTTAGGCCCATGCTACGAAGCGAGGTTTTCCGAGCTGTTTCGCACTCTTTAGAGCTGCGTTAAAACCCGATGCAACCGCACGGCCATACCTACCAAAACAAACCAGTCCCTTTTTGGCAGGTTTTGACGATGTCCGGATGAGCGGGTATTATCGAACAGATATTCGATAAGAACATGTGTTTGATGGGAGGCTCGGATGGCGCACGAGCAGCACACCTACATCTGCATCGACCTCAAGACGTTTTATGCCAGCGTCGAGTGCGTCGATCGTGGGCTCGACCCACTCACTACGTGTCTGGTCGTTGCCGACGAATCGCGCGGGCGCACGACCATCTGCCTCGCCATCACACAGGCCATGAAGGACCTCGGGATACACAACCGCTGCCGTCTGTTCGAGATTCCTGACGGCATCGACTACATCAAGGCCGTACCGCGCATGCAGCATTACATGGAGGTGTCGGCGCAAATCTACGGCATCTATCTGGAATACGTGAGCCCGCAAGACATTCATGTCTATTCAATCGACGAATGCTTTATCGACGTGACGCCCTATCTAGACCTCTACCATACCAATGCCAAAGGCTTTGCCTGCATGCTGCGCGACGAGGTCCTCGCGCGCACCGGCATCACGGCGACGGTCGGCATCGGCCCCAACCTATTCCAGGCCAAGGTAGCGCTCGACATTACCGCCAAGCACGTACCCAGCCGCATCGGCATACTCGACGACGAAACCTTTCGCAAGGAGATCTGGCCCCATCGTCCCATCACCGATATCTGGGGCATCGGCCCCGGCGTGGCAGCCCGCCTCGAAAAGTACGGTGTCTACGATCTGATGGGTGTCGCCGCGCTCGACGAAAACCTGCTTTACGACGAGCTCGGCGTCAATGCCGAGTATCTTATCGACCACGCCTTTGGGCGCGAGCCGACAACTATCGCCGATATCCAAGCCTATCGCCCGCAGGCAACCTCAACTACCACAGGACAGGTGCTCTCGAAGGGCTATGTCTACGAGATGGCCTACACTGTCTTGCGCGAGATGGTCGACAACGCCGTGTTGGACTTAGTCGATAAGCACGTGGTCTGCGACAGTATCTCGCTCTTTGTGGGTTATGCGAGCGAACGAGCCGACATACGCCGCCTCGACGCCAGCGGCACAGCGCAATATGTGGACGGATGCGGGCACCTGCGCTCGAGCACGTCGAGCATCGAGCCCACCGCAACCACCGGCCCCGAGCTCGCACCCCGTGCGCCCAAGCCCGTCCAGCGCGATGACGAACGGCGCCGCCTGGTGCGCGAGGCGCAGGCAATCGATGGCATCTTTGTGGGAGAGCATGGCGGCAAACCGCGCGGTGGCTATGCAGCACTCTTTGCGCACTCCAACGCTTCGCGAAAGCTGCCCGAGCGCACCAATTCGTTTAAGAAGATCATGGGCTATTTCGATGAGCTCTGGGCGCAGACTGTCGATCCCAAACGACCGGTCAAGCGTATCAATCTGGGCTTTGGCAACCTCATGCCTGAGGAATTTGTCACCATCGATCTGTTCAGCGATATCGAGGCGGATGAGCGCGAGCGCGACCTGGCGCGCGCCGTCCTGGCCGTGAAAGGCAAGTACGGCAAGAACGCGCTCGTCAAGGGATTAAGCTTTACCGCCGGCGCCACCGCGCGCGAACGCAACGACCAAGTTGGAGGACACCGTGCCTAAACCCAAACAACAGCCCGTGCGCCCGCCGACCGCCTTCGAGCGCCTGGCGGACCCCGAGGGCAGACGCCGCGCCGCCGACCCCAACCTCACTGCCAACGGTGCCGTGCGCGCCAACCGCGCCGCACAGTTTATGCCCTTTGCTGCCCTCACGGGATACTACGAACTCGTGCGCAAGCAGGAAATCACCGTCGAGCCAAAACGTGAGCTCACGGAAGAAAAAGCCCTCGTGCTTTCCAGAAAGCTCGAGGGCCTCAAACGCGGCGACTTGGTGCGTGTCACCTATTACGATACGTACGGTTATCGTAGCCGCACGGGCATTCTCGACGAAGTGTTACCTGCATTCAAGCTGCTCAAACTCAGGGATATCGCCATCGACTTCGATGACATTCAAGACATCGAACTGCGCGGACGAGCCTAGACAAGGAAATGCATCCAAGGCGGCGCTTACAGCGTCATGACGTAATAACCCGCATCCCTCACGGCCGCCTCAAGGACACCGCGATCGATCGGCCGCTTGGAGCGTACGCGGGCCGTGTGGTCCGCGTACGTCACCGTTGCCCACACACCATTCAGCGCATTGAGTGCATTGGCCACATTCTGAGCGCAGCCATCGCAGCTCATGCCGCCGATGAGCAACTCATCGCTATAGGGGTAGTGGGACGGATCGGTATCCGCAACCACTACCTTCTTGGCCTTCTTGCCGCTCGCGCCATCGCTGCAGCAGCTCTTTCCGTGTGTCGAAGCGACAATGCGACGCAGGCCAAAGAACATGCCAACGACAATCACGGCAAGCACGATGAGATTCGCAGGGTTGAGCAAGTCACTCATGCGTTCCCCTTTCAAGTAGCCCTATCTAGATACCCCCATGGGGTGTCCCCATCTTAACCCAAAATCATGTCCGTTCAGTCAATTAGTTTCCCTCTTCAAACTTTTTTGTTGACCATGGCTTACTTTCGTGTATAAGTTTTCCTAGGCTAACAGTTAGATCCGTAAGGAGCGCCGTGACTCGAACCATAGACATCCCAACGTTTCAGGCGGCAGTCGTGCGCAACTGCTCTCCCACGCTCGCGGGCATCAAGCCGGCATCGCTCTTTACCTATCCAGGCACCTACGCCCACGGGGACGGCTCGGTCGCAACCGAAACCATCGCAGAGCGCCGAGCACGCCTGCTCAACGTTATCGCCCAGTGCAATCGCGAGCTTGACCCGTTCGGTATCCACCTGAGTGTTTTGGTCTGGCGGCCCTGCGGAGCGCTCGTGTATATGTACCGAGCCAAAAGCCTCACCACCTATTTCGCAGACCCTCGCGCCCAAACGGCGCTCGCCTCGGAAGGCTACGACACGAGAGACCTTTCGACATGCCTTGTGCATTTGGCATCACGCATCACGCTCGCGAGCAATAACGTCGCGGAATGCGCCTGTAGCCAGACTCGATGCGCACTACCCCAGCAAGCTAGCTGCAGCAACGACTGCACCTGCGAGTTTCCGCACGAAATAGGCTACTTCCTCGGATATCCCTACGACGATGTGCGCGAGTTTATCGTCCAGCGCGGCGAGAACTACAAGGTCTTTGGAGCTTGGAAGGTCTACACGAATGTCGAGCAAGCGCTTGCGATGTTTGACGCCTACCGCGCTTGCACTCAATACCTCACCTTTGTCTATCAGCAGGGCAGCAGCTTGGCGCAACTTGCCCAGGCAACCCGATAGAACATAGAAGCCGCGGCAACCTGCCGCACAACTGAAAGGACTCAACATGAGCAAGATCGCCGTCGTCTATTGGAGCGGCACGGGCAATACCGAGGCCATGGCAAATCTCGTCGCCGAAGGCGCCACGTCCGCGGGTGCCGAGGCAGAGGTCATCTCCTGCGCCGACTTCTCCGCAGACAAGGCCGAAGGCTATGACGCCATCGCCTTCGGCTGCCCCGCCATGGGCTCCGAGGAACTCGAGTACGATGAGTTCCAGCCGATGTGGGACGAGGTCAAGGAGACTCTCGGCGACAAGAGGGTCGTCCTCTTTGGCTCCTATTCGTGGGCCGAGGGCGAGTGGATGGACAACTGGAAGGCCGACGCCGACGAGGCCGGCGTCAACGTCGTGGACTCCACCATCTGCTACGACGCGCCCGACGACGAGGGCGAGACCGCTTGCAAGGCCCTCGGAGCCGAGCTCGCGTAACGAACCCAGGGCCTCCAAGAGAGCCTGCATCAAAGCGCATCCCCATCCCTACAAAAGAGCGGGGCTGGATTCAAGTCCAGCCCCGCTCTTTTGTAACGGCAGTTACATCAACCGGCTACGAGATATTGCCCAAGAACGCCTTGGTGCGCTCGCTCTTAGGATGGTCGAAGACCTCGCTCGGCGTACCCTCTTCCACAATGACGCCTCCGTCCATAAAGACGACGCGGTCGGCGACATCGCGGGCAAAGCCCATCTCGTGCGTCACGACGATCATGGTCATACCGTCGTGCGCCAGGTCACGCATGACGCCCAGGACGTCGCGCACGAGCTCAGGGTCGAGCGCCGAGGTGGCCTCGTCAAAGAGCATGACGTGCGGGTTCATCGACAGGGCGCGGGCGATGGCAACGCGCTGCTGCTGGCCGCCCGAAAGCTGACTCGGCATAAAATCGATGCGCTCGGCAAGACCGACCTTGGTCAGCTCCTCGACGGCGATCTTTTCGGCCTCTTCCTTGCTGCGCTTGAGCACCTTTTGTTGCGCAAGCATGACGTTCTTTTTGACCGACAGGTGCGGGAACAAATTGAACTGCTGGAACACCATACCCAGATGCGTACGCACCTTGTTGAGGTCGACACCCTTGGCGCACACATCCACGCCCTCAACGATAATCGAGCCACTCGTGGGATGCTCCAGACGATTGATGCAGCGAAGCATCGTCGACTTGCCCGAGCCCGAGGGGCCCAAGACCACAACGACCTCACCCTTGTGAACATCCAGATCGATATCGCGCAGGACCACGTTGTCGCCAAAGGCCTTCTGGAGGTTCTTGATACTGACGACGACCTCGTTCGAGTTATTGGTTTCGCTCATGATAGGACCTCCTTACAGACCGGCGATGTGATCGGCAGGCGTCGCGACAACCTGTCCGGCGCTCTTGGCGGGACGCTTCTTCTTGGTCTCGGCCGTGCCCAAAAGCCTCGCCTCAAGACCGCTCACCAAGCGAGCGAGCGGCAGGGTGATGACCAGATAGAACAGGGCGGCAACCACATACGGCGTGATGGAGCCCGTCGTGGCCACGATGGTACGGGCGTTCATGACGATCTCGACCACACCCACGGCCGCAAGCAGCGACGTATCCTTGTAAAGCAAGATAAACTCGCTGGTCAGCGTAGGCAAAACATTGCGGAACGTCTGCGGAATCATAACGTAGAGCAGTGTCTGGAAGGCATTCATGCCCAGAGAGCGAGCAGCCTCGTTTTGACCCTTGGGGATCGATTGAATACCGGCACGGAAGATCTCACACAGATAGGCAGACGAATTCATGGCCATGACGATGACGCCGAGCACATAGTCATCAACCTTGACGCCGGCCAACGGCAGACCGAAGAACGCGATATAGATCTGCAGGAACGCCGGCGTACCGCGAATGATATTCACGTAGATACCGGCAAGGCAGCGCAGGATGCGCGACTTGGAAATGCGCATGAGCGATAGGGCGAAACCGAAGGGAATTGCCAGCGGAAACGCCACAAGCACGATCGAGAGCGACATGAGGAAGCCCTTGAAGACGATCGGCAGGCTCTGGACCAAAATGACCGGGTTCAAGAACAGGCGCAGGAACATATTGGAGTTCCAGGCCTCGACCCACGGCTGCTCCTTAAGATCGGCCAGGAAGTTATCGAAGGCCGTCACGCCCTTGATCTCCACCGACGGAATCTTGGAGATCTTCTTGGTCGACCCGTCAGCGAGCGTATAGGTGCCGCTAAAGACCTCATCGCCGCCCTCGACGGGAAACGTCACACCATAAACCTCGACACGGAAAAAGCCGCCGGCAGGCGCCGTCTCGCCAAAGTCGATCTTGAGCGTCTGACCATCAGCCGTGCACGTGGGTTTCATGGGCGTACGATCCATGAGGTCCTCGCCCGAGAGCATCGTCAATCGCGTGTCATCGGTACCAAATGTCGTGCCGTCGACAAACGTCAAAGAAAGACCGCTCAGCTCCTCGTCGGCATCGGCCTGAACTTCCCAGGTAATGCGCGTCTCGGTGCCGCCGACCACATCGCTGCCCGAACCGGTGTTGGGTCGGGCGGTAATCTTTGCGGTCTCAAGCGCCTGGGCGGTCGTGGGCGCATATGCCCCCGCGCACACCAGCGCGAGCGCCACGGCCATGACGCAGACTAGCTTTTGGAGCAAGGCGGGCAGTGGAAAACGCTGCTCCGCGGCCCCTTTGTTCAGTCGAGACAAGGTGGCTCCTATCGTAGAAGTTGCCGGCAAAACGAGACGGAAACGCTCTCCGTCAAGAGAAGCGCAAAGGCCCTCTCCGCAAAACGGAAAGGGCCCGCGCGCAATCAAGTAGTTATTTTACTTGATGTTGTACTTAGCCATGAGGGCGTCGACGGTACCGTCGTCGGTCAGGTCCTTGATGGCCTGGTTGATGTCATCCTTGAGCTTGGTGTTGCCCTGGTTGATGGCAATGGCGTACTCCTCGCCGGTGCTAATCTGCTTGATGGTCTGGCAGGTGTTGAACTGCTCGGCGGTCAGCTGGCTGGCAACGGAGCGGTTGGTGACTACAGCGTCGCCCTTATCGGACTGCAGAGCGCTAAAGCACTCGGTAGCGTCCTTGTAGGGGACAATCTTGGCCTTGGGGAAGTTCTCCTGGGCAAAGGCCTCGGCGGTCGAGCCAGACTGGACGATGATGGTAGCGTCAGCGTTGTTGAGCTTCTCGCTGTAGTTGTCGGCCGTGATGTCGGTGTTATCGACCTTGGTCACAATAGCCTGATCGTCCATGTAGTAGGAATCAGAGAAAGTGACTTCCTTCTCACGCTCGGGCGTGTCGGTGATAGCCGCAATGGAAACGTCATACTTGGCGCCCGAAGCGACACCCGGAACCAGCGTGTCAAAGTCATTGTTGACATACTCGACATCCAGGCCCAGCTTGTCGCCGATGGCCTTGATGAGCTCAAGGTCAAAGCCCTGATAATCGCCGTTGTCATCCTTGTACTCAAACGGAGCGTACTCGGCAGAGGTGCCGACGGTCAGCGTACCATCCTTGACGAGCGCGTACTCCTTGGAGCCGTCGACCTTCTCGACCTTAGCGTCGTCAGAGCTGCTGGAACCGGCATCAGAACCAGAGGTGGCGTTGGACGAGCCGCAGCCCGTCAGTGCGAGGGCGAGCGCCATGGCACCCGTGGCGGCAAATGCGCCAAGCTTCTTGAGCTTCATAATCAGTCTCCTTCCGGTGACCTCGTTTGATTCAGAGGCCTGCAAAAACTGTTGGCTATTATGCACCTGGAATTACGAATCTGCAATGAGAAAACTGATTGAAACAAACCCATAACGTGAATGGAATACTCTACTTTGTGACAGTCATTACTGCTGCAATGACCTTAATAATCTAATTTCAGCTGCATAACCTGCAAGTTCGTTCGGAGTCTCCAAAATAAACGGCAGCGAACACAAACGGCCATTCGATACAATATTCTGCATAACCTGCATACCGCCACCAAATTCCTCGCTGCCAAGGTATCCCTTGCCGATGCACTCGTGACGATCTTTATGGGCGCCACAAGGGTTCTTCGAATCGTTGATGTGTACGGCATGCAAGCGATCGATACCCACCACGCGGTCAAACTCGTCGAGTACGCCGTCCAGATCATGGATGATGTCGTAGCCGGCATCGCTCACATGGCAGGTGTCCAAACAAACGCCCAGCTTATCGGACAGCTCTGGGCACTTGGCGGCAACGCCCTCGATAATGCACGCCAGTTCTTCAAAGCTACGGCCCACCTCGGTGCCCTTGCCTGCCATGGTCTCAAGCAATACCGTCGTCTGCTGTCCCTCAAACATCACCTGGCACAGCGTGTCGACAATCATCTGAATGCCGACGTCTGCCCCCTGTCCCACATGCGCACCGGGATGAAAATTGTAGTAGTTGCCGGGCAGCGCTTCCATGCGCTGCAGATCCTCGGCCATGGCCTCCAGGGCAAACTCGCGCGCCCGCTCCTTAGCGGAGCAGGGGTTATAGGTATACGGGGCATGAGCCACGAGCGGGCCAAAGTCGTTTTGCTCCATAAGCTCGCGCAGGGCCGCCACGTCATCCATGTCAAGGTCTTTTGCCTTGCCACCGCGCGGGTTGCGCGTAAAGAACGCAAAGGTATTGGCGCCAATGGACAACGCCGTCTCCCCCATCGCCCGATAGCCCTTCGTCGTCGAAAGATGGCACCCGATCGTCAGCATCTCCAACTCCCCCTCATCAGTTGCGGTGAAATACGGTCTATTGGTGCCTTATTTTGGCGCAAACAGACCGTATTCCACCGCAAGTTATAAAAGGGGCATCAGAGATGTGGGCCGCCAGGCACCACGGGCGCCGGCGTCATGATCCCCTACGCGTCAGCGCCAAGTCCTAGAGGGCTAGACGGATTGCATCGATGATGTGCGCGCAGCGCTGCGTGGCGGCTAGGGACATGATGGGGCTTTCGAGTTTCCCCGCCTGAATGAGCTGCGTCGCATGCTGGATTTCGCCGTAGAAATCATCGACCTCAAACGGGGCATTTATTTCGAGCGTTCGCCCGTCGGAGTACTTCACATGGGCGAGCTCGGGGCGATGGAGACGCTCGATTTCCAACGAACCCCGCTCACAGGCAATCGTTAAGCGGCTTTCATATGTTGCTTTGCCGTCGCACACCATATGAATGGGTATACCGCCGACGCTCATATGGATCTCGTCGGCCCAATCGACGCGACCGCCCGATACGTCACGCCAGCGAACTTCACGGGACGAAACCTCGCACGCGCCCGCGAGCAAATCCTCAAACCAACCGACTGCATAGCAGCCCATGTCATATAGACAGCCGCCCTGCAATGGATCAAGCAGATAGCCCGAAGGAGACTCGCCGTAATCGAGCTTTTGCACGCTTTCAATCGAGACAATACGGCCAAGCTCACCCGACGCAAGCAAGTCCTTCACGCGAGTGCGCATCGGGCAAAACCGATTCTTCATCGCCTCCATAAACAGCACGCCGCACTCGCGAGAGGTGGAGGCAATCGAGAGAGCCTCTTCCTCACTCAAAACGGCCGGCTTTTCGCACAGCACGGCCTTTCCGGCGCACAGCGCGCGACAGGCCCAACGCGTATGCATGCCATGCGGAAGAGCCAAGTAAATTGCGTCGACATCGGGGTCGGCAATCAGCGCGTCATAAGCCGCATCGCCGTTATCGTCGACCGAGGCATGGCCATGCGCAGCATCAATCGAAAACGCTCGGCAAAATTCCTCGACATGTGCAGGAGTGCGGCCGGCCGCAGCCACCAGCCGTGCCCCGTCGACCTTCTTGAGCGACGATGCAAATCGATGAGAAATGTGCCCAGCGCCCAAAATGCCCCAACGAACCTCACGCGAATCATCCCATGAATCCCGATGGCCCACGACAGCCCCCTTCAGTTGCGGTGGAATAGTCCCTGTTTAAGCCCTATTCTGCCGCAAGCAGGAACTATTCCAGCGCAAGTTATAAAAGGGTCACGAGGAGCGCGTTTTGCCGAAGGCCTTAAGCACTGCCGTCACGGGGCCAGGCTGGAAACGTCGGTGCACGTCATCGAGACGCTCGGGGATATCGATATGCTGTGGGCAGTGGCGCGCGCATTTGCCGCACTTGACGCAATTGCTCACCAGCTTGGCCTCGCTTGTGCGCACCGCGCTCGCCGTAAAGTACTGCGATAGACCCGTAAACCAGCTGTGCGCATAGCTTGCGTTGTAGGCGGCAAAACATCCAGGGATATTGATGCCTTTAGGGCACGGCATGCAATAGCCGCATCCCGTGCAGGGCACGCGATTCGATTTTTCAAACTCATCCAGCACGTGCGCGATCGTGTCGAGCTGGTTGGCAGTCATCGAATCCGGCAGGGCCCGATCGGCCAACACCGCGTTCTCATCCACCTGCGCGATATCGGTCATACCCGAAAGCAGCATCGTCACCTGAGGATGATTCCAGACCCACGAAAGACCCCAGGCGGCAGGAGTGCGCAAATGCGGGTCACGGGCACTATCGAGCACAGCGCGGGCCCGTGGCGGCAGCTTGCCCGCTAAACGCCCGCCCAGCAGTGGCTCCATCACAAACACCGCGAGGCCTCGCTCGGCGGCGGCCATGAGCCCCGCTGTTCCCGCCTGATATCGCTCTCCAGCGTAATTGTACTGGATCTGGCAAAAGTCCCACTCATATGCATCGAGCATCGTCAGGAAATCCGCCGCGCTGCCGTGGTACGAAAAACCAATCTGGCGAATGCGCCCCGCCGCCTTTTGACGCGCGATCCAGTCCTCGATGCCCAACGCCACCACACGTTCCCACTGGGCGGGCGAGGTAATGTTGTGCATGAGGTAATAGTCGATATGGTCGGTCCGCAGGCGGCGCAGTTGCTCGTCGAAGAACCGGTCGAAATCCTCCGCGCATTTGCACGAAGCATGCGGCAGCTTGGTTGCGAGCAAAACCTGGTCGCGCAAGCCCAGGCGCTCAAGCGACGCACCCACACAAGCCTCGTTGCCGGGATAGAGATAGGCCGTGTCCAGGTAGTTAATCCCCTGCTCCACCGCACGGGAGATGATGGCGTCGGCAGTCTTCGCATCCGGGCGTCCCGGCGCACCGGGAAACCTCATGCAGCCCAGCCCCAACGCCGAGATACGGTTGCCGCTTTTGGGGTCAACGCGATATTGCACGGCCCCTCCCCTCCCATCGAAGCCCTGACAAGGCGAAACAAACCCGTCACGTCATCGAAACACATCGGAATCGCAATTGAGAACGTATCGTAACGCAGCAGAAATCGAGCCGTCACGGCACCGCTTTAACATCAGCAAAAAGCCCGATGAAAGGAACCGGGCGTGACCACGCGCATGTCTTTGTGGTCTGCCCCGCGGCATAAGCGCACAGCGCAATAGTTTCTTTTTTATAACAGCCGCCCCGCGCACCCACCAATCACCCTGGCAGCATACAATCCATCAGGCGCCCCTTACGCGGGCGCCTTTTACATGGGGAGATGATTCACATGCAGATCAACAAGGTCGCCTTTATCGGCAAGGGCGGCGTCGGCCTGCTCTACGGCAGCATGATTGCCAAGGCCCTCGGCAACGACGCCGTCGAATACGTCATGGACGACGCTCGCTTTGAGCGCCATGCGAACGACGCGCTCACCGTCAACGGCAAGCCCTGCGATCTCACGTCCGTCCGCGCCAGCGAGGCGACACCCGCCAATCTGGTCATCCTGACGGTCAAGACCACCGGTCTCGACCAAGCACTCAAGACTATGGAGCGTGTCGTGGAACCCAACACGCTCATCGCCTCGCTGTGCAACGGCATTACGAGCGAGCAAAAGATTGCCGAACGCTTTGGCTGGGAGCATACCGTTCTTGGTATCTGCCAGGGCATGGACGCCGTGTTCCTCAACGGCGCGCTCACCTTTACCAATGCGGGCGAGATTCGCTTTGGCGCGGCAGCGGGCACCAAGCCCGCAACCGTTACCGCCATCGACGAGCTCTACACGCGCTGCGGCATCGCCCATACCGTCGAGAGCAACATTGCGCACCGCATGTGGGCCAAACTCATGCTCAACGACGGCATCAACCAGACCTGCATGGCCTACGGCGGGACCTACGGAAGCGCCACGAAGCCGGGCTCCGAGCAGCGTCGCTGCTTTGTTTCCGCCATGCGCGAGACGCTTGCGGTTGCCAACGCCGAGGGCGTTGAGCTGACCGAGGCAGACCTGACGCAAATGGTGCACCTCATCGAGGGAATCGACCCCGCCGGTATGCCCTCGATGGCGCAAGACCGCATCGCACAACGAAAAACCGAAGTCGAGGAGTTCGCGGGCACCATTTGCCGCCTGGCCGCCAAACACGATATCCAAGTGCCGCAAAACGATTGGCTCTACCAGAGGATTCGCGAAATAGAAAGCAGCTGGTAGTGCTCGGCATACTGCAGCCAATAGATCCAATGGCAAAGCCGCCGCAAGGGGCACTCCCCTCGCAGCGGCTTCCTTTTTCATCTTTGGCCAAAAATCAGCTTCACAACGGTTAGAGCTGCGACTCCGACGCCTGGTCCTCATCGTCGCGACAAAGGACTACACCCGCACTTCCCAGCAGTGCGGCCGCGATCAACGCACTGACCACGATAGAGGCAGCCCCACAAGACCCCTGCATGCCCACAACGAGCGCGGCCGTAGGACCAAGGCAGCCAAGCACCAATGCGACGGCGGCAATAGCAATATCTCGAGCGTTCACAAGACCACTTCCTCCACGAGAAAGACCTTATTTCTCATGAACTAGTGTGCCCCGCGCCCATATGCGCGGCGTACTGCCACGGTAAGCGCTCTGTTAACTCAAACGCATACATAGAACGGGCGTCCTTACGTTGCCCTAAAGCTCGGTAAAGACGCCCGTCCGTCAAATATCCGTGATGCAGAAAAATTACCAGCCAGTGTAGTAATCGGTGGTTCCGGCAGCGCAGCCGGAGTCATAGACCTTGCACTCGCCCTTGGACCCGGTAAACGTGGAGCCCTGGGCCTTATCGCCCGCGGCAACGACGTAGTAGCCATCGGAATCGCGCCAAAAGCCCTCGGCGTCCTGCGTCCATTCGCCCGTGCGGTGGTGATACAACACGTTGCTGCTGTAATAAGTCTCGCGGCGGCCGTTATAGTTATTGACGCCGCTCGAGCGCGTCAGGCCCGAGCCGTTCGCGTAATACGCAGCAGACGCGTAAGACGAGCCGGAGCCGGCGTTGTAATACGAAGCCTGAACGGCCTCAGCGGCCTCGGCTTCGGCTGCGGCAGCCTCGAGCGCCTCGCGCTTGGCATCCTCTAGCGTAGAGCGAAGCTCGTCGAGCTCGGTCGACTTGGCGTCGACCTCCCCCATCGTCAACAGGCTACTCGCGCCGTCGATGCAGCCCTGCAACACAGCGCGCTCGTCATCGGTAGCATAGTCGCCATACATATTCATAATGATCTGAGCGCGCATCTCCAGGGAATCGCGCTTCGCCCCCATCGAGGCGTTCCACTCCTGCATAGAGCCGTAACCGTCACCGCGGTAGTCGACGGGCTGCACCAGCGTCGCCTCGGACGGCGTAGATCCGACCGTATCGGATAGTGTTGCCGCGTGGGCATCAGTTGCGCCGACGCCCGCCAAAAGTGCCACGGTCAGAGCGGCGGAAAGGGCGGCGGCTTTCGGTTTTCGTGAATCGATCCTCATGTAGCTGGAAACCTCCGTAGTGTGTTTTTGCTGCGTTTGGGCTGCGTGTGATTCGATCGCGCTGCATAGTACCCCGAGCAAATCGCGACCTGCGGTTTTACTCAAAAGGCGCACGTCAATTGCGTAAAACTCACATCCTCTCAACAGGAGTTTTCCACAACTCAAATGCATAAATCGTGTCAAAAACCCTGTTTTTGCACCCTCTCTATGCAAAAAAGGCGCCTGTGCAACCATTGTTCGCACAGGCGCCTTGAGCAGGCATTTTATGCAGTTATACCTATCGAGTCGCAAGGGGTCCTTGCACAAGTCGCCTTACTCGTCCAGCGCGGCGAAGGCCTGCTTCAGATCCCAAATGATATCCTCGGCGTTCTCGGTACCGATGGAAAGACGGATCGTGGAGGGCGTGATGTTCTGCTCGGCGAGCTCCTCGGCAGAGAGCTGGGAGTGCGTGGTGGTAGCCGGGTGCACGACGAGCGACTTGACGTCGGCCACGTTGGCGAGCAGCGAGAACACCTGCAGATGATCGATGAACTTCCAAGCTGCCTCCTGGCCACCCTTAATCTCAAAGGTAAAGATCGAGGCACCGCCACGGGGGAAGTACTTCTGATAGAGCTCGTGATCGGGGTGCTCAGGCAGGCTCGGGTGGTTCACCTTGGCGACGTGGCTGTCACCGGTCAGGAACTCAACGACCTTCTTGGTGTTCTCGACATGACGGTCAACGCGCAGCGACAGAGTCTCGGTGCCCTGGAGCAGGACCCAGGCGTTGAACGGGCTGATGCAGGCGCCCTCGTCACGCAGCAGGATAGCGCGGACATAGGTTGCGAAGGCAGCGGGACCGGCAGCCTCGGCAAACGAAACACCGTGGTAGGAGGGGTTGGGCTCAGCGATCTGGGCGTACTTTCCGCTCGCCTTCCAATCGAAGTTACCGCCGTCGACGATCACACCGCCCAGCGAGGTGCCGTGGCCGCCGATGAACTTGGTTGCAGAGTGGACGACGATGTTGGCACCATGCTCCAGCGGACGGAACAGATACGGGGTGCCGAAGGTGTTGTCGACGACAACCGGCAGACCGCGCTTCTTGGCGACCTCGGAGGTGGCGTCAATGTTGGGGATGTCGGAGTTGGGGTTGCCGAGCGTCTCAAGGTAAATGACCGTGGTGTTGTCCTTGATGGCACCCTCGACCTCTTCCAGGTTATGGGCATCGACAAACGTGGTCTCGACACCAAACTGGGAGAGCGTATGCTCCAGCAGGTTGTAGGAACCACCGTAGATGGTCTTCTGAGCCACCACGTGGTCACCGGCCTGGGCAAGAGCCTGCAGGGTATAGGTGATAGCAGCAGCACCGGAGGCGACGGCAAGACCTGCCACGCCACCCTCGAGTGCGGCGATACGGTCCTCGAAGACGCCCTGGGTGGAGTTGGTCAGACGGCCGTAGATGTTACCGGCGTCGGCAAGACCAAAGCGGTCGGCGGCGTGCTGGGAGCTGCGGAACACATAGCTCGTGGTCTGGTAGATAGGCACGGCACGAGAGTCGGATGCAGGATCGGCGCTCTCCTGGCCAACGTGCAGCTGCAGGGTATCGAAACCAAAGGTGTGCTCGGGGTTGTTGATGAACTGGCTCATGATAATCTCCTTGATCGGACGAAAGTAAATAAAAAGAGAGAAGTAAGTCGCTGTCTCCTGATCACGCCGACGGGCGCAAACAGGAGCCCGGCATTCGTCTTGGTAAGCAATTCATATGCGGGCCTCCTTTCGCATCCCGGTTCCGTGGTCGGCTTAATTACCTACCGCCTTTGTGTGTTTTGAATAGTACGAGCATCGTCTCCTCGGGTCAATCACTTAAAAGCGCTAACCTGTTATCGGTTTTGTAGATAGCACTCGAAAGGATGGGCGCCGATGACCCTCCAGCAGCTTCGCTTTTTGATCGCCGTGGCAGAGTCCGGATCGATCAACGCCGCAGCCCAGCGCCTCTATACGGCACAGTCCAATATCTCCAATGCCGTCAAAAGCCTGGAGCAGGAGCTTCATATCGAAATCTTTACGCGCTCTAGCCGCGGCGTTGCACTCACCAACGACGGCACCGAGCTTTTGGGTTATGCACGCCAGGTCGTAGAGCAGGCCGACATGCTCGAAGCCCGCTACGAGGACGGCGGCACACCTCAGGCCCGCCTCGCCATCTCGGCCCAACACTACGCGTTTTCGGTCGAGGCCTTTGTCAACGTCGTCGAGCGCTGCCGCGACAGTAAGTTCGAGTTCATCATGCGCGAAACCACCACCTCGCAGATCATCGACGACGTCCGCGCATTTCGCAGCGATATCGGCATTCTGTATCTAGATAACTTTAACGCCCGCGTTCTGCAGAAGGCCTTCGCCGATGCCCGCGCAAGCTTCCATCCCCTCTTCGACGCGACGGTCCACGTCTTCGTTAGTGAGCGCCACCCGCTCGCACGCCGCCCCCAGCTGTCCCTTGCCGACCTCACACCCTATACGCGCTACAGCTTTGAGCAGGGAACCTCAAACTCCTTCTATTACGCCGAGGAACCTTTTAGTTATATCCCCTGCGACCGCAACATACGAATCTCGGACCGCGGGACGCTCACTAACTTACTTATCACGTCGAACGGTTACACCTTGTCGACCGGTGTCCTCTCCAATGAAATGCAATGGGGTATGGCATCGATCCCGCTGGCAGACGCCCCAACGATGCACGTAGGCTATATCATGCACGACGATCGCAAGCCATCTCCCCTCTTGCAGCAATACCTCGACGAGCTCAACCGCATCATCCATGCCAACTAACCGTCGGAAGACGGGGTAGAAATCGTAGATTGCTAGCCCCCGGCGGGCATGGCGCTACAATGGTCACTCATGCGAAACGTACTCAACGAAAGGAACCATGTGAAGGTCATCATCTATACCGACGGCTCGGCTCGATCCAATCCGGGACGCGGTGGCTACGGCGCCGTGCTCAAATACACTAACCCCGCCGGCAAGACCTTCACCTCCGAGCTTTCGCGTGGCTACGCCAAGACCACCAACAACCGCATGGAGCTCATGGCGGTCATCGTGGCGCTCGAGGCGCTCAACCGCCCCTGCGAGGTCGAGATCCATTCCGATTCGCAATACGTCGTCAACGCCTTCAACAAGCACTGGATCGACGGCTGGAAAAAGCGCGGGTGGAAAACTGCCAACAAGCAGCCCGTTAAGAACCGTGACCTGTGGGAGCGCCTGCTTGCCGCAAAGAGCAAGCATAAGGTCGAGTTCATCTGGGTTAAGGGACATGCCGGCCATGAGCTCAATGAGCGCTGCGACGAGCTCGCCACCACCGCGGCCGACGGAGCCAACCTCGATATCGACGCCGGCTTTAACGAGAGCGACCTGTAATAGCGTTTTCGCGCAGCTTTATATCCCCACGCGCTACACTCATCCTGTAGACCAAACAACGCAAGGGGGACACATGCTGCGCATCGCAACCATCGGCACATCCATGATCACCGACGACTTTATCCAAGTCGTCAATGCCAACGACCAGGCTACATTCGTAGGCACGCTCTCGCGCGACGCAGATCGTGGCGCCGCCTTTACCGCCGAGCACGGCGGCGAACGCAACTTCACCGCACTCGACGAGCTCGCGTCCGCCGACGACGTCGATGCCGTCTACATCGGCAGCCCCAACGCGCTCCATCACGAGCAGGCGCTCGCCTGCATCGCCGGCGGTAAGCACGTTATCGTCGAAAAGCCCTTCTGCGCCACCGAGGCCCAAGCGTTCGAGGTCTTCCGTGCTGCCGAGGCAGCAGGCGTCGTGGCCCTCGAGGCCATGCGTCCCCTCCACGACCCCGCTTTCCACGCCGTCGAGGACGCCCTGGGCGAGATTGCGCCCATTCGCCGCGCCTCACTGCGCTTTGGCAAGTATTCCTCGCGCTACAACGAAATCCTCGCTGGACGCACCACCAATATCTTCGATTGCAATATGGCATCGGGTTCCCTCATGGACATTGGCGTCTACGCCGTCGAGCCCATGGTCGAGATTTTCGGCATGCCCTCTGGTCTCACCAGCATGGCCACGCTGCTCGACCCCTCAACGCAAGAGCTCACCCATGGCCCCATCGACGGCTGCGGTTCCATTCTCGCCAGCTACGGCGGTGGCCGTATCTCCGTCGAGCTCGCGCACTCCAAAATTACGAATGACCTGCTGCCCTCGCAGATCGAAGGCGAGCGTGGCACTATCCAGATCGACCATCTGTCCACGCCCCGCAACGTCCGCATCGACTATCGCGGCGACGTCGTACGCGGCTCGGCGACCGAGGCACCGCGCGAACAGGGCGACAACGGCCGCGTGCTCGACCTGCCCAAATCGAGCAACACCATGGAATACGAACTCACAGACTTTATCACCGCCATCGGCGGCATCGATAACGTTAAGGAAGAGATTTGGGAGACCCCGGCGGGACGCCATGAGCTCGGCCACTACCGCGATGTCACGCTCGTCTCGCTGCGCATCATGGATGCCGTGCGTCAGCAGGCCGGCATTACCTTCCCCGCCGATTCAGTCAAGCAGGCATAGCGATGGGCCTCTTCGATACGTTCTTCTCCAGCGTCACCGGCGGCAGTCGAGAGCCTCAAAAACCATCAAACATCGAGCTCGAGCTGCGCCGCAGGCTTACTGTGCTCGCAAGCGACGAGGCCACTCAAGACACTCCCCTGCGCTACCTCCTGCACTGGACGGGGCAAGTCCAAGGCGTTGGTTTTCGCTTTACCAACACCAACCTCGCGCAGGCACGCGCACTCACCGGCTGGGTGCGTAACATGGAAGACGGCTCAGTCGAGATGGAGATACAGGGAGCTCCGGCAAATATCCTATCTCATCTCGAGGCGCTTCATGCCTCCTACGAGCGCATGGGAACGCGCTTTCGCCTCGTAGACGCCCAGGCCCGAGCCCCACTTACCAATGAAGACGGTTTCAGTCCTCGTTATTAGTATTGTGTGCTAAATACGGTATCATTTACCTACGACCGTTGATAGAAAAGAGGCGAGGCGCATGGCGGTGCAAAGAAGAAACACCAAGCAGCGGAAGCTGGTTCTTGACGCCGTGCGCCAAAGCTATAACCACCCCACCGCCGATGAGATCTACAACGCCGTGCGCGCGCAGGATGACAAAATCAGCCGCGGTACGGTCTACCGCAATCTCAATCTCTTGGCCGACGCCGGCGAGATCCTCTCCATCAAGACGCCGGGCGGCAGCCGCTTCGATCGCACGATCGAGCCGCATGCGCATATCATCTGTACCTCGTGCAGCCGCGTCATCGACGTACCGCTCCCCTTCGATGCCCAGCTCGACGCCAAGGCGTCCGAGCAAATCGGCTGGAACGTCACCTCGCACTACACCATCTTCGAGGGTCTCTGCCCCAACTGTAGGTAGATTTTGGGACATGCCTACTCAGCAAGTAGACGACGCAGCTCTTCTTCGACCGTGCGCACGTAGCGGACACGGTCATTGACACCGCGCATGCTGGGATTGCAGCTCTCCATCAGATAGGGATGGCCCACCACGTTGAGCATGTCGCGATCGTTTTCGTTATCGCCAAACGCCATCATTTCGTTAGGTGAGATCCCCAGCGCGCAACCATAATCGGCAAGCGCGGACCCCTTGCCCGAATCAAAGCCGATAAAATCGGTCCATTCGGTTCCCGACGTCATCACATCGACCCGGTCGCTAAAGCGACGCACAAAATACTCCAGCGCCGCCGGCTGCTCTGTCTCGGGCGTTTGAAACGCAATCTTAATGACATCCTCGTCAATGTCCTCGGGACGGTCGACCACCGCCACATCGCAGTGGACCTCGTAACGCAAATGGTCGACGAACGCATCGTTGCCGCTCATGGTATAGAGGTGCCCCTCACACGAAAGGGTCACGTCGGCATGGGGATAGGCGACCACGGCATTCGCGATATCCATAGCAAGGCTACGTTCCATGGAACGTTTGACAACGGCGCGCCCCTCGCTCATCACCAGGGCTCCGTTTTCGCATACATAGGCGAGCTCATCGGCCACCGGGGCAAACAGGTAGCGCAAGCTCGCATATTGACGGCCACTCGCCGGCATAAACACAATGCCGCGACGATGCAGCTCGTCGATGAGCTCAAATGCCTCAGGACGCGGCTCGCGCTCCCCCGGATGCAGCAACGTGCCATCCAAATCGCAGGCGATCAGTTTGATTCCCTCAAGACCCATATGCTTCCCCCAAAGCACCCCATCAAAAGTAAGACGGACTTTGAATAGTTGCCTCTCAAAGTCCGTCTTACGCATACGCACGTTAGCCGCGCGCCTTCTTTACGATCGTAAAGTCTGGAGCCATACTCACAACAACATCCGCCGCGCTCGATGCAAAGCGTCGACTGGCATCGAGCTCGCGTGTGACCACCGAGAGCCGAACACCCTCGACACCCCGGAGCATGCGGCCCAAAACAGGCTGCACCGGCGTATACATGCGCACGGTATGCTCGTCCGAGTCGCCCCGGAAGAGCGGCGCATGCATGTTGCCGATCTCCCAGCACGCATGCGCGAGCGCAATCGGATCCATGCGGTCGACTTCGACCAAATAAACCTCGGCACTGCGCAGGCGCACGACAACCGCCACGGGCACCACGCCCGAACGGTCAATGGCGAGCACGTCGCCATCGGCAAGACGACCGCCGTCGGCAGCATCCAGCCGAACATCGACCGTGCGCCCCAGCTCCGTCACGCCCACAAACGCGCATACATCAGCCTGGTCCCAATCGAGCAGTAGCTCATCGACCTCAAAGACACCGCCCAGCTCCCAGCGAAGCAAAAGCTCATAGGACGGGTCGTTGAGATTTCCGAGGCACGCTGTCGAAACCAGATTCGCAGGCATAGCCTAGTCCTCGACCTCGACGAGCTCGATATCAAAGTTGAGATCCTTGCCGGCGAGCTCGTGATTGGCGTCGAGCGTCACGGCCTCGGGCGTCACGTCCATGACGACGGCGGGGACAGGCATGCCGCTCGGCGTGGACAGGAAGAGCTTCATGCCCTTCTCGATCTGCTCGATGTTGGGAACCTGCTCGGCCGGGAAGGTGATAACCATCTCGGGATTGTGCTCACCGTAGGCATCGGCCGCAGGAATGTGTACGGACTTCTTCTCGCCCACCTGCATATCGATAACGGCGGCATCGAAGCCCTTGATCATCTGACCGGCACCGCAGGTGAACTCCAGCGGCTCACCGCGATCGTAGGAGCTATCGAACTGCGTGCCGTCGTCGAGCGTGCCGCGATAATGGGTCTTGACCTTCTTGCCCTTGTTGGACATGGTAACCTCCGTAATAAGGGCGGCGCACAACGCGGGCCGCCATGAACATATGGCGCTAACTATACCCTAGTCATACAATTCAAAGACAGTTTGCAAAGAAACGCTGCAACCGGAGGAACCATGGCATATCCCGTATTTGACTTGCACTGCGACACCGCCGACCGCATCGGCTGGGCCACGCTCGATCTCGACCTGCGCTTTACCGCCGGCACCGACGGTTATTTCCCCGGCGACGAAACGCATCCGCAGGATTTCGACCTCATCGAGGGCAACGCCTGCGCCATCTCGCTCGCAAAGATCGGCAACACGCCGTGGGCACAGTGCTTCGCCACGTTTGTCCCCGACGAGATTCCCACCGCCCACGCCGCACGCTTCCAAGCACAGATCATGGCGCACATGAGCGGCCAGGCAATGCTCAACCACGACCGCATGGTCAACGTACGCAGCGCCGCTGACATTCGCCCTGCACTCAAAGACGGCAAGGTCGCCTGCATCCACACCATCGAAAACGCCACGTTCTTTGCCGAGGACCCCGCGCTGATCGAGGCGCTCAAGAGCCTGGGCGTACTCATGTCATCGCTCAGCTGGAACGCGCAGGGACCGCTCGCGAGCGGCCACGACACCCACGCCGGCCTCACCGCCGCCGGCATCGAGGCGCTTACGCAGATGGAACACGTCGGCATGGTACTCGACGTCTCCCACCTCAACGACGAGTGCTTTGACGAGGTTGTCGCCCACGCCACGCGCCCCTTCGTCGCCAGCCACTCCAACTCCCGCGCGGTTTGCGGCGTCAAGCGCAACCTCACCGACGACCAGTTCCGTACCATTCGCGACATGGGCGGCATCGTCGGCCTCAACTACTGCAGCGAGTTCCTCTCCAACGACGCAACCGACGAGACCGCCGCAGATGTCACCTTCGACCAGCTGGCAGCCCATATCGAACACTGGCTCGACCTGGGCGGCGAAGATGTCATCGCACTCGGCGGCGACTGGGACGGCGCCAAGGTGCCCGCTTTCCTCTCCGATGCCAGCAAGATGCCCGAATTCCAGAACATGCTCTCCAAGCACTTTGGCAAGACCGTGATGCAGAAGCTCTGCAGCGATAACGCCCTTGCCTTCTTCGAGCGTTATTAATTTCACATCCCTTGAGCGGGCCGGCATACCGAACGGTCGAAATGCCGGCCCGTCCCCAATCTGAAGGACCGCTTTTGACGCAGCAGTTTACGATTTCCGTATCCCGACCGGATGGGATGCCCATCCCCGTCGTCGTTACCAAAAAGCGCGTCAAGAACTTCAACCTACGCGTCACATCGAGCGGTGAGGTCCACGCCAGCGCACCGCTCGGCGCCAGCCGCGAGCGTATCGAAGCGTTTGTGAAGCGCAACAGCGCCTGGATTATCAGCCGACTTGCCCAGCGCGAGCAACGTCAGACGACGGCACAGGAGCCGCTCAGCCCCTCATCCATCATTGCGCTTTGGGGCAAGCCCATCACGGTACAGGACGCACTCGATCACAACTTTGTATCACCCGCACCGCGACCCAAACAGGCCACCTTCGCAAGTTTTATGGGTACCGACGAATCGAACGAAGGCCCACAGGCCAAGCGGCGCGCAATCCTCGACGGCCTAACGTCCGACGAGCTCCAAGTCCATATCGACCAGCTCTATACGTCCGAGGTCACATCGGCGCTACGCGATATTGTGCACGCATACGAAATCGCAATGGGTGTCGCCGTTTCCCGCGTTTCCGTACGCAGCATGAAAACGCGCTGGGGCTCGTGCACGCCCAAAACCGGCGCCATTCGCATCGCACGAGAACTTGCCGCCTACCCCGTCGAATGCCTCGACATGGTTGTCGCCCACGAGCTCGTCCACTTGCTCGAGCCAAGCCACAATCGACGGTTCCACGCCCTGCTCGACACGTACTGCCCCAACAATAGAGCCCTATCGCAGCGGCTCAAAAAACCGCCCGCCAACGAGCTCTAGCGTCGGCTAGCGCACGCGCTCGATCTCGACACCGCAGCTTGCCAGGGGAAGACCGACGGGCGCCCAAGGCTTATCGAGCTTAACACGTACGCCAAGCAGCAAGGGGTAACGACGCAGCAGCATCGAGGCCACACCCTCGGCTGCAGCCTCGATGAGCTTAAACGTATGCTCGCGCAGATAGCCGTCGACATCGTGGCACACCGAGCCGTAATCAATCGAGGCATCCAGATTGTCGTGCTCCCCTGCCGCGCGCAGGTCGGCATAGAGCACCAAGGACACGACAAACTTCTGCCCCAGGGCGTTCTCCTCGGGATACACGCCGTGGTTGGCAAAGACCTCGAGACCGTCGATAGTAATGCGGTCGGCATGGCGCAGATCGTCATAGCTCACATGGGGCACCGCCGTAGCAGTAGAAATCTCGCCCCTGCCACGACGGGCGAGCTCGGCACCCTCGGTCTTGGTTGCATTCTCGGGCAGCTTTTTGTTAGTCATCGCGATCGTCTCCTTCGTTCAGAACCCCGACCGCGCATACCGACTACACGCGAATCGACAGGTTCTTTTTATCATCGCTCCAGTTGCAAGCATTGCGCGCAGGGCATGCAAAACAGGCGCGCGACGCTTTGTCGGCTGCATAAAGCAGACGCTCGAGCGGCTGGCTGTTCACGCGCAGCTTTCGATGGCCCAGAATGGCTGTCTTAATGGCTGCGGCATCTGCCGGCTCAAACGCCACGTCTTCGGGCATGCCGCCAAGAATCGCATCAGCGACGCGTTCGCTTGCAACATCATGGGATATACCCGATTCATACTGTTCATCTTTGCCGATATCGTGAAGAAGTGCCGTGGCGTAGATGACCTCGCGGTCAAATCCGAGCTCTTCCTCGAGATTCTTGATCCACATAATACGGGCGACATCCAGCAGATGGTCGATACCGTGGCGGCAAAAGATGCGCCCCGATTCCAACTGTGCAATGTTGCCCAGGTGCCGCCGGAACAGCCCGTTGGCACAGATGAAATCAATGCGAGGCATGGCACCAAAGGGAGTCAGGCCCGAAGCCATAAAGCCGCGACGCGGCGTCCCCTCATCGGTCTTCGATGCAAAGTCGTTGACGACCCTCATGGTTAGCGGCCCATCATCCTAAAGAATCGCTCCTCGAGCAACGGATCAGTCTCAAAGACGCCGCGACGAGCAAGCGTCACGGTCTTGGTACCGGGCTTTTGCACGCCGCGCATGGTCATGCACATATGCTCGGCTTCCATCAGCACGATCGCTCCTTGGGGAGCAAGATAATCCATGAGGGCATCGGCAACCTGTGCACACAGCTGCTCCTGCAGCTGCAGTCGACGGGCATAGACCTCAACCGTGCGAGCAAGCTTAGACAGACCCGCCACGCGACCGTTAGGGATATAGCCGATCGCAGCCTTACCATAAAACGGCAGTAGATGGTGCTCGCACAGCGAGTAAAACGTAATGTCGCGCTCGATAACTAAATCGTTCGAAGCGACGGCAAAAGTTTTGGACAGGTGCTCCTCAGCGCTCTGGTCCATGCCGCCGGCAATCTCGCCATACATACGGGCGACGCGTGCCGGCGTCTCCAGCAGGCCCTCACGAGTTGGGTCCTCGCCTATGCCCTCAAGCAACAGCTTTATGGCGGTCTCAACTTTTTCCTGATCGACCATCTGGGCCTCACTCTTCCGATTTTGCGTTCGCGCTATGGTACCACGCCCTCCGGCATCGGCCACAAGCTACATAGTATGGGTCGAATAGACCGGATCGTCTCGCCAAAGCTCCACAGCATCGCACAGCGCAACGCCCTCACGCGCGGCACGAGCGCGCGTGGTGTTCATGTCGATCACCCGCTGATTACTCGAACCCCTAAAACGCAAGGAGATATCGTGCAGGTCTTGAACGAACGGGCCGTCCACCAACATATCGAGGCAGGCAAGGATACGGTCCGTCACTTCGGTATGATGACGGCCGCCCGGCATAAGCTCCTCGAGCACGTCGCCAGTAAAGCACCAAATGGTCTTCCCCGACTCCACAGGATAGGCCGCACGCACGCGTTCGATAAAGTCAACGAGACCCGCCTGATTCTCGGGTTCCATGGGCTCGCCACCCAGAATCGTCAGGCCATCAATAAAGGGATGGTCGAGACTCTCGATAATCTTGTCCTCGACGGCACGGTCGAACGGTTCACCCGCGGCAAAGTCCCACGCGACGGAGTTAAAGCAATTTTTGCACCCGCGACGGCACCCGCTCACAAACAGAGAAGTACGAACACCTTCCCCATCAGCAATGTCGAAATACTTAATGTTCGCGTAGTTCATAGGTAACTCTCCCGGGAGGCCGGGGCATATCATCCCGTCCTCAAACATTCTCGGCCTGCGGCCTGCGAAACTGCGGGCGGGACGATATGTCCCGGCCTCATGCAAAAGGTAACTCAATGAACGAAGCGAACATCGAGTATAGGGTTCGAGGTCTAATAAAAACTATGTTGCAGCTCAACCGACTCCGCAAGCAAACCGTTGTTGCAAGTCAACTCATTTCCGCTAAGAACTTCGAGGGGTGAGCAGACCGCGTGCTGCATCTCAGCTACATCAACTTGGCTGAACCGAGAGGGCCGCTTGGGCTTTTGCTCGATATGAGTTCCGCACGCAAAGAAGGCCACTTAATGTGGCCTTCGTCTTGCGCAGGACTGTCCGAAATAGCGAGCAAATGCCCAAGCGGCCCTCTCGGTTCAGCCCCGGAGCGGTATTAGAGATGCAGCACGCGGTCGCGGATCTCCTCGGTTCGACCCTGGTTCCAGAATTGAGTACCGATGTAGCCGCACGTACGACGGGCGACATTCATCTTCTCCTGATCGCGGTTGCCGCAGTTGGGGCACTCCCACACCAGCTTGCCGTCATCCTCGACAATCTTGATCTCGCCATCGTAGCCGCACACCTGGCAGTAATCGCTCTTGGTGTTGAGCTCGGCATACATGATGTTGTCGTAGATGTACTGCATCACGCGAATGACAGCCTTAAGGTTGTCCTGCATGTTGGGAACCTCGACGTAGGAGATGGCACCGCCCGGCGAAAGCTGCTGGAACATGCCCTCAAACTTGAGCTTATCGAAAGCATCAATCTCCTCGGACACATGGACGTGGTAGCTGTTGGTAATGTAGCCCTTGTCCGTCACACCCGGAATAATGCCAAAACGGCGCTGCAGGCACTTGGCGAACTTGTAGGTCGTCGACTCAAGCGGGGTGCCGTACAGTGAGAAGTCGATATCGCTTTCGGCCTTCCACTCGGCGCATTTGTCGTTCATGTGCTGCATGACGGCCATGGCAAACGGCGTGCCTTCCTTCTCGGTGTGGCTGTGGCCCGTCATGTACTTGACGCACTCATACAGACCGGCATACCCCAGGCTGATGGTGGAATAGCCGCCCACGAGCAGTTTGTCGATCGTCTCGCCCTTCTTAAGGCGCGCCAGGGCGCCGTACTGCCACAGAATCGGTGCGGCATCCGAAAGCGTGCCCATCAGGCGCTCATGACGGCACAGCAGGGCACGATGGCACAGCTCAAGGCGCTCGTCGAAGATCTTCCAGAACTTGTCCATGTCCTGATGCGAGCTCAGTGCGACATCGGGCAGGTTGATGGTCACAACACCCTGGTTAAAGCGGCCATAGTACTTAGGTTTGGTCGGGTCATAGTTCAGCGCGTTGGCAACATTGTTAAAGCCGTTGCCCGAACGGTCGGGCGTCAGGAAGCTGCGGCAACCCATGCAGGTGTAGCAATCGCCATTGCCGGCGGTCTCACCCTTAGACAGCTTGAGCTCACGCATCTTCTTCTCAGAGATGTAGTCGGGCACCATGCGCTTGGCGGTGCACTTGGCAGCCAGCTGGGTCAGGTAGAAGTACGGGGAATTCTCGTGAACGTTATCGTCCTCGAGCACGTAGATAAGCTTGGGGAATGCCGGGGTAATCCACACGCCAGCCTCGTTCTTAACGCCCTCGTAGCGCTGGCGAAGCGTCTCCTCCACGATCATGGCAAGGTCGTGCTTCTCCTGAGGCGTACGGGCCTCGTTGAGATACATAAAGACCGTCACGAACGGCGCCTGGCCATTCGTGGTCATAAGCGTCACGACCTGATACTGAATCGTCTGGACGCCGCGACGAATCTCGTCACGCAGACGGTCCTCAACGACCTCACGGACCTTCTCGGCAGACGCAGAGACGCCAAGCTCCTCGAGCTCGCGGGCAACCTCGACACGAATCTTCTGGCGGCTCACCTCGACAAACGGAGCCAGGTGGGTCAGCGAAATCGACTGACCGCCGTACTGGGAAGAGGCGACCTGGGCGATAATCTGCGTCGCGATATTGCAAGCAGTCGAGAAGCTGTGCGGCTTCTCGATCAGCGTGCCCGAGATAACGGTGCCGTTCTGGAGCATATCCTCCAGGTTCACCAGGTCACAGTTATGCATGTGCTGGGCGAAGTAGTCCGAATCGTGGAAGTGAATCAGGCCCTCGTTGTGGGCATCCACGATCTCCTGGGGCAGCAGCACGCGCTGCGTCAGGTCCTTGGAAATCTCGCCGGCCATGTAGTCGCGCTGAACGGAGTTGACGGTCGGGTTCTTGTTGGAGTTCTCCTGCTTGACCTCTTCGTTATTGCACTCAATCAGCGACAGGATCTTGTCGTCGGTCGTGTTCTTCTGGCGCTTCAGGCTCTGAACATAGCGATAGATGATGTAGTGGCGAGCGACCTCGTAGCAGTCGAGACGCATGATCTCGTCCTCGACCAGATCTTGGATCTCCTCGACCGATACGGTGTGACCGGCCTTCTCACATGCCTCGGCGACGTTTTGTGCCGCATAGATCACCTGGCGGTCGGTAAGGCGAGAGCCTTCCTCGACCTCCAAGTTTGCGGCGCGGATCGCATTGACGATCTTATCGATGTCAAAAGTAACCTCGGTGCCGCTGCGCTTGATGATCTTCATCCTCTTGCCTCTTTCGCATCGTAGCCTCATTGCGCTTCAGGGCCAAACGATGCCCGGCAGGGTTTGGCCCTGTCTTGCGGCGCCGTTGCGCAATCTGTGTTCTCGATAACCATAGGCCCTCATGCGGACAATCCTCGCAACCAATCCAGGGGCTAAAAGATCCATCCAAATGGGGCGAATAAGGTTCTCGCTCTCTGTCCGCCATCTATCATACGACAAAGAGGCATCTATATCCTGTATTCTTTTTTTAGGTCAAACACAACATATAGTGTTTCAGCAGGTCAAAGCAATTGGTCAATTTGCAGACGCATTAATTATGAGGGGCTCTTGGCAAGTCGGTAAAACGTTACCAGCACGGTTACCTGCATGGCAGTTATAAAACCCCCTTAGTCAAGCCGCTGACAAATCCTACCAAAACCAAGCCGTTCACGCCAAAAGAATCCAAAAGATTATGCTTGACCAACATGTTGCGGTCACGATGGGCCAGGACACATGCAATCTGCCGACACCCCTACGGGATGCGAAGACCATCGCGTACAGACCTTGGATCAATATTTGGCGGCGTGCTTGGTGGCAAAAAAACAGCCCAGAGACATAGCCTCTGGGCTGCGAACATTTGGTGGGCGTTAGAAGATTTGAACTTCTGACCTCTTCCGTGTCAGGGAAGCGCTCTCCCCCTGAGCTAAACGCCCAAATGGAGCGGACAACGGGGCTCGAACCCGCGACCCCAACCTTGGCAAGGTTGTGCTCTACCAACTGAGCCATGTCCGCTTACGAGGATTAATCTTACGTGATACCCGCATCCTATGCAAGAACTTTTTTGAAAAGTTTTGCGACGCCCTCGCGAACCTCGCGAAGACATCAGCCACCACGGAAGGTGTAGGCAAACGCAAACTCGCCGCAAGAGGCCCCCTACACCTCACCGAGCATGATCCAGGCAGAGCTGTCCTGCGCGAGCCTGCCGTCTGCAAGCGGTGATGAGGTGAGCAGGACCCTGCCCGCCGGCAGCTCCACGGGTGCTGCGCCGAAGTTCGTCACACACGCCCAGCCGTTGTCGCGGCGATAGGCGATGACGCCGCCCTCGGCGCCGTCGGCGCCATCCGCAAGACCGGTGCGCCCGTCAAGATCGAGCCACGCAAGATCGTTGGCGCACCCGCGCAGCTTGCGCCGCAGCCAGAGGGCGTCACGATAGAGCGCAAGCATCGATGTCGGGTCCGCTTCTTCCCTATCGGCAGCGTAATCGGAAAACCATGCAGGCTGCGGCAGATGGGGCGCCGCATCGGCGTCCGCCGGTGAAAACCCAAACGATCCGCCTTGCGCGGGATCGTCCGCCGCCACCCACGGCAGGGGCACGCGACAGCCGTCGCGCCCCTTCTCGCTCTTCGGTCCGTGCGTATTGGTCGCAGTAGGATCTTCGAGTGCAGCCCACGGGATGTCAGCCACCTCAAAAAGGCCGAGCTCCTCACCCTGGTACACGTATACCGAGCCCGGAAGCGCCAGCTCAAGCAAAAGGGCTGCCCGCGCGCGGCGCTCGCCGAGTTCACGGTCCTCGTCATAAGACGACCCGTCACGTAAGAGCCAGTCGAGCGCAATCTGATGGTAGCGCGTCGCCTTGATTTGCGGCAGGGCATAACGTGTCGCCACGCGCGGCACGTCGTGGTTGGAGAGTACCCAGGTCGAGGCGGAATCGGATTCGACGGCTGCCTTCAAGCCCTTCTCGATTGCAGTGCGCATGTCATCATAGGTCCAAGTGGCCTTGGCAAACTCAAAGTTGAATGTCTGGCCAAGCTCGCTGGGACGCGCGTAGAGATACTGGCGCTCGGGCAACACCCACGCCTCGGCAACGGCACTGCGCGGCGGATTATAGCGGTCGAACACGCGGCGCCACTCGCGATAGATCTCGTGGACCTCATTGCGGTCCCACAGCGGATGGGTGCCGTCGTCAACCATGTCATCGCCCTCGGCGAGATGCCACCGGTCGAGGTCATCGCGGTCGAGATCCTTGGCGAGACCCTGCGCCACATCAATGCGAAAACCGTCGACGCCTCGATCGCTCCAAAACGCCAGGACGTCGCAAAAGAGCGCGTGAACCTCAGGGCATGACCAGTCAAAGTCCGGCTGCTCGGGCGTAAACATGTGCAGATACCACTGACCGTCCGCAACACGCGTCCATGCGGGGCCGCCAAAGTTGGCATTCCAATTGGTGGGAGGCAGCTCGCCATGCTCGCCGCGACCATCGCGGAAGATATAACGGGCGCGCTCGGGCGATCCGGGGCCGGCGGCAAGAGCGGCTTCGAACCAGGGGTGCTGGTTGGATGAATGGTTGGGCACGATGTCGACGATGACCTTGATGCCGCGCGCGTGAGCCGCAGCGATCATGTCATCGAAGTCGTCAAGTGAGCCGAGACGTGGGTCGACATCGCAGTAGTCCGCCACATCATAGCCGCCATCGACAAGAGGCGATGGGTAAAACGGGCTCAGCCAGATGGCCTCGATACCCAGCCGCTCAAGATAGTCCATCTGCTGGGTAATGCCCGCGATATCGCCCAGACCCGAACCAGTCGAATCCTTAAACGAACGCGGATAGATCTGATAGATCGCGGCATCGGACATCCATGAGCGCGAAGAGGACTTTTCTGTGGCCATGGGGTGTGTCTCCCTTGCAACGAGGTTTTGCGAGATGCCCACGATGATACGCCCAAAGCTGACATCCGCGGCAAACAACGCAACAGCCACGTCCCAAAACGCTCGCTCCCTCTCGGGTTCGAGCCCAGGCGATGGATACGAAAAAGCCCGGCTACCGTAGTAGTCGGGCTGTTGTGCTTGGAGCGGACAACGGGGCTCGAACCCGCGACCCCAACCTTGGCAAGGTTGTGCTCTACCAACTGAGCCATGTCCGCATATGTAAAACAAAACGGGCGCCGGAGCGCCCGGATGTTGCCTGGAGGCGAAGCCCGGATTCGAACCGGGGGTAAAGGCTTTGCAGGCCTCTGCCTTACCACTTGGCCACTTCGCCGAAAAAGGACCGCCTAAACGGTCCAGAAATGCAATGGAGCGGACAACGGGGCTCGAACCCGCGACCCCAACCTTGGCAAGGTTGTGCTCTACCAACTGAGCCATGTCCGCTTGCGGATTATTAATTTACGCGAGTTATCCAAAAGACGCAAGTACTTTTTTCAAAAAAGTTGCCGGCCGCGTGTTCTTGGTGGCTAAACGCGCTAAAGCGATTGGCTAGGCACGCGATTCCAGTGCTCCGCTAAATAGCTTCACCATCTGCACGCGCGTGCCGGTGCCGTCTGTGCGACGAGCAACCTCCACGTTATCGACGAGCATACGCATAAGCTTGATACCACGGCCGCGTTCCTCAGATGCGACCGGTTCGCTCGCTCCATCGATAGAATAGCCGGCACCCCGATCAAGCACCTCAACCACGACGCGATCGCCATAGGCCTGAACCGTCAGGACGCACCCGATACCGCCCGCATGGTCATAGGCATTACCCAGCGCCTCCCCCGACGCCAACGCGACATCGTAGCGCTCGTCGCGGCGCAACGGAAGCGATTCAAGGAGTTCGGCGATGCGATGTCGATAGTATGGAAGATTCTCGATACCCTGTCGGACCTCGACGCTCTTGCTCCATCGTGGCAACTCTCCCACCGGAATAGCGGGAATCGACTCACGCGCCGGACCCGCAACATGAAGGATGTCGACAAGTCGGGCAATCTCCAAAAAGCGAATGACCTCATCGGAGGCGTTAACGAGCGAAAGCAGGCCCTCTCGCCTCATGAGCTCTCTGGCACGTGTAAGCAAAAACGCCAAACCCGTCGAGTCGATAAAGCCCACAGCTTGGCAATTGATGACAACGCGACGCACGCCCCGGTCGATCAAATTATCCAACCGTCGGCGCAGCACGGACACCGAGGCGATGTCGACATCACCCGGTGGCGTCAGAACCGCTATGTCATTCCACTCATTCATACGACCATGGTTCCCCAAAAGAGCTCGCTCGATGCATACGTATCTGCAACCGCGCAGATTTTGCCCGTCAAGCATCGCGGTCTACGATCGACCCCGTAAAAACTCAAGGGAAACCAGCGCGATGTCATCGTCCAGCGCCGACTCGGTAAAGCGGTCAAGCTCTCCCAAGACCTTACCGCAGATTCCCGATACGCCCTCACCCGAGACAGAGAGCAGAAGGTCACGAAGGCGCTGCTCGCCAAAGAAAGCACCCGAGCGATCACGTGCTTCGATTGTTCCGTCGGTATACATGAATAGCATGTCACCAGGAGCGAACGTAAACACGCCCGTCTCGTACACCATGCTCTCAAAGGCACCGATCACGCCCGATTGGCACCCAAGGAGCTCCACTTCTCCGCCTCGGGCTTCACCGCCACCAAGCGGCGTCGACGACGGCCTAATGACCATAGTGGGAGGATGCCCCGCAGAGCAATAGGTTGCGCGACCCGCTTTAAGATCAATCTTGGCGATAAACGCCGTCACAAACGTCTCGACCCTCGAAAAGCCCATGAGCATGCTATTGAGCGAGCGTGCCATACGGGCAGGCCCCGCACCCTCCCAGGCATAGGCCGTCAGCGCCGTCTTGACGAGCGCCGACATCGACGCCGCCTCGATTCCCTTGCCGGATACATCGCCCAAAATCATAACGGCGCAATCGTCGGGAAGTCGGACAAGCGTATAGAAGTCACCGCCGACCAACGCAGAATTCGTTGCCGATAGATATACCGAATCGGTTGCAATGCCCGGAACGTCACCAAGCGAATTTCTCATGCCAATCTGAAGCGTCTGAGCGATATGACGCTCTTCGCGCTTTTGAGATTCGCCCTCATAGATCAGCTCAAAGTCATGCGCCAGATGCACCAGGTAGTCGTATTCAAGGTCGTCAATTGGTTCTTGGCTGCCATCGCGGAGCAGCAAAGCGCGCCTCGTCGGCCCCTTGGCGATATCAGCGGGAACGATCGCATCGTTGCTTCGTTTGCCATCCGCTTCCGAGTGGTAGCGCCCCGCTTCGATGCCGGAGTCGACATAAAGCCCCTGACACGGTAGGCCATGGGCCCTCAACCATGCACCCATAGACGTGGATTCGTCCACACGCGTAAGGCGCACGTGCTTAAGGTCGTCAGCGCTCGTCCCGCCCAACACCGATGTCTCAAACCCGTCGGGGGCTGCCCCCAGGCGCGCTGCTGGCGCCGTGACAGAAAAGAAGAATGACTCCGGATCGTCCGGCAGCGCCACACGACTGCCGCCCTCAAAATCGATGACATAGGTTTCGAGGCCCGCATCATACTCCACGGGGCAGAAATGACAATTGAGCACCGTGCAGATTTCCGTCGACACCGCTCGCGAGGCGGCAACGGGATCATCGAGATAGGTAAACAGTTCGTCGCGCAGCAAATTGAGCGAGCGGCCGAGCTCCGCCGTGCGGCGCGAACGTAAGCTCGACGCCATGCCGACCAGCTGAATAGACAGGTAATCACAGATGACCTCGAGCACGTTCACATCATAGGCAAGTGGCGCCTGGGGGCGTTTCCAGCCAACTTCCAACACGCCAAGGACCTGCGTGCCGTAAAACACGGGAAGACAGATCTCGCTGCGATACGGGGGCATATCCTGCACGCGCAGCAAGTGCTTGGAACGATTGTCCAAATCCATGAACATACCCGAAGCAACCCGGTCGCCCTCAAGGTCCTGCTGAATCGACAGGCGACAGGCACGCGACTCGCGAAGCACGTAGGTCGGAATGCCCGCGCCGTACGGCATAAACTCGGGCAGATAGCTATCCTCAAGCTCCCTAGAAACACCGCGGAGCTTAAAGCCGCCGCTCTCGGAAAAATAGATAGCCGCACCGGAGGCATCGAGCGTTCCAACGAGCTGATTCAAAACGGTATCGAGCAAGCTGGGGAGCTCATCGGAGCCCACGGTACTCATAATGACCGAAAGGGTACCCGAAAGGCGTTTATTCGCCACCCTAAGCTCCGATAGCGCACGTTTGAGCTGACGATCGTGGGAATACTGCTCTTCGATGCTGTGAAGCGCCACCAGGACACGCGGTGCACGACGTCCAAAGATACGCGGAGGCGTAACGGAACCCGCGCGAACCAAGACGGGAATAAAAGACCCGTCGCTCAGCTTGAGCATCAGCTCGCTCTCGGAGCCATCGGTCTCAAACGGCAGACGATGTTCGGTCGCGCGCTCAAAGGCAGACGAGTACAGAACGTCTTTGACATCACCGCTGATGACGTCAGCGCGCTCCTCGCACATCAGGTCGAGCAAACGATTATTCACATGCAGAATGGTTCCGTCGAGCTCACAGATGATGACAGCATCGCTCGTGATCTCGACCAGTTGGGCAACGTCTGCCCACTCGTTGCGCTCAAGCGTTTCCATCGTGGACCTCACCGTCTATCGGTAACAAAAAAGCCTCCGAAGAGGCTTCTCAAATGCGATGGTGTCGGAGGCGGGACTTGAACCCGCATGACCAAAAAGCGGTCACTAGCACCTCAAGCTAGCGCGTCTGCCAATTCCGCCACTCCGACATGCTATGTTGTTGATTCGCAGTTCGTTTTGTTGGACCCGCGCGTTCAACGAGGAAGATAATAACCTATGATTCGAGAACTGTGCAAGCACTTTTTAGAAAAAAGTTTACGAATTTGTAAATGCGCAGGTAGATCCGTATGTCCGGGCCGGAACGGGGGCAACTTCCCAACGCGTCCTCGGGCATGCGGTACATTTTGATTCGCGCTTCGCTCTACAAAATGTACCGCCCCCTGCGGAATGCGTTGGGAAGTTGCCCCCGTTCCGGCCCTGCGTTAACGCACTTCAAGCACAGCTATCAAACATGTTCTGGGGCTGAAAAAAATTTAGTGGCTCGGCTTTGCCGAGCCCTTATATAAGGAGGCCGGAGCTAAAGCTCCGGCCTCACTCAATTTCAAATTAGATTAAGTGAGCGATCAAGGAATCGCACCCCCCTGCAGTGGTAACACAGGGCCCGTGCTGGACTTAGTTTTCAGATCATTCCGCAGACCAGGAAACCCCCTTATCCGCAGCTCCGAAGGAGCAGGATAAGGGGGTTTCCATGGTCGAGGACGTTCTGAAAACTAAGTCCAGCACGGGCCCGGACAAACAACCGACTACAGGTCGATGTGCGATTCCTTGATCGGGAACGGCTCCGCGAAGTGACAGGCGCAGCAGTGACCCGGTGCAACTTCCTTAAACTCGGGGAGCTTCTCGGAGCAGATACCCTGCGCGATCGGGCAACGCGTGTGGAAACGGCAGCCGGTCGGCGGATCCAGCGGCGACGGCGGATCGCCAGCGAGGATGATGCGCTTGCGGGTCTTCTGGATATCAGGATCGGGAACCGGCACGGCAGACAGCAGCGACTGCGTGTACGGATGGTGGGGCTCGCTGTAGAGCGTCTTCCAGTCCGAAACCTCGACCATCTTACCCAGATACATAACGGCAACGCGATCGGAGATATGCTGCACGACAGACAGGTCGTGGGCGATAAACAGATATGCGGTACCGAACTTGTCCTGCAGTTCCTTGAGCAGGTTTAGAACCTGGGCCTGAATGGAAACATCCAGAGCAGAAACCGGCTCGTCGCAGATAATCAGCTTGGGCTTCAGCGCAAATGCGCGGGCAATGCCGACACGCTGACGCTGGCCGCCCGAGAACTCATGCGGATAGCGATTGATGTGCTCAGGGTTCAGTCCAACGACGTCGAGAAGCTCACGGACACGCTCAATGCGCTCCTCCTTGGTGCCCACGCCGTGAATGGTCATGGGCTCGGAGACGATCTCGCCGATGGTCATACGAGGGTTGAGCGAAGCATAGGGGTCCTGGAAGATGAACTGCATCTCGCGACGCATGTCCTTGATCTCATGCTTGCTCATCTCGGCAACATCTTTGCCCTGGAAGAACACTTTGCCGGCCGTCGGCTTGGTGAGGCGCATGATGGTGCGGCCCGTCGTGGACTTACCGCAACCAGACTCGCCAACCAGACCAAAGGTCTCGCCAGGATAAATCTCAAAAGAGATGTCGTTTACGGCAGAGACGACGCGCTTGGAAAAACGCTTGGCGAACATGCCGGACTCAGCGGGGAACTCCTTAGAGAGGTGCTCGACCTTCAGCAGCGGAGTACGCTCGTTGCTATCTGCCATTACGCCTCGCCTCCCTTCTTGGAATCCTTGCGCGTACGGGACGTCTCAGGAGCGTTCTTGAGGAACTCGGGGTCACCGGAATAGTGGCACGCAGAATAGTGACCGGACTCGGTGACAACACGCTCGGGGCGCTGCTTGCGGCACTTATCGGTTGCATAAGGGCAACGAGGCGAGAACACGCAGCCCTCGGGCAGGTTCATGAGCGAAGGCGGATTGCCGTGAATCGGCGTAAGCGGCTTCTTCTCATCGATGGCCTGCTCCGGGATGGAGCGGATAAGGCCCCAGGTGTAGGGGTGGCGGCTCTCGTAGAAGATTTCCTCGGCAGTACCGAACTCGACGGGACGGCCGGCGTACATAACCATGATCTTGTCGGCCATATCAGCGACAACACCCAGGTCATGGGTAATCATGATGATGGCGTTGCCGTTCTTCTCCTGCATTTCCTGCATAAGCTCAATAATCTGAGCCTGGATGGTAACGTCCAGGGCAGTCGTGGGCTCATCGGCAATCAGAATATCGGGATCGCAGGCAAGAGCCATGGCAATCATGACGCGCTGACGCATACCGCCAGAGAACTGGTGCGGATATTCATTGACGCGCTTCTCGGGCTCAGGAATGCCAACGAGGTCCAAAAGCTCGGTGGCGCGCTTGAGCGCCTCCTGCTTGGAGTAACCGCGATGCAGACGAAGGCCTTCGCCCACCTGCTTGCCGATCTTATAGACCGGGTTCAAGGAGGTCATAGGATCCTGGAAGATCATCGCGATATCGTTTCCGCGAATGTGCTGCATCTCTTCCTCGGTCATCTCAAGGATAGAACGACCGCGATAGCGAACGTCGCCGCCCTCAATCTTTCCCGGAGGCATCGAGATGAGGCCCATGATGGTCATGGCGGTCACGGACTTACCAGAGCCGGACTCGCCGACGACGCCCAGGGTCTCGCCGCGATCGAGCGTGTAGGAGACACCGTCGACAGCGCGAACAATGCCATCCTCGGTGTGAAAATACATCTTAAGGTCATCGACCTCGAGCAGATGCTGGCCCTCGGGAACCGGCTGGTCCTTCAGGTCCACATAGTTCTTGTTCTTCTTCATCCTTATGCGTCCTTCATCTTGACGTCGAGGGCGTCGCGCAGACCGTCACCCAGCAGGGTGAAGGCGAGCACCGTCGAAAGAATTGCCAGACCGGGCATGATCATCATCCAGGGAGCAGTCAGAAGATACTGCTGACCGTCCTGAATCATGGAGCCCCACGAAGGCGTAGGCGGAATAACGCCCATGCCGAGGAAGGACAGAGCGGACTCGGTCAGAATGGCGCCACCAATGTTCATGGTCGCGTAGACCACGATGGAGGCGACGGAGTTCGGGAAGATGTGACGTACGACGATGCGAGCATCAGATGCACCCATCGCGCGCGCAGCGTCAACATAGTCGTTTTCCTTGACCGTCAAGATTGCAGAGCGGAAGACGCGCGCAATCGAAGGCCAGCCGAGAATACCGATGGCGATAAAGACGTTCTGAAGACCACGGCCGATAACGGCGATCATGGCGACGACGAACAGCACGTACGGGAACGCCAGGAAAATATCCGCACAGCGCATGATAATCGTATCCCAAATGCCGCCGTAGAAACCGGCCAGGGCGCCCATGACCAGACCGATCAATGTGGAGATGGCGGTGGCCATGATACCGACAGAAAGCGAAACGCGTGCACCGTAGATAACGCGGACGAGAATGTCGCGACCGAGGGCATCAGTGCCAAACGGGTGCTCGGCACACGGAGCCAGTAGCGATGTCTCGGCCATGGTGGTCGAATCGGAAGCCGTCGGCGAACCGAGCCAGGGCTTAGCCCACAGATCTGCGGTCAGGGCAACCACAACGACGATGATGATCCAGCAGACACCGATAACGGCGAGCTTGTTCTTACGAAGACGCTTAAAAGCGTCGCCCCACAGCGTGCGGGACTTGGCGGGAGCAGATGCAACCTTGGTGGCGGTAGCCTGCTCCTGAGACTGAGAATCAGTTTCCTTCATGAGACGTACCTCCCTTAGGCCTTATCCGACGGACCGCCAAGGCGGATGCGCGGGTCGAGGAATGCGTAGCTGATGTCGACGAGCAGGTTGATCACCATGACGACGACGACGATGAGCGTAACGCCGCCCATAACGATGGGCCAGTCACGCATGCTAATGGCGCGATAGACTTCATAGCCGATACCGGGCCAGTTAAAGACCGTCTCGGTCAGGATGGCGCCCGAAAGCATGCCGCCAAAGTCGACACCAATATAGGTAACGACGGGGATGAGTGCATTCTTAAGCGCATGCTTGATGATGATCGCACGATTGGAGAGACCCTTGGCCTTTGCCGTACGGATGTAATCCTGGTTCATGACGTCAAGCAGCTGCGAGCGCATGATGCGCGCAGCATAAGCGGTCGAAACCGAAGCCAGCGTAATGGTCGGAAGCACATAGTGCATCCAATCCTGATACTGAGAGCTGGAACCGCCGGCACCCGAGATCGGCATGGAGATTGCACCGCCCGTGGCGTCCTTGAGGATGACGCCAAAGAACAGCTGCAGCAACATACCGAGCCAGAAGGCCGGGACCGCAACGAGGATCGACGTGGTGAGCGTTACCAAAATATCCCAGAAGGAATAACGCTTTACCGCCGAAATGATACCCGCACCGATACCCATAATTGCCTCGAGCACGATGGCGCACGCGGCAAGTTTGACCGTATACGGATACTTCTGGGCAAAGATTTCCGTAACCGGCAGCTTGCGCTGATACGAATTGCCCAGATCGCCATGAAGCAGGCCGTTCATGTAATACAAGTAACGGTCCACGAGCGACGTTTGAACGGGGTCGCCGTTCTCGTCAAGGATCGCGTTGCCGTCCTCGTCCGTCTGGACCAGGTGATAGCGGACGCGAAGCTGAAGCTCCACCTCGGGGGACAGAGCCTTGTCTCCACCGATCAGCTTGATCGGATCTCCCGGCACGATATTCTGGAGGGCGAACAGAATCAGCGTAACGCCCAAAAACACCGGGATGAACTGAAGCACACGTTTAACGATGTACTTACCCATACCACTCCCCTATCTAGGGATTAACCTAAATGGGATGCCGATCGCCAGACCGGCATCCCAAAATTACCATCAGCCAGTTTACCCCAGGTTAGGGAGAACTGTATGTTTCCCATGAGGTCTACGTAAATACTTGACCCTCACGGAAGCTGCAAACTCTTAGGCGAGCTCAGCGGTACCCAGATCGGCGTGCTTCTGCGGATCGACATAGAGGTGCTTAATGCGATCGGAGCCGGCGATGGTGTGCGTGTAGAACATAATCGGGATGACCGGGCAGTCGGCAGCGACCATTGCGTCGGCCTCCTGCATCTTAGCGACGCGCTCCTCGTCGTCAACAATAGTACGAGCCTCGTCGACCTTGGCGTCGAACTCGGGGTTGTTGTAACCGGAGCGGTTGTCGCCACCGAGGGAGTCGGAGTGGAACAGCGGATACAGGAAGTTGTCCATGATCGGGTAGTCGGCAATCCAACCCAGACGACCGAACTGATAGTTAAAGTTCTGATACTGCTCGAGCAGGGCAGACCACTCAGGGGTATCGGAGACAGCGGTAACGCCAACCTTGGCGAGGTCACCGATGATGGACTCCATGATCTCCTTGTGACCGCCGTCCTGGTTGTAGGAAAGGGTCACGCTAATGCCACGATCGCCGTTAGCGCCAGCGGGAGCAACCTTGTCGAGGTACTCGTTAGCCTTGTCGACATCGTAGGCGCAGAACTCCCATGCGCCCTCCTTGTAGCCATCGATGCCCGGAGGAACAATGCCGTCGGCAGGGGTACGGGTACCCTTGAAGATGGTCTTGCAGATGGCCTCACGGTTGATGGCCAGGGAGATACCCCTACGCAGGTCGGCGTTGTTGAACGGCTCGGCCGTGGTGTTGCAGGTCAGATAGTACGTGGAAGGCTCGGCGCCGAGCAGCATGCGCTCGCCGTCTCCCATGGTGTAGCCGTCCTTGGACACGCCGCGATCCTTCTTGGCGGCATCAATCTGAGCGACGGGAACGTCGCAGACATCGAGGTTACCCGCCTGGAACTCCTTGTAAGCGGTCTCCATGTCCTTGATGACCTGGAAGTGGATGCCATCGATCTTGGCCTTGTCGCCATAGTAATCGTCGAACTTCTTGACGTTGATCTCCTGGCCATCCTCCCACTTGCCGTCCATCATGAACGGGCCGTTACCGACCGGGGCAAGGTAGAAGCTCTTGACATCAGACTCGGCGCACTCGGGAACCGGGGCCAGAGCCGGGTGAGAGGCGACGAAGGGGAAGTCGGCGTAAGCGGAAGCCAGCTTGACGACGAGGGTCTCATCGTCGGGGCAGGTAACACCGCTGAGCTCGGTAGCGTTACCGGCAAGCAGATCGTCATAGCCCTCGACCATGGAGAGGTGATAGGAGACCTCGGAAGGGCCGTACTCGGTAGCGACAGCCGACTTGGTGTTGACCAGACGCTCCCAACCGAGCTTGAAGGACTTGGAGGTAACGTCGTCACCGTTGTGGAACTTGGCCTTCTTGATCTTGAAGGTAAACTCGGTGGCGTCGTCGTTGGACTCAAAGGACTCGCAAGCCAGCGGAACGATCTCGCCCTTCTCGGCGTCGTAAGAGGTCAGAGCATCAAAGAGCTGGTACTCGACCTGAGTGCCCTGGTCCTCCTGGACATTGTAGGGGTCGATGCAGACCGGGTTGTTGATGTAGAAGTTCAGCTTCGAACCGGACTCAGAACCGGAAGCGTCGCCGCCCTTCTTGCCGCATGCGGCAAGAAAAGCCATGGAGCTCGCAGCAAGGGTACCGCCGACAAAGGCGCGACGACCCATAACGGGCTGGTGGAACATAGAATCAGCCATGCCATCCTCCTTATGAGATAGGACAAAGAAATGTTCAGTCGGACACATGTCGAGACAATCCGATCCGAACCATCAAAACGCCGCCCGTTGCTATGGCTGGTTATGCACAACGAACCAACGCTTCGCAATACAGTAGCGCATTTTATGCACGATTTGGGGCTAATTCCGGTCAACGGTCGAGAATTTCTTTAGTTGGGCGAAGTATGTGGGGATATTTTGGCTCTGTTACAAATATGTAAACAAAAAGGGTCCCGCACTTGCGGAACCCTTTTCAAGTATTTATGTGGCTCGTGCTTAGTAGCCGACGATACCCTGCGGGAAGAAGAACATGCACAGGACGACACACACGGCAAAAACGACGGCCATAATTACCGTCAGGCGATCGAGGTTCTGCTCCATGACGCCCGTGGCAGAGCTGGAGTTATACAGCGAGCTAGCGATCATATCCGAAACGCCGGTGCCCTTACCAGAGTGCATCAGGACGAGAATCGTCAGCGCCACGGCAGAGACAGCCCAAACGACAAACAGAAGAATCTGAAACGGACCCATAGATAAGCTCCTTAATAGAACAATTCAAACTCCAGTACTGTACCACAACCCCCAGCACTCCCCCATCAGCCATTTGGTGACGAGGTAGAAATAGCGCAAAAAAGAGGGTTGTCCGGTTGTGGACAACCCCCTTACTAGAAAACGGTATTTGTTTTCTATTAGGCCTCGGTGGCGAGTACGCGACCCGTCATCTCGGCGGAAGGCTCAATACCAGCCATGGTGAGCATGGTCGGAGCGATATCGGAAAGGCGGCCGTCCTCGATACCGGTGAGCTGTGCCTTCTCATCAACGATGATGAACGGCACGCGGTTGGTGGTGTGAGCCGTGAACGGATGCTTGGAACCGTCGGAAGCAACGTCAAACATGTGATCGGCGTTGCCGTGATCGGCGGTAATCAGCGCAAAGCCGCCCTTAGCGAGAATCGCTGGGACAACCTTGGACAGGGCATCGTCAACAGCCTCGACGGCCTTAACGGCAGCGTCGAAGACACCGGTGTGACCAACCATGTCGCAGTTTGCGAAGTTCACGATGTAGAAATCAGCGCGATCCTCGTTGATGGCGGCGACAAGCTTCTCGGTAACCTCGGGAGCGCTCATCTCAGGTTGCAGGTCGTAGGTAGCGACCTTGGGAGAAGCGACGAGCACGCGCTCCTCGCCCTCCTTGGGCTCCTCGATGCCGCCGTTGAGGAAGAACGTCACGTGGGCGTACTTCTCGGTCTCGGCGGTGTGCAGCTGCTTCAGGCCATTGGCGGCGATAACGTCGGCCAGAACGTTCTCGGGGAACGTCTTGGGGAAGGCGACCTCGACGTCAAACGTCGGGTCGTACTCGGTCATCGTCACAAAGTGCGAAAGCTTGATCTGCTCGCGCTCAAAGCCGTCGAACTCCTTGTCCGTGAACACGCGAGTCATCTGACGAGCGCGGTCGGGACGGAAGTTGAAGAAGATGGCCGCGTCGCCCTCGTGGATGCCCTCGTTGTGGGCAGCGAAGGGCTCGACGAACTCGTCGCCGCGCGGATCCTTCTCGTAGTAGGCCTTGATACCGGCAACAGGGTCGGTATCGGCATCGGATGCGTTGACCATGACGTCGTAGGCGCGCTGGATGCGCTCCCAACGGTTGTCGCGGTCCATGGCCCAATAACGGCCCGAGACGGTGGCAACGCGAGCGTCGCAACCGGTCTCCTCGGAGATCTTAGCCAGGAAGGCGCAGAACTCACTCATGTAACCGGCACCGGACTGCGGGTCAACGTCGCGACCATCCATGAAGGCGTGGACGCGAACGGTCTTGACACCGTGCTCGGCAGCCATCTTGACCAGAGCCTCGACGTGGCTCATATGAGAATGAACACCGCCAGGGCTCATAAGGCCCATGAGGTGGAGAGTCTTGCCGTCAGCCTTGACGTCGTCCATAGCCTTGACGAAGACCTCGTTCTTGGCGATGGAGCCGTCCTTGATGGCATTGTTGATGCGCGAAAGCTCCTGGAACACGATGCGACCGGCACCGATGTTGAGGTGACCCACCTCGGAGTTGCCCATCTGGCCATCGGGAAGACCCACGTCCTCGCCCGAAGCGCCGAGCGTGGTGTGGGGGTACTTCTCGTACAGGCTATCGAGGAAGGGCGTCTTGGCAGCGGCGACGGCGTTCTCGCCATCGGCCGGAGCCAGGCCGCAACCATCCATGATGATCAGGAGTGCAGGAAGATGACGCTGTGCCATATGTCCTACTCGCCTGCCTTGACGACCATAGAGGCGAAGTCGGCAGCCTTGAGCGAAGCGCCGCCCACGAGGGCGCCGTCAACGTCGGGCTTGGCGACGAGCTCGGCAATGTTGCCGGGCTTAGCGGAGCCACCGTACAGGACACGGATGCCGTCGGCGAGCTCCTCACCGAACATCTCCTTGAGGGTCTCACGGATAGCGCCGCAGACCTCCTGAGCGTCCTCGGCGGTAGCGGTCTTGCCGGTGCCGATGGCCCAGATGGGCTCGTAGGCGACGACGACCTGCTTGGGGCAAGTGATCTCGAGACCCTCGAGACCAGCCTTGACCTGGTTCACGACGTGCTCGACATAGGTGCCGGCCTCGCGGACCTCAAGGGACTCGCCGCAGCAGAAGACAGGAACAAGACCGGCAGCAACGAGGGCCTTGGCCTTCTTGTTCTGATCCTCGTCGGTCTCGTGGAAGTAATCACGACGCTCGGAGTGACCGATGATGCAGTAGGTGCAGCCAGCGGACTTGAGCATGTCGCAAGAAGACTCACCGGTGAAGGCACCCTTGGCCTCCCAGTACACGTTCTGTGCACCGAGGGCGATGGGGGCAGCCTGAATACGGTCATGAACCGTGGTGATGTCGATGGTCGGAGGGCAGACGAGCACCTCGACGCCAGCCGGAACCTCGGGCAGAGCCTGAGCCAGCTCGTCGGCGAGCTTGGCGGCCTCGGCGACGTCGTTGTTCATCTTCCAGTTACCAGCGATAAGAAGGGTGCGATTAGGCATCGAGAAGCGCCTCCACTCCGGGCAGGGCCTTACCCTCGACGAGCTCCATGGAAGCGCCACCACCGGTAGAGATCCAGCTCATCTTGTCGGCCAGGTTGAACTTGTTGACGGCTGCGACAGAGTCGCCACCACCGATGATCGAGGTGCAATCAGCCTCGGCGACAGCCTCGGCGATAGCCTGGGTGCCGTGAGCGAAGTTATCGAACTCGAAGACGCCCATGGGGCCATTCCAGAACACAGTCTTGGCACCCTTGACAGCCTCGGCGTAGAGCTCCTCGGTCTTGGGGCCGATGTCCATACCCTCACGGTCGTCGGGGATAGCGTCGGAAGCGACAACCTCGGGGACAGCGTCCTCGCCAAAGTGATCGGCAACGCGGTTGTCGATGGGGAGCAGGATCTTGACGCCCTTCTCCTCGGCCTTCTTGAGCATCTCGCCGGCGCGCTCGACCCAGTCCTCTTCCTTGAGGGACTGACCGACGGACAGGCCCTGAGCCAGGAAGAAGGTGTAGGCCATGCCGCCACCGATGATCAGGGTATCAGCGGAGTCGATGAGGTGATCGAGAACGCCGATCTTGGAGGAAACCTTGGATCCGCCGACGATGGCGACGAAGGGGCGCTCGGGCTCGGCGAAGATGCCGGTCAGCGTGTCGACCTCCTTCTCGAGCAGGAAGCCGGCGACGGCAGGCAGGTAAGCGGCGGGGCCCACGACGGAACCCTGGGCGCGGTGAGCGGTGCCGAAGGCATCGAGAACGAAGACGTCACCATAGGAAGCGAGCTTCTTGGCGATCTCGGGATCGTTCTTCTTCTCACGCTTGTCAAAACGGACGTTCTCGAGAACGAGGACCTTGCCCGGCTCGACGGCGGCGACAGCCTCGGCGGCCTTCTCGCCATACGTGTCGGCAACAAAAGCAACGTCAAGGCCAGAGAGCTCAGCGAGCTTCTTGGCGACAGGCTCGAGGGAAAGCTCGGGCTGGAAGCCAGTGCCCTCAGGACGGCCGAGGTGGCTCATGAGGATGACGCGAGCGTTGTGCTCAACGAGGTAGTTGATGGTGGGCAGGGCAGCCTTAATTCGGGTGGTGTCGCCAACGACGCCATCCTTGATAGGCACGTTAAAGTCAACGCGGACGAGAACGCGCTTGCCGTCGACATCGATGTCGCGGACGGTCTTCTTGGTAAAGGCCATGTTTGCTTCTACCTTTCGTACGTGTCTGCCTTCCATTACGGCAGACGATTTCTTATAAAAAGGACGCGACCCTAGGGTGTAAGCCCTATAAGGCCGCGCCCTTCTTTAGACGCTCAACGAGCTATTCGCTAAAAGCTAAATTAAGCAACGAACTTCTCGAAGTACTTGATGGTGCGGACCATCTGAGAGGTGTAGGAGTTCTCGTTGTCGTACCAAGAGGTGACCTGAACGAGGGTCTGGCCGTTGCCGAGGTCAGAGCACATGGTCTGCGTGGCGTCGAAGATGGAGCCGTGGGTCTCGCCGACGATGTCGCGGGAGACGATCTGGTCCTCGTTGTAGGCGAAGGTATCGGGGATGGTCTCGGCGTAGGCCTTCATGGCAGCGTTGACCTCGTCGACGGTGACCTTCTTGTCAACGACGGCGTAGAGGTTGGTCAGCGAGCCGGTCGGCGTCGGGACGCGCTGGGCGGCACCGATGAGCTTACCGTTGAGCTCGGGGAGAACCAGGCCGATGGCCTTGGCAGCGCCCGTGGTGTTCGGGACGATGTTCTCGGAGCAGGCGCGGGAGCGACGGAAGTTGCCCTTGCGCTGCGGGCCGTCGAGCGGCATCTGGTCGCCGGTGAAGGCGTGGATGGTGGTCATGATGCCGGACACGATGGGAGCGAAGTCGTTGAGACCCTTGGCCATCGGGGCAAGGCAGTTGGTGGTGCAGGAAGCAGCGGAGATGATGTTGTCCTCAGCGGTCAGCGTCTCATGGTTGACGTTGTACACGATGGTGGGCAGATCGCTGCCGGCCGGAGCGGAGATGACGACCTTCTTGGCGCCAGCGTTGATGTGGGCCTGAGCCTTAGCCTTGCTGGTGTAGAAGCCGGTGCACTCGAGAACGACGTCGACGTCGAGGTCGCCCCAAGGCAGGTTGTTGGCGTCGGCCTCCTTGTAGATCTTGATCTCCTTGCCGTCAACGGTGATGGAATCCTCGCCAGCAACGACCTCGTGATCGCGAGCGTAGTTGCCCTGCGTGGAGTCGTACTTCAGCAGGTAAGCGAGCATATCGGGAGAGGTGAGGTCGTTGATAGCGACGATCTCGGAGCCCTCATGACCGAACATCTGACGGAAAGCCAGACGACCGATGCGACCGAAGCCGTTAATAGCAACCTTTACTGCCATTGTGTCTCCTTTCGTAAGGCCCCCGCGAGCTACAGCGCCCGCCGTTGAGGCCCACAAACTAACCACTCGCCTAATATACCTTTTTTTTGACTTGAATTTCACGAGAATGCTCGAAATTGAAAATCAAATTTACGTTAAAACGTTTTAAAGAATAAAATAGCAGCTAAATCCGTATATAAGTCGATACTTCAAACTACTTGTTTGCTTCAATGAGCTTTTCAAGCCTCAAAACGCGATGGTACAGGGCAGACTTCGACAAGGGAGGGTCAGCCATCTCGCCCAGATCGCGCAGCGACAGATCGGGATAGCGCTCGCGCAGGTCGCAAAAGACTGCCAAGGCGTCCGGAAGCGTGTCGCGCAAACCCCGCTGTTCGAGCTCATCGATCAACGCAAGCTGATGCTGGGCGGCACCCGCACTTCTGGTCTGATTGGCCAGTTCGGCATTCACGCGACGGTTTACGTCGTTCTTAACCAATTTGACCGCGCGCGCTTCCTCGATCTCGGCAACGCTGCGCTTGGCGCCAATCAGCTTTAGGAGCTGCTCGATCTCCTCGGCGCTCTTAATGTAGACAGCAAAGGATCCGCGCCGCGCGTTAACGCGCGCATGGACCCCAATCTGCTCCAATAGATCGCAAAGTCCCCGGGCATACTGCTCGCCCTGCACCGCGATCTCCAAATGAAAGTCGCCGCGGGGATCGGCCACGAAACCGCCGGCGATGAGCGCGCCGCGGATGTAGGCAAGCCTGCAGCAGGGACGGGCAACGATATGTCGGGGCACGCCGGCGACAAGTCCTCCCCTGCGGTCGAGGATGCCCAGCAGCACCAGAGCCTTGTCCAGGTCGGGTTGATCGGGCAGGGTAATGAGATAGTTACGGACCTTATGCAAGACCGATTTACGAACGGTGAATTCGGTCTTGAGCTTAAGGATGCGATGCGTCAGCGTGATCATCGTGCGCGCGACGGCACCCGTCTCGGTCGCGACCGTCAAACGATACCGCCCGGAGCCGGCCAGCGAAAGTGTACCGCTCACACGCGTCAGGGCGGCAAGCGTCGACAAATCGCAGTATTCACATTCGGGTTCGCAGCGCGCGAGCTCGTCACGCACCTCGGCGGTAAACGACATGCAGGCCTATGCTTTCGTGTTGGCGCGCGACAGGTCGCGATGGGAAATGCTCACATGATATTGGGCACCTTCTAAATAACGTGCCGTGGCCTCGGCGATGGCAACGCTGCGGTGTTGACCGCCCGTGCAGCCGATGGCAATAGAAAGCTGTGGCTTGCCCTCCGCGATATAGCCGGGCATGACCGTATCGAGCAGCTGCGTCCAGGCCTTCCAGAACTCCTGGGTCTTGGGATGGTCCAGAACAAAGTCGGAGACTTTCTTATCGAGACCGGTCATGGTGCGCATCTCGGGATCGTAGAACGGATTGGGCAGGAAGCGGACGTCGATCATAATGTCCGCCTCGACGGGCATGCCGTGCTTAAAGCCAAACGAGAACACGTGAACGTCCATGAGCTGCTGGTCGGACAGCTCGGAGAACGCCATGCGCAATTTGTTGCGCAGGGCAGAGGTGCGCAGGCGGCTCGTGTCGATGATCATATCGGCTCGATCGCGCACGCCCTGCAGCTGCAGGCGCTCGCGCTGAATCGCATCGGCCGTAGTCTCCCCCGGCTTGGCAATGGGGTGGCGGCGGCGGTTTTCGCTATAACGACGGATCAGCACCTCGTCAGAGGCCTCGAGAAACACGATGTCACAGCTCATCTCGCGCTCCTCGAGCGCGGCAACGGCATCGAGCAGCTCATCGAACAAGCCCTGGCTGCGCAGGTCGCAGGTGACGGCAAGATGCCTGCCCACGCCCGTATTGATGCCGACGAGTTCGGCAAGCTGGGCGATCAGACGCGGAGGCAAGTTGTCGATGCAAAAATAGCCCATGTCCTCGAACACATGCATGGCCTGCGTTCGGCCCGATCCGGACATTCCGGTGATGATGACGATATCGGGGATGCGCTCCGAGCGCTCCGCCGCATCCATGGCATCTCCCTTTTGCATGTGTGCCTCCTAAAACAAGCGCGGGACCCGGCCAGCGGATCCCGCGCGATCAATTGCCTTTATTGAGTATACCGCCCCAAGCGGATACGAGGCCTGTCTTACGCCTCAAGCGCAGCCTTGAACCAACTTGTAATACTCGTGGGGTGCGTGATGGCGGTGCCGACGACAACGGCCCAGGCGCCCGCATCAATCGCGGCGCGGGCCTCCTCGGGCGTGTGCACGCGACCCTCGCAGATGATGGGAAGACCGGGGAATTCCTCGGTCGCCTGACGCAGAAGCGGCAGATCGGGGCCATCGGCCATGGTGCAGTCGATAGCGGCAACACCATGAGAAAGCGTGGTGGACACCAGGTCGAAGCCCATGTCGACAGCACGACGAATATCCTCGATGGTGGCACAGTCGGCCATCAGGAGCACGCCCTCCTCGTGCAGCGGGCGGAAGGTATCCTCGACCGACTTGCCATCGGGACGTGGGCGATCGGTGGCGTCAATCGCCACGATATCGGCACCCGCAGCAACGCAGGCGCGAGCGTGGCGCAGCGTCGGCGTGATGTAAACGCCCTCGTGCCCATCCTTCCACAGGCCGATGACGGGGACCTCACAGCGACCCTTAATGGCGGCGATGTCGGCAAGGCCCTGGCAGCGAATGGCGGCGGCGCCGCCGAGCTCGCAAGCGCGAGACATTTGAGCCATGGTCTCGGGCGTACGAAGCGGCTCGCCCATATACGCCTGAACGCTCACGACGAGCTTGCCCTTCAGGGATTGAATCAAAGGATCGACGGTCATGTTCGACTCAACCTTTCTAAAAACAGCCTTCTGAGACACCGCACCTTGACGTTCAAACCGTCGCTCATGTACCGAAGTACGCTTCGCTCCTCTTTCACGTCAATCTGCGGCACCTCAGAAGGCGCACTTGGTAGTTATGTTTACTTCAACGATGCAAGAAGGTGTTCGGCGGCACCGATGAGCGGAGCATCACCCTCCAGAGAACCGATAAGGATCGGCGTGTCCTGAAGCGGATCGAGCGCCTGGCTGGCATAGCCCTCGTGCACCGAATCCTTCCACGTCTGCGAACGCCAATCGGGACCTTGGTGAATCACGCCGCCCGAAAGCACGATGACCTCAGGGTCCAGAATGTTAGCGAGCGAGCCCAAGCTGGCACCCAGCGCAAAGCCGGCGTCATGGATGACCTCGGTCGCCTTTGCGTCGCCCGCACGGCACAGGTCGTTCACGTCGCGACCGACCGAAGGACGGCTGGGGTCGACGCGACCGAAGCGCTCATCGTACATACGACCAATGGAAGTGCCCGAAGCAACCGACTCAAGATGACCGGAACGACCACAGGCGCAGGGAATGCCGGCGGCAGCCGAGCACTCGATGTGGCCCATATGACCGGCAGCGCCATGGAAGCCCTGCATCACGCGGCCGTTCTCGACATATGCGCCGCCGATGCCCGTGCCGATGCCCAGGCACAAGACGGAGAACTTGCCCTTGCCGACGCCCCAGTGGGCCTCGCCCAGAGCATGAGCCTGCACGTCGCCCACAACGGCAACGGGAAGACCAAGGTCCTCGCGCAGACGCGGCCCCAACTGAACGCCGGACCAGCCGGGCATAATCTCGTTGGCATACGCGATAGCGCCCGTCTTGGGATCGACGACGCCTGCGGCACCGATACCGACACCGAGGACCTCGACATCGGGATTCGCCTCAAGAGCGGCCTTGATGGACGCCTCGATACGTTGAAAGACGGCCTCGCCGCCCTCCTGGGCCTCGGTAGGAACCTCGGCCTCAAAAACGGGATGGGGCACGCTGCCGTCAGCCGGGTACTCCATAATGGCGGTCGCGATCTTAGTTCCGCCGATATCGACAGAGCAGACGTACTTGTTCTCCATGTCGTTCTCCTTAGGAGATAAAAAACAACTACAGGAAATGAAAGCGGCGTTATCGCCGCAGCTTGGTAAAGGTTTCCCGAGTGCCCGAGGTTGGGGTGAAAGCGGTCGGGCGTTGACCTAATGGGTCACGCTCGACCGCTTGAGCCCCAAAATCGGGTGCCCGGGGAAGCTTTACAGGAGACCGTTGTCCTGGAGGACCTTCCTAATCGCCTCGACGTTCTCACCGGTCATGGCTTTCACCGGGCGCGGCATGGTCGGGCTGTCGAAGATGCCCATGAGGTTCATAGCGGTCTTGAAGGCGCCGACGCCACCGGCATAGCCCTGGACGCCCGAGGTGACATCCCAGATGTGGGAGATCTCATTGAGACGATCCTGCTCGGCCTTGACGGTAGCCCAGTCACCAGCCTGAGCGGCCTTCCACTGACGCACGTAGCCCTCGGGCTCAACGTTGGCGAGACCCGGGACGGAACCGTCAGCGCCGCCGAGATAGGCGCCGTCGACAACAACCTCGTGACCGGTGAGGATGCTCATCGGATGGCCGTTCTTCTCGTTCTCCTGAACGAGGTAGCGGAACGAGATGTCATCACCCGAGGAATCCTTGACGCCAGCAAGGACGCCCTCGGCGCCGAGCTTGGCAAGGAGCTTCCAGGGGAGCTTGGTGTGAACGCAGACGGGAATGTCATAGGCAAAGATGGGCAGGTCGAGCTCCTCGTGCAGGATGCGGAAGTGCTCCTCGACCTCGGTCATACCCTGCAGGGCATAGAACGGGCAAGTGGCGACGAGGGCATCGGCGCCCAGCTCCTGGGCGACCTTGCCGTGCTCAATCATGCGCTCGGTCTCGGTATCGATGATGCCGACCAGAACAGGCACACGGTGGTCGACGATACGAACGGCCTCGGCGATAATCTGGCGACGGCGCTCATCGGTGGAGAAGACGACCTCGCCCGAAGACCCCAAGAAGAACAGACCATCGACGCCGGCATCGATCATGCGGTTGATGCTGCGCTCAAAGGAGGCAACGTCGAGCTGGTGGTCTTCGGTATCGGGAACAACGACGGGAGGGATAACGCCGGTGAATTTCTGAGTTGCCACAAGAATCTCCTTAGCTGTCTGGCGAGCGGCCCTATGCCGCTCACTCTTGTTGGCAGTGTCCAGGCCGTCTAGGCCAAAGAACACGGATAGAACGTTTGGTTAAAGAAGTCGACGACTTCGTTTTCGAACGCGTTAATACGCTCATGAGCGTATTTGGCATAGATGATATGCCTCCGGTCACACTCAAGACCGTTGAATACGGCAAACTGACCCTTGGGGTCGCTCACGGTATCCATGAGCGACGTGCCCATGAGCACCGATCCGCGCACCCGAGACGACAGAGCCTCGAGGCCACCGGGAATTGGATTGGCAACCGCCGTGCAGGCAAGTCCGCGCTCGTCCAGAGCAGAAACCGCCAGCGCGACACCGCCGCCAAGACCCTCGCCCCATGCAAAAATGCGATCGGGATCCATGCCATCAAGATTGCGCGCGACCTTCGCCAACGCGCAGCCCCAACGGACGCGCTTGACAAAAGCGGGCGAAGCAATCCCCCACTGCAGGTCGTCCGCACCAGCAACATCGTCATCCAGCGCGAGAACGGCATACCCCATGGCGGCAAATCTCGTCATGTGATGCCATCCACGCACGGGTCGATCGATGTCGTGAAACATCAGGCACAGCGGCACGCGCTCAGACACTCGGGCACGACCGACAGGCTCGATCAAACGAGCGTGAATCGCATCGTCACCGAGCTCAAAGGAGACCTCCGAGTAACGGGCGCAGGGGTTAACAAAGTCAATCGCCGTAATGGCCAGGCCTTGAATCTCAAGATTCGAAGCGCATGTCTCTAAATCAGAAACATCTGCTTGGACATCACCGCGCCAGTCCCGATATTCTGCGAGCCTTGACGAAACCGTTCCAGGCATCTCCGCGAGCCCGGGGACGATCAGCTCGTCGATATTGCTCTCGCACTTAGACATGAGCCTCCCCTCCCTCGCAGAAAAACGGAATGATCAGATCGTCAAAGTCCTGAATCTCCTCGTGGCCAAAGCCCTCAAAGAACTCGCGTCGCTTCTCACAGGCCAGATTGTTGTAGACCGCAAACTGCGTCGCCGGCGGACAGACGATATCGGCTGTGCCCGTGCCAAACAGCACGGGGCATTTGACCATGGGGGCAAAGTTCTTGGAATCGAAGTACGCCAGTTTGGCATAGGCCTCCTCAATACGAGTCGAGTCCTCGTCAAACCAACGCGACCAATAACGCAGGCCTTCATAAGCGATATCGTCGGCATCCAGATCCCAAACAAGGCGGAAATCCGACAGGAAGGGATAGAGGATGGCAGCGCGATTGATAAGCTCACTATTAAGCGCGCAGGTCGCAATGCCCAAACCGCCGCCCTGCGATGCGCCGTTCACAAATACGCGGGAAAGATCGATGCCCTCGAGCTCGCGAACAATACGGCACAGAATGCGGATATCCTGGTGCAAGCGGACATAGTAAAGATTGGCCGGGTCGCCGTCGATACCGGCGACGATATGCCCAGCAACCGTCGTGCCTTCAAATCCACCAATATCCTCGGAGGGGCCACCCTGGCCAGGACAATCGAGAGCGATGAGTGCCATGCCCATGCCCGCAAACGACGCCTGCTCGAACCAGCTGCGGCTTGCACCCGGATAGCCGTGGAACTGTAGCACCAGCGGCACGGGCTCGTCCGAAACCGGCTGGAGATACTTGGCATGCAGGCGTGCACCGCACATGCCGGTATACCAGAGGTCGAAAAACCGACAGGTCGCGGAATCCGCAACCGAAGCCGCCTCAATCGCATAGTCGAGCTCGACGGCGTCGGCCTCGGCCATGCGGTCCTTCCAAAAGAGATCGAAATCCGATGGACGGGGCATAGCGCCTCGATATTCACCAAATTGCTGTTGTAGCTCCTGAGCACTTGGCATGGCTCGTGAACCCAACCTTTCGAAATCGCAACGGAGGTGCGCCCGGCAAGGGAACCGGGCGCACGGGAGGGAAAGCGAGGCTACTCGCCGAGCTTGGGATGCAGCAGCGACGGCGCAGCGCCGAGCAGCATCTTGGTGTAGGGGTCCTGAGGGTGCTGGAAGACCTGCTTGGCCTCGCCCTGCTCGACGATCTTGCCGCCATTCATAACGATGATGTCGTCAGAGATATAGCGGACCGTCTGGATGTCATGGCTGATGAACACCATGGCCAGGCCGAGCTCCTTCTTAAGGTCGGTCAGCAGGTTCAGAATCTGCGCGCGGACCGAAACGTCCAGAGCCGAGGTGGGCTCGTCGGCGATGATGGCATCGGGGTTCAGCGACAGGGCGCGCGCAATTGCGACGCGCTGGCGCTGGCCGCCCGAAAGCTGGCCGGGAAGAACCTCGGCGGCGGAGCTGGGCAGACCGGTGAGCTCCAAGAGCTCCTTGACGCGCTTCTCCTGCTCGGCCTCGGTACCCAGGTTGTGGACGCGCATGGGGTCGAGCAGTTGCTCGCGAACGACCATGCGGGGATTGAGCGCCGTGGCCGGGTTCTGGAACACGACCGAGATGACGCGACCCATGTGGCGACGGTCCTCGGCGGTACGTTTGGTAACGTCCTTGCCCTTAAAGTAGACCTTGCCGCTCGTGGGGGCCTGCAGGCCGCACATGACGTTGGCGGTGGTGGACTTTCCGCAACCGGACTCGCCGACGATGCCGATGGTCTGTCCGGGCATGAGCTTAATCGTTACACCCTGGACGGCGTGAACCAGGTTGGGGTGCAGAATCGAGCCGGTACGGGTCCTAAAGGTGACGTGGACGTCATCAAGGAAGATGATCGGCTCGACGCCGTTGACTGCGGTCTCGCTCATCTACATCACCTCCGCGTGAGGGGTCAAACCATTTGCCTTGAGCACCTCATCGGGGAGCTCGGAATAGAAGTGCTCGGTGCCGGGCACGCGCTTGAAGACCGGACGGGTGTCCAGGCCAATGCGCGGATGGCTCGAGCGGGGTGCGAAGCGATCGCCCTTGGGGAAATCGCGCGGGCTCGGAACGGCGCCGGGCACCTGGTGCAGGCGGCCCGAACCGCTCTCGATGGACAGGACGGAACCCAGAAGGCCGCGGGTGTACTCGTGGATCGGGTTGGTGAGCAGCTCCTTGGTGGGCGCCTGCTCGATAACCTGACCGGCGTACATAACCGTGATGTTATGAGCGACCTCGGCGACCAGTGCCAGGTCGTGCGAAACGAAGATCATGGCAAAGCCGAGCTTGGCCTGAAGGTCGTTAAGCAGCTTGATGACCTGCTTCTGGACGGTAACGTCCAGAGCGGTCGTGGGCTCGTCGCAGATGACCAGCTTGGGGTCGCGGGTAAGGGCCATAGCGATCAGAACGCGCTGACGCTGACCACCGGAAAGCTCATGCGGATAGCTCTCGAGCGTACGCTTGGGGTCGAGGCCCACGAGCTCCAGGAGCTCCTCGGCGCTGCGGGTGCCGCCGCGCTTGGTGAGCTGCTTCATCTGAGCGGAAATGAGCATGGAGGGGTTGAGCGAGGACAGGGCGTCCTGATAGACCATGGCGATATCGGTACCGCGCAGGCCGAACCACTCCTTCTTGCTCATCTTGAGCAGGTCGCGGCCCTCCCAGAGAACCTCACCGGAAAGATGCTCGTCATCGTCGGTCAGGCCCATGATGGCCAGCGTGGTGATGGACTTACCGCAGCCGGACTCACCGACCAGGCCCATGGTCTGGCCAGGACGGACATCAAAGTTGACATGATCGACGACGTTGATATCACCGTGGTGCTCAAACTGGATGCAGAAATCACGGACCGAAAGGATCGGCTCAACGGACTCATCGGGCACATGGCGGTCGTTACGCTTGAGCTCGACATCGCGCAGGGCGCCAAGACGGGCGGACAGGGACTGAGCCTGCTCCTTGTAAGCGCGAACAGGGTCGGAGACCAGCAGGTCGGCCTCGCGGCGCTTGGAGGAATCGGTCGGATCCAGGGCGGCGGAGGGAGCAGCGGCCATGGCGTCGGTAATGCCCTCGGAGAGGATGTTGAGCGCCAGGCAGGTGATCATGATAGCCAGACCCGGGAACAGCGCCTGCCACCAACGGCCAGCGAGCACGCCACCGCGGGCGTCGGCGAGGATGTTGCCCCAGGTAGCGGTGGGCTCCTGGATACCAGCGCCGATAAAGGTCAGCGAGGCCTCGAAGATGATGGCGTCGGCGACCAGGGTAACGGTGAAGACCATGATCGGGGCGATGCAGTTACGCAGAACATGCTTGATCAAAATCCACGGAGCCTTGGCGCCGGAAACGATGACCGCGCGGACATAGTCCTCGCCGTACTCGGACACGATGTTGGCGCGCACGATACGGGCAATCTGCGGAGTGTACATAAAGCCAATGGCGAAGATGATCGACGGCACGGAATTGCCCAGGATGGAGACGAAGACGGCAGCGAGGGCGATGCCCGGGATGGACATGATGATGTCCAGGATGCGCATGATCGCCTCGGAAACGGACTTGCGCGAAACCGCCGCGAGGGCGCCCACGACCGAGCCGCAGACCAGAGCCATGGCAGTAGCACCGAAGCCGATGATCAGCGAGTAACGGCCACCGTAAAGCATACGCGACAGGATGTCGCGGCCCTTATCGTCGGTACCGAAGATAAATCCATTGCCGGGAGCCTGGCGAGCAGTGAAAATCTCGACCGGGCTATAGGGGGCAAGAAGGGGCGCCAGAATCGCGGTCAGGGCGACCAACACCAGCACGACGGCGGCAATCTTAGAAGACAGCGTCATCTTCTTCCAGCCACCGAGCTTGAGCCCCTTGGAGGCAGCCTTCTCGAGCTGCTCGGTTTGCTTCTCTCGAATCTTTACCATAATCTACACCGTCCTGATGCGCGGGTTGATGAGCAGGTAGAGCATGTCAACCACGATGTTGATGATGATGAAGGCAAGAGCAACGACGATGACGACGCCCTGAACCAGGTTCGCCTCGTTGCCCTGAACGCCCTGCAGAATCGCAGTACCCATGCCGGGGAGGTTGAAGATGACCTCGATGACGACGGCGCCGCCCATAAGGTAACCGATCTTAAGACCGAGGGTGGTGACCGGGGTGATCAGCGCGTTGCGCAAAACGTTGATGCCGACGACGACCTTCTCGGGAACGCCGGCGCCACGGGCCATGCGGACGTAGTCCTTGTCGAGCTCCTCAACCATGGCGGTACGCACGATACGAGTCATCTGGCCCGTCAGCGGGAATGCCAGAGCGATAGCGGGCATGATCATACGTCCCAGATAGCCAGCCGGGTTGGTGGTGAAGTGAGGCAGAGCACCGGATGCCGGGAGCACCTTAAGGTAGGAAGAGAACAGCAGAATCAACAGAACGGCAAGCCAGAACGACGGGGTTGCCAAGCCGGCGATGGAAAAGACGCGGATCACTTGGTCCGGCCATTTATCGCGATACAGTGCCGCGATGACGCCGAGCAAAAACGAGACGACCGCGCCGATGGCAAGACCGATAAAGGTCAGCTGCATCGTGACGGGCAGGGCCGTGGAGATGCGCTTGGCAACGGAGTTGCGAGCAGCACCATAGGTGCCCATGTCACCATGGATCAGATCGCCCATGTAGCGCACGTAGCGCACGGGCCAGGGGTCGTCCAGACCATACTTCTCATGGTACTCGGCAACCGCCTCGGGCGAGGCACCGTCACCCAACGCCGTATAGGCGGGGTCGGTCTTGGAGAACGACATAAGGAAGAACACCAGGACGGTGACGCCCAATGCCATGATCGGCAGCGCCACGAGACGCCTTCCAATCAAACGTAGAAAGTTGTTCACGTTCTCTCCCCTTTCTTTTGTCGGTAGGACCAACTGGTATATGAGTATGGATACTCATTACAAGACCCGAGCGACATCGAGGCCGCCCGGGTCTTTGTTTCAACTATGAGGACGTTGCCTTACGACCGACGCCCCACATATGACTCAAACGAGTCTTAGGCCTTGACGGTCGCGACGCCCCTGAAGGACATGCTCGTCGTGCCGATGCCCTTGAAGCCATCGAGGGCCTCGCCGTTGGGCGCGGTAGACGGATCGTCCCAGGAAGCGGAGACGGTCTTGACGTGGACAACGGGGTACAGAACAGCGTTGTCGGCGATGATGTCGAAGCACTCGTTCCACTTCTTCTGCTGCTCGTCGCCCTCGGCGGCAAGAGCCTCGTCCATGAGACCGTGGAGCTTCTCCCACTCAGCGGACTCCTTCCACGGGCAACGGGTCTGCATCCAGACGTTGTCGCCGTACCACCAGTTGAGCAGCAGGTCGGGGTCAGCGCCGAAGCAGGACGGATCGCCAGGGGCAAGGAGGATATCGTAGGCCTCGCCGCCGTCGATGGCAGCGTAGGTGGCCGGCGAGGTATCGGTCTGGATGGTCACCTCGAAGCCGAGAGCGTCGAGGTCGTTCTTGACCTGGGCGGCCATGCCCTTAATCTGCTCGTTGTCGGTGGTACGCAGGGTGATGGCACCCGGGGTGATGCCGGACTCCTCGATGAGCTTCTTGGCCTTCTTGGCGTCGGTCTTGTACACCGTGGAAGCCTCATGATAGTTGGTGAAGCTCTTGGGCAGGTAGCAGCTGGCAGCGGTGGCAAGGCCGGCGAAGGTGTTGGTGATCATCTTCTCGGTGTCGAGCGCGTACATGACGGCCTGACGGACCTTGACGTTGTTCCAAGGCTCCTTGGCGACGTTGAACATGATGAAGCGGGTGCCGAAGCCCTGGACGTTGTCGATCTTGCAGCCAGCGCTCTCGAGCTGGTCGACGGCGTCAGCGGTGACGAGCTCCATAACGAGCGTGGAGCCTTCCTGCTGGGCGGTAACGCGAGCGGTGGGGTCGGTCAGGATGCTGTACTGGATCTTCTTATCCTCGGCAGCATACTCACCGTTGTACTCGGGGTTGGGAACCAGGGTGATCTCGGTATCGGAGATAGAGTCGTACATCCAGGGGCCGGAACCGATCGGCTGCTTGGCGCGATCCTCCTCGGACTGAGTAGCCGGGGTAACACGGATGATGGCCAGACGATCCTTGAGCAGGGAGAAGTTGGGGACCTTGGTCTTGACCGTTACAGTGCTGGCATCCTTGGCCTCGATGGACTCGAAGGGCTGGAAGAACGGAGCATAGGTAGCGGAAGCAGCGCAAGCGGTGTAGGAAGCGACGACGTCGTCAGCAGTGACCTCGGTACCATCGGAGAACTTGGCGACCTTGCGGATGGTGACCTCGAAGGTAGTGTCGTCCACGGACTTGGGATCGTCGGTGGCGAGCTCGTTGAAGGTGCTGTAGTCGTGGTAATCGATGCCGTAGAGACCCTCGACGACGTGCCAGTTAGCACCCAGGCCCACAGCGGAGCCGGTGCTGGCGGGATCGAAGCTGGACGGAGCGTAAGCGGAACCAGCGGTAATCACACCGCCGCCACGGTTGGCGGAATCGGCGGAACCGGAAGCGGAACCCTCGTCGTTGGAGCTGCCACCGCAGCCGGTGAGACCAAGCCCTGCGACAGCAGCGACGCTGCCGGTGAGGCCGAGGAACGAACGCCTGGACATACCCTTGTTGATGATGGCCATGTCTTCTCCTATCAATAGAGAATCTTACCCGGGAGCACCTAGACTTGCCCCCGCGCAACTTGCGGACGATATATACCTTACCTACCGACGAACCCAACTGAGGTGCCGCGCTCGGCGACCGATACATACATACGCTTGAACGGTATTTACTACCGTTCACCGAATTCATTGACAAACGATTCGCCAGACAGTATGTATCGACGAGGTGAGATATCAGTCATCGTCAACCCGCAGGATAGCAGGGTTGTTCACCATGGCTAGTCAAACGTTTTAGCGTTAATAAAACCCGAAATCGACAGGTAATCGCCGCGAAATAAATGATTGAAAATCGGCCAATCATGTATATCAGTAGTTTAGGCTCGTGTTTAGCTATCGGAATGGCCAGCCGCCGCCTCGGCGCGCTCGGCATTCCACGCAACGAGCGCCTCGTGGACCGCCTTGGCAACATCGGCAGGTATGCCGCGAACTTCCGCGATCTCTTGCTCGCTCGCCGCGCGCAAACGCTTCATCGAACCAAAATGGCGCATAAGGGCACGTTTTCTGGTGGGTCCCACGCCTGGAACGTCATCGAGTACCGAAACTGTCATGGCTTTATCGCGCAACTCACGATGGAATGTGATGGCAAAACGGTGCGATTCATCGCGCACCTGTTTAATTAGATAGAGCGAAGCAGACCCGGTCGGCAGCACGACGGGAGTCTCGTCCCAAGGCACAAAAACTTCCTCATCGGCCTTTGCCAAGCCACAAACTGGTATATCGAGCCCAAGAGCCTCAAGTTGCTTGATCGCAGCGGTCAATTGCGGCTTACCGCCATCGACAACGAGCAAATCGGGGCGCGAGCCAAAACGCTCGTCGGCCATGCGCTCGGGAGCATAGCGTCGTCCCAAAACCTCGGACATCGACACGAAGTCGTTTGCCTCGTCCAATTCGGCCTGAATTTTAAAACGACGGTACTGGCTCTTGTCGGCGCGTCCGTTGGTAAACACCACCATCGAGGCGACGGTAAAGGTTCCATGCAGCGTCGAGATATCGAAGCACTCGATACGCATCGGCGGCGCCGGCAGCGCCAGCGCGCTTTCGAGCTCCAGGAGCGCTTGATTGGTGCGGTCGTCAGCGTACCCCGTTCGCATCATGTAGCGCATGAGGGCATGGCGCGCATTTTTGGATGCCATATCGAGCAAACGGTGCTTTTCGCCACGCTGCGGCCTATGGAGATGGCAGGAACGCTCGCGCTTGCCTGCAAGCCACTCCCCCAGCGCCTCCGCATCCTCAAGCTCGACAGAGAGGTTTATCTCAGCTGGAATATCAGCCGTCTCGTCGTAATAGCGCTTAAGAAAGCCCGATTGAAGCTCCTCTTCGTCGACATCCAAACCCTTATCGAGAATAAACTCGCAGGTTCGAACCGTTCGACCCTCACGCACGACAAAGACGCAAGCGGCGGAGATGGTCTCCTCGCGATAGAAACCGATGACATCGATATCGACACTGGAGGGAAAAACGACTTGCTGACGGTCGTCCAGACCCCTGATGACCTCCAAACGACGTTTGACGCGTGCCGCGCGCTCAAAGTCGAGCGCCTCGGCGGCATCCGTCATCTCGGAGGTCAGCTCATCGACGACATCCTTGCGATGGCCCGACAAAAAACGTTCGACACGTTTGACGTTCTTGGCATAGTCCGTAGGAGAAATCGCGCCGACACACGCACCCGGGCCGCGCCCGACATGGTAGTCAAAGCAGGGACGCCCGTTTTGCGCGCAAATCATATTGACGATGTCTTCCTCGCCCCTGTGGGACTCGACGATACGACGACAACGACGCCACTCCGCACAGGATGCGGAGCAGATGGGGATAACCTTGCGCAGCGTATCTATCGTCTCACGTGCCGCACGGCTATCGGTATAGGGACCAAAATAACGCGTTCCCGGCTTATGACGCTCGCGCGTATATTTGATAGCGGGATACAGGTCGCCCTTTGTAATGGCGATAAAGGGGTAGCTCTTGTCATCCTTGAGGTCGACGTTAAAGTACGGATGGTACTGACCAATCAAATTGCGCTCGAGCACCAACGCCTCGTGCTCGGTCTCCACCACGATATAGTCAAAGCTCGCCACCAGCTGCATCATCAGCGGGATCTTTTGACGCTCATCCTGCAGTGTCACGTACTGGCGCATACGGGAACGCAAGTTTTTTGCCTTGCCCACGTAGATGACATCGCCCTTGGCATCCTTCCAAAGGTAGCATCCGGGCTGTGTGGGAACGCGCGAAACCTGCTCGGCAAGCGTTGGAATGTTGTCGTGACCGGCCACACGCACCTACTTGCGACGAAGCAGCGCCGAGACCTCAGGCATCTTAAGGACGACGGCAAGGCCAAAGGTAACAGCAAGCGAGACGACACCCGCAACGCAAACGTAGCCAAGAGTAATCAGAATCGAGCCGCCAAGTGCCCCGACAAAGTGTTCAAGCACCCACATGACGCCGGCGCCTGCGGCAGCACCTAGGCCACCGAGCAAAAGGCCAAAGAAACCGCCATGCAGGATAGATTTGACCTGAAGGCCACGCAGGCGACGACGCAGCCACCACAGCGAACAGCCGACCAAGATCACGTAGTCGACAACATACGAAAGCGCGATTGCCGGCATACCGAAGCCCAGCACAACGCCAAACAGCAGAACCGAGCCGGCCTGGCCGATGGCAGAATACAGGCAATAGCGGCTATAGGGCTTCATGTCGAGCAAGGCAGAGAAGCTCTTCTGCATCAACACGACCACGCCGTAGAGCGGCAGCGAGAGCGCCAGGTAGACAAGGTACTCGGACACCAGCGCCACGCCGGATTCATCGAACTTGCCAGCACAGTAGATCATGTTGAGCGGACGTGCGAAGACAATCAGGTACAGTGCGAACGGAATCAGGAAGAACAGCATCTGGGCGACGCCACGCGAAATGCCCGTGCGTACGCTGTCGTAATCCTTCTCCTGTGCGTCGTGAGAGAGCTCGGTATAGAGCGCCGTCGAAAGCGAGGCGGCAATCAGCGCGTAGGGCAGCGTGTACCACAGGCGCGCATAGGCGATGACGGAAGGACCAGTCTCGGGCTGGACCACCAGCGCGGCAGCGTTGGTGATAGAAGTCGAGACAAACATGCACACCGTGGCGAGCAGCGTCGGGATACCGAGCGCAATCGTCTGGCGCAGCGCGGGGTCCTTAAAGTCGATATGGATATGGGGATGCACGCCGTGCTTGCTAAGCGCGGGAATCTGACATGCCATCTGAACAAAGACACCGAGGGTCGTACCGGCCGCAATCAAGATGATGCCGGCACGTTCGCCAAACTGTGCGGACACGGGCGCAAAACCCATAAAGCTCGCAATGACGATCACATTGTTGAGGACCGGGGCAAACGTCGACCAGAAGTAGTCGCGGTGTGCGTTGAGAACGCCCGAGAACACCGAGCCCAAACCATAAAACAGAATCTGGATGGCAAAGAAACGGAACATGAACGCAGCGGTATCCATGCTGCCGCCGTCACCCGAAAGGAACGATTGCGTCCAGATAAAGCCCGGGGCGAACACGGTCCCCAGCAACGAAATGCCACCCAGCACCAAAAGCAGAATGCCGAGCAGGTTGCCCACGTACTCGTTCGAGGCCTCGCGACCCTGCTCACGCCTCACGCCCATGTACACGGGCAAAAACGCCGTCACGAGCATGCCGCCCATCACGAGTTCGTAGAGCATATTGGGCAGGTTGTTGGCGACCTGATAGGAGGACGAGAGTAGCGACATGCCGATAGCGGCCGCCATTGCCCACGTGCGGATAAAACCGGTGACGCGAGACACAATGGTCAGGATGGTCATAAGCCCGGCGGAACGACCAACCGTGGAGTAGTCCGACGAGCCCATGTCGTCAGTGTCATCTCGCGACGAAGAAGCTTCGGATGAGGGTGTCTGAGGCGCAGATTCTTTTGCAAAATGAGCTCCGCGCTTCAATTCTTCCTGCGGCATCGCTCAGTCCTCTCTCGTAATCGCGGCAACCGTCGCCCCGCAAAATGCAATTAAATCATCGGGTGCAAGCTCGAGCTGATAACCACGCTTGCCTCCCGAAATAAAAATGGTATCCCAAAGGACACATGTCTCATCAATGAGCGTCCGGTAGCGTTTTTTCATACCGACCGGGCTGCAGCCGCCGCGAACGTAGCCAGTCGCCGCAAGCAAATCCTTCACATGCATCATGGCCAAGGACTTCTCCCCCGCGGCACGCGCGGCGGACTTTAGATCGAGCTCGTCGGCAACAGGGATACAGCACACGACATAGTCGTTGGACGGCGTCACGCAGACCAAAGTCTTAAATCCTTGACCGGGCTCCTCGCCAAGCTGCTCCGAAATCGCGACCCCCAGGCCCACCGACTCATCACCATCGTCTTCGTACGTATGTAGAACATAGGAAATGCCGGCACTTTCCAGCTCGCGCATCGCATTGGTTTTTGGCGTCTTTACAGCCTTTGCCATGACATATCCTTTCTCTCGCATTCGGACGCAAGGATTAAGTATATGTCCAATTCGGCTGCATACGTCACTTCGGCACAGCAAGCGCCATCGAATCACAAGGAGTCGATGGCGCCCATAAACTGAATCGCCTATTTATTGAGCATCAAGTTGAGCCTGACGCTCCCGGTCACGCCTGAGCAACGGCGCCAAAAACTTGCCCGTATAACTCTGCGGACAGTCCGCAACCTGCTCCGGTGTGCCCGAAACCACGACGGTTCCGCCGCCGTTACCGCCCTCGGGACCCATATCGATCAGGCGGTCGGCAACCTTGATGACATCAAGGTTGTGCTCAATCACCAGCACCGTGTTGCCCGCATCGACCAAGCGCTGCAGCACATCGAGCAGCTGGCGGACGTCCTCAAAATGAAGACCGGTCGTCGGCTCGTCCAAAATATAGAACGTCTTGCCCGTCTGGCGTCGATGAAGCTCCTTGGCGAGCTTCACACGCTGCGCCTCGCCGCCCGAGAGCGTCGTGGCGGGCTGGCCCAGGCTCACGTAGCCTAAGCCTACATCGTACAGCGTCTGGAGCTTGCGCTTAATCTGCGGGATATTCCCAAAGAAGGCCAGCGCCTCGGTGACGCTCATGTCGAGCACGTCCGAGATGGTCTTGCCACGGTAGGTGACCTCGAGTGTCTCGCGGTTGTAGCGTTTACCGCCGCAAACTTCGCAGGGAACGTAGATATCGGGAAGGAAGTGCATCTCGATCTTGATCTGCCCGTCGCCCTTGCACGCCTCGCAGCGCCCGCCACTCACATTAAAGGAGAAACGACCCGGCGAGTAGCCGCGCGCCTTCGACTCCGGCGTACTCGCAAACAGCGCGCGAAGATCATCCCACAGGCCGATATAGGTAGCAGGGTTGGAACGCGGCGTGCGGCCAATCGGCGACTGGTCGATATCGATAACCTTATCGATACACTCGATGCCCTCGATTTTTTTATACGGACCCACAGGGCGCGTCGAACGGTGAATAGCATTCGTAAGGGCAGGCGCAATGGTGTCGGTAACCAGGGAGCTCTTGCCCGATCCCGACACGCCGGTAACAACCGTAAGCGTACCAAACTCGATCTTGGCGGTAACGTTTTTGAGGTTGTTGGCTCGAGCGCCCGTAATTTTAAGGCAGCCGCGACCGGGCTTGCGCCGTTCATCAGGCACCCGAATCATTCGTTTGCCGGTCAGATAAGCGCCCGTCATCGACTCAGGACACGCCATGATATCAGCAGGCGTTCCCGCCGCGACTACGTGTCCGCCGTTGACACCGGCGCCGGGCCCCATGTCGATCACGTAGTCGGCGGCACGGATTGTATCCTCGTCGTGTTCGACAACGATAACGGTATTGCCGATATCGCGCAGGCGCTCGAGCGTCTTGATCAGGCGCTCGTTGTCACGCTGATGAAGACCGATCGAGGGCTCGTCCAGAATATAGAGCACGCCCATGAGACCCGCGCCGATCTGCGTTGCCAAGCGAATACGCTGTGCCTCGCCACCGGAAAGCGTCGCCGAGGCGCGATCGAGTGTCAGATAGTCGAGTCCAACATCGACCAGAAAACGCAGGCGCTCCAGAATTTCCTTGACGATACGGCCGCCGATAAACTGTTGGCGCTCGGTGAGTTCCAGGCCCTCAAAAAACTCGAGCGATTCACGGCACGACAGGCAGCAAACCTCATAAATGGACTTGCCGCCCACGGTGACGGCGAGCATCTCGGGGCGCAGGCGAGCGCCATGGCAGCTCGAGCACGGCTCCTCGCGAATGTACTTCTCCAGGCGCGCCTTGGTGTTCTCGTTCGTCGTCTCGGTATAGCGTTCGTACAGGATGTTGCGAACGCCCGAAAACTTGGTATCCCACTGGCTGCGACGTCCGTCGAGCTTTTGGTAGTCGACCGAGATCTTCGTATCGCCCAGGCCATCCAAGAATGCACGACGCACGCGAGGGGGCAAGTCCTCCCACGGCGTATCGGCGCTCACCTTAAAGTGTTTGCAGACCGCAGCAAAAATCTGCGGATAGTAGTTCGAATTGCCAAACAGGCTACCAAAGACTCCGTCGGCAATGGACTTCGAGGGGTCCTCGATCAGCGCCTCGGCATCAACGGTTTTCTTAAAGCCCAGGCCGTCGCACTCAGGACATGCGCCATAGGGAGCGTTAAACGAAAAATCACGCGGCTGAAGATCGTCAATGGAGTGTCCATGCTCCGGGCACGCCAAGGCCAACGAATACTCCAGCAGCTCGCCCTCGGTCCCCTCGGGAGCATCACGATCGGGCAGCATGTACACGTTTACATTGCCGTGAGCCAGCGCGGTCGCATGCTCAACAGACTCGGCGATACGGCCCAGAGAATTCTCACGGATCACGATGCGATCGACCACGACCTCGATATCGTGCTTGAATTTCTTATCCAGATCGATCGGATCGTCGAGCGAGCGCACTTCACCGTCGACACGCACGCGGCTAAAGCCCTCGGCGCGAAGGTCCTCAAACAGTTTGGTGTACTCGCCTTTTCGCCCGCGCACCACCGGTGCCAGCACAAACGCGCGGCGGCCCTCCCCCGCCGCCAAGACCTTGTCGGCAACCTGGTCGGTCGTCTGGCGCTCAATGACGCGGCCGCATTCGGGACAGTGCGGGGTGCCCACACGGGCGAACAGCAGGCGCAGATAGTCATAAATCTCGGTTACGGTGCCAACCGTCGAGCGAGGGTTTTTAGACGTCGTCTTTTGGTCGATCGACACCGCCGGCGAAAGGCCGTCGATTGAATCCAAGTCGGGTTTGTCCATCTGGCCCAAGAACTGGCGCGCATAGCTCGAAAGACTCTCGACGTATCGACGCTGGCCCTCGGCATAGATAGTGTCAAATGCCAGCGAACTCTTGCCCGAGCCAGAAAGACCGGTAATGACCACGAGTTGGTCACGCGGAATGGAAACATCGATATCACGGAGGTTGTGCTCACGAGCGCCGCGAATAACGATAGAAGAATCAGACATGGAAGCTCCTTGCCTCCTATTGCATCGAATCATACTGTCGATGAGTTTAGCGCACTCGACGCGCACAGATGTTCGTAATACAAGATTCGCAGACCTTTAGCTTTGCGTATCGGGCGCTTTGTTTCTCGAAATGCCGTGGAAAGGTTACAGTAATCTAATACTGAACTTAATTTGCCGTAACAGAGGAACGTCCATGACCGAAGATATCCCCCTTGAAATCACTTCGAGCGACATGGCCAATCTGCCCATATTCATCGCCGTCCTTATCGTGGCCATCGTCGTGGTGCGCGTATATTTTTCAATCAAACACAATGAAAAGCCGCCCATTGCCCGCGTCTTTTGGTGCGCGACGCTCCTCATCCCGCTCGGCATGGTAGCTGCATGGATTACGAATCAATTGCTCGTAAATGAGGACAATTCCCTATGGGTCCTTTCTTATTCGGCGCTCGGTGCTACCGCCGTCACACTTCTTGTCGAGCCCTTGGTTTCGGGACTTATCGACCAAACCGATCTTGCGACGGGAACGGTTGCCTGTATTTGCCGTGACATCCTTGTCATCGCCGCTGTTTCAGCGCTCTCGTTCGTTTCACTCGAAATTGCCTGTAACGAAACGTTCTATCGCATTCCCGCCAACTCATTCGGGTTTTCCGTCGGGCTGCTCGCGACGGTTCTGCTCTCCCTTTATTTGCTGGGACAGCGTCATGGAGGCGTCATGGCCCTCGTGCCCGTCGCCTGTTGCATCCTTGGCATTGCCGAGCACTTCGTCATAACGTTTAAAGGCGAGGCCATCCTGCCAAGCGATATCTTGGCCCTTGGCACCGCAATGGAAGTGAGCGAGGGATACGAGTTTACCTTTACCGCCGGAATCGTAACCTCTCTAGCCCTGCTGGAGATTTCCCTGGGGCTTCTTTCGCTTATCCGACCGCGAAAGCTCCGTACGCCCACCCATGTCTTCCCCGCAATCGCCGCTAACCTCTGCGCTTTTCTGCTAGTGACCGTTGTGGGGCTCTCGGGCTTTTCCAGCATCGACTTGGAGCAGGCGCTGAATTTTGGATTTGACCGTTGGCAGCCCATCACCACGTATGCGTCTCAGGGTTTTATCACTTCGTTCACCGAAATGGTCAACGAGTTGCCCATTGAGAAGCCCGAAGACTATACGCCCGATGAGGCGCAGAGCATCGAGCAGGAGCTCGCCGCCACCTACGACAGCACGTATGGCTCGAGCGAGCAGCGCGCGGCGGCCGTTGCCCAGTTCAATGAAATCAAGCCGACGATTGTTGCCGTCATGAATGAGAGTTTTAGCGACCTTTCGTGCTTTGAGCAGCTCCAGGCGGCCGGGTACACCGGCCCCGCATTCTACAACTCGCTTCCCGACACACTTGTTCGCGGCACCATGCTCGCTTCGGTCGCCGGTGGCGGAACGGCGAACTCCGAATTCGAATTTTTGACCGGAGCGACAACGGCCTTTGTCGGATTAGGCAAAATCCCCTATCAGCTATATCAGATGAATGGCGTCAACAGCCTGGCAAAGGACCTTAAGGAGCTTGGGTATACCGCTACCGCTATGCACCCGCAAAACCCCGTCAACTACCATCGAGATAAAATCTATCAGCAGCTGGGCTTTGGAGACTTTCTTTCAATCGGCGATTTCGAAGGTGCGCCCTGTTACCATGCCGGCGTATGCGACTACGCCACCTACGACAAGATACTCGACCTGCTTAGAACCGACGAAGCCCCGCAGTTCATCTTTGACGTCACGATGCAAAATCACGGCGGCTACGACTATGGCACCGTTCCCGCCGAGGAGCTGACAAACTATTGGGTCGAGGGAGCCAGCGAGGGCGCCAATAGCGCGCTCAACACCTATCTCACCTGCATCAACGCATCCGACCGGGACCTCGAGTACTTTATCAACGAGCTCCGCAATATCGGCAGACCGGTTGTTCTTGTCTTTTTTGGCGACCATCAGCCGAGCGCCGCAACGACTCTCAACGACGAGCTGTACCCTCAGGAAGATACGGCAAGCCACGCTTTCCGTATCTATCAGTCGACATATTTTGTCTGGGCTAACTATGAAATCGCCGGCAATACCGAGCTCAACGTCTACGACACCGTCGGGGCAAACGAGGTTGCAGCCATTACCCTTAATAAGATCGGCGCCCCGCTCACCGACTATCAAAAGGCTCTGCTTGCAACAAGGTCAGATGTGCCCACCATCAATGTCGCCGGCTACCTTGGTGCCGACGGGCTGCGCTACGACTTGGAATCTGAAGACAGCCCATACGCCTCGACGATCGACAAGCTGCAGCGCATGCAATACCTCGAGTTTGCCAGCAAAGTTCAGTAAGCCCGCCCATTCGCTTGGACCCATCGTATTGCAAGCACGCTCGGCCCAAATGCATCGCAAATGACTCCCGCTCGCAAACGAGGGTACAATGACGCTCGTGTCACATCACGGGGCCCCGGCCCCAACATATACAAAGGAGTCATACATGGGTTGCGAGCACGCACAGGCCGCCGGCGGACAAACGTCGCCGTCGCAATTTGAGGAGAACACGCTGTCCGAGGTCAAACGCGTCATCGCCGTGCTTTCCGGCAAGGGCGGTGTCGGCAAGTCGTTTGTCACCGGTGCCATCGCCACCGAGCTTGCCCGTCACGGCCACAAGGTCGGCGTCCTCGATGCCGACATCACCGGTCCCTCCATCCCCAAGATGTTCGGTATGAGCGGACGCCACGTCCATGCCCTTGGCAACCTTATGCTGCCCGAAATCTCCGAGCACGGCGTCAAGGTCATGAGCTCCAACCTGCTGCTCCAAAACGAGACCGACCCCGTCCTTTGGCGCGGTCCGGTCATCGCAGGCGCCATTAGGCAGTTCTGGAGCGAGACCTCGTGGGGCCCCATCGACTACCTGCTGGTCGACATGCCTCCGGGAACGGGCGACGTCGCGCTCACCGTTTTCCAATCGCTGCCCGTCGATGGCATCGTCATCGTCACGAGCCCGCAAGACTTGGTCTCGATGATCGTCGCCAAGGCAGTCAACATGGCCGAGAAGATGAACGTCCCCATTCTGGGCGTTGTCGAGAACATGAGCTATATCGAGTGCCCCGACTGCGGGAAGAAGATCGAGGTCTTTGGTAAGAGTAAGCTCCCCGAAGTCGCCGAGCGCTACAACCTCGACATCTTGGGCCAGCTTCCCATCAATCCGTCACTCGCCGAGGCCTGCGATAAGGGTGAAGTCGAGACCGCGCTGCCCGATGGCATGCTGCCCAAGGCCGTCTCTGCCGTCGAGGCCATCGCCCCGCACGAGACCGACGAGGCCTAAGTGAACACGAGCGCCTTCTATGACGTCCTGGTAATCGGCGGTGGGGCCTCGGGTCTCGCCGCCGCCGTTACGGCCGCACGCGCTGGCAAAAGTGCCTGCATCGTTGAGCGCGATGTCGCCTGTGGCCTTAAGCTCCTTGCGACCGGTAACGGCCGCTGCAACCTCTCCAACGAATCGATTGATCCTCAGCGGTATAACCACCCCGCATTCGTCGAATCCGTCATGGGCCCCCAGCCCGAACAAGAGCTTATGGGTTTCTTCTCCTCGCTGGGTATCATGACAACCTCCGAGGAAGGCCGGCTGTACCCGCGCTCCCTTCGCGCCGAATCGGTGCGCGACGCACTTCTCAATGTTTGCAACCGCCTGGGTATCACCTTAATCTGCGGAGCCAACGTTGCCTCGGCACACAAAGCTTCCGAAGGCTGGGCACTCCAAATAGACCGTCCAGCGCGGGCGCTCAAGGCAAAAAAGCACGACGACCGAAAATCGGAGCTCCGCTCGCTTCGGAAAGCGCTCGCCGATGTCCCTCGCAAGAACGAGGCCCTGCAGGCACATGCCGTAATTATCGCCACGGGCGGCAACCCCATCGGTATCGCCGATACGTTTCGCCTCCCCCTCACTTCGCTGCGCCCCATCCTCTGCCCCGTATCGGCAACGGTCGTCGGCGATCGGACGGCACTCAAGACGTTGGATGGCCTGCGCGTCCGCGCCCGCTTGACGCTCGCCCGCAATCATAATGAGCTCTGGCACGAAGACGGTGAAGTCCTGTTTCGAACCTTCGGTATCTCGGGCGTCGCTGTCTTCAACCTCTCCCGTCGTATACAGCGCGGCGATACGATCCTGCTCGACGTTTTCCCCGACCTCTCTAAAGATGAGTTGCTCGATATGCTTAACTGGCGCGTTGAACTGCTCGGCGGCTTTTCGCCCCGCAATCCCCGTTGGCTCGACGGTATGCTTGCCCCGCAACTCTCCCGCGTCGTCTGCACAGCGTTCGAGCAGTGCCATCCAGGCTCCAACGATGTCATCCACCTGGTCTCGATCCTCAAGCACTTTAAGTTGCTCGTCGAGGGAACCGCCGAGGAGCGCTCGGCGCAGGTCACGCGTGGTGGCATATCTGTCGAGAGCATCTCAACACCCAGTCTACGCGCGCGCAGCGTTGTCGACGCCCCGCTTTACGTCTGCGGCGAAGCGCTCGACATCGACGCCGATTGCGGAGGCTTTAACCTTGCGTGGGCATGGCTCTCGGGCATTCGCGCTGCAAGCAGCCTGTAACCGCGCAGTCTATAATCAAAAACGCATTCGGGCCGTCTGGGATACCGGACGGCCTCTTTCTTGCCTCTAAGGAGACCTCGATGATCGAAATCACCCAAGTCAACGCGTCGCTCGATGAAGCCAGCGATGAAAATGCCTGCCTCATTGTCGGCAAGCGAGTCGCCAAGCGCGTCCTACGTTGCAAGGACTCCGAGATCAAGTCCATCGTGCTCCATCGCAAGTCAATCGATGCTCGCAAAAAACGAGACGTCCATTTTATCCTGAGCTTTCGTGTTGAGCTGACCAGTCCCCACCTCGAGCGAGAAGCGGTCGACAGCGTTTCCGAGCGTGACCGCTCGCGCGTACGCGCGATAGAAGACGATGGGTCTTCATTCCCCACCCCCGTCTCCGACGCACCTCAAGAACGCCCTGTCGTTGTCGGCGCCGGATGCGCTGGCCTTTTCGCTGCGCTAACGCTCGCCGAAGCAGGTCTTAAGCCCTTGCTCATCGAGCGCGGCGACCCGGCATTTCGCCGCTCGCATGCGATCGACCTCTTTCTAAAGGAGCGCATCCTCGACCCCGAGAGCAATATCCAGTTTGGCCTGGGCGGCGCGGGGACCTTCTCGGACGGCAAGCTCAATACGGGAACAAAAAATCCCGCCCATCGCCTTATCCTCGAAACCTTCGTCGAGGCGGGCGCGCCCCGCGATATTCTGTGGGATGCCAAGCCGCACATTGGCTCCGACATCCTTCCCACGGTTGTCACCGCTATATCCCAGCGCATCGAGCAGCTCGGAGGTGTCGTCCGTTATCGAACAAAGCTCGTCGACATTCACATCGACGCGTCTGGCGCCATTACCGGTATTGATGTCCAATCGTCCCAAGACGCCGCTTGCGAGCCAATCGAGACAAAGCACCTCATCCTCGCCTGCGGGCATTCTGCTCGCGATATTTTTGAGCTCCTTAAGGACCACAACGTGGCCCTCGCACAAAAGACCTTTGCCATGGGCGTTCGCATCGAGCATCCGCAACGCGACATCGACCGAGCCCAATATGGAGCCTCGGCGGGACATCCTGCCCTCGGAGCAGCCCCCTACAAGCTCGTCGCCCATCTTCCCAACGGCCGCAGCGTGTTCTCGTTTTGCATGTGCCCCGGCGGGCAGGTTGTCGCCGCCTCTTCCGAGCAGGGCCACCTATGCGTCAACGGCGCCAGCCTCAATGCCCGAGACGGACGCAACGCAAACGCCGCCCTGCTCGTTAACGTCACGCCTGAGGACCTTCCCAACGATGACCCGCTCGCCGGCATCGATCTCCAGCGCGCCTGCGAGGCGGCCGCCTATCGCCTAGGCGGTTCCAACTGGAACGCACCGGCACAGCTCGTCGGAGATTTCCTCGCAGGACGCGCCAGCAAGGCGCCCGGAAAGGTAAAGCCCACCTATCCGCTCGGTGTGACCTGGACGGCAATTGACGAAGCCCTGCCGCAGCATATCGTCGAGTCGCTCCGCCTGGGACTTCCCCTACTCGGAAGAAAGCTACGAGGCTACGACCGCCCCGATGCCGTTCTTACCGGCGTGGAGACTCGTTCAAGCTCACCGGTTACCGTCACCCGAGACCGAACGTGCCATGCCGTGTCGACCCCGGGCCTCTACCCTTGCGGTGAGGGAGCTGGATATGCCGGCGGCATCATGAGCGCGACCACCGACGGCATTCGTTGTGCCGAAGCCCTGATCGCAGACCTCTAGCGCACGAATTCCAGCACGCAAAAGACACAGGCCCCGAGCTCCACAGGGAACTCGGGGCCTGTTCGCTATTTCTTAAACCGTGCACCCTGGCGTTTTCTGCCCGATGCGAACGTGGAACCCTTGCGAGCCTGCGAACGTAAGCGCTCGATCGTCTCGTCCTCAGACGCACCCTCGAGCATCGCCCGAATCTGAACGACGGCATCGCGCAGGCGCGCCGCCTCCTCAAAGTCCATGGCGGCAGAAGCGTTGCGCATATCCTCTTCCATGGTTTCGACGATTCGCACAAGCTCGTCATGCGGCAGTTCTTCCAACTGCTCCGCAAGTGTCTGCTCGGGTGCCACCGTTTCCGGCACGCCTCCCTCGCCCGACTCATCGGGCGTATAGAATGCGCCATGGCCAAGGGAGTCGCCCTTCGAGCGCCCCTTGGAACCCACGGTTTTTTCGGCTTCGGCAATAAAACTTGAGATGTCGTTGATGGCTTTGCGCACCGTCTTGGGCACAATGCCATGCTCTTCGTTATATGCCATCTGAATCTCGCGGCGGCGCCGCGTCTCCTCGATGGCCTCTTTCATCGAATCGGTCACAACGTCCGCATACATGATGACTTCGCCATCGGCGTTACGGGCCGCGCGGCCAATCGTCTGAATCAGCGAACGGCGGTTGCGCAAGAAGCCTTCCTTATCGGCATCGAGAATTGCCACCAGTGAGACCTCGGGAAGATCCAAGCCCTCGCGAAGCAGGTTGATGCCAACGAGAACATCGATCTTGCCCTCGCGCAGCGTTCGCAGGATCTCGACACGGTCCATTGTCGCCGTATCAGAATGCATGTAATTGACCTTAATGCCCGCATCAAGCAGATGGTCGGTCAGGTCCTCGGCCATGCGCTTGGTCAACGTGGTCACCAGCACGCGCTCCTTGCGGGCAACGCGCTCGCGAATCTCGTCCTCAAGATCGTCAATCTGACCGCGAACCGGACGCACATCGATCTTGGGATCGAGCAGACCGGTCGGACGAATAATCTGCTCAACGTCGTTCTGGCTAACCCGCAGCTCGTAATCGCCCGGCGTGGCCGAAACATAGATAAACTGGGGTATCCTTGCCTCAAACTCATCGAAACGAAGCGGGCGGTTATCGAGCGCCGAGGGCAGGCGAAAACCGTGTTCCACCAGCGTCACCTTACGCGAGCGATCACCTTCGTGCATGCCGCGAATCTGCGGCACCGTCACATGGCTCTCATCGATGATACAGAGCATATCCTTGGGAAAGTAATCGATTAGGGTAAACGGCGGCTCACCCGGCTTGCGACCGTCCAGATGACGCGAGTAGTTCTCGATGCCGTTGCAAAAGCCCATCGTCTCGAGCATCTCAAGATCATAATCGGTGCGCTGCTGCAGACGCTGCGCCTCGAGCAACTTGTCGGTCGCCTTGAGCTCCGCCACGCGCTTCTCGCACTCTTCGCTGATCGATTTCAGAGCCGCCTTGACCTTCGGCTTCTCGGTCACGTAGTGTGATGCCGGCCATACGGGAATGGCCTCGTACTCACGAAGCATCTCGCCGGTGACCTCATCGATCTCGGCAATCAGCTCGACCTCGTCGCCAAAGAACTCAAACCGCAACGGATGCTCGGCATAAGGCGGATACACGTCGACAACATCGCCGCGCACGCGGAACGTGCCGCGTGCCAGGTCATAGTCATTGCGATCATATTGAATATCGATAAGTGCATGGATAAAGTCATCGCGCTCGAGCGGAACCTTCTTGTCGACGTTTGGAGCTAGGCCGGCATAGTCCTCTGGAGAGCCGATGCCATAGATACACGAGACTGATGCGACGACGATCACATCGCGTCGAGAGAGCAGTGACGCGGTCGCCTGATGGCGCAGCATCTCGACCTCTTCGTTAATCGAGGAGTCTTTCTCGATATATGTATCGCTTTGCGGCACATACGCCTCGGGCTGATAGTAGTCGTAGTACGAGACGAAGTAGACCACAGCGTTATTGGGAAAGAACTCTTTGAGCTCGCTCGCAAGCTGAGCGGCGAGCGTTTTATTCGGAGCCATGACCAGCGTCGGCTTTCCCAGGGCCTCAATAGTCTTTGCCATCGTGAAGGTCTTGCCCGAACCAGTCACGCCCAGCAAAACCTGATAGCGGTCTCCGTCCCTCACGCCCTGCACAAGCGACTCAATGGCCTTAGGCTGGGAACCGGCAGGCTCATAGGGAGACACGACCTTAAACGGCACGTCAGAGCCTTCAACGCCAAAGCGCTTAAGTTCACCACCAACGCGTTCTACTTCAAATTCCGCCATGGATACTCCTAACTCATATATCTGCAGTATACGCAGGCGGCAGGCATAGTCCTATACGAACCGATCCGGATAGAGGGTCTTGTAGCGAACCCAGGCATTATTGACACGAATCAGATACGCCTGCGTCTCGGGAAAGGTGATTGCATTATGAAGCGACGTACTCTGCTGCGCCCATCCGTCGACATTGCCCATGCCGGCGTTATAGGCGGCAATGGCACTGTCAGTCGACCCGTTAAAATACGCTAGAAGATACGAGAGATACGCACAGCCAAACTCGATATTCGTAGCCGGATCGTTAAGGTTGTCGGCCGAATACTCGCCACCGTCGACAAGGCCCTTGGCGATCATATCCTGGGCAGTCTCGGGCATCAGCTGCATCAATCCCTGAGCACCCTGATTCGACTCGGCCTCGGGATCCCAATTCGATTCAGACTTAATGACAGCGCACACCAGATACGGATCCAGATTATGCGAAATACTGGATTGCTTTACATACGCCTCGTTGTCAATCGGATACAGCGGCTTAAAGAAAGCGGCAGGAGCATACGAGTAAACGAATGAGATAAGGCCGAAGGCAAAAACGGCAGCCAGCGGTATAAGGCGATACCACGTAAGGAAACGTGTCTTAGGCATCGGCCTCCTCCTTATCCACTACATCCCCGAACCCATGGCGCGAAAGCCATGCGTCCAGTTGTTCAAAGAGCGAGTTATCGTCTGCCGCATTGTCAATCACAGTTGTAGCGAGATTGCACAGCACAGACTCTTCGGGCTGGCAAGCAGAACGGGCATCGAAATCAGATGGCTCCATGCCACGTTGAATAGCGCGCTCGCGACGAACTGACAAAGGGGCGCTGATGACCAAAATTTCATCAGCCAAGCCAAATGCATCCTCAAAACCAGTCGGAGCAGAAACCTCGACCACCGCAAAGGGGTAACGGGGAGATGAAACCGTACAACAAACCGGATCGAGAATCCTCAGCGAAAGCTGTTCAATCAGAACGGGATGCACGATGCCATTGAGTCGTGCGACCGAATCAGGAGAAGCGAAAGCTCGAGAAGCGAGGATGCTGCGGCGAATGCCGCCTTCCTCATCCAAAATATCCCAACCGAATTCATCCGCGAGAGTATTGACGATATCAGAGCCCGGCACATACAGAGATTTTGCAAGCTCATCCAGATCGATAAGCATAGCGCCACGAGATTCGAAATAGCGGCAGGCAGTCGACTTACCCGAAGCAATATTGCCCAAGACAAATACGGTAAACATCAAGCCCTCCCTAACGCCAATGCGAGTAATTATCGCTCAAATACACTAGAAGAACTCAAAATACAGCCAAACAGTAAGAGCGAATACGGGGGAGCTAGGCCCCAAAGTACAACGTGTATATAACGCAAAAAAGGGGGAGGCCGCGAGGCCTCCCCCTTCTCAGTTCAAGCGTACGGCTCGGTGCCGTCCACCGGTCAGCGGCGCCCTGGCCTCCCACGGGCTGACCCCGCAGTACTCTCGGCGCGATGGGGCTTAGCTTCCG
>DBFDVR010000039.1:0-2827 GCA_048321375.1 Collinsella sp.
CGCCATTTTGACGTTCGTGTGGACCAAGAGCTCATCCAACGCCACGAGTATCGACTGGAAGATGCGCATCGTGAGTATGGATGACACCATCGCCGAGCGCATTCAGAAGCAGGTGAACTCGGTGTCGTCGTTGATTGAGGACCCGGTGGTGAGCCAGACCAAGATTGACGAGGAAAAGGCCGAACGTGACCTGGAGCATCGTCTGCATGGTCGCGAGATTTTCCGCGGCGGCAAGCCCGATCGCACGCCGTCCGATCTGCTGGAGCAGGGCAAGCAAAAGTAGTTCGCAGCCATATAGAACGATGTCATCCCGCGTGAGTCACAAGATCACGCGGGATGATTTTTAATCCCCGTCCTAGAAAAATCATTATGCATAGGAAGTCATAATTATCATTTTGTAAACAATTCTATGTAATTAATGCCATGGGCGATGCTTGCGGTTAGAATACCGCGAGGCCTAACTACACACCTTTAAGCCGGTCCTGTGAGACCGGGAAGGAGAACTATGGCGAACAACCATATTGCGGGCGCTGCCGCCCGCACCGTCGCGCCCAGCGAGCTGTGCCAGCGTATGCTGGCTAAAACCAGCAAGGGCACCTGCGGTCCCTGCATCCTGTATCTTGAGGATGGGACCATTTTTTATGGCCGTGCATGTGGTGCCGAGGGCACCGCAACCGGCGAGGTCTGCTTTAACACATCGCTCGAGGGCTACTTTGAGGTCATGACCGACCCGAGCTATGCCGGCCAAATCGTAACCATGACCTATCCGCAGATCGGTAACTACGGCATCGACGAGACCGACGTCCAGTCGGCCTTCCCCGGCGATACCGCTCGCCCCGCGAGCGCTCCCGCCATGCGCGGTATGATCGTCCGCGACATGTGCGCCACGCCTTCCAACTGGCGCTCGGCTGTCAGCGTGCCGGAGTACCTGCGTGCCCACGGCATCGTCGCTATCGAGGGCGTCGACACTCGCGCTCTCGTGCGCCACCTGCGTGACAACGGTTCCAAGATGGGCATTATCTCGACGGAGATCTTTGACGTCGACGAGCTTGCCGAGCGCCTGTCCGCCGCGCCCACGCTGGTCGGCGAGAACCTGGTCAAGACCGTGAGCTGCCCTGAGCCCCACGCTTTTGCCGCGAGCGACCTGCCCGCTACGCATGACTTTGCGCTTGCCCCTGTCGCTCCTGCCAGCCACAAAGTGGTCGCCTACGACTGCGGTGTCAAGCGCGGCATCCTGGAGGGCCTGGTCCGTGCCGGCTGCAACCTCACCGTCGTGCCGTGGGATACGCCCGCGCGTCAGGTGCTCGACATGAATCCCGATGGCGTCTTTTTGTCCAATGGCCCCGGCGACCCCGATGCCGTGGTGGAGACCTACGAGCAGGTGCAGCAGCTGATCGGCAAGGTGCCAATCTTTGGTATTTGTCTTGGTCACCAGATGATCAGCTTGGCGTGCGGCGCCCAGATGGAAAAGCTCAAATTCGGTCACCGTGGCGGCAACCAGCCGGTTATGAATCTGGTCAGCCGCCGCGTGGAGATTACCGCGCAAAACCATGGCTTCGGCCTGCTGTTCCCCAGCCTGGGCAAGCTTGTTCCCGAGCTTTCGGGCGGCGAGACCGAGCACGCGGCCGATGGCGATCTGCGCGCCTGGGTGCGCCGCGGTATCGCGCCGGTCGTGATGAACGAGCGTTTCGGCCGCATTCGCCTGACGCATGTGAATCTCAATGACGGCACCGCCGAGGGCATCCAGCTGCTCGACGCGCCGTGCTTCTCGGTCCAGTATCACCCCGAGGCATCGCCCGGCCCCACCGATGCCCATTATCTCTTTACCGCCTTTACGCGACTCATGGACGGCGAGGAGAACTATCTGGACATCGATACCGCCAAGGACCGCCTTGCCGGTTGGAACTTTGCCGAGAACGGTTCCGCCGCGACCGAGACCGAGGAGAACTAACATGCCTAAACGTACCGACATCAAGCGTATCCTCGTCATTGGTTCGGGCCCCATTGTCATTGGCCAGGCCTGCGAGTTCGATTACTCCGGCGCCCAGGCCTGCAAGGTGCTCAAGGAGGATGGCTTTGAGGTCATCCTGGTCAACTCCAACCCGGCGACCATCATGACCGACCCGGGTCTTGCCGACCGCACCTATGTCGAGCCCATCACCGCCGAGTTTATCGAGCGCGTAATCAAAAAAGAGCGCCCGGACGCGCTGCTGCCCACGCTGGGCGGCCAGACCGGTCTGAACGCCGCCGTCGAGCTGGCAAAGGACGGCACGCTGGACAAGTACGGCGTCGAGATGATCGGCTGCGACCTGGCCGCTATCGAGCGCGGCGAGGACCGAAAGCTCTTTAACGAGGCCATGGCCGAGATTGGCCTGGAGGTCGCGCGCTCGGGCTATGCCTATAGCGTCGCCGACGCCGAGGCCATCGCCGAGCGCCTGGGCTATCCTTGCGTGCTGCGCCCGAGCTTTACCCTCGGCGGCGCCGGCGGCGGCATCGCACATACCCACGAGGAGCTCGTCTCCATCGTGAGCCAGGGCCTGGAGCTCTCGCCCGCCCACGAGGTGCTGGTCGAGGAGTCCATCGAGGGTTGGAAAGAGTATGAGATGGAGGTCATGCGTGACCACGCCGGCAACGGCATCATCGTGTGCTCCATCGAGACTCTCGCCCCCATGGGCGTACACACCGGCGACTCCATCCCCGTGGCGCCGGCGCAGACCCTCTCCGACCTGCAGTATCAGCGCATGCGTGTCGCCTCGCTCGCCATCTTGGAGAAGATCGGCGTCGAGACCCGTGGCTCCAACGTGCAGTTTGCCGTGAACCCCCAGAC
>DBFDVR010000040.1:0-190634 GCA_048321375.1 Collinsella sp.
GGCCGAAGAGGCGTCAGCAGGTCAGTGGGTCATCGTCCCGGCATTCAGCATCAGGGTAGCGCTGCGACGCGGAAATCGCGCGCCGTTGCCGCGCCCCGCAGTGCCCGCTTCCCCCGAGAACAATTATCAGTGCAGGTAGACGTCTTATCAAAAATCGAAAACTGCCGGTATGGATGGGGGTCTCCGAATCGGCCCCGTAATCCGGCATAGTTTTGAAATGGCACTAAAGTAGGCACAAGCTGAATACCGATTCCAAGGATAGTTGCGGTGGAATAGTTCCTGGATGCCGGGGTTTTGGCGGAAATCAGGAACTATTTCACCGCAACTGCGGAGGAGGGCGGGGTGGATGGCGGGGTAGCTAAAAGAGCCCCGTCCTCAATTAGCTGCTTAGGCTGGGTCGATGTCCATGCTGGCGATTAGGTCGGTACCGGTGTCTAGGAGGTTGGGTAGGACTACGTCGCCCATGCGGATGGGGGCGTTGACGACTAGGCCTCGGATAAGGTCCATGGCTTGGGCGTGGAGTGCCAGCGGGATGGCTTCGGCCGTGCGCACAGGCAGAAGCGCCTCGTCGCCGCCGGATGCGGCCACGGTGGTGGTGAGCACGCGCATGGGGCAGGTGAGCTCCTGATGCGCGAACTTATCGCCGCGTGGGCAGTTGTTGCCGGTTACGGAGCGCACTTCTACCACGGCGCCATTAGCGTCGCGCTCGACTTCTACGGTCAGGAGGCATTCGGATGGGCAGGTGGTGCAGTTGAACTGCAGCGTCTCGGTCGCATTCGTGCTCATGGGCTATGCCTCCTCAATGGGATCGACAGACAGATTAATCTCTCTAGCACCTAGGTCGAGTGCGCGCTGAATCACCTTCGCCGGCAGCGGGAAGCTTTCCATGACGCTCGGCTTAAATGCACGGACCTTGCCTGCGAACAGTTCCTCGCCGCCTGCCAGAATACGCACGCGGGCGGCGTCGACGGGTCGGCGCACGCGGAAGTTGAGCTTGGTGAGCGCCACAGCCGTAATGCGTCCCGGCAGCGCGTAGCCCGCGATGCCGGCAGGGGAGACGGTGAGCTCGCAGCTCGGAACGGTGCCCGCGTCGGTCCCCAGCGCGTACGCCGCCGCAGCTGCGCCGGCGCGCTCAGACTCGGTCGTCACGTTGTCGGCCAGGTCGTGCACGTGCAGCACGTTGCCGCAGGCAAAGATACCCGGTACGCCCGTCTGCAGGCACTGGTCCACTACGGCGCCGCGCGTGCGCGGGTCAAGCTCTACGCCCGCGGCAACCGAAAGCTCATTCTCGGGAATCAGGCCCACAGAAAGCAGCAGTGTGTCGCACGGAACAATGCGCTCGGTCCCCGGAATGGGCGCCATGCGCTCGTCGACTTGGCTCAACTCGACGGCTTCCACGCGGTCGTGCCCAATCACGCGCGTGACCGTGGTGGACAGATGCAGCGGAATGCCAAAGTCGTCCAGACAGTTCTTGACGTTGCGGCGCAGGCCGTTGGCGTACGGCATGAGCTCGTATACGCCCTCGACCGAAATTCCCTCGAGCGTGCAGCGGCGCGCCATGATCAGCCCGATGTCGCCCGAGCCCAAAATGACGGCACGCGAGCCTGGCTTGAGATTTTCGATATTGATGTACCGCTGCGCCAGGCCTGCCGTAAACACGCCGGCGGGTCGGCTGCCGGGGATCTTGATCTCGCTGCGCGTGCGCTCGCGGCATCCCATGGTAAGGACAACCGCGCGTCCGATGAGCTGCAGCATGCCGGCAGGGCTCATAAGCGTGACGGTATGGACTGCGGTGTCTTCCGTAGGCTCGCCCAAATCAATCCCAATCACCATGCTGTTCAGGAACAGCGCAATGTCGGTCGCGCGCACCTGGTCGATAAAGCGCTGCGCGTACTCGGGACCGGTGAGTTCCTGTTTAAAATGCGACAGGCCAAAGCCGGGGTGGATGCACTGGCGGAGTATTCCGCCCAGGTGCTGTTCGCGCTCCACGATGGCCACGCGCGCTCCGGCCTTATGCGCAGCCAGCGCGGCCGCCATGCCGGCAGGTCCGCCGCCGACAACGACCACGTCGAAGGCTTGCGTTTGTACGGCTTCTACGACGCCGCAATCGATCGCGCTCGATTTGAATTCCGCCATCCTAGCGCACCCCCTTCAGCGGTCCCTCGACCAACCAAGATCCGGCATCCTCCAACAGCACCTCGCTGGGGTCGCAGCCCAACTCGCGAGCAAGGATCGCAACCACGCGGCTCTGGCAAAAGCCGCTTTGGCACCGACCCATGCCGGCGCGGCAGCGTCGCTTGACGCCCTCGACCGAAACTGCGCCCGGCTGGCGCCGAATCGCGGCCACAATCTCGGCCTCGGGTACCGTCTCACAGCGGCAGATAATCTGTCCCCACGCGGGATCGGACTCGATCAGCTCCTCCTTGCGCGCCAGCGGTGCGCGGTCAAAGTCATCCGGCGCGCGGCGAATTGGGTTCCAGTCTGCCCGCTCGTGCAGCTCCACGCCCGCCTCACGCATCACAAGCTCCGTACGCTCGGCAATGGCCGGCGCGCTCGCCACACCCGGCGACTGAATGCCCGCCGCCTGGAAAAGCCCCGGCACCACGGCCGACTGTCCAATGAAGAAGTCGTTCGTTCCCTGAATGACCGGACGCCCGCCGGCAAATGCGCGCACCACGCGAAGCGTATCCAGATCGGGCACCAGCTTGCGCGCACTGGTCAGCAGCGCGTTCACATCGCTCGCATAGGTCTGCGTGTCGCCCGGCTCGCGTACAGCGGCGGTTGCGGTGAGCACGGTGTTGCCGTGCACGGTGCCCGTCACGATAACGCCCTTCGACACCGGCGTCGGCACGGGGTAGAGCGGCATGAGCGTGCGCGGCTCCTTGTCCAGCACCACGATGTTGCCCTGACGCCAGACCATCTGGAACTCCTCGGCGCCCGCCATATGCGAGATGACGGCGGCGCCGTTGCCCGCGGCGTTGATCAGGTAGCGGCAGCGCACGTTGCCAGCGGGGGTCGCCAGCGTAAAGCGCACGTCGTCGCCCGAGCCCGCGACTTCAATCGCTTCCACTGGCGCGGACCGCATAAACCTCACCCCGTTGGCCACGGCGTTCTCCAGCGCGGCGATGGCAACCTCAAACGGGTCAACGTACCCGGTCGAAGGGCACCATAGTGCGCACGTGGTCTGGGCACTTGCGCGCGGTTCCAGCTCGTGGATGCGCTCGGGGCCAATGATCGACAGCTCGGGAACGCCGTTCGCCAGACCATTTTGGCGCAGCTTCTCCAGGTGCGTGCAGTCTTCGTCGTTAAACCCCAGCACCATCGACCCGGTGCGGCGGAACAAAAAGCCTAGCTCCTGGGCCCATGTGTCATATAGCTCACAACCACGAGCGTTAACCCGCGCCTTTACCGTGCCCGGCGCCGGATCGTAGCCGGCGTGCACCAGACCACCGTTGGCCTTCGATGCACCCAGCGCGATATCGTTTGCTGCCTCGACCACGCAAATGGACAGGTCAAACCGCGCGAGCTGCCGCGCGATGGCGCACCCGGTAATGCCCGCGCCTACAATCGCGATATCAAACGTTTCTGCCACGGTGCCTCCCAGACAAGTTGACAGGCTGTCAATGGGACTATCCTACGGTTTAGACACCCCCAACGTGGCGGCAATGCGGCGAACAGCCCCGCAACACCCGCCAACGGCAGGCTAGGGCCGGCCCAGCACGGATGCCGGCCACGTTAGGCCGCGAGCCTCTCACACCCAAGCTCGCGGTCTGCGCCGTTACCTGTTACAGATAGAGACGTTGAGTTCACAGGCGCACGTTCATCTCGGTCTGTAACAATAAGAGGGGAATTACGGTCCTACGTGTTACAGATTGAGACGTTAGCCCGGCGGGCTATCCGTATGTCTTGATCTGTAACAGAAAGAAGGGTTTCTGGCTCCTAGTTGTTACAGATTGAGATATTTAGTCGGAGGGCCCTCCGTTTGTCTCGATCTGTAACATCTGGACCCGGATTCCGCTCCTAACTGTTACAGATTGAGATGTTTGTGTCCGCGCTAGCCCCGTACCCAGCCGTAGTCCCATATAAACAAACCCCGTGGTAAACTTGACCGGACTGTTAATATTCCGAAAGGTACCCGTAATGTCCAAGTACATCTCCGAGCTCATGTCGCCGCAGCTTATGGGCGTCGTCTATGCCTTCGTGGGCTTTATCATCGCCCTGTACGTGCTGTCGGTCGTCTATGTGTTCATCGACGCTCGCCGCCGCGGTGCCAGCGCCTACGTGGCATGGGGCATTATCGCCCTCATCCCGTTTGTGGGCCTCATCGCCTACCTGGTCCTTCGCCCGCACTCCTACGCGGCCGACCGCGAGGAGCAGGAGTTGGACATGGCTCTGCGCGAGCGCCAGCTTGCCCAGTACGGCACCTGCCCGCAGTGCGGCGCGCCCATCGAGAAGGACTTTGTCGTGTGCCCGGTGTGCGACACCCAGGTTCGTAACGTGTGCCCCAGCTGCCATCGCCCGCTCGACGCCCACTGGAAGGTCTGCCCCTACTGCCGAACTCGCATCCAGTAACGCATCCATCGCCGGGCCGGCGTAAGCCACGGGCGTGCCGCAAGCACGCGCACCCCGCCCCCACACGATGAAGCATGCGTAGAAAATCGCCCGCCGTGCCATTAAGGTGCGGCGGGCGCTTGTATACCAAGGCAACCTGCCTATAATGATGCAAGTCAAAAACGCCGAGCGCATCGCACGCACTTGCATCAGGCATCCGAGAGGAGAAAACATACCCATGAAGGCACTCTACAATGACGGTTCGGTGGCCGAGCTCCCGCAGGACGAGGTCACGCACGTCATCCGCCACTCCGCCGCGCACATCATGGCGCAGGCCATCAAGCGTCTTTATCCCGAGGCCGACTTTGCCTACGGCCCCGCGACCGACAACGGCTTCTACTACGACGTCGACCTGCCCGAGGGTGTCAAGATCAGCGAGGACGATTTCCCCGCGATCGAGGCCGAGATGAAGAAGATCGTCAAGGAGAACCTCAAGTTCTCTGTGTACGAGAAGCCCCGCGCCGAGGCCATCGCCCTTATGGAGGAGCGCGGCGAGAAGTACAAGGTCGAGCACATCGGCGACCTGGACGACGACGCCCGCATCACTTTCTACCAGCAGGGCGACTACATCGACATGTGCGTCGGCCCCCACATCTGCTACACCAAGGCGCTGAAGGCCTTTAAGCTCACCGGCGTCTCGGGCGCCTACTGGAAGGGCGACAAGGACAACAAGATGCTCACCCGCATCAACGGCGTCGCCTTTGCCACCAAGGAAGAGCTCGACGAGCACATGCACATGCTGGAGGAGGCCAAGAAGCGCGACCACCGCAAGATCGGCCGCGAGATGGACCTCTTTATGATGCGCGACGAGGCCCCCGGCTTCCCGTTCTTCCTGCCCAATGGCATGATCCTTAAGAACACGCTGCTGGACTACTGGCGCGAGATCCACCACAAGGCCGGCTACGTGGAGATCTCCACGCCGCTCATCATGAACAAGCAGCTGTGGAAGACCTCGGGCCACTGGGACCACTACAAGGACAACATGTACTCTACCGTCATCGACGACGAAGAGTACTGCATTAAGCCCATGAACTGCCCGGGCGGCGTGCTGGTGTACGCCTCCAAGCCGCACTCCTATCGCGAGCTGCCCATTCGCGCCGGCGAGATTGGCCTGGTGCACCGCCACGAGCTGCGCGGCGCCCTGCACGGCCTGTTCCGCGTGCGCTGCTTTAACCAGGACGACGCCCACCTGTTTGTGCGTCCCGACCAGCTGACCGACGAGATCGTGGGCGTGGTCAACCTCATCGACTCCGTGTACCAAAAGTTTGGCTTTAAGTATCACGTTGAGCTTTCCACCCGCCCCGAGGACTCCATGGGCTCGGATGAGGACTGGGCGCGCGCCGAGGAGGGCCTGCGCACCGCTCTGGAGAAGCTGCATATGGACTATGAGGTCAACGAGGGCGACGGCGCCTTCTACGGCCCCAAGATCGACTTCCACCTGGAGGACTCGCTCGGCCGTACCTGGCAGTGCGGCACCGTCCAGCTCGACTTCCAGATGCCGCTCAACTTTGACCTGGAGTACGTGGACGCCGACGGCACCAAGAAGCGTCCCATCATGCTGCATCGCGTGTGCTTTGGCTCCATCGAGCGCTTCATCGGTATTCTGATCGAGCACTTTGCGGGCAAGTTCCCCACCTGGCTGGCTCCCGTGCAGGTCAAGGCGCTTCCCGTCTCCGAGAAGAGCCGCGACTACGCCCACGAGGTGTGCGCTAAGCTGGAGGAGGCCGGCATTCGCGTGGTCTGCGACGACCGCGACGAGAAGATCGGCTACAAGATCCGCGAGGCCCGCAGCATCGACCGCATGCCCTACATGCTCATCCTGGGCGAGAAGGAGGTCGAGGCCGGCAACATCTCCGTCCGCGATCGCTCCAACGAGACCGTTCAGATGAGCGTTGATGAGTTTGTGGCCAAGGTGCTCGAGGAGATCAAGTCTCGCGCCTAGCACAAACAATACAAGAATTAATAAAGGCGATCGTCCTCGCGGGCGGTCGCCTTTTTTGTTGTCTATAGAAGAAAAGCCGCTGGTTAGAGCGGCTTTTTTGTTGTGCAAAAAGGTACAGGTTTTTGTAGAGGCGTATGTAGATGCACCCATTCGCGGCGCATTTTGTGCAATCTGGGAAAACGCGAGCAGTTTGCTCGTAAAATGAACTCCGTCGAAAGATACAAAAACCTGTACTTTTGCGACTGCGCCTAGCTGCGAGCGAGAAGCCTGTTCTTAACGCCCCTGCATCCGCGTGTGTCGCGGATGCAAGTTAAGGGGGCGAGAGATGGAACAGACAATGCGGCGCCAAGAGCAGCTGCCCGGTGCCTTTAACGGCGCTATTACCAACAGCCAGCACGGCCGCGTCCGCTGGTATCTGGTCCACACCCCCCATGGAAAAGAGCGCGAGACCTGCGAAAAGGTCCGCCGCATTATCCCGCACGAGCTGATGCAGGACGCTTTTGTGATGCAAAAGGAGTTCTGGTTTAAGCGGGACGGCTCCTGGTCGCTCCAAACCAAACCTATGTACAAGGAATACTTCTTCGTCGCCACGCGCGATGCCGCCCTTCTCGACAAGGCTTTGGCCCAGTTGAGTTTTGGCTGCCGCATTGCCGGCAGCAGGGAGCGCGCCTATGCGCCCATGCCGGACGATGCGCAGGACTGGTACCGCAGCGTGCTCGACGACGACGGCGTGGTGCGCAACAGCGTCGCCCGCATAGAAGACGACGTGTTGCATATAGAGCAGGGACCCTTGGTAGGGCAAGAGGCCCGTGTAAAGAAGATCGACCGTCATAAGCGCTGGTGCCTGGTAGACGTGGGCGAAGGCGACTCCGCTTTTAGGGAGCTGCTTCCGCTGGACGTTCGCAGTAAGACGTAAGGGGACGTCGTACTGGCAATTCATTCGCAATTTGAATTCATTGATTGGGGGATTCCTGGAATCAGGGACGTGGATTTGAACTTGACTAGTAAAGAAGTGACAGGGCAAAACGCGCCGGTGGGGGCAGCGCTTGTTGCGCAGGCCATGAATGGCAGCGACGCGAGCATGCGCTACAAGGCTATGAAGGCCGTGAAGGACTGGGATCGCACGCGCCTGGCCTACCGCACCGTCAAGCGCGCCTTCGACATCGTGTTCAGTGGCTGCGTGCTGGCCGTCATCGCCATTCCGAGCTTGGTGCTCGCCGCGGCCATCCGCCTGGAGAGCGAGGGCAACCCGTTCTACAGCCAGATCCGCGTGGGCCAGACCCACCGCGACGGCAGCTTGTCCACCTTCCGCATGTGGAAGTTCCGCTCCATGTACAGAGACGCCGACGAGCGCCTCGCCGAGCTCAAGGAGAAAAACGAGATCGCCGGCGCCATGTTCAAGATGAAGGAAGACCCCCGCGTCACCAAGATCGGCAAGTTCATCCGCAAGCACTCCATCGACGAGTTCCCGCAGTTCCTGAACGTATTCCTGGGCCAGATGTCCGTCGTGGGCCCGCGCCCGCCTCTGCCCAACGAGGTGGCCGAGTACACAGAATTCGACCTGCAGCGCCTGGCCGTGAAGCCCGGGATCACCGGCTGGTGGCAGGTGACGGACCGCAACGACACCGATTTCGACGGCATGGTCCGACGCGACCTGGAGTACATCGCCAAACGCGGCGTGGTCACCGATTTAAAGATTGTTCTCCTCACAGTCGTTGAGGTCTTTACCGGTGGCGGTGCTTGCTAGATGACTGAACCGATTAGGGTAGCCCAGATTGTTGGCAAGATGGTTGGCGGCGGCGTCGAGGCCGTTGTCATGAACTATTATCGCCATATTGACCGAAGTAAAGTCCAGTTCGATTTTCTTGTCGATTCAGATTCGACGCTCGTGCCACGTGAAGAGATCGAATCGCTTGGTGGTCGAATCTTTGAGATTCCGCCCTACCAGCATGCGATTGAATATCAGCGAGAGCTTCAAAGCCTCTTTACGCAAGAGGGCTGGAAGATAGTGCACAGCCATATCAACGCGCTTTCCGTCTTTCCGCTTCGCGCCGCGAAGAAGGCAGGGGTACCCGTGCGTATCGCCCACAGCCACTCGACGAGCGGCAAAGGCGAGTTTGCAAAAAATGCCCTTAAAGGCTTTTTGAAACTGTTTTCGACAAGGTATCCAACTGATTTGGCGGCCTGTACTGAGTATGCCGGTAAATGGCTGTTCGGCTCATCCCATTTTACCGTCTTTAATAATGCTATCGATTTGAGCAGTTTTTCTTTCAATCGATCGATTAGGGATGAGCAACGTGCTGGGCTTGGAGCGCAGGACGATACGCTGGTATTGGGGAATATCGGTAGGTTCATCCCCCAGAAGAATCAGCTGTTTTTGCTTGATGTTTTCAAGGCGGTTTATGCTCAGAATCCTGATTCCATCCTTGTTATCTGCGGCGATGGAAAGTTGAGACCGCAGGCGGAGGAAAAGGCGCGCTCGCTGGGAATTGCGTCAGCGGTGCGTTTTCTCGGTCAGATTTCCAATGTACAGGACGTCTATCAGGCGCTTGATTTATTCGTTCTCCCTAGTCTGTACGAGGGCCTCGGAATGGTCGCGATTGAGGCCCAGGTCTCCGGTCTCCCGTGCATCTGCTCTGAGAGGGTCCCCAACGAGGTCGCGCTATCCGGTCGGTGCAGCTTCGTTCCGTTGAGTGCGGGCATTGAGGGCTGGTCCAATGCGATCCTTACCACACGCACAGATGTCGTTAATCGTTCCGATCCCCAAGCATCTCTGGGGCTTGAATCTTATGACATCTTTAGGGCAGCGCCCAAGCTCGAAGAGTACTATCTGAAGTTATTTGAAACGGTGAATTAATGAAAATTTGTATTTTAACGTGGCTCCATAATCAAAATTTCGGTACGTTGCTTCAGGCTTATGCCCTACAGCAGTTTTTGAAGGCAGAAGGGCATGACGTTGTCGACGCCGACTATCTTCCCTGCGTTAAAGAAAAGCTACTGAACTGGGCGATCAACCGGAACTCCTTCGATTTATTTGCTGGCAAAGCACGCGAGCTATTCAATCGCAAGAAGGAACATGATGACTTCGGATCCTCGACGGCTGACGTATTCAATCGCTTTTTGAGCCAGAACATCGAGACCACTGATCGGATTGTCGATACAGACGGACTGGTCGATTTACGGGGAAAATACGATGCATACGTCTGCGGATCTGATCAAATCTGGTCCCCTTATCTTTTGAATAGGAATTTCTATCTCTCCTTTCTAAGCGACAGCGATAAGAGAATCGCGTATGCACCCAGCTTCGGTGTCACGAGCACCACGCAGAGGAAGAAAAAGATCATTACCGATCTGATTAAAACGTTCAGCTCTGTGTCTGTTCGTGAAGATGCGGGCGCGGATTTTGTCGAATCCCTCGGTCTCGAGCGCCCTTCACAGGTTGTGGACCCTGTCCTGCTCCTGTCGAAAGAGGACTGGGCCCCGCTCATCAACGGTAAATGTCCTGAGCCCGGGAAAATCGTCTGCTATTTCCTTGGGAATAGGCCGTTTTACAGGAAAGCTGTCGATTCGATTTCAAAAGAGCTCGGCTGCGAGGTCGTGACGCTTGTCGGTTCAGGTAAAAATGCTGTCGACGAGCAGCTCAATCCGCGTTACGGGCTTGGTCCCGATGAATGGCTCGCTTATCTGGCGAGCGCGCGGTTCGTGTTAACCGATTCGCTGCACGGTACGCTGTTTTCTCAAATTTTCCGCAAAGACTATTACTGCTTCAAGAGATTTGAGGAGACCGACAAGCGCTCTCAAAACTCTCGAGTCGAGAGCCTCTCGAGGCTTTCGAATACCGAGGATCGTCTGCTAGATGGCTATGACAGTCACATGAACGCTACGGAAATCGAGGGCTATGAGAAGCGACTGTCCGACGTGGAGTCGCTCATCACGTTTTCGAAAAAATGGCTCTTGGATGCTCTTGAGCAATAGGGGGAAAGTTAGCTTGAGCAAGAACATCGTCACAGTTTCTCACCGGGCCTGCTTTGGTTGCGGAGCTTGCGCGGCCAAATGCCCTTTTTCCGCTATTACTATGCGTACCTCGCCCGACGGTTTCGAATATCCCGTGGTGGACGCAGCGAGATGCACCTCCTGCGGTCTTTGCCTGCGTACCTGTCCGGCGGAAAACCAAGTCGACGCGGACTCGGAGGCCATTCGCGCCGCTGTCTTGCAGAGCGATGACCCGGACGAGCTCGCGCAAAGTTCGTCCGGCGGCGTCTTCTCCCTTCTTGCGAAACGTATACTATCGGACGGCGGGCGCGTTTACGGCGCCGCCTGGGATGGCGTCGATCACGTCAGGCATATCGGTATATCCGAGCTTGCCGAAATCGCGCTCCTGCAAAAGTCCAAATATGTCCAGAGCGATGCTAGCGAATCGTATCCCGAAGTGCTCAGCGATCTCAAATCCGGCAAGCGAGTCCTCTTCAGCGGTACTCCTTGTCAGGTTTCCGCGCTGCGTCTCTATTTGGGTAAACCGATGGATGGGCTGACAACCGTCAGCGTTGTTTGCCACGGTGTACCAAGCTCTTCCATGTTTCGTTCCTATGTTGGCTGGCTCGAGCTTCGGGAGAAGTCCGATGTCACCGCACTGACTTTTAGAGATAAATCGAAATTCGGATGGGGCCATAACATAAAAATCGAGTTATCCGACGGCAGGATTATAAAGAGGCCCGCTGCATTCGATCCCTTTTATGGTTCCTACATCAAAGGCCTGATCAGCAGATCGTCTTGCTACGGCTGTCCTTTCAGAGGGTGCGACAGTCCTGCCGACATCATCCTCGGTGATTCCTGGCGTTCTGAGTCTGTCCAAGACTGCGGACATCCCGAGAAGGGTGTTTCGGCCGTTATCGTGAAGACCGAGCGCGGGGCAAAATTGATCGATGAAATAGGCGATTACGTCGCCTACTCTAACAACGGCCTTGCTCCGGATGATGTGCTGCTGCATGAAGATCCTAATAAGCGCTCTGATCTTGTGGAGAGGCGCGATGCCGTTATCGAGCAGTTCGAGGCTACAGGATTACAAGTCTTTGATTCCGTCCTGGCGCCGAATGCGACTCTTTTCGACCGTCTGAAAATGCTGCTCCCCCCGTCGATGCGCCTGCGTGTAAAGCGGTTTGTCCGATCTATTAAACCTAGGACCGTGCATGAGTAACTTCACCACAGTGATAACGATTTGCGACCGTCCCCATATCGGGGGCGGAGCTTCAAAAATCGCAATCGAAACAGCAGCTGCTCTGGCGAGGATAGGTGTCAACAGCTATTTCTTTTCAGCGTTGGGTGACCCCGATCCCTCCTTAATCGAATCGGGCGTTGTTTGTGTCAATTGCGGGCAGAACGACGTCCTGAACGGGGGCGTCTCCGGCGCTGCTCAGGGTATCTGGAACAGGCGCTCGGAAACGGCGCTGGATGATCTACTGAAGCAGCTCGATCCGAAGACGACGGTCGTCCACGTTCACTCTTGGACGCACTCCCTTTCTCCCTCGATATTCACGGCCATAGGGCGACGGGGGTTCAAGTGCCTGATCACAGCCCATGAGTACTTCCTCGTTTGTTCCAACGGTGGACTCTACGATTATGTTAATCATTGCAACTGCGGAATTGCCCCCGGTTCTCCGAAGTGCCTGCTGCACAACTGTGACAAGCGCTCATATATCCAAAAACTGTATCGATCCGTTCGCTTTTCCGTGCAGGGATATGTTTTGAGAGCGCTGCGCCCGGCTGTCGCCTTCGTTTCAGATTCCAGTCGTCGGTTGATTGAGCCCTATCTAACATGGGATGCCGAGCGATTCGACTGTTTAAATTACGTCGATGCGGACAAATTCCAGCATGGGTTTGATGCAGATTGCGAGGCTTACCTATTCGTTGGTCGCCTGAGCCCTGAAAAGGGCTGCGATTTATTTTGCGAAGCCGCCAGTAGGGCCGGTGTGGACGCTATCGTCATCGGTGACGGTACCGAATTGAAGAGGCTGTCGGACAGTTATCCGGATATCAAATTCATGGGCGCGCTGCCCCATGACAAGGTGCTTTCCGTCATGACGCGGTCACGTGCAATCGTTATGCCCTCGGTTTGTCGAGAGACGTTCGGGCTTGTCGCCTATGAGGCCATGATCGCTGCCGGTCTGCCGTGCATCGTCTCTGATGTCGGCGACGCTGCCTCCTTTGTGAGGTCGAAAGGTCTCGGCGAGGTCTTCAGCGCGGGCAATGCCGAGTCGCTATCCGCCGCAATGGTCAATATGCTCGATCCCGATGTTTACTCGCGTTACAGGGGGGCGGTTGAGAAGGCGGACTTCAGCTGCCTCGAAAAGACCGCGTATGTAGAACGTCTTATCGGTATTTACGATCAGCTAATGGCTAAGCTTTAATTGGATGAAGGTTTTTAATGGTTACGGTTGTGATGTCAGTTTACAACGGCACGCGATATCTTACTGAGCAGCTAGATAGCTTAAGACTTCAGACAGTGTCTCCGGACCGAGTGCTGATTGCGGATGATTGCTCGACAGACGGGTCGTTCGATCTCATTGTCAAATATATCGAGGAACACGGACTCGGTAATTGGACCATCAACAAGAATCGCTCTAATTTCGGCTGGCGCAAGAGCTTTAAGCGGCTTCTCGACCTTGCATCTATAGACGATGGAATCGTCTTCCCGTGCGACCAGGATGATATCTGGGAACCCGATAAAATCGCTGTGATGTCCTCAATCCTCGAGAAGGACCCCTCTATCGACGTTCTCAGCTGCGCCGTCGAGCCGTTTTATGAGAGCGGCGGTAAAAAAGTAACAGTCTATGGTGCTGTCGATGATTCCAAACCTCTGGACGATTTGGAGGCCCCGGTTTTCGATAGCAAGTTTATGTCGGTACGGCGCCCTGGATGTTCGTATGCCGTAAAATCGAGTTTTATAAGGGAAATCATGCCATATTGGCAGGATGATTTTGCTCATGACGGTATGTTATGGCGCTTCTCATTACTGAAGGGGACCCTCAGACTTCTAAATCAGCCCTTGATTCGGTTCCGTAGGCATGACTCTAATGCAACTGAGATGCGACATATTGACAGGAAATCTCGTGTTGCTGAGATAGGGATGTGCTTGAGATTTTCTAAGGTTTTAGAAGAATACTGCAGTAGTAATCCTGGCGATTATCGTATATCTTCTGCGCATATAGAGCATTACGGTTCTGTTTTAAATGCCCGTTTGCACTTGCTCGTAGGTGGCCTAAAAATAAGTGATTTAGGCACCATTCTAAAATACCGTAAGTATGAACTGTCAAATCGTTCCCTGCTTGGTGACTTTAAGGCCTTAATCAGTTCCTGTGACAGTAAGTAGGTGTTTAGAATGCTTGAGCTATTTACTAATGAATTCACTATTTTGATTTTCGCCGCAATCTTAAGTGTCATTTCTCCCGTTAAAGGACTATTTTTTTCTGTTCTAGGATTGCTCGTTTTCAAAGAAGTTCTTTCTGGGCGTCTCTACAAAGTGTTTTTAAATAACGCCATTCCCATTGTCGTTATGGGCGCGATAGTTTTCTTTTCTGCTATTGCGTTTACGTCCCGAAGCATTAACGAATCCCTCCTTACGGTCTGCTCGTATTTCTTTTGCATTCTTCTTGGTTATATTTACGGTAAAGCAAAGAATGATGACTGGGTTGAGTCTGCATTGCTTATGCTTCGCAACGTTATGGTGTTCGCCTGCCTATTTAGCTTTGTCCTTGAAATTGTTTTAGGTCAACGACTAGTTACAAATGGTTCCTTTTCTTTTCTGCAAACTGTAACGATTGATAATCCATCCTTGTATCGACTGCGTAGTTTTTTCGGTCATGCAATCGTATTTGGCCAAATGATAGTTATTGCTGTGGTAATTAACTATAAATTGGAGACGGGCAGGATGAAACGTCTCTTATGCTCTGTAGTTCTTTTGGTCGCTCTGCTTCTGACAAAGAGTCGTAGCGCGTGGATTATTCTCATTGCTTTAGCATCGGTGTACCTGGTCTTTCGCCTAAAGAACCCCGAGTATTCTAAATGGAATTTAATTGCCCTTTTAATTCCAGCTGTATTGCTACTCGTTTTTATTCTCTACAAGTTTGGACTGTTTAACTTTGTGGCTTCTCGATTTGGTGAGCTTGAAACTGATGTTTCATATAGCCAGCGTTCCGGGGCCATTGCCTATATTATTCATAGCTTTTTAAGCAGGCCGCTGTTTTGGCTTACTGGAAATGGTTTTGGCAGTAGTCGCGTGACTATGCTGGGCACGACGGTTGAAATTAGCGGTTTTTCAACGGTGGATAATGGTTTCCTTGCAATGCTGTATGAATATGGTTTTCTTGGAATTTGTAGCTTTGTATTCTTGATAATTTCCGCTGGCATCGGTTCGTTCAGGTCGGGTTGCGAACTCGATCAAGTACTATTTACCGTCTCCTGTATATGCTGTGTGGAGCTCATATTTTATTGTGAGCTTGGTTGGTGGGTGCCAACGGTTATCTTGTTTGCTTCCTGTGGACTCGTTCTGGGTAGAACGAGTGCTCGGTATTCAGATTTGTGCGAGTCAGGCCCATCCTTGATTTCTGAATAAATCAAGGATGTTAGTTTAAACAAACGAGGTTGAATGAATTATTCGTCTATTGCACGCAACACTATGATTGCGTTTGCTGCACAGTTTATTTCTCTATCGGTCAGTGTTGTCATGTCGCTGCTCGTGCCGAAAATCGTTGGTGTTGCTGATTATGGATACTGGCAGCTGTTCATGTTTTATACGACCTATTCCGGCTTTTTTCACCTTGGCCTGAATGATGGTGTCTACTTGATTAACGGGGGTCTCTCTCGTGATGAAATCGATAAGAGCTCAATAAAATCCCAGTATATCTTCGGTGCTTGTTTCCAGGCAGTGATTTGCCTCGGCATCACTTTTGTTTCGCTGCCTCTTGTCGATGACGCAAATCGAGTATTTGTTATCGCGTCTTTTGCGCTTTACACCGTCGTCTATAACCTGACAAGTTATTTGGGCTTTGTCTTTCAGGCTATGAACGAAACTAAGCTATTTTCGTTTTCTACAATGCTAGACAGGCTGGTGTTTCTGGCTCCGCTCCTTGTTTTAATTGGATTTAAGGTTTCGGACTACCATCCCTATGTCTACGCGTATCTCGTTTCGAAGATTATTGCGCTCATATATTGCTCTTGGATGGGCAGGGATATCCTATGTGCTAAATCAGTGTCTTTTGGCAACTCGCTTAAGGACGGTATCCGCAGTATCATCGTCGGCGTAAAGCTGATGATTGCGAACATCGCCGACACACTGATCCTCGGGGTATCTAGGTTTCTTATCGATCATTTTTGGGGTATCGTCGCCTTTGCAAAAATTTCGTTCTCCCTCTCTCTTGTCAATTTCTTTATCACTTTTGTCTCGCAGGCGAGCATGGTCTTATTTCCTGCTCTTAGGACAGGTTCTGATGAGGAGAGAGTTCGTTTTTACATTGGCATAAGAAATGCCATCGAACTCATTTTTCCTGCAATCTTTTTGTTCTATTTCCCTATGGTTTGGTTTTTGGGGGCGTGGCTTCCTCAATATGCCGAGAGTCTTAGATATTTTGCGCTCTTACTTCCGATATGCGTCTTCAATACGAAGATGAGCCTTTGCTGTACTACCTATTTCAAGGTTCTTCGTAAAGAACAGCTGCTCCTGAAGTTGAATATCGTCACTGTTATTTGTAGCGCTGTTTTTTCGATATTCGGTGTTCTTGTCCTTAACTCACTCGACGCCGTCCTGTGTGGCGCCGTTATCTGCATTATTGGCAGGTCGTTGTGGTCCGAGCTCTATCTGAACGAACAGCTTAGCGCCCCTGGTTCAACTAGGCCGTTTCAGGAGATCCTGCTTACAGCCGCTTTTGTCTTGTTCACTGAGCTTTTATCTGGTGGAACTGCGGCGATTCTATATGCATTAGTCTACGTTGGCTATCTCTTGCTTAATCATTCTGCGCTGAAAAGCGTTGCTTCATGTTTGACCAAACTGAAGAAGCAGCGATAGCTACATCAAAATGGATTGGATTTTAATATGAAAGGCATCATCCTCGCCGGCGGGTCCGGCACCCGCCTGTACCCGCTCACGCTCGTGACCTCCAAGCAGCTGCTGCCGGTCTACGACAAGCCCATGATCTACTACCCGCTGTCCACCCTCATGCTGGCGGGCATCCGGGACATCCTGGTCATCTCCACGCCGACGGACCTGCCCAACTTCGAGCGCCTGCTCGGGGACGGCTCGCGCTACGGCGTCAACCTCTCCTACGCCGAGCAGCCGAGCCCCGACGGCCTGGCGCAGGCCTTCACCATCGGCGAGGAGTTCATCGACGGCGAGCCGTGCGCACTCGTGCTCGGCGACAACATCTTCTACGGCAACGGCCTGTCGCGCCACCTGACGCGCGCCGTGCAGAACGCCGAGTCGGGCCGCGCCACGGTCTTCGGCTACCACGTGGACGACCCCGAGCGCTTCGGCGTCGTCGAGTTCGATGCGCAGGGGAGGGCCGTGTCCATCGAGGAGAAGCCCGCCGAGCCCAAGAGCTCCTACGCCGTCACCGGCCTGTACTTCTACCCGGGCGACGTCGCCGCCAAGGCCCGCGAGGTCAAGCCGTCGGCCCGCGGCGAGCTGGAGATCACCACGCTCAACCAGATGTACCTGGAGGAGGGGACGCTGTCCGTGGTGACCCTGGGCCGCGGCTACGCGTGGCTGGACACCGGCACCATGGAGAGCCTGCACGAGGCCGCGGAGTTCGTCCGCGCCGTGGAGCACTCCCAGGACCTGCCCGTGTCCGTGCCCGAGGAGATCGCCTGGGAGAACGGCTGGATCACCACCGAGGGGCTCAAGGAGGCCGCCGAGGCCTACGGCAAGTCGGTCTACGGCCGGCACCTGAAGAAGGTCGCCGCCGGCGAGATCGTCAACAGCCCGCGCGAGTACTAGGAGGAACCCCTCATGTCTGAGATCTTTGAACCCAAGAACATCATCGTCACGGGAGGCTGCGGCTTCATCGGCAGCAACTTCGTGCACTACGTGGTCGACAACCACCCCGACGTGCACGTGACCGTCCTGGACAAGCTGACCTACGCCGGCAACCCCGAGAACATCGCCGGGCTGCCCTCCGACCGCGTGGAGCTCGTCGTGGGCGACATCTGCGACGCCGGGCTGCTCGATGAGCTGGTCCCCGGCCACGACGCGATCGTGCACTACGCTGCGGAGTCCCACAACGACAACTCCATCGCCGACCCGGAGCCGTTCCTGCGCACGAACGTCGAGGGCACCTTCCGCCTGCTGGAGGCCGTCCGCAAGCACGGCGTCCGCTACCACCACGTCTCCACCGACGAGGTCTACGGCGACCTGGCGCTCGACGACCCGGCGAAGTTCACCGAGGAGACGCCGTATCACCCGTCCTCGCCGTACTCGAGCACCAAGGCCAGCTCCGACATGCTCGTGCGCGCGTGGACCCGCACCTACGGCCTCCGCACCACGATCTCCAACTGCTCCAACAACTACGGCCCCTACCAGCACGTGGAGAAGTTCATCCCCAGGCAGATCACCAACATCGTCGACGGCGTCCGCCCCAAGCTCTACGGCCGCGGCGAGAACGTCCGCGACTGGATCCACACCGAGGACCACTCCTCGGCCGTCTGGGACATCCTCACCAAGGGCCGCATGGGGGAGACCTACCTCATCGGAGCCGACGGCGAGAAGAACAACATCACGGTCCTGCGCATGATCCTGGAGGCCATGGGGCGCGACCCCGAGGACTTCGACTGGGTCGCTGACCGCCCCGGCCACGACCGCCGCTACGCCATCGACTCCACCAAGCTCCAGCGCGAGCTCGGCTGGAGGCCGGCGCACACCGACTTCGCCGAGGGCCTGAAGCAGACCATCGACTGGTACGTGGCCAACGAGTCCTGGTGGCGCCCGGCCAAGGAGGCCACCGAGGCCCGCTACCGCGCGCAGGGCCAGTAGGCCGAACCCCGGCGGACCGCACCGCGGGGCGCCCGCGCAGGACCGCAGAGCATGGGGATGACCCTGCGGCCCCGCGCGGGCGCCCCCGGTTTCCCAACCTCTTCGATAGGAGCTTTTCCCACATGGCAGACATCGCATTCGAGAAGGACCTCTCCGTCGCCGAGACCGGCATAGAGGGCCTGAAGGTAGTCGACCTGGCCGTCCACGGCGACTCGCGCGGCTGGTTCAAGGAGAACTGGCAGCGCGCCAAGATGACCGCCCTCGGCATCCCCGACCTCAGGGTCGTCCAGAACAACGTCTCCTACAACGAGAAAAGGGGCGTCACCCGCGGCATCCACGCCGAGCCCTGGGACAAGTTCATCTCCGTGGCGCGCGGCTCGGTCTTCGGCGCCTGGGTGGACCTGCGCGAGGGCAGCGAGACCTTCGGCAAGGTCTACACCTGCACCCTGGACCCCTCAAAGGCCATCTACGTCCCGCGCGGCGTGGGCAACTCCTTCCAGGCGCTCGAGGACGGCACCGCCTACACCTACCTGGTGGACGCCCACTGGTCCCTTGAATTGAAGAAGACCTACACCTTCGTGAACCTCGCCGACCCCGAGCTCGCCATCGAGTGGCCGATTCCGCTGGAGGAGGCCACCGTCTCCGAGGCCGACCTCAACCACCCGTACCTCAGGGACGTCGTCCCGATGGCTCCGAAGCGTATCCTCGTCACCGGCTGCAACGGCCAGCTGGGCCATGCGGTGCGCAGGCTGGCGGAGGAGCGCGGCGTGGCGAAGGACTTCGACTTCTGCGACATCGACACCTTCGACATGTCCGACCCGGACGCCTACGCACAGTACGACTGGTCGCTCTACGGCACCGTGATCAACTGCGGCGCCTACACCGCGGTGGACAGGGCCGAGACCCCCGAGGGCCGCGTGACCGCCTGGAAGGCCAACGCGACGGGCCCGGCCCTGCTCGCCCGCACCTGCGCCGCGCACGGGATCACCCTGGTCCACGTGTCCAGCGACTACGTCTTCGACGGCACGGCCGAGGTCCATACCGAGGACGAGCCCTTCAGCCCGCTTTCCGTCTACGGCCAGACCAAGGCCGCCGGCGACATCGCCGTGGCGGGGTGCCCGCGCCACTACATCATGCGCAGCTCCTGGGTCATCGGCGAGGGGCACAACTTCGTCAAGACCATGAAGGGCCTCTCCGACCGCGTCGCCGACCCCGAGGACGGGCTCGAGCGCATCACCGTGGTCGACGACCAGCTGGGCCGCCTGACCTTCACGCGCGACATGGCGCAGGCCATCTTCCACGTGCTGGGGACGCGCGCCCCCTACGGCACCTATAACTGCACCGGCTCCGGCGCGGTGAAGTCCTGGGCCGACATCGCCCGCACCGTCTTCGAGGCCGCCAACGGCAACGGGGACAAGGTGGTCCCCGTCGGCACCGCCGACTACTACGCCGGCGCCGAGGGGCCCGTCGCCCCGCGCCCGGTCCACTCCGCGCTCGACCTGTCCAGGCTCGAGTCGGTCGGCTTCCGCATGCCCGACTGGGAGGAAGAGCTCAAGGTGTACATGTCCATGCTTTAACATCCAGTTATACTATCAGAATGAACCGATGGTGCATGAAGGGCTCGCTGATGGCAGAGCCCTTCATGCGTTATATTGCATGGTTTACTGCGCAGTAAAACAAATCTCTGTTATTAAATTGGACGGTATTGAATGCTAAATCTTCTTTGGATCATTGGGAATGGATTTGATCGGAACCTTGGTCTCGCAACTGATTACCGTTCTTTTTTGAAGAATCGCTATTTTAAAGATGGCGTTCAGAACAAATACAGGGATGAGCTTGTAAAAAGAGTTGAGGGATTCAGTCCAGAACGGGCGTCTGAACTTTGGTGTGATTTGGAAAATCTTTTAGGTAGAGCATCAGCGTTTTATGAAGACGACGAAGAATTATTTCATCAGACATTTGAGAATATTCAAGATGAGTTTTTAGATTACGTATTTAGAGAGTCCAGCCGTATACCTGTCGAGCTTCCTCAGGAGGCAGTTCAGGAATTTCGAGCATCAATTAGCAGCTTCTATACGAGACTCACTGCTGTTGACGTATTAAAAGGGCTCCCCGCTTTGATGTCGACTTCTGAAGACGTGACTGTGCACGTTCTGGTTTTAAACTATACGAATACCGTCAATCGTTTTTGGGATGAGATTGGGAAAGACCAGCCCTTTAGTAAGTTGATTGTCGGTGCTTCGCCTAAGTTCTTTTATCAAGGCACTCTTCTTCATCTTCATGGAGAAATCAATGATGGGGGCACTGCTACCAATATTATATTTGGCGTTTCAGATTCTGATCAGATTACATCTCCCGTTTATTCCTCTAAGGTGGATTTTCAAGAGCTTTGGGTTAAAGAAAAAAAGAACTACGGAATTTATGGCAATACGAAAACCGCTGAGATGAGTGAACTGATAGCTAAAGCCGATAGCATTTGTATATATGGCTGCAGCTTGGGAGAAAGTGATGGTTACATTTGGCGACAAGTGGCTGACAGGTTGTCAGATTCGACATGCAGGCTTTATATTTTCGAATATGGTTTACCCGATCGTTCTACGGTGCCTGCCAGGGCTTATCAGAAGCGACGTCGTGATTTGGTCCGACGTTTCTATGAGGTTGCAAATGTGGCTGCAGAAGATGAGAAATCGATATCAGATCGTTTTTTCCCGGTTGAGTCAACTAAGGTCTTTAATTTCAATCAACTTGTTTAATTGATGGGACCGCCCGTGTCTCGTATCGACGATTTCGGGTGGATGTTAGTTAAAGCCCTAGTGTTCGCACTTTGGTGATTCTAAGTATAGGACTGTTCGGGAGTTCGTTATACCTCGTGATGGAGTATTTGCTGGCGTATTCAAATAACTATCTGCTTTGAAAGGCTGTCTATCCAATGAACTCGCGCATCTCTCATCAGCTTCTTGTTCTCGGTAACGGTTTTGATATCACATGCGGTTTAAATTCTCGGTTTGTTCAGTTCTTTAGACCGAGGATGGTTGATATCGACAAAAACAAAAATAATCGTAAAAAGGGTTGGATACAAGCTCTCTCTGCCTCGGGCATTACCGCCTGGGACTTAATTCTCTATTACCGTAAAGAACTGGCTGATAAAGGCTATGACGTTAATTGGAGTGACATCGAGTTGGTTGTCTCCGATGCTATCGAAATGGAGCGCAACGCTAGTACACTTCCGTCCTCCCCATTTATGGACAAACAACATTTTGTCACTATTCGAACTCTCCTCGAGTATTTTGAGTTTCTGCAGTCTCATCCTTGGATTAAATGGCCAAATCACTATTTAGCGCAATTGAATGAGAAGATCGAAAAATCGACTGGGCACGATTGGGCCAAGCTGGAAGAGGATGTTTCTCAAGAAATGCGTAAAGCGGGAAGTTTAGAAGATGACGAAGATTCTGAGTATCCCTTCACCCTCTCCGATATCTTTCCCTTTACGTATACGGATATTGAAGACTACCGAGATGCGTTGAAAGAGCAAACACCAGGCCTTGCTACCGAAGTTGTCGCTAGCTTTCTCTGCGGCTTAAATACGGACGTTGAAAAATGGACGCAAAACTCTCTGCGTTCGGCACTCGAACAAGAGCTGCATAAGCTGGAAGCTGAGTTCAGTCGATATCTTGGTCACAAAGTGGAACTCAACAACGATTATGGCCAGGCTTCGGAACAGCTAATGGAACAGTTGTTGTTAGGCAAAGTGAGTTGGCATGGCGGCTACGTTACAGCGGCAACCGTGCTCAGTTTTAACTATACGAGCCCTTCGATTCCATCCATTTGGCGGAGCGAGTCAACGTTTAAATTCATTAATATCCATGGCAAACTTAACGGAGATATTATCTTTGGCGCCGATGGCACAAACTGTATGGATGATCCTGGGGCGGCAAGATTTTCTAAGACATTTAGAATTATTCGTTCTGGGCGGCCCGGCGGGGGAGAGCCAATTGCATTTGGCGCGCCATCAAAAGAAGAACCTCGAGAAACAGTTGTTATCAAAGTATTCGGGCATTCTCTTGCGAAGGCTGATTACGCTTATTTTCAAGCAATATTTGACATTGTTGATATATATACAGGTCCGGTTGAACTGGTGTTTTTCTACAAATCCTATTGCGAAACTGCTCGTGAGGAGCTGCTCCTTAATATATCAAGGTTGCTCGACTCGTACGGCGCATCAATGGACAACCGGGATCATGGGAAGAATTTGATGCATCGGTTGATTTTGGAGGGGCGGCTGTCTGTCGTTGAACTTCCATGACGTTCGGACGCTTGTGACTGTCTTCAGCTAGGGCATAGCCATTTGTTTGTGCTGATCGTCAGTACTCCTGCATTATTATTTCGACGCGATTATTCACTGACCCCGTCTCGAGTAATTTTGTCAGCGCGATAGATTAATCTTTTAATCGGTTTGCCACATTTAAACTGGGCGTGAGTATGTATCTTCTTGTGTCTTCGACGTTCGCCTTATTTTAGCGGGGAGCGATTTGGCATTTGAAGATATGTATGGTTGGCTACCTTGACGAGGAAGATGGTGGGCATTGGAAAACAACGACCAACGCTACAAGGTTATCGATCACGGTGGCCTGATGGAGTTTCTTCGAGAGGATATGATTGATTAGCTTCGAGGGGAGGAGATGACTCTTAGCACCCTTTCGGGTGAGAATTTTTATACTCCTCGCAATAGCCTTCTAGAAGTCTGCCGAGAATATATTGAGCGGGATCCCCAAACTGATGCATTTTTGATCCAGTATCCCCATGGGATCGTTCTTGAACAATCTAAGAGGAGATTATTCTATCGAGGCGAAAAGCAGATTTGTCCACGGTCTGAATCATCGCTCAAGAGAAAACTTCGACAGTTTAACAATATTAAAGACCAAGAGCTGTATCGTCTCGTGGCAGATATGCGGCTATTTGAGTTCAGCCGCTTTATTGATCAGTTTCAGTCCGTGCGGGAATGGAACCGGGTACCGTCAAGATTCTTTCGCAAATTGATTTAGCCGTCCTCGGCCCCTTCCTCTTCTAGCCCTCCGCCTTTTCCTTCAGCTCGTCCATCTCCTCCAGTTTGGACATGTCCAGGTACCTCCTCCTGCCCCACTCGTGCTCCACTATGTACTTCAGCCTCGCCGTCACCAGCATGAGGGCCGAGTTGCCGTCCGGGAAGGTCCCGACGACCCTCGTCCTCCTCCTGTTCTCGCGGTCGATGCGTTCGATCCCGTTGTTCGTCCTGATCCGGCGCCAGTGCTCGCGCAGGAATTCTGTGCAGGCCAGCGTTTCGGCGAACCCGTCGCGCACCTTCCTCGCGGCTGCCCCGCGGAGCTTCGGCACGCTGAGATCAACTTCCCCGGCGCCTGTGACGAGCCATCTCGCGTAGTGGTCGCTGTGGTAGGCATCCTGGCCCGCTGTCCTCTCGTAGCGCTCGGCCCCGACGAGCTCGGACGCCTCCTCGTCGAGCAGCGCGTTGAGTGTCTCCTCGACGGTCTTCCTCACCAGGTTCTATATGTTATTGTGCAGCGACTCCTCGTCGACTGATACTATGTTCGCAGACACGGCCCGTGCCCCCTTCGTCGGTGATTTGTTGTTTACCCGCTGGAAATCATATGACGGGGCGCGGGCCGTGTTTCTTCATGCGGCTGTCAATTAACGAAAGAAATAATGCGTCACCTTGTCGATAAGAGTTTCTTTGGGTGCTGTTGCAATGTTGTTGTCCGTGGCTATTTCATCAGGTCGTCGTATATGTCGGTTCCCGGGAAGAAACGATCTTTTGCTCCTTGCATCGGCTTTGTCCAACTGACAACGCCCGTACGCAAATCGAAGGCGCGGACTCTGTTGTTATATACAAAGGTAATTTCCTCATTTGTCATGTAGATATGTTGTAACCTCCGGTTGATGAGGTCTTGATTCTGTGTCGGTTTCAGTCGAGCTATATAATTCCAGCCCTCTCCGTTCTGGGAGAACAGCAGAATGTTCTTGTCGATGTCGTTTAGCTTGATTATTAAGTGTGGTCCAAAAAAGACCGCACGGTGGACTTCGGCAGGCAAAATGATCTCAAAGATAGTGTGGCCTCCTTGTTCAATGACCAGGTCTTTGCCACTCGCAATGGCCTTAACGCCCTTTCCTATATAGGCCACTGCCTTTTTCGGTGCGATGGCTATTTGACCTTCAGACTCTGGCAATTTGGTTGTATGGATGACATCCGTGCGGAATACGCGGTAGCTATCAAGTTTGAGTTCCTTCGCCAAATTTTGAACGTTATTCAAATCTCTGAGACCATGAAGCCCAAAGAACCAACTGGCTTTTGGTGCCGTTTGTTGCACTTCTTTGAAATAGTCCCAATCGACGGGGGACAGCGAATGTCCTATCACAACAACCTGCGTTGTGTCTGAGAGACTGTCGAAAAACTCACGATGTTCTTCAGTTATCTCGCGGCCGTCTTTGGTTAGGTCTTCATTGTATTCACCTATCACTCGAAGCACGTTATCTTGTGCGACATCGATTACGGCCTGCCTATAGGTGCGTGGCTCTCGATGCTTCTCGGAAAGTGGCCGTATCTCGGCATCTGGGCGATGCCCAAGGATCAGCTTGTCACGCTTGTTGGCCCTGCAGCCGTGGATATAGCAGGCTTCGTCCACATGGTAGAGCGATTGAATAAACTCAGTGTAGTTAAAGCTCAATGCTTTTCCGCGAGGATTAATGAGCGCCTTAAGAGGCCGATCGTCGGTGCCTATCTTTAGCCTGTTCACCCATCTGTGGAAAGCTGGCGGCAGATCGGTTGCAATTGCCTCGATTGGCGTGGCCGCTGCGTCCACTGCAGCGTAGAAGTTCGCTGCGCTGTCTTCGCCATCGTAGAAGCCCATGCTTTCTAGCCACATGTCTACTAAATAACGACTTGCCATTGGGTCCAAGTTGATTTTGCCAAGTGATTCTTCGAAATCCGCCCAAATATCGTCGGGCGTCAGAGCGATTTCTAGCGCGTCGCGAAGGTAGTCGTTTCGTTTGAGGCTTTTGCCAAAATCGTAATAACTGGATTTTACTCCATGCATAAGGTCAAAGCCGTTGCCTATTACATAGAGGGTGTTGGAGCTGGAGGGGATTTCGGATAGATCGATTATGGCGAACTTTCTTAACTCCTGCTCGAAAGTCTCCGTTTCTTCTTTGTGTTTCGCCTGCCACTTTGCATTTGCTTCACGCTCGCGCTTCTCCGCCTGTTCTTTACACCACGTCTTATGACAGATGGGACAGAAGGTGTATTTCTTGGGATCTTGCCAAGGCATGAGAACGAAGGGTCTGGAGCAGTCCTTGCAGATTTTCACGGTAGCATTTTTCGTCATACGTTCCTTTCGGCTCGTGGGTTCCTAATAGTGTGGATAGCTTGTAAGAGGACACCGGTGCGATAGCTCCCGATGCCCTCTTAATGCCTAATGTTGCTGCAACCAGTGGTTACTCAAACTCCACCTCAACTTGACTGTTGTTAGCGTCGGATTATTTTAGCCAAATATAGTCGGCCGAGATTGACCAATCCCGGCCGACCCATTTTAGCCAACACGCCCGCATCTATGACTTTCCTATCGCTTCCCTACATCCCCTCGGGCTGGATCCCCCTCACCTTCACCGCCTGGGGGACGGCCTCCACCGAGTAGGTGTCAAGCCCCCTGCCGCGGTAGCTCGGGCCCCGCATCACGAACACCGACGCCTTGTCGACCAGCCTGTCGAGGGCGCAGAGGAGCGTGTCGTCGCCCGTGAAGAACTCATCCCACCCGCTCGGGGCGATGTTGCTCGTGAGGACCATCGCGTTCGGCCCCTCCTTCTCGTAGCGCCTGTCGACGACATCGAAGAACAGGTCGGTGCACGGCCTGTCGTAGACGCATCTCCCCACCTCGTCAACGATGAGGCACGACGGCTTGACGAGCGAGGAGACGACCCGCGAGGTGTTTCCCCGCTGGACGGCCTTCTGGAACCTGTCCCTGAGCTCGGTCGCCTTTATGTAGTAGGTCTTGAGCCCCCGCATGCAGCACTCGCGCCCGTAGGCCTGCGCGAGGTGCGTCTTCCCTATGCCGCCGGGCCCGACGAAGGCGACGTTGCGGTGCGCGTAGAGGTCGGCCAGCGACGGGAGCTTGCCCAGCGCGGCCGCGTCCCGGCCCTGGATCCTGGAGAAGTCGAAGCCCTCGAAGGTCTTGGGCTCGCGCCTGGGCAGCCTGCTCAGCCTCAGCAGCGTCTCGATGGAGGCGAGCCTCCTCTTCTCCGCAAGGTAGGAGAAGGTGGCTGCCACGGCGGCCATCTCCCCGTCGCCGAGGTCGAGGTCCGAGGCGAGGGTCGCGAGCTCCTCCGCCCCGACGGCGATCCCGAGCCTCGACGCGGCGTCGCTCGCGAGCTCGTAGGGGCTCGCCCCCGCGCCCGCCATCATTCGGCCCTCCCGAAGTCGAACCTCTCGAAACCGGGTTTCGCCCGGGGCGGGGCGATCTGCTCGACCACGGTCCCCACCGGCTGGGTCGGCAGCTCCTCGGGCTGCGCCGGCGATGTCTCCCACTGCCCCTCGCACCAGCTGTCGGCGCCGGTGCCGACGGCGTGGGCGACGAGCTCGCGGGAGAGGTCGTCGCTGTATATGTGCACCACGCGCCCCTCCCGGCTCACCCTGCACTCGCGGCGGACGTACCAGTAGGGCACGCCGTAGCGGTGCCCCTCGAAGCTCACGAAGCCGTCGAAGGAGATCTTCCGGCGCGGGCACAGGTACCGCTCGACCTCGGCCGTGACCTCGAGCGGCCTGGTGTTCGCCGAGCACGCCGCCTCGTGCTCGCGCATCGGGACGCATGCCGCCGCGCGCCGCCAGCGGCCTCCCTGCTCGGCGCACCAGAGGGCGGCCTCCCGGTTGAGGGCGTCAAGGTCGGTGAAGGACCTTCCCGCGAGGAAGTTCCCCTTCACGAAGCGGACGAGCCTCTCCACCTTGCCCTTCGTATAGGGGTGGCGCGGCCTGCACAACCTGGTGCGGAAGCCGACGACGCCCATGAACTCGGCGTAGTCGGCCTGCCAGACGGGCCGGCCGTCGGCATCGCGGCGGACGACCACGCTCTTCATGTTGTCGGTGAGCACGGTCGCGGGCACGCCCAGCGCCGAGAACGCGTGCAGCATCCCGATGAGGAGGTTCTCCTGGCGCGCGTTCGGGAAGAACTCGACGTGGGCGCCCCCGCAATGGTGGCAGACCATGGCGAAGCAGGCGATCCGCGCCCGCTCCCCGCCGGGGCGCTCGACCGCGACGAAGCCCCAGTCCATCTGGTAGGCCTCTCCGGGCGCCGTCCTGAAGCGCTGGCCGCGGCAGCCCTGCGGGGCCGCCTGCCGCCTCTTCGCGGGCACGAGGTCCCGGTGCGCGGCGATGTAGGTCTTCACCGTGGTGAGGCCGCCGGCGTAGCCCTGGCCGAGCAGCCGCTCGAATATCACCTGCGAGTTGGTGACGCCCTTCCGCAGGAGGTCGTCCACCAGGCCGGTGTGGCCGGCGAGCACGCCCGGCGCGGCCCTCCTCCCGCTGTTCCCGTGGGGCAGGGCCCTGAACCCGTGGGCCCTGACCGTCCTCGCGCGGGAGCGGGTGAGCCCCGTCCTCCTGCAGAACTCCGCGAGGTTGCATGCCTGCGGGTCGAACCCGTCGCCCTCCTCCGCGGCCATCTCCCGGAGCGCCGCGTCTATAATCTCCTGTAGGTCATCGTGTCTCTCGTTCACCTCAATGGTCCTCCTAACGCCGGCGTGTTGGCACCACCAGCGTAGTGGCGGCGGGGAGGCACGGTGGCCATTATTCGGTGACCGGGATTGGTCAAAATCGTTTGACTATTAGCGGCTAAAATCGCCCGGCGCTAACACTGTGTTAGTAAATCTTGAGTTCGGTATCAATTTCGACTCGTTCGACTATCCAGCCAATGGCGGAACACTGTCGCATGAATGTATCAATTCGGTTCTCGCCTTTTAGATTGTGGATGGTGACTACTACGCCAAAACGCTGCGGGTCATGGGAGCCTTTTAGATATCTCGAAGACTTGCGAATCATCATGCCCCACATTGGGTTGGCATACACTTTTTTGGGCTTGCTGCCGCTGGTTAGCGGTTCGGATATGTGCTTGACATGCCTGTTTAAAGTGCGCATATCAAAAAATTGCGCCATGTCGCCCGCTGCGCTTTGCTCTCATATAGGATTTAGAACGGTATATCGTCTTCGATATCCTCTAGGTGGGAAATTAGATTTGCCATGATTGCCTCTCTTTTTCTGGGGCTTGCATTATCGAGCAGGTTTACAAAGTCTGAGATGGTATCTATTGAAATTGATCCTGGCTTTGTTTCGACAGTGCCATTGATTAGGATGTCAGTTAGATATTTGACATTTGCAAGTGAGCTATCTAACAAATGGGATTTAAGCAAACTCTGAAGACGCGCAAGAATGGTATCTGCGTTAATCTCGAAAGTTGATAAATGGCTCTTACAGACAGTGTGGCTAATAATTTCATTAATGAAATTGCGAAAAGCCCGCTTTTCCTTTGTTGTGAAAAACGGTGATTCGCGTTTCTCTTCCCGTTCGTCTGGGAGATCGAATGCATCGAGATATCTTGTGTATTCGCTATCGATAAGATCTTCTTTATGTCTTAAGAAAATCGGCTTTATGTATTCACTGACATCGTCATCCTTTAATATCCATTCTACTTGTTGGTTTGCTAAGGCAACTGAAAGGATGCGGAGCTCTTGTTGGCTTGTGGGCATGTGGGAACTGGAACTCAGTTTTGAAATTATCGAATGTGTCTCAGCGAAAGAAATCGAATTTGCCAGCGCTTCTATTAGTGCATTAACGTCATCCTTAGCGGTATTCTTCATGTCGGCATCGCTGGTTCGTTGTGGTTTCGACACTCGTTCTTTATCTTTAGGACGATTATTAAGCTTGATTACATTTTTCAAGTCGCCTTCAACCGTGATGTTGGTCCGATTCTTGAAATACTCGGCCATTCTTTTGTCATCCGTGCAAATCAGCACCTGCTTTTCTTCTGAACTCTGTTCGAGAAAAAAGTCGATTGATGCAACGATGCAAGCATCTTTAAAGCCCTTATCACTCCTTTCTTCAAATGGCGGCTCGTGATTAATTGCCCAGTTGTATATGCGAGGGAACGCGTACTCGACTGGCGCTTGTGGTAAGACGTTAAACGGAATTGATTTGTCGCTGCGGATTTTCTTTTCGACTTGTTCGAAAGCCAAACTTTCGGCCTCATCTATTGAAAAGCTCGTCAGCTTGAGTATTCCGCTTCTATTAATTTGCGCCTGTTCCCTCAGAAAAGACAAACGTTTCTGCGTTACTATTTCATCGATAACAACTGCGGGAATATATAGTTCGTTACTTGCAGCAATTGCCTGCAATTGCTTTCGGTTGCCTAGAAGCTCGGAATATGAGTTTTCGTTCCTAGCTAGATTCGTGTCGACGATTACTATCACGATTATCTCCCCTCGGACGGTTTCTGTCTTAAACAATAATATCCATTGCGATGCATCAAAGAGCGTCTTCAATTGTTGCAGTGCAGACGGTGCCACACGCTTGCAGTCCCTGATTTGTTATTACCTTGAGCGCTGCGGTTATTCGCCCAAGGCGGTGGCGGTAGGATTGCGATTCTTGTTCGTAAGCGCGGTGCCCTGGCCAATCTCATCACTGACGAGCTGACTAAAGAGGAGATGCCATACTTCAACGGGCTTTTCTCGGATACAGACCCAGAGTTCATTGAATTCAATGCGTTTGCTTTATCCAGGATTACCGATGCAGCGTCTGGAGAAAAAGGCGTCAGCCGGTCTGCAGCGGACAAAATAATCGACTCCATCTCTGATGAACTGCTGACTGACTCCAGGAGATTAATGTATGGGCGGTCCTATGCCATGCTTCTTGGAGCGCTGCGGAAACACCTCAAAAATGACTGCGTCGCGATGGACCCTTCGGAGCGCTTCGACTATATCGTAAGTATTTTTTCCGAGGGCTCCCTGCGGCGTTTCTCTGATTACCTTGATGCAGATATCTCGATCATGACCATTCACTCTGCTAAGGGACTCGAGTGGGACACCGTTTTCATACCGGGCGTTACGCGTTCCGATTGGCCTGGAAGGATTTGCTCTCGGTGCGAAAGAGCTGGCATGTGCTCGCGTTCTGCGCGTGGATGCCGGATTATGGATGCGAAGAAAATGCCAGACGGGCTTATTGAGGAAATGGGCCTGCTGTACGTCGGCGTCACTCGCGCCCGCAAAGCGGTATATATCTCCGCTTCTATGCAGCGCAGGTCAAATTACGGGAACTATCAGGTTGCCTGCCCCTCTTGCCTAACGTCTCTTCCGGGCATTGAGCCTGTGAGTTGGACGGTCATGGACGGGGAGGGGTGATTTGTGGCGGTATGGAGCGCGCCTGCTATTGGCGTTCCTATTCCAATTCACATGTTGTTAGGGATACGCAGGCCCTTGTCCTGCAATTGAGTGCTTGATAAAACTGGCCTTTTTGCTGTATAGCGTTGACTGAAAAGGGAATAAAGTTTCCTGCCCATCGCGAAATGGCGATGGGGTACGCTACTGCCGTCAATATAGCAAACGACGAAATTCCGACGTTCGCAACATTGACGCCAGCGTTGCCTGCGGCTAGCTGGATAAGGGCTTCGATGGTCATAAGTACCAATTCCTCGCTTTCGTCTAGTATGCCATAGGCAAGCATTGTTTTAGGTGGCCGCGAAAGCGTTGGTTGCACTTGCTGCGCCTTTAATTAGCCTGTCTGGGGAGGGTTAGCCGCCGCTTGTTGATCCGGACAGGTTGATTTATTTGGGGGTATTTTGGCCGAGTTCGATATCACTCGTATTCCTCGATATGGTTCCAAAAGCTCATATGCCCATTTTGATCATAGGGTCTCTTTTGCCGAAGCTCAGACCAAAATCATAGATTCAGAGTACGTTTCCCATCACGCGTTCTACCCTCTAATATCCAACGAGATCATTACTGTTCGGTATCGTGGAGGTAAGCGAAGCTGCAAGGTTCGCAATATCGCTTATGCCTCGCATTTCGATCACCGCGTCTTCCAGTACTACTCTTATCTTTGGTCGGACTTATATAACAAGAAGGCTATTGTCGAAGAGTTTAATGAGGTCGCCGTAGCGTACCGCTCCTCGCTTTCATCAGACAGCGCCGTAGCTGCTGCCAGCAATATTTCCTCAGCTAAAAAGGCCTTCGATTATATACGCGAGCAAGATTCGGCTTTTGTGCTTACGGGTGATTTCGAGAGCTTCTTCGACAACTTAAATCATGTTCATCTAATGACGTCGTTGCGTTCGTTGTTTCCCAGTGGACGCTTACCGGACGATCACTATCAAGTCATTAAAAATATCCTCCGCTATTCGTGCTGGCCTATTGCTGATTTGGCTGCTCGACATGAATTGCCATGGCCAGCAATCGATCCTACTCGGGAGAAAATGATTAGCGATGCAGCTATCGAGCTTCGGTTCAAGTCTATTCGCGAACTTAATAAGCTGGACGTTATCTTGCCAAAGTCTGAGTTTCTTGCAAACAAAAGTAAGGTCATCACCAGACCGTGGAAGCGAACGGGTATTGGGCTGGGAATTCCTCAGGGTCTTGCCGCAAGCGGAGTGCTCGCTAACATCTATATGGCCGATATCGACATGAAAGTCAGGCTTGCCGTTGAACGGGTTGGCGGCTTGTATCTTCGTTATTGCGATGACTTTATTATTGCCGTTCCAAAGTTTGGCTTTGATGCACTTGTAGAAGCCATCAATCTAATGGCCGATGTCGATTCCGTTAAACTGCAACCTGAGAAAACCAAGGTGTTCTGGGTTGATGGCGACGGAGTTGCTCAGCTTGATTTTGAAAGCGTTCGTGCGGGTAAGGTCCTTTCGTACTCCGGTGCACATCCGGCGCAGAAAATCAGTTTCCTGGGATTTGACTTTGACGGGCGCGTTGTAAGACTTCGACAGTCTACGGTTGGAAGGTACCACAAGCGTCTCCGTGAGGCAGCCACTGCGATTGCGCGTTCTAATCAGGGGGAGGGAAGGCACGCATCAAAAAAGCGTGTCTCCGCTCTGTATCAACATTATTCGCCGCTTGGTATTAAGGGAAGAAAGTTATGCCCTTCGGGTGATGCTGACTCTTCTGCATTTTCTCGCTATGGGAACTTTCTCTCCTACGTGGCGAGAGCCCAGAAGGCGTTTCCAAATGATCCGATTGCCCCTGATGAGGCCAAGATTTACAGGAATATTAAACGCTTGAGTGCTCGGGCATTTTGCTGCTATAGCGCCGATCGATTTCGACTACAAATAGACAATTAATTAAACCAATTAGTAGTTGCCCTTAATCGTTGCCCCTGCGGGGCTTCGCCTTACAACTTTTCAATGTCAATTGCTTGATATTCTGTTCACTAATAAAGAATGACCGGTGGGGGGCGTTATGCACGATAAACCATGGCTTACTCCTGAACAACAGATTGAGCATTTGGAGCGTAAGGGCGTAGCGTTCAACTTGATGAGCAAACAAGAAGCTCTGAGTTATTTAAAACATAACAATAATTATTTCAGGCTCCGGTCGTATAACGTTTAGTATGACGTAAGAAATGCTGTGACAGGACTTAAGCTCCAAGATGTGAATGTTAAGGCTGAGCTATCAAACGATCGGCTACAGCATATTGCGACTACGTTGTACCTTCACAGCACTATGGCTTCAACCGGGGTAAGGAGTAATAAAGGAAAACAGCTGCGCAGGCTAGCTGAAAGAATGTATCGCAACGAGAGCTACTATCTTCGTAATGACCAAATAAGAACTGGTTTCGCATTTATTAGCGGCCTGATTAATGGCTGGTTTGTGAATTAGAAAATAGTCTCTTTTGGGAACAAGACTATAGCTATAATACTCACTCACAATACAAAGAAGGTTGATACCTTCTTATCGGGGACGCATCCACTGGGTGTGTCCCCGTTTTCTTTTGATTGAGTAAGACGAACTGTCTGTTTGAGGCGGGGAACTCCTCATGAGTCCAGCGTTTATCGTTGTGCCCCGATTATTCAATATCAATGTTGGTATGCGTTTTTGGGCGTGATCGCTATTACGTGCGGGCGCTAGGGCCGGCGTGGTCCTCTGCAAAATTCGATGACTATATTTCAGTCAGTTCTCTTATTAGGTTACAGACGGTTGTTTCTATTGAGCTTCCAGAGGAAATACATGGGGTTCTCTTTTGCCTTGGCTTCTCGCAAGAAATCTGCGGATTGAGATGCAACGGCCCCTATGCCGGCAGCCCCGAGGATGGTCATGACATCACAAGGTGATGCGACTCCGTATTGCCCCAATGTAAAGCTTGCAATTCCGATAGCGGCTTCAATGCCTGCGGAGGTGACTAATCGGGATCGTTCGTTTTTCATCACCAAAGATATCTTGTGAAGCTCGGGCTCTATTAGGTCGTTCTTTAGGTCAGTTAATGTTGAACTGTCGATGGGCCTTTCGCTCAGGCCTTTGGACAAGGTATCCCTAAACACAAGAAACGACTCTTCGTTTCTAATGCGGCAATCAAGGATGCTACGTAACGTCGCATTTTCAGCAATGGGGAGGGGACAAGATAACCGGCGAATGGGTAGGGTCTGATCCTTTCGAGGATAAAGGGTGGAAGTTGCGGACTCGAGGAACTCAATCTGAGCAGGACGAGTGGTTAAATACGAGCTATTCGAAAAATAGGGATTGACGAGGGCTTGAAAGCTATCGTTCAACAATGGCAGTAAGATAGTTGTGATGCCGCCGTTCTCCAGCATGTCTCTATCCAATCGCGTTTCGCCGTGGCTTGCATAGAGCGATTCGTATTCAGACGGGATTACCAGGAAATCGACATCTATCTCCTCATGGGACCCATATGCATCCATTCCCTCAATCGCTACATACAGATTCCCATCCGGTGCTCGTTTTAAAGTGCACGTGGTAGAGGAGCAGAATTGTCGTACGAGATCATCCCAATAAGTCGATATCAATCCTTTTGCTTTTGACTCTCTTTCGATTTGTCGCGCTAGGCAATTTTCGCAAAGAGGAATGTAATTGCTCGAAAATCCGAGTATTCCAGCTTTGACTATGTCTTCGACTCGCATGGTCAAATAGATCCCGAATGCAAGTTCATCGACTGAGACATAATCATCGTGCGCCATTTCGAATGCCGAATCTATAGGACAATGAATCAGGGTTTTATCTGCATACAATGCTGAGAACTTTGCCAAATGGTAAATGTTTTGCTCTCGACAGGCATAGTCAGTGCAGGGGAATTTGCCTCCTTCAAGGGTGGAGTCAACAGAAAAATTGAATAGGGATTGATTTTCGATTTTATCGATTGGGATAAGGGGTGCAAGGCCCCCAATAAAGGCGTCGAACCTATTTTGCCCCAGTTCTTCTAGGTACGCAATTATTTCGGCAAGAGAGCTGTTCTTGAATGCGGCTAGATAAGAATAAAGGTCATCGTATGCATGAGTCGCCATTTCGCTCACCTACACTTTCGGAAAGAGTTTTGCGTCGTTATTTCCGAGGCGTCGTTGGGCTCGCAATCGACTCTAGTGTGCAGCTGCTTCTCGACGTACTCCCTCATGTTCTGCCTCCACATGTAACTAATTGATTTGCTATGTGCCATTATGAATGGTATATAGCAAATCAATTAGTTACATTTAATGGAGCATTGCGAGCGTGGCGCGCGCAAAGAAGAGTCGTTGTATGGAGGCTTCCGGCAACGGCCTTTTGTACGTCCGTGACTGTTGGGTGCTATCGCGGATGACGTCATTGTTGCCTGCACTCTCGATCCAAGGATGTAATTACGGAAGTGCGGGGAAAATCGAGAACCTTCGAGCACAACGCGATTTTTAGCACCAAAACCGCAGTTCGCGGAAGCGAAAACTGGGGCCTGGTTAGCATTTCTTCGATTTTCCCCGCACTTCCGAATTTGACCCCTTGCCGCACCTTGATCACGTCTTCAAGTGGCTGGTTCATCGCTAATGGAGTTTTCTGCGGTGCTTGAATTGCGGTGTTGTGATTAGGGCAAAAGGCTCTTGGCTCCGGGGAGGCTCATCGCACGAAAATTCAAGTTGCTGCTGAAGTAGGGCTTGCTTCGGCAGCGCTAACAATAAGGGCGGCTCTGCTAGTCTCGGGAGACCGCGGCATTCGGCGGGCCTGCCGAATGCCGCGATCAGTAGCGGTCAGTAGCGGTCAGTATATTCTTCGGAGCCGTTTCTCTGGGCTTCGGCGGACTTGCCAACTCGCGCTTGGGCACTACTCAGTAGATTACTCAGCAGTGCCCAGTAGATTACTCAGTAGTGCCCAGCAGGGGGAGGGCAGCAAACGCAATGGGCCTGTTTCCCGGCTAGGACCTGCAGCCTCAAACTTCGCTTGGCATCTTGTAGAACTGGTGCGGGTCTTTCGGGCTTTTCCCTACCCATTCCAACAGGCCTCGCCCGGCAAGGTCTTTCAGAGTCTTCGAGGCCGTTTTCCTACCGACATTGGACTCCCGCGCGAGGTCGGAGGTCGTGATTTTCCCCTGAGCGGCGGCAATTGCCATCGCTGCTCGTTCGCGCTCGCTGAGGAGCGGTCGGTTGTCGGCCGCGGTTCTCCTGAAGGCCGCTTTCTGTAACCCAGGACGCTCGAAGACGACGACGGTGCTGTTGACGGTCTGCTCGAAGCGGAACCTCACGCCGGCTGCCTCGCAGGCCTCCTTGATGCGCGGTATGCCCGTGCCGTACTGCTCGATGACGCCGGCGCGGAACAGGGTGCGCGCGATCGCGGGGTTTCGGAGGCCGAACTCGCTCGCGGTACCGTCTAGGTGCTCTTGCGGCGAGTCGCCCTCGGGGAACAGGCCCGGGCTCACGATCTGGACGGTGTCCATGAACACGTTGACCTCGACGGCGGTGCCGGTGGTGTAGTCGCGGTGGCACAGCGCGTTGGCAACCGCCTCGCGGATGGCCTCGGCCGGGATCTCGGGGATCTCCTTGCGGTACATGCCCGTCTCGCCGATGACGAACTCGCGCCTGATGTTCGACGTTACGAAGTACTCGGCGAAGTCGAGCAGCTTGAGCATGGTGCCGCACTCGCGGCGCAGGTCGAGGATCTTGGCCTTGGTGTTGCCGCCCAGAAGCCCCAGCTTCATCCTGGGGTAGGTGTCGGATCCCTCGCAGAACAGCTCCACCGCGGCGTTTCTTAGGCTGCCGTCGGGCGCGACGAGGTCGAGCCTTGCCAAGGTGTCCTCCACGCCGGCGAACCCGCCGCCCACGCGTCCGGCCCTGCCGCCGCGCGCGACGAAGTCACGCACCGCCTGCTCGTCGGCGTCGGAGACGGGCCTGCCGGACGGCAGCGAGTCCCACGGGCTACGGGCGCGCTCACGCTTGACGACCATGGCGCTCAGCTCCGAGGCCGACAGCGCTTTGTTCGAAGTCCCCACGCGGGTGAAGTAGCGTCCGTCGGCGGAGTAGGGGGCGTCGGCACCTGAGAAGGCAATTTTGATGTATCGCAGCCCATCATCGGCGTCGAGGCACTCGACCGTCGGGAACACCGCGGGCTCGATCTTGTCGGACACCCACGACGTCACCTGGCGCAGCGTTGCGTCGCTGACATCCTGGCCGATGACATCGCCGTTGTCCTTCACGCCGAAGTAGAGCTCGCCGCGGCCGTGCTTGTTCAGCATGGCGCTGATGGCTTGCAGTGCTTCTTTATGCTCGCCAGTGGACTTCTTGAACTCGACGGTCTCGCTCTCGCTGCCCAGGTTCATCCGCGCTGCCTTTCCCGTTCGTTGCTTGTCTCGTTGGATTATACCGTGGTCACCATGGGCGAAAACGTGGAAGCGCGCTTGCTTGCCTCTACCATGTTCTCATGCGCCTTAATGCCCTTTGTGAAGAATCATCCCATTGGGAAACGGGTCCCTATGGAACGATTTTGGTATCAGGCATAGGGGGGCGCTATCGTGGATGTCGTCACCATTGCCTGCGCCCTCGATCCAGAGATGTAATTACAGAAGTGCGGGGAAAAAACGAAAACCTTCGAGCACAACGCGGTTTTTTTGTATCAAAACCGCAGGTCGCGGAAGCCTAAAACGGGGGTCTGGTCAGCATTCCTTTGGTTTTCCCCGCACTTCCGAATTTGGCCTCTCGCCACATCCCGATTACGTCTTAAAGTGGCGCAAAAAGCCGTGTGCTCTGCTTGATTTTGCTCAGGAATTATGCCTGAGGGGTAGTGGATTCGCCTTTCTCCGCCGTGCAGCGGCACGTGTAGGGCTCTCTGGCTCAGGCGCGAGTCGCTTCCCGTCTGAAAAAGTTCTTAAAACAGCTTTAAAGTTGCCTTTGGCCTACATTGACAGCGTACAATACGCATGTTTACCATGGCAAAAGCTAAATTTGGGGAGGGGGAGCGCACGGTGGAAGTGCTGGTTGTTGGCAATACCGCGTATGTCGATGACGACTTTTGTGCCAAGGCGTTTCCCGGTGACCATGTTCAGGTCGTGGCGGCCAACGAGGCGCGCCGCGACGGGTCGTCGCTCCATGCGTCTTGGAAAGAGCTGCTGCAGCACCTGGACCAGGCTTACGAATTCGACCGTGTGGTCTACCTCTCTACCTATCTCACGCCGCATACCGAGGCCGTTGGCGACATCGAGCTGCTGCGCTCCGTCTTTCGAGCTTGCATGGGTCGCCAGATTCAGCTGCTGTTTGTGACTGGTCCCATGGGAGCGGACGGTGCGGTGGACGTTGCGGGGCAAAACGGCAAGGGCATCATTGCCCGTGCGGCCAACGACCTGTGCCGCTACTATGCGGTCCGCGACGGCATTCAGGCCAAGATCTTGCGCGTGCCGTATCTGTACACCGCCTCGCCCACGCTGGAAGACCCGATTTTGACCCCGCTGTTCGAGGCGTGCTCGCAAGGCTCTGCTGTCATGAGGGCTGGGGCGGACTCACCGCTCGGTGCCCTCTGCGCCGAGGAGCTGGCCGTTCTGGTGCGTCGCATCTTCGACAGCTGGGATGCCACATTCGAGGAACTCGAGGTTCCGGATAGCTTTGCCCACACCGTGGGAGACCTGGGCGAGGCGCTCAAGGGCTTGTTCCCGGGGCTCGACATTACCTACGACGGGGACGCCGTCGTCTCCATTGCTCCGAGCGATACCGTCCGCACGCGCTACGGGTGGTTCCAGCGCTATGACGTGCTGCGCGATCTTTCGACCATACACGCCCGCTGGGAGCAGACCCTCGCGGGCAAGCGCCATCCGCTGCGTGCCGCCATCGACCGCATGCGCGGGCGGACACTGCCCATCAAATGCCTGGAGACCGCGCTGGCCTGGGTGCTCTTTGAGGGCCTGGAGCTGGTGTTTTCGCAGTCTGCTCAGCTTAACGTGCTCGATTATCGCCTGCTCTACGTGGTGCTGATCGGCACGCTGTATGGCTTGGACTTTGGCCTGGTTGCGGCGCTGCTGGCGTCGGTGGGTTTGGCAGCCAGCTACTTTACTCAGTACGGCTATACCTTCCAGGGTCTGTTCTACGAGCCGTCCAACTGGCTACCGTTTATTGCGTACTTTGTGGTGGGTGCCGTGTGCGGCTATGTGCAGCTGCGCAACAGCGAAGCCATTAGGGCGGAGCGCGATCAAAACGAGCTCGTGCGCAACCGCAATACGTTCCTTACGCAGCTCTACCACGACGCGATCGAGGACAAGCGCGCGTACAGGCGCCAGATCGTGGGTCGCCACGACAGCTTTGGCAAGATCTTTGCCGTGACGCAGGAGCTCGACGTACTCAACCCTCGCGACATCTATCGCAAGTGCTGCGAGCTTCTGGGCGAGATCCTCGAGAACGATTCGGTGGCGATCTACCATGTTTCGGGCGGGGCATTTGCACGCCTGGTGGCAGCAAGTCCCGCGATTGCCGAAGATGCCGCACGCTCGCTCACGCTTGAGCAGCTTGCACCTCTTTTGGGCGACGGGGGCCGTTCGAACCTGTGGGTGAACCGCGAGCTGACGCCGGGGCTTCCCATGTTTGGATACACGATCGAGCGCGACGGGGCACCCGCCGTGTTGATCTTTGTGCGTCGTGCGGCCGACAACCAAATGACTCTCTATTATCAAAACCTGTTCCGCATCTTGTGCGGGCTGGTCGAAAGCGCGCTGGGCCGTGCCTTTGACTATGAGGCGGTGGCGCAGGATAAACGCTGCGTTGACGGCACTTGCGTGCTCAAGCAGGCTGCCTTTGGCCAAGAGCTCGCGGCGGAGCAGGCGCTCGCAGATAGCAAGATGGGGAGTTTTTTGCTCCTGCGCGTGGTACCGGGCATGGAGCCTGTCGGCGAGCTGGTGGGCGCAATCGGGTCGGCAATCCGCGAGAGCGACGCGGCGGGCTTGGTCGACGGCGACGTGCTCTACCTGCTTATGCGCCAGGCAAAGGCGTGCGATCTGCCCATTATCCGCGAGCGCCTGAGCGCAAAGCAGATTGCGGTGGAGCCCGTCGATGGCGAGGACATCGTGGCGCTGTTGCAACACATCTCTTACACCGGTGACGGTGAGGGGGGTGCCGCTTGATCTCGCTTGTCGTTGCTGCTGTCTTGCTGCTGATTCATGCGCTGGTTTGCCTGATGCTGTGGACGCTCATGAAGCTGGGCCTGCTGCCGGTGCGCGGGCACATGTTGGCTGTGATAGTGCTGGTGCCGCTGTGGGGCCCGTTGCTGGTGGTTCTGCTATCGGCCCGCAGCGCGGTGTTTGGCGAGGGGCTGAAAGAGTCTGCGCTGGAGTCGCTGCGCTTCAACGACGACCTGCATCGCAGCATCCTGGTGCACGACCGTGACGCCGATGCAGGCGTAGTGCCGCTCGAGGAGGCGCTCATCGTCAACGACCCGGCATACCGGCGCCGACTAATGCTCTCCATGCTCACCGAGGAGCCCGACGCGTACCTGGCGCAGCTGCAGGCGGCTAAGCTTAACGACGACGTTGAGGTGGCGCACTATGCCGCGACGGCGGTGGCGCAGATCTCCAAGGAGTCCGACCTTAAACTGCAGCAGCTGGAGCATGCCTTTAAGACGGACCCGAGCGCGAAAAACCTCAACGAATACTGTGATTTTCTTGGTGAATACTTGGGCTCGGGCTTGGCCGAGGGGCGCGTGGCTCAGATTCAGCGCCAACAGTACGCGCGCCTGCTTGCGCGTCGCTGCGAGCGCGAGGACGCCCTTGAGCTGCGCATTCGATATGCGACGGCGCTGGCCGATGTCGGACAGATCGACGAGGCGCAGGCCGTGATCGACCAGCTGGTGCTCGACGTGCCCGAGGAGCAGGAGGTTTGGATGCTTTGCCTGCGCCTGGCCGTGATGCGCCGCGACGGTGACGAGGTTCACCGTGTGATCGATGCGATTGACAAGCAACATGTGTATTTGAGCGCCGACAACCGCGAAAAGATGGCGTTTTGGCGCGACGGGGAGGAGGCCAGATGAGCGTGGTGCACCATATCCGCGACCGTGCAGGCCGCTTTCGTTGGATGGGACTCCTCGTGGTGTGGACGGTCTTTATTGCCATGGCCGCCGTGCTGCTGGTGGAGCGTGCCGGCGTGCAGTACAGTGCGGGTCAGCATAAGCTGGGGATGCTTGCCGCCAACGATGCGGTGCCGGCCTCCTCGGCAATCTTTGGCCAAAAGCCCACGTGCCTGGTTATTTCCGATTCCGATCAAGCTGGCGTCGAGGACGTAAAGGAGCAGTTCGACCAGATCCTGCTCGACATGAAGATCGCCCATCGCGATGTTGATATTGCCACCGACGGTGCGGACGCGATCCCATCGCTCACGTCGTTTGATCGCGTGATTGTGCTTATGCCCTCGCTTGACGGACTGGGTACGCATCTGACCGATCTGATGAGTTGGGTGAGTGTGGGCGGCTCACTCATGCTGGGCATGACGCCAGATAACTCGAACTGCCTGCAGGCTATTGCTTCCAAGCTTGGGATCGAATCGGCCGGATATGACTATGTAAAAGCCGAAAGCATTGTGCCGAGTGAGGACTTTATGCTGGGCGGGGGAGAGCGCTACGAGCTCTCGGATCCCTTCGATTCGTCGCTTTCGGTTTCGCTGCGCGAGACGGCTCGTGTGTGGGCTAAGACCGGCGATGCGGGCACGCCGCTCATTTGGTCTAACGATTGCGGCAGTGGTCACACCGTGGTGTGCAACATTGGGATCTACGACAAGGTCATGCGTGGGTTCTATGCTTCGGCCATAAGCTTGCTGGGTGAAGCCACGGCCTATCCGGTCATCAACAGCGCCGTGTTCTATTTGGACGACTTTCCCAGCCCTGTGCCCTCGGGCGACGGCACCTACATCAAGCGCGACTACGAGCTTTCCGTCGCCGATTTTTATGCTAAGGTCTGGTGGCCCGATCTGCAAAAGCTCGCGCAAAAATACGGCATTCGCTATACCGGCGTGATGATCGAAAACTACGAGGACGCGGTCAACCAGACCGAGCCCGCGCGCCAGGCCGATACCACGCAGTTCCGCTATTTTGGCGGCATGCTGCTGCAGATGGGCGGAGAGCTGGGCTTTCACGGCTACAACCATCAGCCGCTTGCGCTCTGGGACACCGACTATGGTACGTTGTACGTCTACAAGACGTGGAAAAACAAGGAAACGCTCGTCGCTTCGCTCAACGAGCTTATAGCCTTCCAGGACGAGGTGCTGCCCAACGCGCACGGCTCGGTCTACGTGCCACCGTCGAATATCCTTTCGGCCCGCGCGCGCCAGCTTATCGGCACCGACGTTCCGCGCATTAAGACTATTGCCAGTACGTACTTTGAGGACGGTACCGACCTGCCGTACGTGCAGGAGTTTGGCGTGGCGAGCGATGGTATTGTGGAGCAGCCGCGTATTGTCTCGGGCGGCATGGTCGACGATTCCTATATGCGCCTGGCTGCCGTGTCCGAGCTCAACATGCACTACGTGAGTACGCACTTTATGCACCCGGACGACCTGCTCGATCCCGATCGCGGCGCCAAGGAGGGCTGGGAAGTCTACAAGGGCGGCCTGACCGACTACCTGGACTGGCTTACCAAGTCTGCGCCCGACCTGCGCCGCCAGACCGGCTCGGAATGCTCGGGCGCCATTCAGCGCTTTTCGTCGGTTACGGTGAGCGTGGATACCAGTGCGGATGCCTGGACGCTCAGCCTGGGCAATTTCCACGACGAGGCGTGGCTCATGTTCCGCGCCAATAATGGCGAGCCGGGTGCGGTGACGGGTGGCGAACTGACGCACCTTACGGGCAATCTGTATCTGCTCAAGGCAAATGATAAGACCCTGACGATCGAGCGCAAGGAGGGTGGCGACAAATGAGAATCTGCTTGGTACTCGAGGGTTGCTACCCCTATGTGCACGGCGGCGTATCTACCTGGATGCACGGCTACATACAAGCCATGTCCGAGCACGAGTTCGTGCTGTGGGTGATCGGCGCGCATGCTGCCGACCGCGGCAAATTTGTCTACGAGCTGCCCAGCAACGTGGTCGAGGTGCACGAGGTGTTCTTGGACGATGCCCTGCGGCTTTCGGGCGAGCAGCACGAAGCCAGTTTTAACGACCGCGAGCGCGAGGCGTTGCGCCGCCTGGTATCGCTCTCCAATCCGGACTGGGACGTGCTGTTCGATATCTTCCAGCGCCGTCGCGTGCATCCGCTCTCGTTTTTGCAGAGCCGCACGTTTATGGATATCTTCCGCGACGTGTGCCTGGCAGAGTACCCCTACACGCCCTTTGCCGATGCATTCCACACCATGCGCTCCATGATGCTGCCCGTGCTCTACCTTCTGGGCAGCGAGGTGCCGGTGGCCGATGTGTACCACGCCATCTCGACTGGTTACGGCGGCCTGCTCGCCTGCCTGGGCTCGAGCGTTCACCATGCGCCGGTGCTGCTCACCGAACACGGCATCTATACCCGCGAACGCGAGGAAGAGATCATTCGCGCCGACTGGGTGGTGCCGTCATTTAAGGACCGCTGGATTCGCTTTTTCTACCTGCTTTCGGAGGAGATCTACCGCCGCGCCTTTCGTGTGACCAGTTTGTTCCATAACGCTCGCAAGACGCAGATCGATATGGGTTGCGATGCAGACAAATGCCTGGTTATTCCCAACGGCATTCAGTTCGACCGCTTTAAGGACATTCCCTTAAAGCCCGATGACGGCTGGGTGGACATTGGCGCGGTGGTGCGCCTGGCTCCCATCAAGGACGTCAAGACTATGATCTATGCCTTCTTTGAGTTGCACGAGCGCCTGCCTAAGGTGCGTCTGCACATCATGGGCGGCGTGGACGACGAAGAGTACGGCGCCGAGTGCCACGCGCTGGTCGATACCCTGGGCGTGCGCGACCTGATCTTTACCGGTCGCGTCAACGTGGTCGAGTACATGGAAAAGCTCGACTTTACCATTTTGACGAGCATCTCCGAGGGCCAGCCGCTCAGCGTGTTGGAGTCGCTTGCAGCGCGCCGTCCCTGCGTGACGACCGAGGTGGGCTGCTGCCGCGAGCTACTCGAAGGCGCCCCGGGCGACGACTTTGGCGTGGCGGGTTTTGTGACGCCGCCTATGTATCGCAAGGGCTTGGCCGATGCCATGGAGCGCATGTGCGTGAGCCGTGCCCGTCGCATTGAGATGGGGGAGCGCGGGCAGCGTCGAGTTGCCACGTACTTTTTGCACGAGCAGATGCTCGCCAACTATCGCGCGCTGTACGACGAGACGGCTCGCGCGTTCAATTTGCCCAAGAAGGAGGTGTAGTCGGTGGCCGGAATTGGTTTTGAGCTCAAGCGCCTGTTTAGGCGCAAGGGCCTGTTTGCCACGATGCGCGCCTATGGCTACGCTGGCATTGTGTGCACGGGCCCCATGCTGCTGGGCGTGCTGCTGCAGGTGGGCATCTTGGTGCTGTGCGGTCTGTGGGGCGTGGGGCGCGCCAACCTGGATCTGCTGGTGTGCATGGTGACCTACACGCTGCTGGCGTCGCTTACGCTCACGAGCTTTTTCTCCATGCCGGTCACGCGCTTTTTGGCCGACATGCTCTTTGCCGAGCGCGAGGACGAGATTCTGCCCTCGTTTTGGGGCTCCAATGCTGTCATGCTCGTTGCGGGCACGATGCTCTACGGCGTCTTTTTGCTATTCTCGGGCGCCACGCTGCTGCAGGGGCTGCTGTGCCTGTGGCTGTTCAACATTATGATCGTCAACTGGAACGGCATGAGCTATCTCACGGCTATTAAGGATTACCGCGGCATCCTGTGCAGCTTTGCGGCCGCCATTGGCGTGGCGTGCCTGTTTGCCCCGGCAGCGCTGGCATTGGGGCTGCCGCCGGTCGAGGGCCTGTTGGCATCAATCGCCCTGGGCTACGGTGTCATGCTCGCCTGGGACGTGGTGCTGCTGTACCGGTATTTTCCCCAGAGCGACCGCAGCCCCTGGCCCTTTTTGCAGTGGCTCGATCAGTTTATGCCGCTGGCGCTCACGGGTCTGTTAACCAATCTGGGACTCTTTGCGCACCTGGTAATTATTTGGGCTGGTCCCATTGGCGTGCAGGTCAAGGGCTTGTTTTATGGCGCGCCCTACTACGATGTGCCGGCGCTCATCGCGTTTTTGACGATCCTGGTCACGACCGTCAACTTTGTGGTTTCGGTCGAGGTCAACTTCTATCCGCGCTACCGCGACTACTATAGCCTGTTCAATGACGGCGGCGTGGTGGGCGACATTGTGGTGGCAGAGGAGGGGATGCTCTCCACGCTCAACAGCGAACTGCGCTTTTGCGCGCTCAAACAGTTGTTTGTGACCGCGGCGGTCATTTCGCTCGAGACCACGGTGCTGTCGGCCCTACCGTTGGGCTTTAACAACCTGATGCACGGGTATTTTCGCACGCTGTGCGTGGGCTATGGCCTGTATGCCGTGGGCAATACGGTGATGCTTATCTTGCTGTACTTTACCGACTATAAGGGAGCCGTGCTGGCCTCGGGGCTGTTTGCGGGTGTGGCCGGGCTGGCGACTGCCGTGTCGTTGCTTTTGCCGCAGCAGTTTTACGGCTTTGGCTTTTTGTTGGGTGCGGCAGTGTTTTTTATCGTGGCGCTGCTGCGGCTCGATACCTATACCGCCAACTTGCCGTATCGTATCCTGAGCCAGCAGCCCATTGTGGCGACCGACAAAACGGGTCGCTTTACACAGCTGGGCCGCTTGCTCGACCGTGCCGAACAGCGCTATGAGGAAGGCCGCCATAAGGGCGTGCCGCACGGCGCGTTTGAGCGCTCAGTAGTTCGCCTGCATCGCAAGCATTGGGGAGGTTCTGATGACCGATAGGATGATGTCTCGCCGTCGCCTGTTTGAGGCGGCTGCCGGTGCACTGTTGCTTTCGGGCTGCTCGGTGCAGGAAGACTCCTCGACCAAAAAGGTCAAAAAGCAGGACAAGATTAAAAAGGCCGAGGCCTCGAATGGGGCCAAGCACCTGCGCGACAAGGACGAGCTGTACGAGGTCTACGACGACTCGGGTATTGTGACCATGTATCTGACGGTCTCGCGCGGTAACAGCTCCGAGAACACCGACCACAGTTGGGCCGAGATCAACACGTACTCGGTGTATGACTATGCCGACATGGGCGTGACGCGCTATCAGGTTATGGGCCTGCTGCAGCCGGGCGACGAAGACGGCCCGGTGGCCGGCGAGGTTGGCTATGGCGAGGAAGCGCCCAATGCCACCGTGCAGGTGCGCGGCCAGACATCGAGCAATAACTCGCAAAAGAATTACAAGGTGGAGCTCAAAAAGGGCAAGGGTACCTGGCGCCAACAGCGCGCGATTGCGCTCAACAAGCACATGGGCGAGGGTATGCGTTTTCGCAACAAGATGGCCTATGACCTTATCCGCGGGATTCCCCAGATGATGGGCCTGCGCACGCAGTTTGTGCATCTGTGGGTGTGCGACCAGACCGAAAAGTCCAACGATACCTTTGAGGACTACGGCCTGTTTACGCAGGTGGAGCAGCTCAACAAGACGGCGCTTAAGGCACATGGCCTGGATAAGAGCGGGCACCTGTACAAGGTGAACAGCTTTGATTTCCATCGCTACGAGGACACCATTAAGCTTGCCGATGATCCCGACTACAACCAGGCAAGCTTTGAAGGCATGCTCGAGATTAAGGGCGATACGGACCACACCAAGCTCATCGAGATGCTCGATGCGCTCAACGACGAATCGCAAAAGATTGATGACGTGCTCGACACCTACTTTGATACCGAGAACCTGGTCTATTGGTTGGCGTTTCAGATCCTGACGGGCAACTGCGATACGCAGAACCGCAACTGCTATCTGTACAGCCCGCTTAACTCCAAGGTCTGGTACATCCTGGATTGGGATAACGACGGCATGCTGCGTAAGCTGGAGCTTTCTCTTACCGGGTTTTCGGACTACGCGAGCTGGGAGCGCGGCGCAAGCAACTACTGGGGTAACGTGCTGTTTAACCGCGCGTTGCGCAGCAAGTCGTTCCGCAGCAAACTCGACCGTGCCGTCAAGGACTTGCGCTCGTATTTGACCGAGACTCGCCTGACCAAGATGATCAAGCACTACCGCGAGGTGACTGAATCCCTGGTCTTTGCTTCGCCCGATATCGACAATCTGCCTGTCACCAAGGACCAATACGAGCAGATCGCCTCGGCGATTCCCTCCGAGATCGAGGAGAACTACAAGAGCTTTCGCGAGAGTTTTAAAAAGCCCATGCCGTTCTACATCGGCGTGCCGCAGATCGATAACGGTAAGCTGCGCATCAACTGGGATGCGTCCTACGACTTTGAGGCGCGCGACATTCGCTACACCGTAGAGCTTGCGCGCGACTATGCCATAAGCGACGTGGTCTTTAAGGCCGAGGACGTGCTGCTTCCCGAGGTGACCTGCGATGCGCCCGATGCCGGCCAGTATTTTGTGCGCGTGCGTGCCGCCAACTCCGACGGCTTTACGCAAGATGCGTTTGACTACTATGTGACCGACGACGGCAAGCACTACGGCATGAAGTGTTTTTACGTGCAAGACGGCGGTAAGGTCGTGGAGGACACGTATGAGGAGGGCTAGCGCGCTGCTTGAGCGCTTGGCGGCTCCGCCTGGCCGTGCCACGCAGGAGCGTTACCGCCACGAGCTCAAATATCTCATTAACGAGGGCGAGCACGCCGCGCTTGCCTGTCGCATGGCGCCGGTGTTTAAGCTGGACAAGCATGCGCGGGCGGGCGGTTACACCATTCGCAGCCTGTACTTTGACGACTACTGCAACTCGGCCTACGAGGAAAAAGACGCCGGCATTCTCATGCGCAAAAAGTATCGCGTACGCATTTATAACGGCAGCGACAAGGTGATTAAGCTCGAGCGCAAAAAGAAGTACGGCAGCTGGATTTACAAGGAGGACGCGCCGCTTACGCGCGGCGAGTTTGAGCAGATTGTGGCTGGCGACTACGACTTTTTGCTGAGGAGCCCTTATCCGCTCTGTCGCGAGTTCTACATCGAGTGCATCTGCAACATGATGCGCCCGCGGACCATCGTGGACTACGAGCGCGAGCCGTGGGTGATGGACGAGGGCGCTGTGCGCATTACGTTTGACATGAACGTGCGTGCCGCGGTGGGAAGCTTCGATATCTTTGACGCGACGCTGCCCGCGCTGCCGGTCCTGGAGCCCGGCAAGCTGGTGATGGAGGTCAAGTTTACGGAGTTTTGCCCACAGCTCGTGCGCGATATGGTGCCGCCGGGCGCGGCCGAACTCACAGCGGTCTCCAAGTACTGCCTGTGTTACGAAATGACCGCCTACCTGCGCGGATTTAACTACTGGGAATCGGATTTTGAAAACCGAGGGGATATTTAGACCATGAGCACCAGGGACTTTTTTAAGAACTCCGTCTTGGAGGCGTTTGGCCAGGTCGACCCTGCCAAGATTGGCCTTTCGCTGCTCGTGGCGCTCGCCATGGGCATCCTGATCTATTACGTGTACAAGCGCTTTTTTACCGGCGTGGTGTATTCGCGTAGCTTTGCCGTGACGCTCGTGGGTATGTGCGTGCTCACCTGCATGGTCACGCTCGCGATCTCGACCAACGTGGTCATCTCGCTCGGTATGGTCGGCGCTCTGTCCATCGTCCGCTACCGTACGGCGGTCAAGGACCCGCTCGACCTGCTGTATCTGTTTTGGGCCATTACCACGGGCATTACGGCGGGAGCCGGCATGTATGCGCTCGTGGGGCTCACGGCGGTGGTGATCGTGGTGATGATCGCCGGCTTTGCGAGCCACCAGGACAAGGCGCGCGTGTACATGATGGTCATCCACTACACGGGCCAGACCACCGGCGACGATATCGTGCGTGCATTTGGGCGCACCAAGTTCACCGTCAAGTCCAAGACCATGCGCGGCGACAAGGTCGAAATGGCTGCCGAGGTGTTCTCGGATGGTGTAGATATGCCCTATGCTGACGCCATCCGCGCGCTCGACGGCGTGGAGGACCTAACGCTCATCCAGTACAACGGCGAGTACCACGGCTAACTATGTTCCGGCGTTTTAACAAACGCCGGACCGCTCGACGCTGCGCGGACATCTGCCGGGCGATCTGCCGCTCAAACCGTCGCTCGCGTACATAAAGTACGCTTCGCTCCTCTTTCGCGGCACCTCGTCACGGCAGCTGCCCGCTCGCTGACGTTTGCTCGACCTGGGCGGTTGAAATGATCCATGGGCCCGTCTCATTTGCTCAATTTGCTGGCATGGGTTGGGTATTATGGTGAAAGCGATTTCAACGACAGGGGTTCTCGTGGTAAAGATGAAAGATGTGGCCGAGCTGGCCGGCGTTTCGAGCGCCGCCGTCTCGCGCTACCTCAACGGTGGCTACATATCGGCGGACAAGGCCGAGCGCATTAAGCATGCAATCGAGCTGACCGGATACGTGCGATCCAGCCAGGCTCGCGCGCTGCGCACCGGTTCCACTAAGCTCATCGGCGTCATCGTACCTAAGATTAACTCGGAATCCGTAAGCCGCATTACCGCCGGTATTGGCCAGGTGCTCGGTCGCCGTGGCTACCAGATGCTGCTTGCCAATACCGACAACGCCGCCGATCGCGAGCTCGAATACCTCGATTTATTCCAAAACCACCCGGTCGATGGCATTGTGCTGGTGGCAACTATGATTACCGACGAGCACCGTCGGGCGATTGAATCGTGCCGCGTGCCCATCGTGCTTATCGGCCAGAATGTTGAGGGCGCGGCGTGCGTCTATCACGACGATTACGAGGCCGCTTTTGAGCTGGGCCATGCGCTTGCAGGCCGCGTGGACGGCAAGATCGCCTACATTGGAGTTACCGAAGAGGACCGCGCGGCCGGTTATGACCGCCGTCGCGGTTTTGAGGCCGGATTGCGCGCCGCGGGTAACCCGCTCGATGCCGCCTTGATTCGCCTCGGCTCGTTTACGCTCGACTCGGGTTATGGTGCGGCGCGTGAGCTGCTTTCCGTCGCTCCCGATGTTTCGTTTATCGCCTGCGCAACCGACACCATGGCGGCGGGCGCACTGCGTGCCATCGATGAGGTTCGCGGTATGGGCGAGGGCATGCACCGCGTGAGCGGTTTCGGCGACAACGCGTTTTTGCGCGCGCTGACGGGCGGCATTCCCACCGTGCATTACGGCTACCTGACCAGCGGTGTCGAGGCGACCAATATGTTGCTCAACACGCTCGATGGCGCGGAGGGGGAGAACGGCCTAAAGACGCTCAAGCTCGGCCATCAGTTGATGAATGTCTAGGTCTTGATCGTGCCTGCCCGCCTTTGAGTCCCCCGTTTTTTGTCCCAAAACTACCATTCGCCGCCTTTTTCCTACCGTTCACCCTACTATGAAAACGATTACAGACATATGAAACTGAAAACGATTACAGTGTAAGTGTCAAAGATGGCCGGGTGCAGATGCTCCCGTTGGAGGAAAGGGAAGTCATGGACTACCGCAAATCAGCCCAAGAGGTGCTCGACAACATCGGTGGCGCCGGCAACGTTGTTTCGGCCGCACACTGCGCCACGCGTCTGCGTCTGGTGATTGCCGATAACGCCAAGGTCGACAAGGAGGCCCTTGAGAATATCGACGGCGCCAAGGGCGTCTTTGAGGCCCAGGGCCAGCTCCAGATTATTTTTGGCACCGGCACCGTCAACAAGGTCTACGAGGAGTTCATCGCGCTCAGCGGCGTCGAGGCTGCCACCAAGGCCGAGGTCAAGGAGGCCGCGGCGCAGCAGCAGAACATCTTTATGCGTGCCATTAAGGTGCTCGGCGATGTCTTTGTCCCCATCATCCCCGCCATCGTGGCTTCGGGCCTGCTGCTGGGCATTATGAGCGCCCTCAACTTTATGGCCTCTAACGGCTTTATCGCGCTCGACACCAATAACTTTATCTACAAGATCGCCGACCTGGTCTCGGGAACGTCCTTTGGCATTCTGCAGATCCTGATCGGCTACTCCGCGGCTAAGGCCTTTGGCGCCAACCCGTACCTGGGTGCCGTCGTCGGCGGTGCGTTCATCAACTCCTCGCTGCAGAGCGCCTACACGGTTGCCTCCGAGGGCGTTCAGACCATGGTCACCGTCATCCCCGGCGTGTACAGCTTTGAGTGGGTCGGCTATCAGGGCCACGTGATCCCCATCGTTATCGCCTGCGCCATTCTGGCCTTCCTCGAGAAGCGACTGCACAAGATCGTTCCCGAGATGTTCGACCTCTTTGTGACCCCGCTCGTATCGGTGTTCGTGACCGTGCTCGTGACGCTCGTTGCCGTCGGCCCCATCTTCGTCTGGGCCGAGAACGCCATCCTCGGTCTGATCCAGGCCCTGCTGACCCTGCCCTTTGGCATCGGTTCCTTTATCGTCGGCCTGTTCTATGCCCCCACGGTCGTTACCGGTATCCACCAGATGTACACCGCCATCGACTTGGGCCAGCTCGCCCAGTACGGCGTGACCTATTGGCTGCCCATCGCCAGCGCTGCAAACATCGCCCAGGGTGGCGCCGCGCTCGCCGTTGCCTTTAAGACCCGCGATGCCAAGATCAAGGGTTTGGCACTTCCTTCGGCTCTGTCCGCCTTCATGGGCATTACCGAGCCGGCCATCTTTGGTGTGAACCTGCGCTTCTTTAAGCCCTTCATCGCCGGCTGCATCGGCGGCGGCTGCGGCGCCCTGGTCTGCGCGCTCACTTCGCTGGCTGCCTCTGGCACGGGCGTTACCGGTATCTTCGGTATCCTGCTGTGCCTGGCCCAGCCCGTGCAGTACGCGATCATGTTTGCGGTCGCCGCGCTGGTTTCCTTTGCCGTCTCGTTTGTCCTGTACAAGGACGAGCCTAAGGCTTCCGAGCAGGCCTAAGAGCTTTTGATTGAGGGGACGCCCGCGGGTTGTATGCCCGCGGGTGTTTCCCGCATTTGGCGCCGATCTCTGGCGCCTTGTAACTTTCGATCCGTTAGGACTTTGATATGTCTAATGCCCTTGGTCGCGATCTTGCAAAGCTAGTCGCCGCTGTTGACGCCGCCGCCTCTGAGTGCGGTCATGGCGCGTATGGTCAGCGCTTTCATATTATGCCGCCGGCGGGTTGGCTCAACGACCCCAACGGTCTTTGCCAGGCAGATGGCGTATTTCACGCGTACTTTCAGTATGCCCCGTTTGATGTGAACGGCGGCGTCAAGATGTGGGGCCATGCGACGAGCCGTGACCTTATGACGTGGGACTACGTTGGCGCCCCGCTGCTGCCCGACGAGCCGTTCGATTGTCACGGCGTGTATTCGGGCTCCGCGCTTGCCGAAGACGACCGCATTCGCGTGCTGTACACAGGCAACGTGAAGCTATCCGATGCGGACGGCACGTACGACTACGTCAATACCGGCCGCCGCGCCGATACCGTCTATGTTGAGAGCGTTGATGGCCTTGCCGGTCGGGAGTTCAGCCAAAAGCGCGTGGTGCTGGCGTCCGATGATTATCCCCAGGACTTGACCTGCCATGTGCGGGATCCCAAGGTGTGGCGTGACGCGGACGGGCGTTATCACATGGTGCTGGGCGCACGTCGTCGCGTGGATGGCCCGCATGTCGATAGTCGATTTTGCGCTATGCACGGAGAGGGTGCCGGGCGCGATGTGGGCGAGATCTTGGTGTATGGCTCGGCCGATATGCTCAGCTGGGAGCTCGAGAGCCGTGTGTCTACGCCCGAGCGTTTCGGCTTTATGTGGGAGTGCCCGGGGTATCTTGAACTTAAGGCCGATGACGGTGTGCCGGCGAAGTGGCTGTCCTTCTCTCCCCAGGGGCTCGAGGGCGGTCGTTGGGACCGCGGCAACGTATACGCTGCCGGCTACATGCCTGTAACGGGCGACATTACCGGTGGTGACGGTGCCTATGAGCTGGGCGAGTTCCGCCTATGGGACGCCGGTTTTGACTTCTATGCTCCGCAGGAGTTTACGTCCGAGGACGGTCGCCACATTCTGATCGGCTGGATGGGCATGCCCGATGAGCCGACCTATGGCAACGCACCCACCGTGGTGTGCGGCTGGCAGCACTGCATGACGGTGCCGCGCGAGCTTACGGCCGGTGACGGCGGCGTGGTGCTGCAGCAGCCGGCGCGCGAGATCGAGCGCCATTATGCCTCGGTGCGTGTGGGGGAGGGCTCGTTGGAGGTTGCCGGCGATACCTGCTTTGACGTTATTGCTAGCGGTATCGACGGCGCATTTACCGCGACCGTTGATGGCGAGCTGAAGCTGGCGTTTGTGCCCGCTGAGGGCGAACTGCCCTCGCGCTTTGAGATGCGATTTACCGATGAAGGTCGCGCTTCTGCCGGCTGCGGTCGCACCGTGCGTTGGGAGCCCGTCGACGAGGTCCGTAACGTGCGCATTGTCGGCGATGTCTCGTCGGTCGAGGTGTTTGTGAATGATGGCGCGCTCGTGTTTTCGACGCGCATCTATCCCGAGGCCTATGGCGTGACCGTTGACGCTCCGGGTGCGAGCGTGAACTATCACACGCTCAACATCTAGGCGATTCGTCGCATATCGGCGCTATACTGCAGCCGTTGCCCACGATGCGGGGAACACCCGCATCGTGGGTTTTTGCTTTGAAGGGACGGTGCCGTGTGGATGTGCAGCAGCTAGAAGAGACTTGGGCTTTGAGGGCCGGCGCGCGTGAGGCGCGGTTGCTTGCGGCCCCGCATGTGCCGGTTGCTCTGTCGCAGCTGGGAATTGTGCGTCCCGGTGACCGCCTGGTCGCGTTTGCCGATGACTTTGCCGATGCGTTTGCGCGCGGCTTTGATGGTTGCGATGTCGCGCTGGTGGGCTCATCGTCTGCTGATGCGTTTGCTGCAGCGTCCAAGGGTTTTGATGCTTCGCTTGATGCTGAGGGGTCGCACCTGTGGTGGTTTGTCAACTCCATCGGTGGGTTTGGTCTGCGCGTACCCGATCTTCGTACGTTAGGCTGCGCAGCGCGTGAGGCTCATGCGCTGCTGGTTGTGGACAACACCGTGGCGTCGGCTTTTGGCTGCGATCCGCTGCGGCTGGGTGCTGCGCTGTCGCTTGAGGCACTCGACCGCGTGTGCGCCGGTAAGACTCCGCGCAAGTTGGTTGCCGCTTCGGTTGCGCGCTCGCAGCTCAAGCGCCATCGTGTGGATGCCGCGGCTGAGTGCGTACATGCGTTGTTAGTGGGTTGTGATGCGCCGGCACTCGATCTGTCTGTCGAGGAGGCTGACGTGCTTGAGCACGGGCTGAACTCGCTCGATGCCCGCATGCAGGCACACTTCGACCGCGCCCGTGCGCTGGCCGAGTACTTGGCTGCGAATGAGATGGTGCGTGACGTGCGCTATCCCGGTCTGAGCTCGCATCCCGACCATGCTGTTGCAACGGGAATCCTCGAGCATGGCTTTGGCCCGGCAGTTGAGTTTGACCTTATCGAGCGTAGCGCAGGCGAGCTGTTCGACGCTTTGCCGGATGAATTCCGCACTTCACCCGCAGGCGGCCCAATAACGCGCCTCTCGGCCCCACGCGGCAAGCAGGGGAGCACCATCCGCCTCTTCGCCGGCACCGATGACCCCTTGATCGTGGCCGCCACCCTAGATAATGCCCTCCGCAACTAGCTAAATCATCCTCGACTCCATAAGTTGCGGTGAAATATGGATTGATTTACGGCTTTAACCGCATAAACAGTCCCTATTTCACCGCAACTTATAAGAAGGGGTTGTGTGGCTATAAGGCCCCGTCCTAAATTGGCTATTCTTTTATGCTGGCGATGAGGTCGTTGGCCTTTGCGGCAATTACTTGGTTGATGTCGGTCTGCAGCTCCTCGTAGGCCGCTATGGCTCGCTCGCCGGCGGGGGTGAGGGTGGATCCGCGGGCTCCGTCGCGCTCGATGAGCTTGCAGCCCAGCTGTCCTTCGGCCTCGTTCACAATGCGCCAGGCCTTGGAGTACGCCATGCCCATGCTCTTGGCGGCGCGGTTGAGCGAGTGCTCGCGGGCGATGCCCTGCAGCAGTAAGACGCAGCCGTGGCCGAACACGCCCGGCAGATCTTTGTCGCACGCTTGAATGACCAACTTTGCCGTCGTCTTGTACTCCATGTGCTCCACGTCTTCCCGCTAAAGTGTTTGCTGGGCAAACGCAAAGCCTGCGTCAAACCCTCGTGTGCTCTTCTTAAATCATGCATTGTAGCAGTCAAAGTGCGTTAAGATACTTCCCCAGTATTGGGCGCCCAAGGTTGGGCTGGGTCCTACGAGGCCTGCAGCCGACCGGTCGCATGGAAAAAGGAGAAACATGGCTACGTTCTTTCCCGGTGAGTCCCACACGTTTTCGGAGTATCTGCTGGTCCCTGGTTACTCGTCCTCGCAGTGCATCCCCAACAACGTCTCTCTTAAGACGCCGCTAACCCGCTTTAAGCGCGGTGAGAAGCCGGCAATCACCCTGAACATCCCCATGGTTTCCGCCATCATGCAGTCCGTCTCGGGCGTCGATATGGGTGTCGCGCTCGCTACCGAGGGTGGCCTGTCCTTCATTTACGGTTCTCAGAGTGCCGAGTCCGAGGCCGCTATGGTCAAGGCCGTCAAGGATCACAAGGCCGGCTTCGTTCAGTCCGATTCCACGCTGACCCCCGACATGACCATGGAGCAGGTCATCGAGCTCAAGGAGAAGACCGGTCACTCCACCATGCCGGTCACCGACGACGGCACTCCCAAGGGTAAGCTCCTGGGCATCGTCACCAGCCGTGACTATCGCCCCAGTCGCGATGACCACCAGACGAAGGTCTCCGAGTTCATGACCCCGCGTGAGCAGCTCATCGTGGGTGACAAGAACATCAGCCTCAAGGTTGCCAACGACGTCATCTGGGACAACAAGCTCAACGCCCTGCCCATCGTTGACGACAACGATCACCTCATGGGCATTGTCTTCCGCAAGGACTACGACAGCCACAAGACCAACCCCAACGAGCTGCTCGATAACGACAAGCGCTACATGGTTGGTGCCGGTATCAACACCCGCGACTATGCCGAGCGCGTGCCGCTGCTCATCGAGGCCGGTGCCGATGTCCTGTGCATCGACTCTTCCGAGGGCTTCAGCGAGTGGCAGAAGCGCACCATCGAGTGGATCCGCGCCAACTACGGCGAGGACGTCAAGGTCGGTGCCGGCAACGTCGTCGACGCCGAGGGCTTCCGCTTCCTTGCCGACTGCGGTGCCGACTTCATCAAGGTCGGTATCGGCGGCGGTTCCATCTGCATCACCCGCGAGACCAAGGGCATCGGCCGTGGCCAGGCCACCGCGCTGATCGATGTCTGCCGCGCTCGCGACGAGTACTACGAGGAGACCGGCGTCTACGTGCCCGTGTGCTCCGACGGCGGTATCGTCTACGACTACCACATGACGCTCGCCCTGGCCATGGGTGCAGACTTTATGATGCTGGGTCGTTACTTCGCCCGCTTTGACGAGAGCCCGACCGAGCGCGTCAACGTGAACGGTCAGTACATGAAGGAGTACTGGGGCGAGGGTTCTGCGCGTGCTCGCAACTGGCAGCGCTACGACCTGGGCGGCGCCGCGAAGCTTAGCTTCGTCGAGGGCGTCGACTCCTACGTTCCCTACGCCGGTTCCCTCAAGGACGGCGTGGGCGGCACGCTCTACAAGGTCAAGTCAACGATGTGCAACTGCGGCGCCCTCTCGATCCCCGAGCTCCAGGAAAAGGCACGCCTAACGCTGGTCAGCTCGACCTCGATCGTCGAAGGCGGCGCCCACGATGTAGTCGTGAAGGACTCCCAGCAAAGCGTCAGCTATCGCTAAGCGGCTTTCCCAAGCACCGCACCTTGCCGTTCAAACCGTCGCTCGCGTACCAAAGTACGCGTCGCTCCTCTTTCACGGCAATCTGCGGCACTTGGAAAACCCGATCATGCTTGGGCGGGTAACAATTAGCGGTTGATTCACAACCACGTTATTTAGATAAAGCGAGATGCCCGCAAGTCGCAGGCATCTCGCTTGTCGTATTTGCTATCATCAGTCAAGTTAACCTTAGGGTCGGGTGGCTTGGCTTTGTTCGCTACAAGTTCCGCACGCAAAGAAGAGCACTTAATGTGCTCTTCGTCTTGCGCAGGACTGTCCGCAGTAGCAAATAAAGCCAAGCCACCCGACCCCAGCTAAGATTAAAGGAGCTGATATGTGCGATTGCACAGATCATAAGGACGAGATCCCTGCCTACGACGCGCAGGCCATTGAGTCCAAGTGGATGAAGGCCTGGGAGGATTCCAACCTCTTTGCCGTCGACACCGACGACAGCAAGCCTAAAAAGTATGTGCTCGAGATGTTCCCGTATCCGTCGGGCGACCTGCACATGGGCCACGCGCGCAACTATACCATCGGCGATGCCATGGCCCGTCAGGCCCGCATGCGCGGCTTTGACGTGCTGCATCCCATCGGCTTTGACGCCTTTGGCCTGCCTGCCGAGAACGCCGCCATCAAGCACAATACGCAGGCTGCCGCCTGGACGTATAAGAATATGGACCAGGCGCTCGCCACGATGAAGCGCATGGGCTTCTCCTACGATCTGGATCGCATGGTCAAGACCTGCAGCCCCGACTACTACCGCTGGGGTCAGTGGATCTTTGAGAAGCTGTGGGAAAAGGGCCTGGTCTACCGCAAAAAGAACCCGGTCAACTGGTGTCCTAACTGCAAGACCGTTCTGGCCAACGAGCAGGTCACCGAGGGCAAGTGCTGGCGCTGCGGCACCGAGCCCGAGAAGCGCGACCTTGAGCAGTGGTACTTCAAGATCACCGAGTACTCCCAGGAGCTGCTCGACGACCTGGAGAAGCTCCCCGGCTGGCCCGAGCGCGTCAAGCAGATGCAGGCCAACTGGATCGGTCGCTCCGAGGGTGCCGAGGTCGACTTTACCCTGTGCGACCAGGATGGCGAGCCCATTGAGGGCGACGAGGGCAAGATCACCGTCTTTACCACGCGTGCCGACACCCTCTTTGGCGTCTCCTTTTTTGTCCTGGCTCCCGAGTACGCTCGTCTGCACGAGCTCGTCGAGGGCACGGAGTATGAGGAGGCCGTCACCAAGATCGTCGAGGACTCCAAGCATATCTCTGCCGTCGAGCGTGCCCAGGGCACCCTCGAGAAGCACGGTGCCTTTACCGGCCGCTACGTGGTAAACCCCGTCAACGGCGAGAAGGTCCCCGTGTGGGTTGCCGATTATGTCGTTGCCGACTATGGAACCGGCGCCGTCATGGCCGTTCCCTGTGGTGACCAGCGCGACTTTGAGTTTGCCCGCAAGTACGACCTGCCGATCGTGCCGATCATCCTGGACGATGACGATCGCGCTGCCGTCGAGGCCACCGGTGAGACCATCGATACCTTCCATGCCGAGACCGTCGACTGGGATTGCGCCCACGCTGCCGAGGGCACGCTCGTCCAGTCCGGCAAGTACACCGGCATGCGCGGCGGTAAGCACTCCGAGGGCGAGGCTGCGATCGTGGCCGACCTCGAGGCCATGGGCTGCGGTCGTCGCAAGGTCGAGTTCCGTCTGCGCGACTGGCTCATTTCCCGTCAGCGCTATTGGGGCAACCCCATCCCGGCCATCCACTGCGAGCACTGCGGCATCGTGCCCGTGCCCGAGGATCAGCTGCCGGTAACGCTGCCCGAGAACCTGGATCTGGGCGCCGGCGAGACCCTCGCCGAGTGCAAGGAGTTCTACGAGACCACCTGCCCGGTCTGCGGCCGCCCGGCCAAGCGCGAGACCGATACCATGGACACCTTCACCTGTTCCAGCTGGTATTACCTGCGCTATACCGATCCGCACAATACCGAGCTGCCCTTCTCCCGCGAGGCCGCCGACCGTTGGATGCCCGTCGATAACTACATCGGCGGTATCGAGCACGCCATTCTGCACCTGCTCTACAGCCGCTTCTTTACCAAGGCCCTGCGCGACCTGGGTCTGCTGAGCGTGGACGAGCCCTTCACCAACCTGCTGTGCCAGGGCATGGTCAAGGACGAGAACGGCGATACCATGTCCAAGTCCAAGGGCAACGTCGTACCCCCGAGCTCGGTTATCGAGCCCTACGGTGCCGACACCATGCGTCTGGCGATCCTGTTTATCGCCCCGCCCGAGAAGGACTTCGACTGGGATCCCAAGGCCGTCGAGGGCGCCAACCGCTTCATCAAGCGCGCTTGGCGTATCGTGTGGCAGCTCGTCCAGTCCGGCGACGCCAACGTGGCCTTCGACAAGTCCGCGCTCGACGAGGTTGCGATGAAGCTCTATCGCGAGCGTCACCGTACCATCGCCAAATGCACCGAGGACTTCGACCGCGGCCAGTTCAATACCGCCATCTCGGCTGTCATGGAGCTCGTCAACGCGGCGAGCGCCTACCTCAACGCCACTGAGGGCGCTGACCGCGACAAGGCTCTGTGCTACGGCGTGGCCAAGGATATCGTGAGCGTCCTTGCCCCCATCTGCCCGTTCTGGGCCGACGAGCTGTGGCACGAGGCGCTCGGCTGCGAGGGCAACGCCTACACCGCCGCCTGGCCCGAGTTCGACCTGGCCGAGTCCATCGAGGACACGGTGCAGATCGTGGTCCAGGTGCTCGGCAAGGTCCGCGGCCGCGTCGACGTACCCCGCGATGCCTCCAACGAGGAAATGCAGGCTGCCGCCGAGACTGCTGTCGCCAAGTGGCTCGAGGGCAAGACGGTCGTCAAGGCCATCTGCGTGCCCGGCAAGCTGGTCAACTTGGTGGTCAAGTAAGCGCTACGCGCTTAGCTGACGCATAAAAGACGAGGGGCGATCCGGTTGGGTCGTCCCTCGTTTTGCATGTACCTGCCTAGGTGCCTTCGGTCAATTGTCCTATTCTTGTGGAGAAGCTGTGCGCACGCTGACCTGCAGATTCGTACTGTGCTTGCACGTTTCTGCAGCTATTGGTATAGTTTGCTTGCAAATGAAGTTGTAATTGAAAGAAGTGGGGTTTCGGCCCCGCTTCTTTTTTGTATGGATGGAGGTGCCGCAATGGTCAAGACCAAGACCGAGCAGGCGATCATCGACGCGCTCGAGGCCGTCGCCCCCCAGCACGATGTCGACATCGTCGACGTTGAGCTCGTGGGTGCCACCAAGGCCCCCTGCGTGCGCGTGCGTATCGAGGGTGCCGAGGGTCAGAGCCTGTCGCTCAACGACGTCACGGCCAACACCAAGTGGGTCGGCGACGTGATTGAGGAGCTCGATCCCATCTCTTCGAGCTATACGCTCGAGGTGTCGAGCCCGGGTATGGCGCGCCCGCTGCGCCGCCCGCGCGACTTTGCCCGCTTTGTGGGCGAGGATTGTGAGCTCACCTCCATCGCCACCGAGGGCCGTCGTAAGTACACCGGCAAGATTGCCGCCGCGACCGATACGAACGTGACTCTCGAGCTCGAGGACGGCGAGTCCGTCACCCTCGATTTCTCTGATGTTAAAAAGTGCAAGTTGAAGCCCACCTATGACTTCAAGCCCGCGAAGGAAGGAAAATAAGATGGCAGCATCCGACATGATGTCCGCCCTGATGGAGCTTTGCCAGGATAAGCACATCGACCAGCTCTATCTGATCGACCGCCTGGAGCAGTCGCTCGCCAAGAGCTATGCCGAGATTTTGCATCTTGACTGGGGCGCTAAGGTGACCATCGACCGCACCACCGGTAAGATTTACGTCTACCGCCTGGAGCCGATCGACGATTCCATGGACGAGGAGGGCAACTTCACCGAGTTCGAGGAGATCGACGTTACCCCCAAGAACACGAGCCGCATCGCCGCCCAGCACGCCAAGGCCGAGATCAACGCCATCGTTCGCAACTCCGCCCGCGAGCAGATCTATGAGGAGTTCTCCGGCCGCATCGGTGACCTCATCAGCGGTACCGTGCTGCAATCCACGCCCGACTTCACCATCGTCAAGATCCGTGACGGCGTCGAGGCCGAGCTGCCGCACTTTGACCAGCGCCGCTACGAGAATGAGCGCAACGAGCGTCCGATGGGCGAGCGCTACCTGCACAACCAGCACATCAAGGCCGTGATCATCGACGTCCGCGACCCCAATTCCAACCTGCAGCCGGTCCGCGGCGAGCATAGCCGTCCGCCGATCGTCATCTCCCGTACCCACCCCGAGCTCATGCGTCGTCTGTTTGAGCAGGAGGTGCCCGAGATCTATGAGGGCACCGTCCAGATCAAGTCGATCGCCCGCGAGCCCGGCCAGCGTTCCAAGGTCGCCGTCCATTCGCTCGACGACCGCCTGGATCCCGTTGGCGCCTGCGTCGGCCCCAAGGGCAGCCGCGTTCGCGCCGTCGTGGGCGAGCTTCGCGGCGAGCGCGTCGACGTCATCCTGTGGGATGCCGACCCGGCCGTCTATGTCGCCAATGCTCTGTCGCCTGCCAAGGCCACCCGCGTCCTCATCGACGAGGAGAAGGCCTACGCCGGCGTCATCGTGCCCGACGACCAGCTGTCCCTCGCCATTGGCAAGGAGGGCCAGAACGCCCGCCTCGCCGCTCGCCTGACCGGCTGGCACATCGATATCAAGTCCGAGACCCTTGCCGCCGATATCCTCAAGAACGTCCCCGTTCATGAGGAGCCCGCCGCCGACCTGATCGGTGACGAGGAGGACGACGTCCGTCGCTGCGAGTTCGTGTCCGAGGACGGCATCCAGTGCCGCAACCAGGCCCGTCCCGGCTCCCGTTTCTGCGGTGTCCACGACACCGACGCCTTCGATGATGCGGAGGACCTGATCTAGCGCGCGGTCGCGCCGGACAGGTTTCGGCGCATCTCCCACGCTCGTTCAGTCTTTAGGCACCAAGGTGCCAGAAAGGGTAGGTGAAGTCATATGGCAAAAGTCCGTGTGTCCACCCTGGCCAAAGAGTTCGGCATGACCTCCAAGGAACTGATGGGTCATCTCGCCGATATGAAGATTCCCGCTAAGTCCGCTTCCTCCGCCCTGGAGGACGCCTACGTCGCCATGGTCCGCAAGCAGCTCGCCCCGGTGATCGAGGCCCGCGCCCAGGAAGTCGAGGCCGCCAAGCAGGCCGAGGAGCAGGCTGCCGCCGCCGAGGAGGCCGCGCGTGCCGCCGAGGCCGAGCGCGAGCGCATCGCTGCCGAGAAGGCACGCGAGGAGGAGCGCCGCCAGTTCGCCGCTGCCCAGGCTGCCGAGGAGGCCGCCCGCGCCGAGGCCGAGGCCAAGAAGAAGGCCGAGCAGGAGCGCCTTGCCCGCGAAAAGGAAGAGGCTGCCCGCGAGGCCCAGCGTCGCGCCGTCCCCGCTTCTGACTCCGGGTCGCGTTTCCGCTCGCTGCTCGACCAGATCGCCGCGCAGGAGACCGTGCTCAAGGAGAAGAAGGACGCCGAGAACAAGGCCAAGGCCGAGCGCGCCGCCGAGCGCGGTAACCGTCGCGGCAATAACGATCGTCGTGGTGGTCGTCGTAATGACCGCAATGCCTCCGATAACAATTCCGAGCGCAACGCCTCTGAGAGCCGTCCGCATAGCCATCGCACCAACGCCAGCAACAATGTCGCTGCCGGCATGGACTTCCCCAACCCCGATAAGCAGGGCAAGGGCAAAAAGCGCAAGGGTGGCCACAACAACGAAGAGGACCACTACAGCCGCATGGCTCGCGAGGCCGAGGAGTACAGCCGCGAGAAGGTGCTCGAGGAGGCTCGTGCCGCCGTCGAGGAGGCTTCTCGCGAGTCCACCGGTCGTCGTAAGAAGCGCAAGGAGAAGCGCGAGCGCGAGGCTGCAAAGGCTCAGGAGGAGCGCAAGATAGAGGAGGCATTGGCCCAGGGCGTGAACCCCGAGGAGCTCGATGCCATCAAGGTCTCCCAGGGCGTTACGGTCCAGGAGCTCGCCGAGGCGCTCGACGTTCCGGCCAACGACATCATCAAACGCCTGTTCCTGCTGGGCACGCCGCTCACCATGACGCAGTCCATGTCCGACGACCTCGTCGAGCTGGTTGCCGACGACCTGGGCCGTCAGATCAAGATCATCACCCCCGAGGAGGAGAACACCTTCTCGTTCTACGACGATCCCGCCGACCTTAAGCCGCGCGCCCCGGTCGTCACCGTCATGGGTCACGTCGACCACGGCAAGACGTCGCTGCTCGACGCCATCCGTCACACCGGCGTCGCTGCCGGCGAGGCGGGCGGCATTACGCAGGCTATCGGCGCTTCGCAGGTCATGATCAACGACCGCAAGATCACCTTCATCGATACCCCCGGTCACGCGACCTTTACGGCCATGCGTGCTCGCGGCGCCAAGGTGACCGACATCGTCATTCTGATCGTGGCTGCCGACGACGGCGTCATGCCTCAGACCATCGAGTCGATCAACCACGCCAAGGCCGCCGGCGTACCCATCGTCGTCGCCGTCAACAAGATCGATAAGCCGGGCGCCAACCCCGACCGCGTGCGCCAGGAGCTCACCGAGTACGGCATCATCCCCGAGGAGTGGGGCGGACAGAACATGTTCGTCAACATTTCGGCCAAGCAGAAGATCGGTATCGACGACCTGCTCGAGACCGTGCTGCTCCAGGCCGACGTGCTCGAGCTCAAGGCCAACCCCGACACCTTTGCCTCCGGTAACGTCCTCGAGGCCAAGCTCGACAAGGGCCGCGGTTCGGTTGCCACGGTGCTCGTGACCCGCGGTACCCTGCACGTGGGCGATACGCTGGTCGCCGGCCTTACCTACGGCCGCGTCCGCGCCATGCTCGACTCCAAGGGCAACGCCGTCACCGAGGCCGGTCCCTCCGACGCCGTCGAGATCCTGGGCCTGCAGTCCGTGCCCAACGCCGGCGACGAGTTCCGTGTTTTCGAGGACGAGCGCGAGGCTCGCGCCCTGGCTGATGAGCGTTCGCTCAAGGCCCGTATCGAGGAGCAGAGCCGCGTGAAGCACGTCACGCTCGAGAACCTCTTCGAGACCATCGCCGACGCCGAGGTCAAGGAGCTCAACCTGATCATCAAGGCCGACGTCCAGGGTTCTATCGAGGCCCTTCAGGACTCGCTCGACAAGATGGATCAGTCCGAGGTGCGCATCAACACGATCCACTCCGCGGTCGGTGCCATCAACGAGACCGACGTCGTCCTGGCAGACGCCTCCAATGCCATCATCATCGGCTTTGGCGTGCGTCCCGACGGCAAGGCCCGCTCAGCTGCCGAGCGCGAGGGCGTCGAGATCCGTTGCTACGACGTTATCTACAAGTGCCTCGAGGAGCTCGACGCTGCCCGTATCGGCATGCTCAAGCCTACCGAGGTCGAGGTCTCCACGGGTACCGCGACCGTCCTGGACACCTTCAAGGTGCCCAAAGTCGGCATCGCCGCCGGTGTCCGCGTCGAAGAGGGCGAGATCGCCGCGACCGATTCCGTGCGCCTGGTGCGCGACGGCATCGTGGTCTTCAACGGCAAGATCGCCTCGATGCGCCACTACAAGGATGAGGCCAAGAGCCTTAAGAGCGGTTCCGAGGGCGGCATTGGCCTGGAGAACTTCCAGGACATCAAGCCCGGCGATCAGATCGAGGGTTACCGCATCGACCAGGTTGCCCGTACCGAGTAGGGGGTAGCGCTATGAAGCAAACGCAGGCAACCCGCCGACTGGGCGAGCAGCTTCGCGAGAAGCTCGGTTATATCCTGCTCTTTGAGGTTTCCGATCCGCGCCTCGACCTGGTCACCCTGACTGCGGTCGAGGTCGCGGTGGACCGTTCGTTCGCGCGCGTGTACGTGTCGTGCGATGCGAGCCGCTACGACGAGGTCATGGAGGCGCTCGCCAGCGCCAAGGGCCGCATTCGCAGCCTGCTGGCCCGCTCGCTCGATTGGCGTGTCACGCCCGAGCTCGATTTTCGCATCGATCGCTCGACCGATGAGGCCGAGCGCATCACGCGTGCGCTGGAAAACGTTCCGGCCACGCTGGCGATCGAAAAGGACGAGGACGGCTACCCCATAGCGGATGCCGCCCAGGAGGCAGCTTTAGATGACTAATTCCGCTGATCTCGCCGCTGGCGAGTCTGCAGATATTACGCGACGCATCCTCGAGCTCATCGAGGGTGCGTCCTCCATTGCGATTTCGGGACATACGTCTCCCGATGGTGACGCCCTGGGCTCCGTGCTGGGCCTTGGCTTATCGCTTATGAAGTTTTTCCCCAACAAGGACATTGCGCTGCTGCTGGCAGACGATGACCCGGTGCCGCGCATCTACCGCTTTATGGAGGGCGCCGATCGCTTGGTGCCCGCATCTGCGTACACCGGCAATCCGGACCTGTTTATCTCGGTGGATGTGCCGGTCGTCGAGCGCCTCAACAACTCGGCCGAGGTGCTTCGTCGCTCCAAGCATGTGGTGTGCTTCGATCATCATCCGGCGCGCGAGGAGTTTGCCGAGCTGAGCCTGAGGCGCGTCGATGCCGCGGCTTGCGCCATGATCATCGACCGCTTTTTGGACAATTGCGGCATTGTCGCACGTGATGGCGTTGCGACCTGCCTGCTGTGTGGCTTGGTTACCGATACCGGCCGTTTTCAGTACCAAAACGCCGATGCCGCCGCGTTCCATGCGGCCTCGCGCCTGGTGGCGCACGGTGCCGATCCGGCGCGCGTTGCGCTCGAGGTCTACCAGAGCATGCGCGTTGAGTTTTTGCACCTCAAGTCCATTGTCATGGGTCGCATTAAGACGGTCGCGCATGGGCGCGTGGCGTATAGCTATGCCTACCAGAGCGACCTTGAGGCCTGCGGTGTCACCTCGGACGAGTGCGACGGCCTGGTCGATGTGGTGCGTTCGGTGATGGGCGTCGAGGTCTGCATGTTCTTAAAGGGCATTGAGGGCGATACCAAGGTGCGTGGCAACCTGCGCTCCAAGGGCGACCTCGATGTGTCCGAGATTGCTGCCAACTTTGGCGGTGGCGGGCATCATGCCGCCGCCGGCTTTTCCAACAACGGAACAATTCGCGAGACGCTCGCCGTGGCACTTCCCATGCTGGCCGAGCTGGTGGGGGAGGATCCCGCTTCGGTGACCGTCGAGCTCTAACTTATTGGATGGTACATGGCTCGTCGAACGCCTTCTCAATTGAATATGCTGCTCGCCGTCGATAAGCCGGTGGGCTGCACGTCCCATGACGTGGTCTCGCAATGCCGACGCGCCCTCCATGAGCGGCGCGTCGGCCATGCCGGTACGCTCGACCCCATGGCATCGGGTGTCATGGTTGTGGGCGTGGGTCAGGCCACCCGTCTGCTGGGCATGCTCACGCTCGATACCAAAAGCTACGTCGCCGATATTTCGTTTGGCGCCGAGACGAATACCGATGATGCGGAGGGCGAGGCGGTCCGCACGGTGGCTGTTGCCAACGAGCTCCGTGATCCTGCCTATGCGCGTGAGCAATTGGCCTCCATGCTGGGTCCGCAGATGCAGGTGCCGCCGGCGTTTTCGGCTATCTCGGTCAATGGCGTTCGTGCCTACAAGTCTGCTCGCGAGGGCAATGCGGTGGACCTACCTCCGCGTCCCGTCGAGGTCTATGCCGCCGACCTGATCGCCGTGGGCGGCGAAGGTGATACGTGCGTGTGGACCGTGGCGTTCTCGGTGAGCAAGGGAACCTATATCCGAGCGCTCGCTCGCGACCTGGGCCGCGCCTGCGAGAGCGCCGCGCACATTTCCGCGCTGCGCCGCACGGCCTCCGGTATTGTTTCCGTTGGCGCCTGTCATGCGGTTGAGGAGCTTTCTCCCGAGTCCGCGGCGGGGTTTGCACTGGATCCCATTGCGGCCCTGGGCGCTACGCGTGTTGACTTGCCGGGCAATCTTGCCGACGACCTGCTCTGCGGCCGTCGCATTCCCGTTGAGCATGCGCTTGCCGATTTCTATGCCTCGAAGGCGCCGTTTGCGTTGGTGCTCGATGGGGGACTCAAGGCGCTCGCCCGTATTGAGGGTGGCCGCTTTGTCATGGAGCACGTATTTCCTCAGGCAATCGGCGGTGTTCGATGATGTTGTCCGCTCACGAGCTCGCGCGTATTTTTTTCGTGGTCGGGTCGGACGAGGCTCGCATCGTTGCTGCCGATGCGTTTGATGAGTTCGAGCACCTGGGTGCCGCATCGATTGCCATCGGTGTGTTCGACGGCGTGCACCGTGGACACCAGGAGCTCATTACGGCGCTTGTCCGTGATGCCCGTGCCCATGGCTGTAAGGCGGTCGTGGTTACCTTCGATCCCGACCCGGACGTTGTGGTGAGCTCTTCGCCCGCTCAAAAATTGATGACGACGGCCGACCGTCTGCATGCCCTGGCTCAAACTGGGGTCGATGCGGTGGTGGCCGTTCCCTTTACGCCTGAGGTTGCGGCGCTTGACCATGTTGATTTTCTCTCGCTGGTGTCGCGTCTGGTCGACATTCGATCGATTCGCGTTGGCAGTGACTTTAGGCTGGGTCGTGGCGGTGCTTCTGGTGTTGCCGAGATGCGCGCCTGGGGTGCCGAGCACGGCGTTGACGTGTACGGTCACGACCTGCTTTGCGAGGGCGGTGAGGCCATTTGCGCCACCCGTATCCGTCATGAGCTCGGACAGGGCCATGTGGAGCTTGCTGCTGAGTTACTCGGCCGCCCGTATATGGTGTGTGGCGGTGTTATTCGCGGCCGTCACGAGGGTTCTGGCATGGGCTTTCCCACGGCAAACCTGCAGGTTCCCGACGGCATTCAGGTGCCTGCCGATGGCGTGTATGAGGGTCTGGTGCTGGTCGATGACACCGTGTGGCCCGCTGCCGTTAACGTCGGACTGCCGCCGACGTATGCCGACGATGCGGCATCTGCACATCTTGAGGCTAACTTAATTGGTTATACGGGCGACCTGTACGGCGCTTCCGTTTCGCTTGCGTTTACGCGCTGGCTGCGTCCCTCGCGTGTGTTCGATTCGCTGGATGAGTTGATCGCGACCGTCGAGGGTAATATCGAGGACATTCGTCATAACTTGGGTGAGCAGGGGGTGAGCATCCGTGATTAGTGATGAGGAAAAAGACCAGGTACGCGCTGCGTCCGACCTCGTTGCCATCGTGCAGGAAACGGTTGAGCTCAAGCCCCGCGGCCATGAGTTTTGGGGCTGCTGCCCCTTCCATGGCGAAAAGACGCCGTCCTTCCACATTATCCCCGCCACGCAGGTGTGGCATTGCTTTGGCTGCGGCGAGGGTGGCGACGTTTTCACGTATATCATGAAGCGCGAGAACCTGAGCTTTCCCGAGTCAATCCGTTATTTGGCCGATCGCGCGGGTATTGAGCTGCATGACACCGGAGATCGCCGCGAGCGCGGCACCAAGCGTGCCCGCATCTACGATCTGTGCGCCGAGACCGCCCAGTTCTACCACACCATGCTCATGCGCGGTAAGGACGGCCGTCCGCGCGAGTACTTTGCCAGCCGCGGCATGGGCGGCGACGTCTGCCGCCGCTACTGCCTGGGCTTTGCACCGGGCCGTAACGCGCTGGTGTCGCACCTGTCCCGGGCGGGTTTTACCCCGCAGGAGATGATCGACGCCAACGTTGCCGTGAGCCGCGGGCGCGGGCAGCTTGCCGACCGCTTTTACGACCGCGTGATGTTCCCCATCTTTGACGAGCAGGGTCACAACATTGCCTTTGGCGGTCGCATTATGGGCGACGGTCAGCCTAAGTATCTCAACACCGCCGAGACGAGCGTGTTCCATAAAAAGCGAAACCTCTACGGTTTTAATTGGGCCAAGGAGTTTATCGTCGCGCAGGATACCGCCATCGTGGTGGAGGGCTATACCGATTGCATCGCCTGCTGGGAGGCGGGGATTAAAAACGTTGTCGCCACGCTGGGCACCGCCCTCACGGAGCATCACGTCAAGACGCTCACTCGCTTTGCCAAGCGCATCGTGTATATGTTCGACGGTGATGCAGCGGGCCAGAAGGCCGCCCGTCGCGCGATTCAGTTTATCGAGCAGGATTCCATGGACCTGCGCTGTGTGGTGCTGCCCGACGGCAACGATCCCATGGAGTTCATCACGGCGCACGGCGGAGAGGAACTGCAGAAACGCATTGACGCTGCCGAGCCGCTTATGGACTTTGTGTACCGTTCGCTGCAGGAGTCGAGCGATATTAGCACGCCGGGCGGTCGCGCCAAGGCGCTGGAAGATGCGCTGACGCTTATCTATCCGCTGCGCGATAGCTATATGATCGACACGTACTTTATCCAGATTGCCGACCTGCTTGGTTTGGACCTGGAGACCGTGCGCGCGAGCTCGGGCCGTGTGTTTCGCGATGTCGCCAAGCGCGAGGATGCTGAACGACGTCGTGAGCGGAACTATGAGCGCCAGCGGGCACAGGCTGAGCGGTCCGGTAGCGCGGGCGGTCGGGCGTCGGGTTCTCGCGATGCCGGTCGCGGCGCTTGGGCATCGGGCGCGACGCCGGCAGTAGCGACGCCGGTCGAAGAAGAGCCGTACGACTACGTCCCGCTCGATGCCTACGGCGCCGCGCCCGTGGAGGTCGTCGACGACCTGCCGCCGATCGATGTGCCTGATGGTATGGGCGCTGTGCCTGTGGCTGACGGTTCGGGCGCACCGGCTGCGGCGGCGCCGATGGTTCTTACCGATCTTGAACGCAAGTCCTTGGCAGGGGAGCGCGAGCTGTTGACGATGCTCACGAGCTACCCCGACCTGTTCCGCACGTATGCCGACCGCATCTGCTCCATCGAGTGGGTTGACCCGCGTCACGAGTCCATTGCATGGGCCGTTCTGGCAACGCCGCCGGGAACCGATCCTGCAGCCTGCATGGATGCGGCGCGCTCAGTGTGTCCCGATGCGGCAACGCTTGTGAGTGCCGGGCGCATCTCCGCGACGAGCAAGCACCCCACCGAGACGAACATCGTGTTTATGCTTGATACGCTTGAGCTCTACACCATCAAGCGTCGCATGCGTGCCGCACAGGCCAAGCTGCGCCAGGACCGTTCACTCGATGATGAGGCCCGTCGCGCGCTGACCGTGCAGGCCGCGCAGGATTCGCAACGTCAACGCGAACTGCAAAAGTCGATCGGCGGCGTGGCGGACCCGTTCCGTTTGATCGGCCTGGAGGCCGCGGGCACCGAACGAGCCTAGATGTTGTGGTCAACCAGCGTATTCTCGCCTATATCCAGTCTTCTTTTTGGGTATAGACGTCAATGTGTGTGCTAAAGTATTGAGTCCTGTGGACTATGAAGGGAGAATCTGTGCCAAAAAAGACTGAGAGCACGGGTACTGGGCTGGAATCCTACGTTGCAAAGCTCATGGGCAACGGCTCAAACAGGACTTCGGTAACCGAGGACGAGATTCAGGTCGCCCTGAAGGATATCGATGTTTCTGACGAGCAGCTCACCGCGGTGTATTCCACGCTGCGCAACAGCGGCATCCAGATTATCTCCGCGAGCGGTAACGACGACGCCCCCATGGGTGTCGACGATGACGATACCGATACCGATACCGATACCGACGATTTCGATGACGACGACGAGCACGATTCCGGCTCGCTCGACGATCACGAGCTCAAGATGGCCCGTCAGGCCGACGCTGAGATGGGTTCTTCCAAGAACAAGAAGAAGCGCACCGTGCGCACGTCCCGTTCACGCTCCCGCGTGCGTGGCATCGATGCCTCCACGGTGATGCTGACCGGCGACCCGGTCCGTATGTACCTCAAGGAGATCGGCAAGGTCGACCTGTTGACCGCCTCCGAAGAGGTCGATCTGGCTATGAAGATCGAGGCCGGTCTCGAGGCTACCGAGAAGCTCGAGGCTGCCGATGCTGGTGAGCTCGAACTCACGCGTGCCGAGATGCGTCGTCTTACGCGCATTGAGAACGTGGGCCTCGAAGCCAAGCAGGCGCTCATCAGCGCAAACCTTCGTCTGGTCGTCTCCATCGCCAAGCGCTATGTCGGTCGCGGCATGCTGTTCCTGGACCTGATTCAGGAGGGCAACCTCGGTCTGATCCGCGCCGTCGAGAAGTTCGACTACCAGAAGGGCTTTAAGTTCTCCACGTACGCCACGTGGTGGATCCGTCAGGCCATTACGCGCGCTATCGCCGACCAGGCCCGTACCATCCGTATTCCCGTGCACATGGTCGAGACTATCAACAAACTCGTCCGCGTGCAGCGTCAGCTCCTTCAGGACCTGGGCCGCGACCCGACCCCCGAAGAGATCGGTGCCGAGATGGACATGAGCGCCGACCGCGTCCGCGAGATCCAGAAGATCTCGCAGGAGCCCGTGTCGCTCGAGACCCCCATCGGCGAGGAAGAGGATTCCCAGCTGGGCGACTTCATCGAGGACTCCCAGGCTATCGTTCCGCCCGATGCGGCCAGCTTCTCTATGCTGCAGGAGCAGCTCACCCAGGTGCTCGATTCGCTTGCCGATCGTGAGCGCAAGGTTATCGAACTGCGCTTTGGCCTTGTCGACGGACATCCCCGCACGCTCGAGGAAGTCGGTCGTGAGTTTGGCGTCACGCGCGAGCGCATCCGCCAGATCGAGTCCAAGACCCTGGCCAAGCTCCGCCATCCCAGCCGTAGCAGCAAGCTGAAGGACTATATCGAGAGCTAGTCAAGCAAGAGGCGCCCTCAAGCACATTCGCTTGGGGGCGCTTTCATGTAGTCGTTGGGGACGTTCTTGAATGACTAGTCGTTTAAGAACGTCCCCAATGATTAGGTCGGAAAATTTCTTAAAAAAGTTCTTGCCCTAAGCTGATTCGTCCGTATAATAAACTTCGTTGCTTGAGAGCACGCACCTATTCCTCGGTAGCTCAATGGTAGAGCACGCGGCTGTTAACCGCGCTGTTGTAGGTTCGAGTCCTACCCGGGGAGCCAGAATTTTCCAGCCCTTTCTGTTGGGCTTTAAATTCCTCGGTAGCTCAATGGTAGAGCACGCGGCTGTTAACCGCGCTGTTGTAGGTTCGAGTCCTACCCGGGGAGCCAGGTTACAAAACCCGTCGCATATGCGGCGGGTTTTTTCATGCCGCGATCGCCGTTCGCGAACGTTACCGTATCAACATTTCGTGTCGAGGATGTAATCCCGAGGCCCGCCACCTCAACATGGCGCGGTCGTTGTAGAATAATGCAATGATTGCTCCCACGACATGGTGCCGCGAGCACCAAGAAAAGGAGATTCTTGTGTCTGAGACCATTAACGGCAGCCTGAGCGTCTCGAACGACGTTATTGCCGATATTGCCGGTTATGCCGCGATGACGTGCTATGGCGTTGTCGGTATGGCTGAGCAGCTCCAGGGCGCCGAGAGCGTGCGCCTGCTTGCCGGTCAGCGCCTCCGCAAGGGCGTGCTTGTCTCCGCCGACGAGAACGGCCTTACGGTCGATCTTCACGTCGTGCTCGAGAACGGCGTCAACATGAAGTCCGTCTGCCACAATCTTTCGAGCTCCGTTGCCTTCACCCTGCAGGAGATCGCCCAGATCGATCCCGCCAGTCTTAAGATCGGCATCCATATCGACGCGCTCAAGAGCCGTCTGAACTAGCATCCGAAAACGGAGATTCAAATACCCATGATTGCAAAGACCATTCGCACCTGTTTTCCGATCGCTGCGGCTGCCGTTTCCGACAAGGCCGAGGAGATCAACAAGCTCAACGTCTTCCCCGTACCCGACGGCGATACCGGCACCAACATGTCGCTCACGCTCGCCTCGGTGACCAAGGAGCTCTCCGCCCTTCCTGCCGACGCCGACATGGAAGCCATCGCCGGCGCCATCACTCACGGCTCCCTGATGGGCGCCCGCGGTAACTCCGGCGTCATCACGTCGCAGATTCTGCGCGGCGTGGCCGAGGGCCTCGTCTCTGCCGATGAGCCTATTACGGCTGCCAACATCGCCTTCGCTTTTCGTCGCGCCGTCAAGGTCGCCTTCCAGGCCGTCCGCAAGCCCATCGAGGGCACGATCCTCACGGTGCTGCGCGATGTCTCGACCAAGGCCGACGAGTGCGAGAAGAAGAAGTTCTCGGCCGAGGACGCGCTCGACGCCATCGTCGTCGAGGCATATCAGTCCGTCGCTCGCACGCCCGACCTGCTGCCCGTTCTGAAGGAGAACGGCGTGGTTGACTCCGGCGCCTTCGGCTTTGCTATTTTCCTTGAGAACTTTGTTGCCGCCGCGCTTGGCCGCAGCACCGTTGTCGAGGATTTCTCCGCCACGTTTGATTCCGCTGGCTCTGCCCTCGACGCGGCCCTTGGTCGCGTTGAGATCGAGGCCAACGACGATTGGGAGGGCTCGGAGTTCCGCTACTGCAACGAGTTCCTGTTTAAGGCCGACGCCCCGTTTGACGAGGACGAGTGCCTTAAGTTCCTGGGTTCCATGGGCGACTGCGAGCTACTCGTGGGCGCCTATCCCGACTACAAGATCCATGTGCACTCCAACACCCCCAACCTGGTGCTCGAGCACATGCTGCAGCTCGGTCAGATCTATGAGGTCTTTATCCACAACATGGAGATGGAGGCCCACGACCGTACCGCCAAGATCCACGAGGATCAGGAAAAGGCGGCCGAGCCCGCCAAGGCGCTGGGGTTTGTCGCCGTTGCCGCCGGTTCCGGCGAGGCCGACATCCTCAAGTCCCTCGGCGTCGACGTGATCGTGTCGGGTGGCCAGACCATGAACCCCTCGACCGCCGACCTGCTGGGCGCGGTAGACCAGGTTAACGCGACCTCGGTCATCATTCTGCCCAACAACGGTAACATCCGCATGGCCGCCGAGGCCGCTGCCTCAGCCTGTACCGACAAGAAGGTCGCTGTCGTTCCCACCAAGACCGTTCCCCAGGCCTTCTCCGCGCTGTTCGCCGTACTGCCCGATTCCGAGCTTGAGGATGCCGTCGCCGCCATGGTCGACGCCATCAGTGAGGTTCGCGATGGCGAGGTCACCCGTGCCGTGCGCGATTCCAGCGCCTCTGACGGCTCGCCGATTCACTCCGGTGACGTCATGGGTATCATTGCCGGCTCCATCGACGTGGTCGGCTCCGACGTGAAGCAGGTCACGCTCGACTGCATCAACCGCATGCAGGAGGAAGAGGAGGGTGACGCGCTGACGATTCTGGCCGGCGAGGAGCTGTCCGATGAGGCCTTCCAGGAGATCGTCGACGCTATCGAGGAGGCTCAGCCCGACCTGGAGATCGACGCCCATCGTGGCGAGCAGCCACTCTATCCCGTGATCTTCTCGATCGAGTAGGCAACTGCCCATGTCCGAGCTGTGCTCCGTGCCGCGCGTCTCGGAGCGCTTTGCCCAGAGCAATGCGCTCGACGAGGATATCGCGCGACTCAAATATGTTTCGGGTAAACGTGAGGAGGCCCTTCGCCGGCTGGGAATTCGGACGGTGGGGGACCTCCTTCTCCATATTCCTCATCGATACCTCGACTTTACCCGTTCGTGGTCCATCGAGATGGCGCCCATCGGTACCGTGTGCACCATCATCGCTACGGTCGACCGTATCGTCCAAAAGCAGCCGCGTCCGCGCATGCAGGTGACCGAGGTCTCACTCGTTGACGAGACGGGCGTGCTGCAGGTCGCCTTTTTCCGCCAGCCCTGGATTGCCCAGCAGCTTAAGCAGGGCGACCGCCTGGCCGTGATGGGCAAGGTTGAATTTGCCTACGGTTTTAAGCAGATGGCCTCGCCGCACTTTGAAAAGCTCGAGGATGGGCGTGCCGCAGGTACCATCCTGCCGGTCCATTATGTGAGTGACGGCGTGAGCCAGGCGTGGATGCGCCGCATCGTAAGCGGCGCGCTCGAGGTCGTCGGCAATCCCTTCGACCCGATTCCCGCACGCTTGCGCGTCAAGCGCCGCCTGATGAGCAATGCCCGCGCGCTTCGATCGATCCACTTTCCCTCGAGTATGGCTGAGCGGGATATCGCGCGACGTCGCCTTGCTTATGAGGAGTGCCTTTACCTTCAGCTGGCGCTGCGCCTGCGCAACGATGGCGGCCTAGTCGATGTGGTGCCCTATGCCCACACCGCGGGCGAGCACCTGGCCGCACTCAAGCAAGCCCTGCCGTTTTCGCTGAGCGACGAGCAGGAGGCCGCATTCCAAGATATCCTGCGCGATATGTGCGATGGCGGGCGCGTGATGAACCGCCTGCTGCTGGGCGATGTCGGTACCGGTAAGACCGCCGTTGCCGCCTGCGCGCTGGCTGTGGCTGCCGATAGCGGCACGCAGGCCTGTGTTATGGCGCCCACGGGCGTGCTGGCGCGCCAATATGCCGATAAGACCGGCCCTCTGCTCTCTCAGGCCGGCATGTCCTGGGCGCTTCTGACGGGTGCCACGCCGGCCGCAGAGCGCGAGCGCATCCATGCACAGCTGGAATCGGGCGAGCTTGACGTGCTCTTTGGCACCCATGCGGTGCTTTCGGATGACGTTGCGTTCAAGCATCTGTCGCTTGTTGTCATCGACGAGCAGCACCGGTTTGGCGTCGGCCAACGCAACGCCCTACGCGCGAAGGGCCCCGGTGCCGATCTGCTCGTTATGACGGCAACGCCCATCCCGCGTACGCTGGCGCTTTCGGTCTACGGCGATCTGGACACGAGCATCATCCGCCATCGGCCTGTCCCTGGCGCTGGCGTGACGACACGCGTACTCACCGAGTCGAGCCGTGACCTCGCCTATGGAGCCATCCGCGAGGCGCATGAAAAGGGTCAGCAGGCCTACGTGATTTGCCCGCTCGTGGAGCCGAGTGACTCGGCCGATGAGCTGGAAGACGTGCCCGGTATTGCCCGCGACGATGAGGGCCGCGTAACCGTTCCCGTGCCGCTGCACGATACGACGACCGAGCTCGATCGCCTGCGTCTGGCGTTGCCGGGTCTTGCCATCGAGCGCCTTCACGGCCGCATGCCAGCCGGGGAGAAGGATCGGGTCATCGATGCCTTCAAGCGTGGCGAGATCGACGTGCTCGTCTCGACTACGGTGGTCGAGGTGGGCGTCGACGTGCCTAACGCCACCGTTATGGTCATCGAGAACGGCGAGCGCTTTGGCTTGGCGGCTCTGCACCAGCTGCGCGGCCGCGTGGGCCGTGGCAGCGTGTCGGGCACCTGCCTGGTCATGACGCACTCCAAGGGCAACGGCGGCGCATCGGCGGCGCAAGATCGTCTGCAATCGCTCGAAAAGACCTCGGACGGCTTTACACTCGCCCAGATGGACCTGCGTCTGCGTCACGAGGGCGAAATCCTGGGGTACCGCCAGCACGGCGGCGTGACCCTGCGCTTTGTCGACCTGGATGCCGACGAGGAACTGATCGAGTGGGCCCATTTGGACGCGGTCGAGCTCTTGCGGTATGCTAGCGCCCTTGACTCCGTGGCGACGCGCCCCTTGCGCGACGCGGTCGCCATGCGTTATCGACATATCTTTAAGGAGGTCAGCGGAGGATGAGAATCATCGGCGGCGAATGGCGCGGTCGTAAGATCGAGGAGCCCCGTGGTCGCGATGTCACCCGCCCCACGACTGATCGCGTGCGCGAGGCGTGCGCATCTATGGTCATGTCGGCATTCGATTTCGATCTGGACGAGGTCCGTGTGCTGGACGCCTTTGGCGGCTCCGGTGCCTTAGGGTTAGAGATGCTCTCTCGTGGGGCCCGCTCGCTCACGACGTTTGAGATCGATCGCAACGCCGCGCGGCTCATTACCAAGAATATCGAGTCGCTCTGCCGTGACCGTGCGCGTTGGCGCGTGGTCACGGGCGACATGCTGGCGAGTGCCTCGCGCGGTCGTGTACCGGGCGGCCCCTTTGATCTGGTCCTGCTCGACCCGCCCTATGCTTTTGGTGCCGAGCCGGTCGAGGAACTGCTGCAGAACCTGGCTCAGCAGGGTCTGCTTGCACCTGGCGCTTACGCCCTGTTTGAGCATGCCGCCGCCGATGCGGGCGCGCATCCGGCAGGCTTTGAGACTGTACGTGAGAAGCGCTACGGCATTACCTCGGTCGACCTGCTCCGTTGGGTCGGCGATAGCAAGGACGGCGGCACTGATGCTAACGAAAATGACGAGGCAGTATCCCCGGAGGACGCCCATGAGTGACACTATTAATCGCGTGATCGTCCCGGGCACCTTCGATCCCATCACGTTTGGCCATATCGATGTGATCCGCCGCGCCCGCCGCATCTTTCCCAGCGTGATCGTCGCCGTGGCCGAGTCGCAGGGTAAAAACGGTGTGGGCACCACGTTTATGCTCGATGAGCGCGTGGCGCTGGCCCGCGAGGCGCTCGGTGATATTGATGGCGTCGAGGTCCTGCCCTTTACCGGACTGCTCGTCGACTTTGCTCGCGAGCAGGGCGCTGGTGCCGTGGTCAAGGGCCTGCGCGCCATGACCGACTTTGAGTATGAGCTTCAGCAAGCCGACCTCAACTACCGCTTGGATAGCGAGCTGGAGTCCATTTTTGTCATGAGTGCGCCGCAGTACGGCTATATCTCGAGCTCGGTCGTTCGCCAGATCGCCTCGCTCGGTAGTGATGTTTCGACGTTTGTGCCGGCTAATGTGGTCGAGGCGCTTAAACATCGCTTTTCGTGACGTTTTTTATTGCCAGGTGGCATGTGGTAAACTAGCACGATGATATGTTACCTATGAAAGGAGACCGGATGCCGGGCGAGAATTTTCCTGGCGACAGGATTGTGAGCCTTGTCGACGAGCTCGAGGGGCTCATCCAAGAGGCTAAGACGCCGTTCGGCAAGAACGCCCAGATGAAGGTCATCGATGCCGACGTCTTCTTTAACATCCTCGATGAGATCCGCATGAGCTATCCCGAGGAATGGCAGAAGTCTCGCCGTATCCTCAAAGAGCGCGAGGAGCTTATGGCTTCCGCCGCCGCTCAGGCCGATTCCATCATCGCCGACGCTCAGCAGCAGGCCCTCACTATTGCCGGTGAGCAGGAAATTGTTCGCCTTGCGCAGCAGCAGGCCGACGATATCCGCGACCGTGCCCAGCAGTATGAGCGCGAGACGCGCTATGCTGCCGAGGATTACGCCGAGCAGGTCTTTACGCACCTGGAGGAGAACCTCAAGAGTCTGACCGGCACCGTCACCCGTTGCCGCCAGCAGCTCAATGAGGGCGCCGCCCAGCAGAATGGTCAGTGGTAATGGCTGAGTTCCCGAGCGTTACCGTCGATCTTTCCGAGCAGCTCGAGTTTCCCGGAGACTCGTATCCGCTGACCGGCAAGGTCGATGTCGCCGCCTACACGGTGGGCGAGAAGGAGTACCAGCTGCAGGACGGTATCGACTATGACGTGGTCTTTACCAATGCCGGCACCGGTGTTCTGCTTACCGGCATGGTTCGCGCGCACGCCACCGGCGAGTGCGACCGTTGCTTGGAGCCTGCCTCGTTTGACATTGCCGGCGAGATCGAGGAGTTCTATCTCTTCCATGAGCCCGAGGACCCCGAGGCCTACGAAGATGGCTACGAGCTTCTGGGTGAGGACCGCATCGTCGATCTGGGTGAGCCCATCAATGACGCGGTCGTTATGGACACGCCGTTTGTGGTGCTCTGCAAGCCCGATTGCCGTGGTCTGTGCCCCACATGCGGTTGCAATCTCAACGTCGAGCAATGCGATTGCGCCGCCCAGGCAGAGGCAGAATGGGCCGCTGCCACGGAAAATCCATTTGCAGCATTGAAGAATCTCAAGCTTGATGAGTAAAACTGTGGTAGTATCGCTACTTGCGCGTAATCGCCACACTGGATAGTTCATAAGGAAGGTCACTATGCCCGTACCTAAACAAAAGCAGGGTCGTATCCGCACTCACACCCGTCGTTCCGCCAACATGAAGATCTCGGCTGCGGCTCAGTCCACGTGCCCCCGTTGCGGCGCTGTCAAGCTTCCGCACCACGTGTGCCCCAGCTGCGGTTTCTACAAGGACCGCGAGGTTATCGTTACCGAGTAACGGTATACTCTGGATGTGATGCCGTTCCAAATGGAACCACAATGGCCGGCTCAGTGAGTCGGCCATTTTTGTATAAGGAGCATGTATATGAGTAACGTTCGCGTTTGTGTAGACGTTGTGGGTGGAGACGAGAAACCTCAGGTCGTTCTCGATGGTATCGAGGCTGCACTTGCCGCCGATCCCGATATCGAGGTCTTGGCAGCTGGCCCCGCCGAAATCGTCAATCCCTTTGCTGCTTCCCACGCACGTGTTGAGGCCCTTGAGGCACCCGACGTTATCGCCATGGATGACGATCCCATTCGCGCCGTGATGACCAAACGCAAGTCTTCGATCGTGCTTTCTTGCCGCGCCATCAAGAAGGGAAATGCGGACGCGTTTTTCTCCGCCGGCTCCACCGGCGCCATGACCGCCGCTGCGACCGCCTACGTCACGCCGTTTAGATATATGGCCGAAGGTAAGAAGCAGCCGGTGCGTCCCTGTCTGACCAATGCGCTGCCCAATCGCGCCGGCGGTCTGACGGTGCTGTGCGATATGGGCGCCAACCCCGATGTCGAGGTCGATGACATGGTGCGTTTTGCTCAGATGGGTAGCGCCTATGCTCGCGTCGTCCTGGGCATCGAGCATCCCCGCGTGGGCCTGCTTGCTAACGGCACCGAGGACGAGAAGGGCTCCAACTTTACCAAGGCCTGCTTCCCGGCCATGAAAGCCGCCGTTCCCGGCTTTGTTGGTAACTGCGAGGGAACGGACATCACCTCCGGTAACTTCGATGTCGTCGTTGCCGATGGCATGTCGGGCAATATTGCGCTCAAGGCCACTGAGGGCGCTGCCAAGTTTTTGCTGCAGGAGCTCAAGGGCGTCTTTATGTCTTCGCTTGGCACCAAGATCGCCGCGCTGCTCATTAAAAAGCAGATGCGCGAGATAAAGGCCAAGCTTTCGGGCGACGCCAAGGGCGGCGCGATTCTTTTGGGCCTGCGCGGCGTTGTCCTGATCGGCCATGGCGCCACCTCGGTCGAGGCTGTTAAAAACGGTACGCTCGCGGCGGCCGAAGCCGTGCGCGCCGGGCTGGTCGAGAACGTCGCCAACTCCATGGACGGCATCGTTTTATAACAGCGGCGTTATGCGTCTCGGGGCGTGCGTCGTGGGGTAGAATCAGAACCGTGTCTTGGTACCGCCCGGGCGGTACCATTCTTTTGGTATTCATGCACTATGAGAGGAAGCGCTATGGATCGCTCCGAAATCTTCGACAAGATCGCCGAGGTCGCTGCTGACGTTCTGGGCGTCGATGTTGCCGAAATTAGCGATGAGACCACCTTTGACGACCTCGATGCCAACTCGCTCGAGCGCCTGCAGCTGGTTACGGCTATCGAGGACGAGTTCAACCTCGAGATCGATGATGAAACCCTGCTCTCGCTCAACTCTGTCGCCGACGCCGTCGACGCTATCGAAAACGCCAGGGAGGCCTAGGTCTTGGCTTTGTCTGAACGACTTACGCGCGCCCAGGAAATTCTGGGCCACGAGTTCAATAATAAGGTGCTGCTGCGCGCGGCCCTTACGCATCCCTCGGCAGTCGAGGGCCAGCCGGTTTCTGCCAGCTATGAGCGCCTTGAGTTCTTGGGCGATTCCATTTTGGGCGCTGTGGTCGCACGCTCCCTGTTTGAGTCCTATCCGGAGTTTGACGAGGGCAAGCTCACGCGCCTGAAGGTGTCGCTTGTCTCGGGCGCTACGCTGTCCGAGGTTTCTCACGAGCTGGGCATCGACGACATCATCATCTTTGGTGCCTCCGAGACCGGTACCGGTGCGCGCGGCCTGCATTCGGCGCTCGAGAACGTCTACGAGTCGCTCGTGGGCGCACTGTACCTGGATGCCGGCTGGGATGCCGCAGCGGAGTTTATCCATCGTACGCTTAAGCCGCATTTGGCTTCCGAGCGTGCCGAGCATCCTGCGAACCCCAAGTCGTTTTTGCAGGAGTGCGTGCAAGCCGACGGTCACGAACCCCCGGCTTACAAGCTTGTTGGCTCCGAGGGCCCGGCGCATGCGCCCACCTTTACCGCCGTGGTGTTGATCGATGGTATTCGCCAGGGTCGCGGCTCCGGCTCTTCAAAGAAGGAAGCCGAGGGAGCCGCCGCGCTCGAAGCGCTCGACCGCATGGGTTACACCACCAACGGCGTGATTCTGAACAAGAAGCACGTGTAAGCGAGGAACCGTGTATCTCAAGTCCCTCACGCTCAAAGGGTTCAAGTCGTTTGCCGACCGCGCCCATATGACGTTTGAGCCGGGCCTGACCGTCATCGTCGGTCCCAACGGCTCGGGAAAATCGAACATCTCCGACTCGATTCTGTGGGTCCTGGGCGAGCAGAGCGCCAAGCAGCTGCGCGGCCAGGCCATGGAGGATGTTATCTTCTCGGGCTCGTCGGCGCGCAAGCCGGTGGGTGTTGCCGAGGTCACGCTGGTGCTCGATAACTCGGACCATATGCTGCCTGTCGATTTTGACGAAGTCGCCATCACCCGTCGCATGTACCGCTCGGGCGAAAGCGAGTACCTCATCAACTCGAGTCCGTGCCGCCTGATGGACATTCAGGACATCCTGCACGATTCGGGCCTGGGCAAGGATACGCATTCCATCATCAGCCAGGGCAAGCTCGACGCCATTTTGCAGAGCCGCCCGGAGGAGCGCCGCGCCCTTATCGAGGAGGCCGCCGGCATCTCCAAGCACAAGCGCCGCAAGGAGCGTGCGCTCAAAAAAATTAAGTCGATGGACGAGCACCTGATGCGTGCCCGCGACATCAATAAGGAGATCGCCCGTCAGCTGCGACCGCTGGAGCGTCAGGTCGATCGCGCGCGCAAGTACAAAGAGCTGTCCTCGCGCGCGAACGAGCTTACGCAGATGCTGGCCGTCGACGAGCTGCGTTCGCTGCAGTCGCAGTGGAACGACCTGGAGAGCCGCTCCAAGGAAGGTGCCGCCGAGCTTGAGCTTGCGCAGTACCGCTTGGGCGAAAAGGAGCGCGAGCTCGAGAAGCTCCAGGTCATGCTCGAGGAAAAGGGCCTGTTTGTGGGCGACCTGGGCGAGCAGCGCCGTCATATGCAAGATGTGGTCGGCCGCATTAACTCCGACATGCGCCTGCTCGAGGAAAAGGGCCACAACATGGTGTCGCGCCTGTCCGACATGCGCGGCCAGATCTCGAGCTCCGAGCATCAGCGTCGTCGCGTGGTCGAGGAGCTCGAGGACGCGCGCGCCCAGCTTGAGGAAGTGACCGGCGCGCACATGCAGGCCCAGGAGGACGTTGACGCCGCCGGTCCTGCCGCTGCTGAGCTCCACGAGCGTCGCGTGGCGCTCGACAATCAGATTTCGCAGCTTACGCGTGAACAGCGTGATGTGCAGCGCGTGGCCGATAACGCCGCGCTCGAGCTCGCTAAGGTGAAGGATTCCTTGAGCAATGCCGAGGTCGAGGACAACATGTATGCCTCGCGCCTGGAGCAGATTGACGAGCAGCTCGAGGAGGTCACGGCCTCGCTCGAGAGCCGTCGCGACCGCGCCGAGGAGCTTGAGGGCGCTCTTGAGGAAGCGCGCCAGGCTCAGGTCGATGCGCGTGAGGCCACCGAGGCGGCACGCGCGGCCCTGAAGGACCTGCGTGCCCGCGAGAGCGAGGCGCGCAACAAGTTATCCGAGGTGCGCTCGGAGCTTGCCAGCCAAAAGAAACTCGATGCCCGCATGGCCGACAGCTCGCCGCTCGTGAGCCGTCTGGTGGGCGCGCTCGGCGACGATGTCTTGGGTCGTCTGGGTGACGTGCTCGAGGCCCCGCGTGAGCTTGAGGGCCTGGTTGAGCAATTGCTCGCCGGCGATATCGATGCGCTGCTGTTTGACGATACGTCCTCGCTTGAGCGTGCCGGTCGTGCCGCTCTGGACCAGAAGAAGGCCTCGGGTGAGGCGCTGCTGGTGGCGCGCGGCGTGAGCGGCTCTGCTGCCGCCGAGGGCGCTGCCGGTTCGCGTCTGGTCGATCGCCTTTCCGTGCGTGCCGGTTATGGCCCGATTGTCGAGGCGCTGCTTGGCGGCTATTACGTGGTCGATGACTTGGCTGCCGCGTTGGCCGCGCCGGTCGTTGACGGCGTGACTTACGTGACCCCCGATGGCGCCCGCGTCGCCTGCGGCGGCCTGGTGCGCGTGGGCCTCGATGCCGGCGAGGCGTCGGGTGCCTTGGAGCGCAAGCGCCGTATCCGCGAGCTGGAGGGGCTTGAGCCCGATTTGGCCGCTGTGTTTGAACACGTGTCAGGCCAGGTCGTTGAGGCTAATGCGGCCGTTGAGGAAGCGCGTGCCGCCGAGGGCGATGCCGCCGGCGAGATTGCCCGTCTTGAGGGCGAGCGCCGCTCGCTGCTTTCCGAGATCGGCCGCCTGGAGCAAAGCGCCAACAATGCCGAGGTCGAGCGCGTGCGTATCTCCAAGCGCCGCGAGCAGGCCGCCGAGGCCGTTCGCGCTGCGCGTCCGCGCGTTGACGAGCTCACCCGTTCGCGGGACGAGGCCCGTGCGCAGACAAGCGACCTGGGTCTCCAGATTGCCGAAGCCAACGACGAACTCGATCGCGTGCGCCGTGACGATTCCGAGGCTGCCGGCAAGCTCGCCGATGCCAAGGTGCGCCTGGCCCAGACGAGCGAGCGCCTGCGTTCGCTGAAGGGCCGTGTGCCCGATCTGGAGCATCGCCTGGAGGGCATCGACCGCCGTATCCGCGGAACACGCCAGGCCTCGCGCTCGCTCGAGCTGCTGCGCCTGCGCGTCGATCCCATGCACGAGCGCTATTCGGCCCTGCTGGAGCGCGCGTCGGATTGGGCCGTGCGTCTGCGTGACCAGGCAACGCTTGAGGAGGCGGATTCGGCCTCGCTCAAGAAGACCATCGAAGATGCCAAGGCCGAGGTCTCCCGCGCCAAGGAGCGGGTCGATGCCGCCACGGCGACGCAAAACGAGTTCAAGGTCGCACGCGGCAAGCTCGAGGTGCAGGTAGAGGCGGCCATCAAGGCCATTACCGCCGATGGCACCACGGTGCTCGAGGAAGCGCTCATGCTTCCTACTCCCACCGACCGCGATGCCGCCGAGCGCGAGCTCAACCAGCTCGTGCGCCAGATCAACAACCTGGGCCCTGTGAACCAGGTTGCCATGGAGGAGTACGAGCAGCTCAAGCGCCGCGCCGATTATATCGAGGAGCAGCTGGCCGATCTGGAGAGCGCGCGCAAGGCGCTCACCAAGATCACCGTGGCCATCGACCGCAAGATGCGTAAGGCCTTCCTGGTGACCTTTGAGAAGGTCGATGCGAACTTCCGCGAGATCTTCGCCATGCTGTTCCCGGGAGGCCAGGCACATCTGGAGATGACCGATCCCGAGCATCCGGCCGAGACGGGCATCGAGGTCGTGGCGCAGCCGCGCGGCAAGCGCATCACTAAGATGATGCTCATGTCAGGCGGCGAGAAGAGCCTGACGGCGCTCGCCCTGCTCTTTGCCGTGTATCGCACGCGCACGGTGCCGTTCTATGTGCTGGACGAGGTCGAGGCGGCGCTCGATGACGCCAACCTGTCCAAGCTCATCGGCGCGCTCGATGTGTTGCGTTCCGATACGCAGCTCTTGGTTATCTCGCATCAGCGCCGTACTATGGAGGACGCTGACGTCCTCTACGGCGTCTCGATGCAAGCCGACGGCGTCAGTCGCGTCGTCTCGCAAAAACTCGATCGCGAAACCGGAAAGGTCGTGAATGCATAATGGGATTCTTCGATGCTCTCTCGCGCGGACTTGAGCGCAGCCGTGAGGCCCTCAACGAGGTCTTTTACTTTGGCGGCGAGGTCGACGAGGATTTTTGGGAGGACCTGGAGGACACTCTCGTCATGGGTGACATGGGTGCCGAGGTCGCGATCAAGGTGTCCGATGACCTGCGCGATGCCGCGGCCAAGAAGAACCTCAAGACCGCCCCGCAACTTCGTCGCGCCCTGGCCGAGCAGCTCGAGCAACATTTTGTGCCCGCCGAGCGCGATCCGTTCGCCGACACGCCGAGTTGCGTGCTTTTTGTGGGCATTAACGGTGCCGGCAAGACCACGACGGTCGGCAAGATTGCGAGCGCCATGGCTGCCCGCGGCAAGAATGTCGTGATCGGCTCAGCCGATACCTTCCGCGCCGCCGCCATCGAGCAGCTCGATGTGTGGGGCCAGCGCGCCGGTGTCCCCGTTATCAAGCGTGACCGCGGCTCCGACCCGGCAAGCGTTTGCTACGACGTGCTCGACGAGGCTGACAAGCGCGGCAGCGACTTGGTGCTTATCGATACCGCCGGCCGTCTGCACACGAGCCCCGAGCTCATGCGCGAGCTTGCCAAGGTGGTCAACGTGACGCGTAAGCGCGCCGCTAATATGGCCGCCGGTCCCATGCCCGTCCATGTCGTGCTCGTGATCGATGCCGCCACCGGCCAAAACGGTCTGAACCAGGCGCTCGAGTTTAATGAGGCGCTGGGCCTGGACGGTATTATTATGACAAAGCTCGACGGCACGGCTAAGGGCGGTATCGCCATGGCCGTTGCCGAGAAGCTCAGGCTCCCGATCCTGCGCGTGGGCGTGGGCGAGCAGGTCGATGACCTGCAGGAGTTCAATGCCAAAGATTTCTGCCGCGCCCTGGTGGGCGAGTCCAATTAAGGAGTGACTAGTGTTTGATTCCCTGAGCGATCGCCTCAACGACACATTTGACCGCCTGCGCGGCAAGGGCAAGCTGACCGAGGCCGATATCACCTCGGCCATGCGCGACATTCGCATGGCGCTGCTCGAGGCCGACGTCAACTTCAAGGTCGTCAAGGAGTTCGTCGCCAAGACCAAGGAGCGCTGCATGACCGCCGAGGTCATGGAGTCGCTGTCGCCGGCGCAAAACGTCGTCAAGATCGTGCTCGACGAGCTCACCGAGATGCTCGGCTCCACCGAGAGCAAGCTCGTCTTTAGTAACCGCATTCCCAATGTCATTATGCTCGTGGGCCTGCAGGGCTCCGGTAAGACCACGGCGGCCGTAAAGCTGGCCTACCTGCTCAAGAAGCAGGGCCGCTCGCCGCTGCTCGCCGCGTGCGACGTCTACCGTCCCGCCGCTGCCGACCAGCTGGCCACGCTTGGCGGAGAGATCGGCGTGCCGGTCTTCCGTGGCGATGGCGAGCACCCGGTTGACATCGCCAAGGGCGCCATCCAGGAGGCCGTTGACCACCTGCGTGACGTGGTCATCGTCGATACCGCCGGTCGTTTGCAGATCGACGAGCAGATGATGCAGGAGGCCGTGGACATCAAGAAGGCCGTTAAGCCCGATCAGGTGCTGATGGTCGTCGATGCCATGACCGGCCAGGATATCGTCAACGTCGTCTCGACCTTTGCCGAGCGCACCGACTTTGACGGCGTGATCATCTCCAAGCTCGACGGCGACGCTCGTGGCGGCGGCGCGCTTTCCGTGCGCCAGGTGACCGGCAAGCCCATCAAGTTCGTGAGCATGGGCGAGAAGCCCGATTCGCTTGAGCCGTTCTACCCCGACCGCATGGCCAAGCGCATTTTAGGCATGGGCGATGTCGTCGGCATTATCGAGAAGGCCCAGGAGGCGGCCGACGCCGAGCAGCTCGAGGCTGCCGAGCGTATGCTGCGCGAGGGCTTCACCATGAACGACATGCTCGACCAGATGAAGGCCGTCAAGAAGATGGGCGGCATGAAGGGCATCCTGGGCATGCTCCCCGGCGGCCAGCGTGCGCTTAACCAGATGGGCGGCAACCTGGACGAGGGCATCTTCGACAAGAACGAGGCCATTATCATGTCGATGACCAAGGAGGAGCGCCTTCGCCCCTCCATCATCAACGGCCAGCGCCGTGCCCGCATTGCCAAGGGCGCCGGTGTGACCCCCACCGAGGTCAATAGCCTTATGAAGCAGTGGGGCGAGATGAATAAGATGATGGGCCGCATGCGCACAATGGCCAATCAGGCGCAGGCCGGCGGCAAGAAGGGCAAGAAGGGTAAGAAGGGCAAAAAGATGCGCATGCCCAATATCCCCGGCCTGGACGCTATGGGCCTGGGCGGCATGGGCGGCCTGGGTACGGGCGGCCCCAAGTCCGATATGGACCTGCTGCGCCAGATGGAAGCGCAGATGCGTAATAAGAAGTAACGGCTGGTTGAGTCGAGTATGGCGAAGGCCGCCTGGATGGTACTCCAGGCGGCCTTCGCCGTTCGTTCGCAGGTTGTCGCACGCGCGGAAGCGTGCTGGCGCCGGGGTATGTGCCGCTAGTGGCAGCCGCAGCCCTCATGTCCGTCGTGGTCGTGATGGCCGTGACAGCCGCAGGACTCGCCATGCTCATGGGTGTGCTCGTGGTCATGTCCATGGCAGTCGCAGGTGGCCTCGCCGTTCTGTGCGAGCGTGCCGGCAATGAGGGCCTCGACGCAGGCATCGCAGCTGCCCTGGGCGCCCGCATAGACCGTGATGCCGGCTTGGGCAAGCGCGTTGATAGCGCCGCCGCCGATACCGCCGCAAATGAGCGTGTCAACGCCACCGTTGGCAAGCAGGCCCGCCAAGGCGCCGTGGCCGGTGCCACCGGTGCCTACGACCTGCTCGTTGAGCACCTTGCCATCCTGGATGTCGTAGATCTTGAACTGCTCGCTGCGGCCAAAGTGCATAAAGATGTTGCCGTTGTCGTACGTTGTTGCCACCCTCATGGTGCCGACCTCCTTTGCTGGCCATGCGGCCGTCGTCGTGGTGATGGGGGAGTACGCGATGTTGCCGCCTTCGATGACGATCGCCCGTCCATTGACCAGCGCGTTTGCCACCTTGCGATGCGCGCGACTGCTGATTGCCGCCACCGTGGCGCGGGCGATACCCATGTGCAGGGCGACGGCCTCCTGATTGAGGCCCTCCAGATCGCACAGGCGCAGTACTTCGAGCTCATCGACCGTCATATCGATAGCGTCTCCGCTGGCAAGGCCATCGGGGGTAAAGCCGCGATATTCGGGGATGATCCCAACGCGGCGCAGTTTTTCGCGTCTTCCAGCCATACACTCTCCAAATCTGACATATGTCAACAATAGAATAGCGAACGTGCGGATTTGCGCAAGGAATTTCTGGCATATGTCAGAAAATGAGGGCTTATGTTTGGGCTGTGGGGCCGGGTGCGCCTGGGCTACAATAAAAATCGCTTATAGGCGACTGACAGGAGGGTCAATGAGCAAGGCTGATCAACAGTTTGTAGCCATGTGCCGCGACATTCTGGACCATGGCACCACCACCGAGGGCCAAAAGGTCCGCCCAGTGTGGGAGGATGGCACCCCTGCCTATACCATTAAAAACTTTGGCGTCACGGCACGCTACGACCTGCGCGAGGAGTTCCCCGCACTTACGCTGCGTCGTACGGCGCTCAAGTCCGCCATGGACGAGATCCTGTGGATCTATCAAAAGAAGTCCAATAACGTGCATGACCTCAATAGTCACATTTGGGATGAGTGGGCTGACGAGACCGGCTCCATCGGCAAGGCCTACGGGTATCAGATTGGGCAGAAGAGCCATTATGCCGAGGGCGACTTTGACCAGATGGACCGCGTGCTGTACGACCTTAAGCACACGCCGTACAGCCGCCGCATTATGACGAACACCTATGTGTTTAGCGATCTGTCCGAGATGCACCTGTATCCGTGCGCCTACAGCGTGACGTATAACGTCACGCAGCGCCCGCAGGATGACAAACCGACGCTCAATATGATTCTCAACCAGCGCAGCCAGGATATTTTGGCCGCGAACAACTGGAACGTGTGCCAGTACGCCATTCTGCTCATGATGGTTGCGCAGTCGGTCGATATGATTCCCGGCGAGCTGCTGCATGTGATCGCCGACGCCCATATCTACGACCGTCATGTCGATATCGTCCGCGAGCTTATCGAGCGTCCGCAGTTTGCGGCTCCCAAGGTAACGCTTAACCCCGATGTGCATGACTTCTATGCGTTTACGACAGATGACCTGATCGTCGAGGGCTATGAGCACGGCCCTCAGGTCAAGAACATTCCCATTGCGGTGTAGGTGGTGCTCATGACGTGTAAGCTATCTGCTATCGTTGCCGTGTGTGACGATTGGGGCATTGGGTGCGAGGGCGACATGGTGGTGTCCAATCGCGCCGACATGCGCCATTTTGTGGCCTGCACCAAGGGCTGCCCGGTCATCATGGGGCGCAAGACGCTGCTGAGTTTTCCCGGTGGGCGTCCACTCAAGAACCGTCGCAATATCGTGCTTACCCGCGACGAGGATTTTGCTGTCGAGGGCGTCGACGTGGTGCATAGTATCGACGAGGCGCTCGCCGCGGTTGCCGATGAGCCCGTTGCCTGGGTGATCGGTGGCGGCGAGGTGTATCGGCAGTTTTTGCCGTATTGCGCCGAGGCCGAGGTCACGCACGACCATTGCACTCATGCCGTGGACACTTACTTTCCCGATTTGGACGCCGATCCCGCGTGGGAGATTGCGTGGCGTGGCGGTGTTGCCACGATTGCCTCGGGCGAGGGCGACGAGGGTGTCGATTATGAGTTCGTGACGTATCGTCGCGTTGAGGCGCAAATCGCCTGGCGTGAACGGTATTATCGGGTTGATTGAATGTATGGGGCGGCGCTTAGCGTCGCCTCGTTTGGTATAGATGTGCTGTAAAGAAGGGTGCGGGCTGGCTGCTATGACTGATGCCGTTGAGGTTCTGCGAATTGATTCGCTCGAGGACGAGCGGCTCGATGCCTACGTGCGACTGACCGAGCGTGAACTGCGCTGCGTGCTAGAGCCGCAAAAGGGCATCTTTATCGCCGAGAGTGCCAAGGTTATCGAGCGCGCGGTTCGCGCCGGATATGAGCCGGTGAGCTTTCTTTTGGGCGAACGCTGGCTCGACCAGATGATGCCGCTGTTTGAGCGCCTGGTTGTGCGCGAGGGCGCAGGTCCGGTTCCTGTGTTCGTGGCTTCCATGGAACTCATGGAGCAGCTGACGGGCTTTAACGTGACGCGCGGTGCGCTCGCGGCGTTTCGTCGCCCGCGGCAGATTCCGGTTGATGAGTTCTTGGGTGGCGTCGTTGAGGCGGCGGGGGATCGTCCGGTGCGTGTGTGCGTGCTTGAGGGTATTGTCGATCACACCAATGTTGGCGCTATTTTCCGCTCGGCTGCCGCATTGAACGTTGACGGTATTTTGGTCAGCCCGACGTGCTGCGACCCGCTGTACCGTCGCTCGGCCCGCGTGAGCATGGGCACGGTGTTTCAGGTGCCGTGGACGCGTATTGGCAGCGAGGCTCGTGTGTGGCCGCATGATGGCCTGAGCGCGTTGCACGATGCCGGTTTTTCGTGTGCCGCTATGGCGTTGACGGACGATTCCGTATCGCTGGACGATCCCGTGCTGCAGGAGATTGACCGCTTGGCAATCTTTATGGGTACCGAGGGTGCCGGCTTGGGCGCCAAGACCATTGCCGGCTGTGACCACGCGGTGCGCATTCCGATGGCGCACGGGGTCGATTCGCTTAACGTGGCCGCGGCGAGCGCCGTCGCCTTTTGGCAGCTGTGCCCGCACGTGAGCAATGAGTATCACTACCAGCCGGGTTTGTATCACTAGGCAGTTTTCCGCACCGCGCTCTAATTCGGGGTGTTTCGGTCGACGTCGGTCGGTGCTAAGCTGCTATTAGCTTAGGTCTTTAATTACTGATTTGTCGGTTGACGTACGCTTTTGGGGAGGGCGTGTGGCTAAGAAATCTACGGCTATCGATGTAACGCAGGGTGTTATTTGGCAGCAGCTGCTTTCGCTGTGCGTTCCCATCTTTTTTAGTTCGTTTTTTCAGCAGGCCTACACGCTTATCGGTACCTATATCGTCGGTCAGTTTGGCGGCAAGCTCGCGCTAGGTGGCATTCAAGCTACGATGGTGCTCACCGAGCTCTGCATTGGCTTTTGCGTTGGCGTCGGCGCCGGCTGCGCGGTCATTACCGGTCAGTATTTTGGCCAGCACGATGATGAGCGACTGAGTCGTTCGGTCCATACAGCCATGACGCTCGCGCTGGTGGGCGGTATCGCTTTCTCGATTCTTGGCATAGTGTTCGTTGAGCCCATGCTGGTGCTTATGAACACGCCGCATGAACTATTGGCCGAGGGTGTGGCCTATGCTCGCTGTTATTTTGCCGCGATGGTTGCGGCGCTGCTGCTGAATATGGGAACCGCACTGCTGCGTTCCGTGGGCGACACGCGCGGGCCCGCCGTGATCATTGCCTCTGGCTGCCTTGTTAACGTGGTGCTGGATATCATCTTTGTCGCTGTGTTGCATATGGAGGCGCTGGGCTGCGGCATCGCAGTGGCGCTGACCATTTGCTCCAATGCAACGATGATCGTGTTGCGCATGATGCGCGCTCCGGGTGCATGGCGTCTTTCGCTGTCTAAGCTCGGTATCGATCGCGGTATTTGCAAGAGTATGATCTCGTGTGGTCTGCCACTCGGTTTTCAATCGGCTGCCTATTCGATCTCGAACGTGCTGATCCAGGTGTCGGTTAATTCGTTTGGCGCCGATGTCACGACTGCTTGGGGTCTATCTGGGCGCCTGGATGGCATTATCTGGATGGTGACCGAGGCGCTCGGCGTATCGATCACTACGTTCTCGGCGCAGAACTTTGGCGCGCGCAACTACGAGCGCATGCGCAAGGGCTACCATACGTCGCTCGTGCTGTCGTTTATGCTCATTGGTGGCCTGTCTGCCGTGCTGCTGGTGTTCTCGGGCCCGCTGTCGCGTTTGTTTGTCGACGATGCTTCGATTTCGGCGTACACCACGACCATCCTCCATTTCATTGCGCCGTTCTATGCGATTTTCTCGATTATCGAGAACGCCTCGGGTTCCATCCGCGGCGCCGGCGTGAGTCTGCAGCCTATGATGCTCACCATCTTTGGCACCGTCGTACTCAGAGTGATTTGGGTGTTTGCGATCATGCCCTTCGATCCGTCGCTCGAGCATCTACTGCTGGTCTACCCCGTAACCTGGCTCATCACCGCAACCATGTTCACCATCTACCACCACAGCGGCAACTGGCTAGGTCGCGCCACCGCCTAGCTCATCCGTCAGATACCCCTGATAAGTTGCGGTGAAATAGTTCCTGAAAAGCCCTTGCGGACCGTCAAACAAGTACTATTCCACCGCAACTTCCTTATGAGCTGTAGGTGTTGGCGGAAAACGAATCAATTAGTATTCGATGCCTTGGCGGGCTAGGAGGCCTTCGTCGAAGTAGTGTTTGATGGGACGCATTTCGGTGACTAAGTCCGCGAGGTCGGCCAACGGCAGCAGCCCGCGGCCGGTGAGCACGAGTTCCGTGGTGGCGGGCTTTATCGCGATCAGCGCTTCGACATCCTCGCGTGTCACGAAGCCGCGGCGCATGGCCTCGCCGAGTTCGTCCAAAATCAGAACGTCGACCTGTGATATCTGCTCGCATGCGAGCTCCATGATCTGTGCGGCGCAAGCCTCGGGCGTGTCGCGGTCAGCTTGTACGATGCGCAGCCCCAGGCGCGGCGCGGCATCGTGTTCGGCGCAGTGCAGTTTCTTGGCAAAATGCAGCCTAAGAACGTCGAGCCCGTAGCCCGTCGCGCGCAGCGCGAGCCCCAGCGCAGCCGTCGTCTTGCCCTTGCCGTCGCCTGTATAGATTTGAACCTTGCCGACTTACAGTGATGCCATCTCTGTCCTTTCGTGCCCGGCGTCGGTTTATCGCCGTCCGGGTTGGGTATTCTAGAAAGCATTATCAACCCCAGTAGATGGAGTTCAAGCAGATGGAGATGGATGACAACAAACGTAGACGGAATATGATTCTCTACGTGCTCATCGCCTTCGTCGTCTACCTCGTGCTCTCGACCGTTCTGTTCCCCAACATCGGTCACACGCAGCAGATTACGAAGACCGATTACTCGACGTTTGTCAAAGCGCTCGATAAGAAGAGCGTCGACAAGGTCGAGTACAACACGGACGATTACTCGATTTATTACACCAAGAAGGGCGAGGACGAGAACATCGCCTACAAGACGACCGGTGTGCCGAATGACGCGGGCTTTACCGATCGCGTGCTTGAGTCTGGCGCTTCGCTGGAGTCGGTCGTTCCCGATAAAAACTCGGGTTTGATGACCTACTACCTGCTCACACTCATTCTTCCCATGGCGATTTTCTTCCTCATCGGTTGGTGGCTCAACCGCCGCATGAAGAAGGCTATGGGCGATGACGGCCCGTCGATGAACTTTGGCGGCGGCGGTTTTGGCGGCGGCGGACTGGGTAAGTCCGGCGCGCGCGTGATCGCCTCCAAGGACGTGGGCGTGACCTTTAAGGACGTCGCCGGTCAGGAAGAGGCCAAGGAGTCTCTCAAGGAGGTCGTTGACTTTCTGGAGAAGCCGCAGCGCTACGAGGAGATCGGCGCCAAGCTGCCGCGCGGTGCTCTCCTTGTTGGCCCTCCGGGTACCGGTAAGACCCTGCTTGCCAAGGCTGTTGCCGGCGAGGCCGGTGTTCCGTTCTTTAGCATTTCGGGCTCTGAGTTCGTTGAGATGTTTGTCGGTCGCGGCGCTGCTAAGGTTCGTGACCTGTTTAAGCAGGCCAAGGAAAAGGCACCGTGTATCGTCTTTATCGATGAGATCGATACCATCGGTAAGAAGCGCGATGGCGGCGGCTTTAGCGGCAACGACGAGCGCGAGCAGACGCTCAATCAGTTGCTGACCGAGATGGATGGCTTCGATAACCACAAGGGTATCGTTGTCCTTGCCGCAACCAACCGCCCCGACAGTCTCGATCCCGCTCTACTGCGCCCCGGTCGTTTTGACCGCCGCATCCCCGTCGAGCTGCCCGATCTGACCGGCCGCAAGAACATCCTCGAGCTGCATGCTAAGAGCGTGAAGACCGAGCCGCCGATCGACCTGACCGCGATTGCCCGCGCCACGCCCGGTGCCTCGGGCGCCGACCTGGCCAATATCATCAACGAGGGCGCCCTGCGCGCCGTTCGCGAGGGTCGCAAGCGTGCAACCCAGGACGACTTCGAGGAGTCGGTGGAGGTCGTCATTGCCGGCCAACAGCGTAAGTCCACGGTGCTGTCCGACCACGAGAAGCAGGTCGTTTCTTATCACGAGATCGGCCATGCCATCGTTGCCGCTCGCCAGAAGGGCTCTGCGCCGGTCACGAAGATCACCATCGTGCCGCGCACGAGCGGTGCTCTTGGTTATACCATGCAGGTCGAGGAGGACGAGCGCTTCCTGACGACGCGCCAGGAGGTCTTGGACAAGCTCGCTGTCTATTGCGGTGGCCGCGCAGCCGAGGAGCTCATCTTTGGAGAGATGACGACCGGCGCCGCCAACGACATCGAGCAGGCCACCAAGCTCGCCCGTAATATGGTGACGCGCTTTGGTATGTCCGACGAGTTTGGCATGATGGCGCTCGGTACCGTGCAGAACGCGTATCTCAATCAGGACACGTCGCTCACCTGCGCCCCCGGTACGGCCGAGCGCGTGGACGCGATTGTCGCCAAGCTGATCGAGGATGCGCACGACCGCGCTTTGCAGATTCTGAAGGAGAACAAGTTTAAGCTCCACGAGCTGGCTCGTTATCTGTATAAGAAGGAGACCATCACGGGCGAGGAGTTCATGAACCTCCTCACGCGCGAGAATCCGCTGATGCCCAAGCAGCAGTAAAGCCGCGGCCGAGCCAGTAAACGCCGACGCCCCATTTGAGCAGCTTTCTCAAATGGGGCGTTTTGCTTGAGAGGGATGGAAATGAAGATCGTGGTGAGCGCCTGCTTGATGGGCGAGAGCTGCAAGTATAATGGGCTCGACAACTATCATCGCGAGTTGGTCGAGGCCTGCGAGCGTACAGGGACCGAGGTCCTCTTGGTGTGCCCTGAGGTCTTTGGGGGCCTGCCCACGCCGCGCAAGCCGTCCGAGATTGTGAACGGCGAGGTTCGTACCTGCGAGGGCGTGTCCGTTGACCGGGAATTCCGCCTGGGCGCTCAACGTGCGCTCGATATGTGTGAGCAGGCGGGTGGGCCGTCCGAGATTTCCGCGTGCATTTTGCAGGATCGTAGTCCGTCGTGCGGCGTGGGCCATATCTACGACGGATCCTTCAGCGGCACGCTCACAACGGGTAACGGTGTCTTCGTTGACCTGCTCCTGCGCCACGGCTACCGCGTGATCCCGGCAAGCGAATTCGACTCGAGCATGTTACAGCAATAAAAAACCGCCACAAAGGAACTGTCCCCTTTGTGGCGGTTTTGGCCGGTTAGGCCAGGATAGAGTGGCCGTAGGCGTTGGCGGCCTTGATGGCGGCGGCGAACTTTTCGTCAGTGAAGGGCTCAGGGTTGCCCTGCTTCCACTCGTTGGTGGCGTGCGCGTATTCGCACAGGGCAGGGATGTCGGCCTCGGAAAGCCCGACCTGCTCAAGCGTCACGGGCAGGCCCATCTGCTTGTTAAAGGCGGCGTAGCGCACAAGGTTCTCGGTATCGCCCGTATAGGCAAACAGGACGAGCACGCCCAGGCTTACGACTTCGCCGTGCAGGTAGGTGCCCTCACGTGGAATGCTGCAGGTGGCGTTGTAGAACGCGTGCGCCACGCTCGAGTTGTAGTAGTAATCGTTCTGGTTGGTCAGGTTCGAGACATAGCCCGTGTTGACCACGATGTCGAGCGCGATCTGCTTGACGGCCTCGGTCGACAGGTCCTGGCGCACGTCCTCAAGACCCTGGACGCCATAGGTAAACAGCGGCTCGGAGCAGGTGTGGGCGAGTGCCAGGCCAAGACCGGCGGTGTGCTCCAAATTACCGGCGCTCGTGGCGTACTCGACCTCTGGCTGCTTAGACAGGGCATCGCCTACGCCGGCCCAGAAATACTCTGCCGGTGCCTCGGCGATGATCTTGGGGTTGATGAAGATGTGCGCCGGTCGGTTGGGGTACGAATAGCCCTCGAGCGAGCCGTCGTCGTTGTACACGACAGCAATAGCGGTCGCGGCGGAGCAGTTGGAACAGATCGTCGGGACCGTAAAGACGATCTTCTTGAGCTCGATAGCTGCGGTCTTCACGGTGTCGAGCGCCTTGCCGCCGCCGCATGCGATAAGCACGTCAGCTTCCTGGCAGGCAGGGGAGTTCACGACCTTGGCGATATTGGCACGCGTACTGTTGGTGCCGTAGACGCGCGTCTCCAGAATCTCGACGTCGGTACCCGCTAGCGCAGCTTCGATACCGGGAAGTGCTGCGGCCAGTGCCCGCTTGCCACCGATGATCGCGACCTTGGTCGCTCCGTACTCCGCCAGTGCGGTGGGCAGCTCGTCAAAGCAATCCTCGCCAACGGTGTAGTCGCTCATTCCAATCGTGCGCATAGCAACCTTCTTTCGTTCGATAAAGTGCTTTCAGGTATTTTGCTCCAAGAGAAGGTCCACAGCCGCGAGAAATTTCGAACGTATAAAACCAGTGTTGAGGGTTTTTCGTCGGCGCGGAACGTGCTAGCATACTCCGCATAAGCGTTGATGGGGACGAGTAGTCGGCCGTCCGCATGCCACAGAGAGCGGGGAGCGCTGAGAACCCGTGCATGCGACCGATGAAAATCACCCCGGAGCTGCGATCCCAACGGACGTGCCGCGCAGGTTCGTCTTAGTAGACATCGCCGAGATGGCCGTCGATACAGGCCAGCCGAGTAACGGATGCGAGCGCGCGAATACGCGGGCGAGGGCATCTAAGCTGGGTGGTTAAGCGAAGAGCTTTTACGGGCAGACTGCCTGTTTTTGTGGCGCTTCGTCCCAGCTTGTAGGGACGGGCGCTTTTTTGGTGCCCAGAGGGCGTGAGCGCCCACGACATGAAAGGGGTACCGTGGCAAACGAGTACAAGCAGACGATGAATCTGCCCAAAACCGGATTTCCCATGCGTGCCGGTCTTTCCAAGTCCGAGCCCAAGCGACTCAAGGACTGGCAGGACAACAAGGTCTACGAGCAAGTTCTAAAGAAGAACGAGGGGCATAAGAAGTTCGTGCTGCACGACGGCCCTCCGTACGCCAACGGCCCGATCCACATCGGCCATGCCATGAACAAGATCTCCAAGGACATGATCAACCGCTACTGGATGATGCAGGGCTATGAGGTTCCCTATGTCCCCGGTTGGGACTGCCACGGTCAGCCGATCGAGCACAAGGTCGAGGAGAAGCTCGGCACCGAGAAGTTCAACCAGACCTCCACGGCTAAGATCCGCGAGCTTTGCAATAAGTTCGCTGTCGAGAACATCGAGCTGCAGAAGGCCGGCTTCCGTCGCCTGGGCGTGCTCGGCGATTGGGACAACCCGTATCTGACGCTCTATCACCAGCATGACGCCGCCGACATCGAGGTCTTCAAGGCCATGTTCGACAAGGGCATGATTTATCGCGGCCACAAGCCGGTTCACTGGTGCAAGCACTGCCACACCGCGCTGGCCGAGGCTGAGATCGAGTACTCCGATGAGACGAGCCCGTCCATCTTCGTGCGCTTTGAGATGACCTCCAAGCCCGCCGGCCTCGAGAACTTCGACGGCCCGGTTGACTTTATCATTTGGACGACCACACCGTGGACCATCCCCTCCGACCAGGCCGTTTCCCTTAAGCCCGGCGCCGCCTATGTCGCCGTTGAGCACGAGGGTCGTGCCGAGGTCATGCTCGAGGACCTGGCTCCCAAGTGCTGCGAGGAGTTTGGTTGGGAGTACACCCCGGTTATGGTCGACGGTAAACCCTATGTGGTTCCCGCCGAGACCTTCCACCACATCCACTACAAGCAGCCGATCTTTGACGGTGTTGAGGGCGTGGCGCTGCTGGCCGATTACGTCGGTGTCGATGACGGTACCGGTATCGTCCACAACTCGCCCGGCCACGGCGTCGACGACTACTTTGCCTGCCTCAAGGAGGGCATCACTGACATCTGCATGCCGGTCGATGACGACGGCAAGTTCTACACCGGTGAGGAGTTTGGCACCGGTGGTCCCTTCAGCGGTATGGATACCGATGAGGCCAACCCGCACATCATCGAGTTCCTGCGCGAGCGCGGCACCCTGGTCCTCGAGAAGAAGATCACGCACAGCTATCCGCACTGCTGGCGCTGCAAACATCCGGTGCTCTTCCGTGCTACCGACCAGTGGTTTGTCTCGATGGACAAGACCGGTTTGCGCGAGCAGGCTGGCAAAGAAGTCCGCGAGAACGTCAAGTGGTATCCGGCCCACGCGGCTAACCGCATCGGTGCCATGGTCGAGCAGCGTCCCGACTGGTGCATCAGCCGTCAGCGCAACTGGGGCGTGCCTATCCCGAGCTACACTTGCGCCGACTGCGGCGAGAAGGTTATGAACGACGCCACGCTCGACGCCGTCATCAAGCTCTTCCACGAGAAGGGCTCCGACGCCTGGTTCACCGACGCTCCCGAGAGCTACCTGGGCGAGGCCTGCGTTTGCCCCAAGTGCGGCGGCCATCACCTCAAGGCCGATAAGGACATCCTCGACGTGTGGTGGGACTCCGGCGTGTCCTGGAAGGCCGTCTGCGAGTACCGTCCCGAGCTGGAGTATCCGGCGGATGTGTATCTCGAGGGCTCCGACCAGCACCGCGGTTGGTTCCAGAGCTCGCTGCTCACTTCGGTGGGCGCCAATGGCCATGCTCCCTACAAGGCGGTCGTCTCGCAGGGCTTCACGCTCGACGGCCAGGGCCGCAAGATGTCCAAGTCGCTCGGTAATGTCATCGACCCCAATAAGGTCTGTGACGAGATGGGCGCCGACATCATCCGCCTGTGGGTTGCCTCCGTCGACACCAGCTCCGATGTTTCCATCGACCACGAGATCCTTGCTCGTACGTCCGATGCCTACCGTCGTTTCCGCAACACGCTGCGCTTCTTGCTCTCCGAGCTCGAGGGTCAGTTTGAGCCCGAGACCGACGGCGTCGCCTTCGCCGACCTGCTGCCGCTCGACAAGCTCATGGTTGCCCGCCTGACCCAGGTCCAGGCCGAGGTCGACGATGCCTACGCCAGCTACGAGTTCCCGCGTGCCTACCGTGCGCTTTACGACTTCGTGGTTACCGAGCTCTCCAACGTGTACCTCGACGCCCTGAAGGACCGTCTGTACTGCGAGAAGCCCGGCTCGCTCGAGCGCCGCAGCGCCCAGACTGTGCTCGCCGAGCTCTTCTCGATGCTCATGCGCGACCTTCAGCCGATCCTGTCCTACACGGTCGACGAGGCCATGGCCTATGCGCCCGCCGGCTGCGTCGATCACCAGAAGTACGCCGCGCTGCTCGATTGGTACAAGTCGCCCATCACGTTCGACGAGGCCAATGAGTTTGAGGGCGTGCTCGAGGCTTCACTCGAGCTCCGTAGCGCCGTGACCAAGGCCCTTGAGGATGCCCGCTCCGCCGGTACCTTCACCAAGAGCCAGCAGGTCCGCGTCAAGGCGGTCGTTCCTGCCGAGATGTATGCGCTGCTGACCGGCGACAAGGCCGTCGATCTGGCCGAGTTCTACATCGTCTCCGATGTTGAGCTGACCCAGGGCGAGGAGCTTTCCGTCGCTATCGAGGCTGCCGAGGGCGAGTGCTGCGACCGTTGCTGGAACTACCGCACCACCGTTGGCGAGTACAACGGCCACGCTCATATTTGCAAGCGCTGCGCGGAGGCGCTGAACTAGCCGTTGGGGACGTTCTTAAACGACTGTCAAACAAGAACGTCCCCAACGTCAACTTTTGTCACGTCCAAGCGGCATTCTGTTTTTCGGAATGCCGCTTTCGTTTTTAGCTGGTTATTTCGCTAGCGTTGGTGAATATGCTGCGCGTTTGGCGTTTGTCACTATAAGATGATTACTTGCATTAAACGGAATTCGATGTTCTTGAGGGTAGGGGATTGATTTGGGTCGTACTGGGGATATGACGCCGCCTTTGCGCTGGCGGTTAGGTGTTGCTGGTGGGGTGGTGCTGGTTGTGCTGCTTTTTGATCAGCTGACCAAGCTTGCGGTTCGTGCCGTGGGCGACGCTTTGCATGTGACTGTTATCCCCGGTGTGATCGACTTCCTGTTTGTCCGCAATATCGGTGCTGCCTTTAGCATGGGCGAGGGGCATGGCGTTGCGTTTGCTTTGCTGGCGCTTGCGGTCATTGTCGCCATTGCCGTGTACTTGCTTCGCGCGCCCCAGCTTGCTCGCTTGGAGGTTGTGGGCATGGCGATGGTTGCGGGCGGTGCTATCGGCAACGCTATCGATCGTTTGGCCTTTGGCTTCGTGACCGATTTTATTGCCACCACCTTCGTCGACTTCCCCGTCTTTAATGTGGCCGATATCGGCATTACCTTGGGCGTCGTGCTCGCCCTCTTCGGTTACATGTTCTTGAGCCCCGCTGCCCGTGAGGTCGATGCGACCGCCGAGCTTAACGCCCGTGACGAGGCCCGCGCTAAGCGCAAGGCCCAGCAGCGTGGGGAGCGTGCCCGCAAGATTCGCGAAAGGAATGAGCGCTAATGGCCGACATCCATATCCTTGTTGCCGACGATGCCGCTGGTCAGCGTCTTGACGCCTATCTGGGCTCCAATGACGGCTGCCCTACGCGCTCTTCCTGCGCGCATCTGATTGAGGGAGGCGCCGTTGCCGTCAACGGTGAGACTTGTCTCTCTAAAAAGTACGCCGTACGCGCCGGCGATCGCATCTCGGTCGACTTGCCCGAGCCGCACGACCCGACCGACGTGATTCCCGAGGCCATTCCCCTCGATATCCGCTACGAGGACGACTACCTTATCGTGCTCTCCAAGCAGCGGGGCCTGGTGTGCCATCCCGCCCATGGCCACGAGAGCGGCACCCTTGCGAACGCTCTGGTCTACCACTGCGGCATCGATCATCTTGGTACTGTGCAGGGTGAGGACCGCCCCGGCATCGTGCATCGCCTGGATCGCGATACCTCGGGCCTTATGCTCGCGGCAAAAGATGACGACACCCAGCGCGCGCTTCAGAATCTCATCCGCACGCGCACGCTCGACCGCCGCTATATCACGCTTGTCCACGGGCACATCGCCATGGACGAGGGCACCATCAATACCGGTATCGCCCGTTCTACGCGCGACCGCGTCAAGATGGCGGTTTCGGATGACCCCTTTGCCCGTCAGGCCATTACGACCTTTAAGGTCCTCGAGCGCTTTGATTCCACGCGTTTTGACGACGGCTATACGCTCGTTGAGTGCCACCTGTTTACGGGCCGCACACATCAGATTCGCGTGCATATGCGCCATATCAACCACGCCTGCGTGGGCGATCCGCTCTACGGCAAGTGCGATGCGCGTGCCGATCAGGGCCTGACCAGGCAGTTCCTGCATTCTTGGCGCGTTGCGTTCGATCATCCCGTAACGGGGAAGCGCATTGAGTGCCGTGATGAGCTGCCGTGGGATCTTGCCGCGGTTCTGGACGATCTGGCCCCGCGTTCGCTTGGTCGCACTGCCGCCGGCGACGACATCGTTCCGCAGCTCGGTCTTCTCGAAGCCTAGCCAGTATTAGGTGGTTTCTTGAACTCGGTAAGCCTGCGGTAAGATATACGATTGTTTACGTTACACGTTGCTGGGAGCCTGCATGCTCGCCTTTTTACAAACCAACACACCCATCGTGATCTTCAACCAGATTGTCGTCACGCTGCTCACGGTCTGCTTTCTGTACCAGGTGGTCTTCTTTGTCATTGGCGCTCTTCGTGGCGAGGTCGCGCCTCCCAAGGCCAAAAAACTCCATCGCTATGCCTTCTTTATCGCGGCGCATAACGAGGAAGCCGTAATTGCCAATCTCGTACGCTCCATCAAGGACCAGGACTATCCGTCCGAGCTTATCGAGGTCTTTGTCGTTGCCGATGCCTGCACCGACAACACGGCGCAGCTCGCGCGCGAGGCCGGTGCCATTGTTTACGAGCGCAATGACCTGGCCCGCAAGGGCAAGAGCTGGGTCATGGACTTTGGCTTCGACCGCATTCTCAACGAGTATCCCGACACGTTTGAGGGCTACTTTATCTTCGATGCCGATAACGTTATCTCCCGCGATTACGTTTCCAAGATGAATGATGCCTTTGACCAGGGCTTCCATGTGGTCACGAGCTATCGCAATTCCAAGAACTTCGGCAGCTCGTGGATCTCGGCTGCTAATGCCACGTGGTATCTACGCGAGGCGCGCTTCCTCAACAACGCGCGTAATATCTGCAAGACGTCCTGCGCTGTTTCGGGTTCGGGCTACCTCATCTCCGCCAGCGTTATCGAGGGCATGCACGGTTGGCAGTTCCACACGCTGACCGAGGACATTCAGTTCACCACGTTCTGCGCCATTCACGGCATTCGCATTGGCTATGCGCCGGCGGAGTTCTTTGACGAACAACCCGTGACGTTTAAGGCGTCCTGGAAACAGCGCATGCGTTGGACCAAGGGCTTCTACCAGGTGTTCTTTACTTACGGTAAGCACCTGGTCAAGTCGACCTTCCGCTACCATCGCTTTGCCGCCTACGACATGTTCATGACGATCGCCCCGGGTATGCTGCTGTCGCTCATCTCGATGCTCGCCAATGCGACGTTCCTGATCGTGGGTGGACTCTCGCACGGCTTTTTGGCTACCGAAGTCGAGATGCAGGCCTGTGCCGCTTCGCTCATTATGACCTTCGCCATGATGTATCTGACTTTCTTTATCCTGGCGCTGCTCACGACTATCTTTGAGTACAAGCACATTCACTGCGCGCAAAAGTGGCGTCTGGTGACTAACCTGTTTACCTTCCCGATCTTTATGTTCAGCTATATCCCCATCACGGTGGCCGCGCTGTTCCTGAAGGTCGACTGGGTTCCTACCCAGCATGCCGTAAACGTCACCCTCGACGAGGTCATGCAAGGCGCCAAATAACCACCACCAAAACCACCGCAAAGGGGACAGGCACCTTTGTGGTGGTTTTTGCTTTTGCGATGCAGCTCGAGGAGGTACTCGATGTTTTATATCCCGTTTTGGATTTGCATCTTTGCCGGCGCGGCGATTGATGCCCGTCAGCGACGTTTTCCCAATGAACTTGCCGGTGCGTGTGCGGTGACGGCGTTAGTGGGCGTTTGGCTCGACAAAGGCGTTAACACAGCGCTTGACCACGCGGGTCTTGCCGTCATTGTGTATCTTGCTCTCGTGCTGACTGAGTCCCTCTGGCGTCGTCTTCGCCAAATCCCGGGCATCGGCATGGGGGATGCCAAGGCGCTCTTCGCGCTTTGCACGCTCGACCCTATGGGTGGCATCGTGGCATTTGCCGTCGCACTCCTGGCTCTGGCCCTTTCCTGCCTCTTCACAAAATCGCGCTCCCTGCCATTGCTCCCGTTTTTAGTGCCGATTTTTGCCATAATCGAGGTCGTGGGCTGCACTTTGTAACCGATTGCGCATCCTTCTTAAGGAGCATGCCATGGAATCTAATCAAGAAACGGCCGTCATTAAGGCGCGCATGGACCGTATTCCCTCAGCGTTGTCGCCCGAACTTGTCGAGCGCATTGCCGCCGATCGTGCTTCGGGCTATGTCAACCCGTATCGTTGCAACGACGATCAGGTCATTCGTCGTATTGATCGCGCCGCCGACAAAGGCACGCTTATGCGTCCGGCGTTTATGCGCGATACCGAAAAGATACTTCATCTTCCGGCGTACACCCGTTATGCAGGCAAAACGCAGGTCTTTAGCTTCCGTAGCAATGACGATCTGTCACGCCGCGGTTTGCACGTGCAGCTTGTCTCGCGCATTGCGCGCGATATCGGTCGCGCCCTGGGGCTCAATTGCGATCTGATCGAGGCGATTGGCCTGGGTCACGACTTGGGACACACGCCTTTCGGCCATGCCGGCGAGCGCTTCCTCAACGATATCTATCATGAGCGTACGGGGCGTTATTTTTTCCATAACGTGCAGTCGGTCCGCGTGCTCGACACACTGTACGGCCGCAACGTGTCGCTCCAGACGCTCGACGGCGTGCTATGCCATAACGGCGAGTACGAGCAGCGTGTGTTTGAGCTCTCGGACATGAGCTCCTTTGACCAGTTTGACCAGACGGTTGAGGATTGCATTGCCACGGGCTATAGCGCAATTGGGCATCTGCGTCCCATGACGCTCGAGGGCTGCGTCGTTCGCATCTCGGATATTCTTGCCTACGTCGGTCGTGACCGTCAGGATGCGATCGCGGCGGGCCTGCTGTCACCCGACGCTTTTGATGATGGCCGGGGCGGTGCCTACAACAGTTGGATCCTCACGCATGCCTCCATCGATATCGTTGAGCACAGCTATGGTAAGCCGCGCATCGAGATGAGCGAGGACCTGTTTGAGGAAATCCGCCGAGCCAAGCGCGAGAACTACGAGAAGATCTATAGCAAGGGCGGTATCGAAGGCGATTCCGAGGTGGAGCTGCGCGAAGCCTTCGAAAAGCTTTACGATCGTTGCCTGCAGGATATAAACGAAGGTGACGAGTCTTCGTATATCTTTAAGCACCACATTTCTCGCATCGAGCAGCAGCTTTCCTACTACGATCGCGCCTATGCCTGGCAGAACGATAAGGACCAGGCGGTCGTGGATTACATTGCGAGCATGACGGACGGTTATTTCTGCGAGCTCACGAGCAAGCTGTTTCCGGGATTGAAGTTTCCGCACCGTACCTATATTAACGAACGGTAGTTCGTATAAATTCGGTATACTGTTAGTGGAAAACGTTTTTGATTGATACACGGGATGGCTATGGACGACCTTTTTTCTGCTTCGACGCGCGAGCGTTCCTTTCAGAATGCGCCGCTTGCGGTGCGCATGCGCCCCAATTCGCTCGACGAGTACGTGGGCCAGCAAAAGGCCGTCGGTAAGGGTTCATGGCTGCGTGCCGCGATCGAGCACGACGTGCTTTCGAGCGTGATTCTGTACGGGCCTGCCGGTACGGGCAAGACGACGCTGGCCCACATTATCGCCAACCATACCAAGAGCGAGTTTGTCGAGGTCAGCGCCGTCACGGGTACCGTGAAGGACCTGCGTCGTGTGATTGATGAGGCCAAGACGCGCCTGAATACGTACGACCGCCGCACCATTCTATTCATCGATGAGATTCACCGCTTCTCTAAGTCGCAGCAGGATGCCTTGCTGCATGCAGTTGAGAACCGTACCGTCATTATGATTGGCGCTACGACAGAGAACCCGTACTTCGAGGTCAACTCGGCACTGCTCTCACGTGGTCGCGTCGTGGAGCTTGAGCATCTGAAGGATGAGGATATCGCCACGCTTATTGAACGTGCGCTTGAGGCACCGCAGGGTTTGAACGGTAAGTTCTCGGCCGATGAGGATACGGTCAAGACCATTTGCACGCTGGCAGCGGGTGACGCTCGCTCGGCGCTCACGACGCTTGAGCTTGCGAGCGAGATTGCCGTCACGCGTCCCGATACCGAGGGAACGCCAGCGCCTGCGGCGGGGGAGCGCTATCCCATCACCGTGGATGACGTGAAGATCGCCAACCCGCGTCGCGGCTTTACGTATGACAAAAACGGCGACATGCACTACGACATCATCAGTGCGTTTATTAAGTCTATGCGCGGTAGCGACCCCGATGCCACGATCTATTGGCTCGCGCGCATGATCGATGCTGGGGAGGATCCTAAGTTTATCGCTCGCCGCATTATGATTCACGCTTCTGAGGATGTTGGCAACGCCGACCCGCAGGCGCTTTTGGTGGCGCATGCTGCCTTTAAATCTGCTGAAGTTATTGGCTATCCTGAATGTCGCATTAACCTTGCACAAGCTGCGCTCTATGTGTGCTTGGCGCCCAAGTCCAATGCGTGCGAGGCCTCGATCGATGCGGCGCTAGCCGATATCCACAGCAGTGGTCTTCGCGAGGTGCCCAGCTACCTGCGCGATCGCCATCGCCCGGGCAGCGATGAATACGGTGTGTATAAGTATCCGCACGATTATCCCGAAGGCTGGGTCGATCAGCGCTATTTGCCCGAAGGCTTGGAACGCGGTGCATTTTGGCAGCCTGCCGGCCGCGGTTGGGAAGAATGGCGCGTAGAGCAAAGTGAACGCGACCGCAGCGGGAATGCACCGAAGTAGCTGCTGATAATTTTGTCCCACGTTGCTGCTCATGGCATGTTCGGTCCCCTTTGGGGTACCATGGAAACCGTCTGTATATCGATTCCTTTGGGAGGCTTGTATGAGTCCCATTCAAATCGCCCTGCTGCTGCTCGCTGTTGCCGGCGTGTGGGCCATCGTTGAGCTCGCGCTTACCCTGCGCAAGACCCGCACCGTTGTCGACTCGCTCGATAAGACCGTTAACGACCTCAACAACACCATCGCCGAGGCTCAGCCTGTGGTGGCAAAGCTCGATGGCGCTGTCGATGAGCTTACGCCGGCGCTTGCCCAGATGGAGCCGCTGCTTAAGTCGAGCAAGACGGCAGTTGATGCCCTTACCTCCAATCTCGTAGAGGTCGAAGCCGTGGTTCGCGACATTTCTGAGGTCACCGGTAGCATGGCCGAGGCCAGCAATGCTGTGTCGAGCGTGACTGATTCTGCGGCAGGTGCCGTGCAGAAACTCTTTAACAAGGTGAAGGCTCCCGCGGCCGACGCTGAGTGCAAGCTTTCCGCTGCCGAAGAAGCCGAGCAGCCGACCGGGCGTGTCCTGATTGGCGAAGCCGGGGACGATGTCGCTGCTGGTGACAATGATGCACAGAAGCCTGCTGCTAAAGCAGCCCAGTATTACACCTACACGCCCGCCGAGACCTCTGAGGAGTCCTGCGATGAGTAGCGAAGCAACTTGCCCCATTACGCTGACCGTTGCCGGCGACCCGCGTCTGGCGCGCCTTGTGCGCATGACGGCGGCAAATGTCGGTGCGCTCTGCTCCATGTCCGTCGATCGCATCGAGGACATTCGTATGGCTGCCGAGGAAGCATTTATTTTCGGCTGCACGGCTGTTGATTCCGATGACATCTCGATCAAATTCGATGTCGACGAATCTCACGTTGGCATGACCTTTACCTTTGGCGACCAGGCCACCGTCGACGAGGATGACCAGGCCGCTGTGTATGCCGAGCTCATTTTGGCGAGCGTGTGCGACTCCTACGAAAAGACTGCGGCGCCCCTGACGCTTTCCCTCGACCTCAAGGCGGATATCTAATATGACCGAACGTTCCCGGAGCGGTAAGACCGCTTGGGACAAGGAGAAAACCCGCGAGCTGTTTCGTCGCTATAAAGAGACCGGTGACCCGGACGCACGCGAGCAGCTCGTCATGTCCCACATGAACCTGGTAAGGTTTCTTGCCAACAAGTTTAAGAACCGCGGCGAGCCGCTCGATGACCTGATGCAGGTTGGTTATTTGGGCCTGCTCAAGGCTATCGACCGCTTTGACCCTGAGCGCGGACTCGAGTTCACCACGTTTGCCACGCCTACCATCCTGGGCGAGATCAAGCGTCACTTCCGTGATAAGGGCTGGAGCGTGCGCGTGCCGCGCCGTTTGCAGGAGCTTTCTGCCAAGGTCAACCAGGCCACCGACAAGCTCACCAATGAGTTGCAGCGCTCGCCTAAGGTTGAAGAAATCGCTGAGTACCTGGGTGTGACCGTCGACGAGGTGCTGGAGGCCATGGAATCGTCTTCGGCCTATACCTCGGTGCCCATCGAGGCTCCTGGCGCGTCCGATTCCGATGATGCCCCCTCGATTCTCGACCGCTATGCCGATGACGACAACGAGCTCGATTTTACCGATGACCGCCTGGTGATCGAGGAAGCCATCCGCGATTTCTCGCCGCGTGAGCGTGAGGTTATCGAGCTGCGCTTTGTGAAGGGCATGACCCAGATCGAGATCGCCAAGAAGCTGGGTATCTCGCAGGTGCAGGTTTCGCGCCTGCTGCGCCGTACCCTTAAGAAGATACAGGACAAGATCGACCCCGACGGAGTGATGGTTCGTTCATGATTGAGCACCCCCAACAAACCGACCGCACGCTGCGCGATACTCGTATTCTGACGCTTCGCATTTGGGCTGTCGTTGGCTGCATTGTCATCGCAGCCGTCATCTTTAACCTTATGGGTATCCTGGCGCCTGTTATCGAGTTTCTCGCTGTCGGTTCCATCATCGCTTTTGTGATGTCGCCGATCACTAACTGGCTCGAGCATCACGGCGTCGGTCGTGGCATCGGTTCGCTCATCGCGCTGATCGTGGTTGTGGCAGTGCTCGTTGGCGTCGTCTGCATCCTGTCGCCTATTTTGCTCGGTCAGATTATGGAAGTCCTGAGCCGTCTGCCTGAGCAGCTTCGCGTTGCGGGCGGTGATCTCAACGAGATGATTTCGCACGCTAAGACGCTCAACAACACGCCGCTCAAGGAGTACCTGGACGATAATCTGTCCTCGCTGGTTACTGTGGCGTCCAAGTACGTATCGCAAATCGCCGCTGAGCTCGGTCGCGGCGTGTTCCCGCTGATCACCAACACGGCCTCGCAGCTGTTCGTAATCTTCCTGGGTTTGGTGCTTGCCTACTGGCTTGCCTGCGATTATCCCCGTATGCACCACGAGGTCTGTACCATCATCGGACAGGAAAAAGAGACCTCGTACCGCTTTATGGTCGCGATTCTTTCGCGCTCGGTCGGCGGTTATATGCGCGGCATGGTCGTGACGTCCATCTGCGGTGGCATCCTCGCCTTTATCGGCTTTACGCTCATTGGCCATCCCTACGCGGCACTCATGGCCATCTTTACCGGCATCATGCACTTGGTCCCGGTTGTCGGTCCCTGGGTAAGCGCGGCTATCGCCACGGTGCTTGGCTTTATGTTCAGCCCCATGCTGGCGTTGTGGACGCTCGTTGTGACCATGGTGGCTCAAAACGTCACCGATAACGTCATTTCCCCCAAGGTCATGCAGAGTTCGGTGCAGGTGCATCCCATCATGAGCCTGACGGCCCTCGTTATTGGTTCGGCACTTATGGGTCCCATCGGCATGGTCATCGCCATTCCGCTGTGCGCGGCCCTCAAGGGCATTTTCGTCTACTACTTTGAGAACGAGACCGGTCGCCAGCTCGTGGCATACGACGGCGCTGTATTTAAGGGCACGCCATATCGCGATGCCGAGGGCAACCCGGTCGCCGCCTACGACGCGCTTGGAGACGATACGTTCATTTACGAGTCCGAGCTCATCGGCAACGAGACCGCGCCCGAGGCCCAGGCGATGCCCAAGCCCGAGCTCGAGAATCCCTGGATCAAGCTCTCGGGCCTGCAGCCCGATGCGACGAGCTTTTTCAAGAATCCCTTCGCCAAGGACGATGACTCCAACTCGGACGACGATACCAAAACCGGCATCGACGGCTCCATGGACGATTCGGATTCCAAATAGGCACCGCTAGCGTTTCTTGAAGTTGTAAATGACAAGAAACGCGAGAAAAGCGATTGATAAGGGGCCGGCTACATAGAAAAAGAGAACGTCAATTGCGCGTAGAGTGTAATAGGCTTTATCGCCGGACATTACTGCATACAATACGTAGCCAAATGCTGGTTGGTTTGCGTACCAGCAGGAGAAAGCCAAAAGCGCTAAAAGTGCTACAACCAGAAGTGCATTCAGGACAAATCGTTTGCTTTTCATCGATCGCTCCTTCCGGGTGAATCTTATATGTAATTCTATAGCAGCCTTTTTCAATGCATCGCATACTCCTAAATAACGTGCACTTTCGCTGTAGGGTCGGCTTTATGTCGGCCCTCTTTTTTGCACTTGCGCGGCGGGATGGTAATATCGTTACGTTTGAACTGTTTCGATGTGAAACCGAGGAGATTCCCTCTATGAGTGCTGACTACCCGTCAATGACTACGGCCGAGATCCGCTCCAAGTTCCTCAACTTCTTTGAGGAGCGCGGTCTTAAGCTCTATCCTTCTTCGTCCCTTGTTCCCGACGACCCCTCGCTGCTGCTTGCCAACGCCGGCATGAACCAGTTTAAGGAGTACTACCAGGGCAAGAAGACCATGAAGGAGATCGGCGCGATCTCCTGCCAGAAGTGTGTCCGCACCAACGACATCGACTGCATCGGCGAGGACGGCCGTCACCTGTCGTTCTTCGAGATGCTCGGTGACTTCTCCTTTGGCGGCGTCTCCAAGCAGCAGGCTTGCGCTTGGGCCTTCGAGCTCATCACCAAGGAGTTCAAGCTGCCGCTCGACCGCCTGTACTTTACCGTCTTTACCGAGGACGACGAGACCCACGATGTGTGGCGCTCCCTGGGCGTTGCCGAGGACCATATCTCTCGCCTGGGCGAGGATGACAACTTCTGGGCCGCTGGCCCCACCGGCCCCTGCGGTCCGTGCTCCGAGATTTACTTTGACATGGGCGAGGAGGTCGGCTGCGGCAGCCCCGACTGCAAGCCTGGCTGCGACTGCGACCGCTTCCTGGAGTTCTGGAACCTCGTCTTTACCCAGTACGACCGCCAGGAGGACGGCTCCATGCCGGAGCTGCCGCACCGTAACCTCGATACGGGCATGGGCCTTGAGCGCATGGCCGCCATCATGCAGCACAAGACCGCCAACTACGACGGCGATCTGATGCAGCATCTCATCAAGCTGGGCGAGGAGATCAGCGGTAAGACCTATGACGCCGACGATTACTCCGGTGCTAGCCGTTCTCTGCGCATCATCGCCGACCACTCCCGTGCCGTTGACTTTATGATCTCTGACGGCATCCTTCCCGGTAACGAGGGACGCGAGTACGTCCTTCGCCGCCTGCTCCGCCGCGCCGTGTTCCACGGTCGCCTGTTGGGCATCGAGGGCGCCTTCCTGACCAAGTTCATCGACGAGGTTAACGCTCAGATGGGCGAGGCTTATCCCGAGCTGCTCAAGAATGTCGCGCTTGTCAAGGGTATCGTCGCCTCCGAGGAGGAGCGCTTCTCCACGACGCTCGACAACGGCCGCGTCTATCTGGACGAGGCCCTGGCAGCGCTTGCCGAGGGCGCCGTGCTTCCGGGCGATGTCGCCTTTAAGCTGCACGACACCTTTGGTTTCCCCATCGATCTGACCGTCGAGATCGCCGGCACCGCTGGCCACGATGTCGATATGGACGGCTTCACTGCCTGCATGGAGGACCAGAAGGCCCGCGCCCGCGCCAATGCCAAAGGCGACGCCTGGGGCAGCTTCAACGACGTTTGGGTCGAGCTTTCCGACAAGGTCGCCGCGACTGAGTTCGACGGCTATGACAACGATGTGATCGAGGGCGCCAAGGTTGTTGCCATCGTGCGCAACGGCGAGTCCGTCGAGTCCGCTGCCGCCGGCGAGGACGTCGAGGTCGTTCTCGACCGCACTCCGTTCTATGCCGAGATGGGTGGCCAGCAGGGCGATGCCGGCGAGCTTTCCGCCGAGGGCGTTTCGCTGACCGTTTCCGATACCAAGAACCACAACGGCCTGTATGCTCACGTCGCCCACGTTGCCGAGGGCACGCTGGCCGTCGGTGCTACCGTGACCGCCGCGCTCGACGCCGAGCGCCGTGGCTTCCTGCGCCGCAACCACACCGCCACGCACCTGCTCGACGCTGCCCTTAAGCAGGTCCTGGGCGAGCACGTCTCCCAGGCCGGCTCGCTGGTGACGCCCGAGCACCTGCGCTTTGACTTCACGCACTTCGAGGCTCTGTCCTCCGAGCAGCTCAAGGCTGTCGAGGACCTGGTCAACCAGCAGATCTTCGCTTCCAAGCCGGTCGTGACCCGTGTCATGGGCATCGACGAGGCTAAGGCCGCCGGCGCTGTCGCTCTGTTTGGCGAGAAGTACGGCGATGTCGTCCGCGTCGTCTCCGTGGGCGCCGAGGACCAGCCGTTCTCCCGCGAGCTCTGCGGTGGCACGCACGCTGCCAACACTGCTGAGATTGGCCTGTTCAAGATCATTTCCGAGTCCTCTACGGGCTCGAATGTCCGTCGTATCGAGGCCGTGACCTCTAAGGGTGCTCTCGACTATATGGCCGACCGCCTGGCGCTCGTCGACTCCGCCGCCGCTGCGCTCAAGTGCCGCGTAGACGAGGTTCCCGCCCGCGTGGAGAACCTGCAGGCCGAGCTGCGCGAGACGTCCAATAAGCTCAAGAAGGCTCTGACCGGTGGCTCCTCCGACGCCATCTCCAGCGCCATCGAGGGCGCCGTCGAGCTCGACGGCTATAAGCTCGTTGTCGCTGAGCTCCAGGGCCTTGAGGCTGCCGACCTGCGCAACGTATGGGATACCGTGCATCAGAAGGTCGCCGGCCCTGTCGCTTGTGTCGTCGCCAGCGTGACTGAGAAGGGCACTCCGGCCCTGCTCGCTGCCGGCTCCGATGACGCCGTCAAGGCCGGTTTCCACGCCGGTAACGTGATTAAGCAGATCGCGGGTCTGGTCGACGGTCGCGGTGGCGGTCGTCCCAACATGGCCCAGGCCGGTGGCAAGAATGCTGCTGGCATCGCCGATGCCCTCGCGGCCGCTAAGACCGCGCTCGGCGCCTAAGAATCTAAGAAGTCGCTGTGGTTGCGCTCGCGCTGGACATAGGGGAGACCAGGATTGGCATCGCCGTCTCGAGCCGTGATGGCAAGATGGCGATGCCTGTCAAGGTGCTTCCGGCTGCCGAGGTCACCGGTATGGCCAAGACGTTCCGCTACCTGGTTGAGGACTATGAGCCCGACATCCTGGTAAGCGGACGTCCCCTGACCATGGCCGGTGAGCCCGGCCCTCAGGCCGAGCGCGTTGCCGCTGTGGCGCAAAAGATTGCTGACGAGCTCGATCTTCCGTTGGAGTTTGAGGACGAGCGTCTGTCCTCGCAAGAGGCCAAGCGTATCCTGCGCGAGCAGGGACTCAACGAAAAGCAGATGAGGGGCAAGATCGACATGATTGCCGCCAGCCTGTTTTTGCAGACGTGGCTCGATCGTAAAAACGAGGAGGTTTCGCATGCCTAGTGCTTCCGATCCGCGCCAGCCGAATCGTACACAGCAGCCGGCGTCGCGCCCTGCCCAGCCTGGCCAGCGTCCGGCACAGCCGACGCAGCGCGCAGCTCAGCCTGCCGCGCGCCCGGCGCAGTCCTTCTCTCGTTCGGCCCAACCTGTTCAACGGACGGGTCAGCAGCCTTCTGCTCGTTCGGTTCAGCATTCGGCTTCTCACGCGGCTCAGCAGCCCACTGCTCGTACGGCCCAGCCTGCAGGCGGCACCCGCTTTAAGCAGCAGGCACCTACCCAGCGAACGCAGGCCCCCCAATCGCATTCGCATCACGCTCGTGGTTCGCATGGCGTTGCTCCGGCGACCCGCTCGAGCTACAACACGCATGCTCGTCGCGGTGCTCAAAAGAAAAGCTCCCCGGTGCCTATGATTATCGGTGGCGTTGTTGCCGTGCTTGCGCTTGTCGCGATCGTTTTCTTTGTCGTGCCAGCCGTCAAGGGCTTCTTTGGCGGTGAGGGTGCGAAAGTCGTTGCAGGCCAGCAGGTTACTATCACGATTCCCGATGGTGCCTCGGGTGACAGCATCGCTTCGATTCTCTCCGAGAACCATATCGTAGAAAATCCCAAGGATTACTATGCGGCGGTGAAAAAGCTCAACGCCGATATGTCGCTCAAGCCTGGTGATTATTCGTTCACCACACTCATGGATGCGACCAAGGTTGTTCAGCAGCTCATGGAAGGCCCCAACGCGGGCTCCAATACGCTGACTATCCCTGAGGGCCTGACGGTCGATCAAGTCGCCGACCGTGTGGCCCAGGCCTACGACAGCATCTCTAAGGAAGACTTCCTCAACCAGGCCAAGGCCTCCAACTACGTGGACGACTATAGCTTCCTTAAGGGCGCCGCCAACGACTCGCTCGAGGGTTTCTTGTTCCCCAAGACCTATTCGTTGGGTGATTCGCCGACGGCCGATTGCGTGATTCGCGCTATGCTCGATCAGTTTAAGACCGAGTACAAGTCGCTTGACTTTGCGAGCTGCGAAGCCAAGATCAAGGAACGCTACGGTGTGGAGATGTCCGACTACGACATCGTCAACTTGGCCTCTATCGTTGAGCGCGAGGGCCTCAACGCCGATCAACGTGCGCACGTGGCCTCGGTCTTCTACAACCGCCTTGCCGGCAAACTCGACGGTCTGCGCTATCTCAACAGCGATGCGACCATGATGTATGTCACCGGTGGCGAGGTTACCGCCGACGACCTGCAGAGCGATAGTCCGTATAACACCTATAAACACGAGGGTCTGCCGCCCACGCCCATCTGCTCTCCGTCGCTCGAGGCACTCAAGGCCACGCTTGAGCCGACCGACTCCGAGGACCTGTATTTCTACATTACGCAGGACGAGGAGTACTTCTCACAAACCTACGAAGAGCATCAACAGTCTTGGAATTAGCATGAGGATTTTTAGCCCCAAACGATACGTTGCCTCGGTCGATCGCATCGACCTTGATACCCTGTGGGCCGATGGCAAACGCGCCATTCTGCTCGATCGCGATAACACCCTGGTGCCGCGCGACACCGAGCAGGTTCCCGCCGCGGTTTCTGCTTGGCTCGACGCCGCCCGCGCCAAAGGTTTTAAGCTGTGCATGGTGTCCAACAACTGGCATCGCGACCAGGTCATGAGCTCTGCACGCGAGCTGGGACTCGAGGCCATCAGCCACGCTATGAAGCCGGCGCCGTTTGCCCTCAAGGCGGGTCTTAAGCGCCTCGGCGCCACGGCCGACGAGGCGGTGCTGATCGGTGATCAGCTCTACACGGACGTGTGGAGCGGCAACTTCGCCGGCGTCGATACCATCTTGGTTAAGCCGCAGGCGACGCAGGACCTGTGGTATACGCAGATCTTCCGTATCTTTGAGCGTCGGGCCCTTCGCGACCTTCCCTGCGAGGAATAGGTCTCGTCATGTCCCAGCACACCAAACACGGCTGCGACCATATCTTCTTTATCGGCTTTTTGGGCGCGGGCAAATCGACGCTCGCGCGCAACGTCGGCACTATGTTCAAGCGGCGTTTTATCGATACCGACCGCCTGGTCGTGCGCCGTTGCGGCAAGTCGGTAACCGAGATTTTTGAGACCGAGGGTGAGGGTCGTTTTCGCGAGCTCGAGACCTCTGCGCTCCGTTCGCTCCAAAGCGAGCGCAGCCTGTTGGTTTCGTGCGGGGGCGGTATCGTCGAAACGCCGGTGAATATTGAACTGATGCACGAAATGGGTACGTGCGTGTACCTCGAGGGCGACTTCGAGGATTCGATTCGCCAGATTCGTCGGTCCGACACGCGTCCCGATTTCCGCTCGCCTGAGCATGCCGCGCGCCTGTTTGAGCATCGCCGTCCGCTGTATCGTCAGGCTGCCGACCTTACCCTTGATATTCGCAACAAGTCCTTCGAGGACGTTTCCTACCTTTGTGCCGAGATGCTTTTGGAGCGTGGGCTGCTATGATTCGCCGTCAACTGATCAATTTCCAAAACCGCAGCGTCGATGTCCGTGTCGGATTGGGTGCGTTCGATGAACTGTCGCGTATGTTTGCCTCGGCCGTGGGCAAGCCTAAGCGCGCGATGGTCGTTTGGAACACCGCCACATCCGAGCGTTTTGGTGAAGTCGTCGAGCATGCGCTGGTCGACGCCGGTTTTGCCGTGTCGCCGCTAGTCCTCGAGGTTTCGCCTGCTGGTGCCACGCTGGCCGATGCTGATGCTATCTTTGGCGCCCTGTCTGCCAACGGCGTTACCTGCGACGATCTGGTTGTCGCCGTTGGCGATGCCGCAACCTGCTCGGTTGTTAGCTGGTGCGCCAACCAGTGGTGCGGCCGAACCGAGTGCGCGCTGTTGCCGACGACCTTCGACGCCATGCTCACGGTCGCGACGACCATGAAGCCGCTCGTCGCCTCGTCGGCCAATGCGCTTCCCGCTATCGCGTTCCGTCCCGAACCGGGCTTGGTCGTGTGTGACCTCGACCTTGTTCGTGAGGCGGACCCCGAGGACCTCAAGCTCGGCTTTGTGGTACTTGTTGGCACCATGCTTTCGAGCAGTAAGTCCCGCTGGAATCAGTTTACTGAGACCGTCCCCGAGATTCTCGCGGGCGAGGAGGTCGCGCTCGTCAATGCCGTTCAATGGTCTCAGACTGCCCGTAAGGACGTACTGATGGCCACGAACCCGAGCGCCCGCCATGCGCTCGATTTTGGCAAGACGGGGGAGCGTACCTTGCGCGCTTGCTTGGGCGATGCCGCTTCGCAGGTCCCTGCCTACCAGCTGTTGTCCGAGGGCATGCGCTTTGAGGCGCGCCTTGCCCACGACGCCTGCGACTTCGATATCGATTACGTCTTTGAGGTCGATGACTGTCTGGAGGACTTTGGTATTGAGGAACTTGCCTTCGACCTGGAGCCTGCTGCATATATCGAGGAGTTCCGCAAGCAGCAGTTCGCTCGCTCGAATCGCAGCATGCTGCCGCTGCCCGCAGCACTTGGTGCCATTCGCTTAACGAGCGTCGAGGACGAGGTTCTTGAGCGCCACGCTCATGCCTACTTGGCTTCTCGCAAAGAACTTCTCTAAGATTTATTGACATCCATTGTCTTTCGTATCATGTTGAGGGGCGGGTTTTCAATCGGTTGCGGATCGCATGCGATTCCGTCGTTCGATTGAGACCCGTCCCGTCTATATAGAGACAACAAGAAAGGAATCTGCATGTCTGAGTTTGCTGCCGGTCCTGCCGGTCGTATCGAGCGTGTCCGTGCCCTGATGGCCGAGCGTGGCTACGACGCCATCGTGGTGCGCGACGAGGCCAACCTTCGTTGGCTTACGGGCGTGAAGGGCGTCTTCGACTACACCTTCGAGTTCCCGCACGCTGCGTTTATTACGGTCGACCAGTGCCTGTTCCACACCGACTCGCGCTACCTCAACAGCTTTGAGGAGAACACGCCCGCCGGCAGCCCCTGGGTCTACGACATGGACGAAGGCACCATCCCCGGTTGGGTCGCCGGCAAGATTGTGGCTAACAAGTGCCGCGTCTGTGCTGTCGAGGACGATATGCAGATTAATTTCTACCAGGGCATTCAGCGCGGCCTGGAGGACCGCTCTGTCGCCTGCATGCTGCCGTTGATGCACGACGACATCCGCAAGATGCGCGCCATCAAGGATACCGAGGAGATCGAGCTCATGCGCCATGCGCAGTCGATCACCGATGCCGCCTTCCAGCATATGCTCGGCTTTATTAAACCCGGTATGACCGAGAAGCAGGTTCGCAACGAGCTCGAGAACTTTATGTTCGCCAACGGCGCCGACAGCCTGGCCTTCGGCTCCATTGTGGCGAGCGGTCCCAACACCGCCAACCCGCATGCCGTGCCGAGTGACCGTGTCATCGAGAAGGGGGACTTCGTCCTCATGGATTACGGCGCGGGCTACTGCGATTATCGTTCCGACATGACGCGCACTGTCGTGATGGGCGAGCCTACCCAGGAACAGCTCGACCTGTACGCGCTCGTGCGCCGTACGCACGAGGAGTGCGTCGCCGCCATCCATCCGGGTGTCGAGGGCAATGACATTTTCAAGCTTTCCAAGAAGATCATCGGCGATGCCGGTTATGGCGATTACTACAACCATGGCCTGGGCCACGGCGTTGGTATCGACATCCACGAGCTGCCCAACTTCAACCGTAGCAAGAACATCATTGAGGTCGGCTCGGTTATTACCATGGAGCCCGGTGTCTACCTGCCCGGTGTGGGCGGCGTGCGCCTGGAGGACTACGGCGTCGTCACCGAGAACGGCTACGAGCCCTTCACCAAGACCCCGCACGACCTGCACGTCATCGACTGCTAGCCCATTTCGATAGATTTTTGGGCGGGGCGTCCGGAGCAATTCGGGCGCCCCGCGTTCTCTTTTTATGCGCTCGCCGCAGGCGCGGTCTGCAAGTGTATAATTTCTATCGTATGTAATTTGGACGCTTGTGCGTTCTGCCCATAACAAGAAAGGTCGCTATGCCTACCATTTCTACCGCCGACTTCAAGAACGGCCTCGGTCTCCGCATTAAGGACAAGGTCTACACCATCGTCGAGTTCCAGCATGTCAAGCCGGGCAAGGGCGGCGCGTTTGTGCGCTACAAGACCCGCGACATCAAGAGCGGGCGTGTCGTCGAGAACACCTGTAACGCCGGCACCAAGTTCGAGAGCGTCATGCTCACCACCCGTGAGTTCCAGTATCTCTACAACGATGGCGCCGACTACATCTTCATGGACAACGAGACCTATGAGCAGGTTCCCGTTCCCGAGGACATGGTGGGCGAGAACTCCAAGTGGCTGCGCGAGAACGACATTTGCCAGCTGCTCTTCGCCGACGATGAGCTCATGGGCGTGACTCCGCCGATGTTCATCGAGACCACCATCGTCCAGACCGACCCGGGCTTTAAGGGCGACACCGTCCAGGGTTCCACCAAGCCGGCCACGATCGACACCGGCGCTGTCATCCAGGTCCCCATGTACCTCAACGAGGGCGAGGTCATCAAGGTTGACACCCGCGACGGCAAGTTCGTCTCCCGCGTCTAGCAACCAACTCTTCTAGGAGGACTCATGCCCCAGGAAATCAAGATTGACGGCATCGGCATTTCGCCCGATGTTCTGACCGCCATCGTCTCGCGCGCCGTGTCGGATGTCGAGGGCATCGCCTCCGTTGGCGTCAAGGACCTTGCCACCAACCTTGTCTCCATGATGCTTTCGTCCAAGGCCCCGGCTTCCGAGCCGGCGGTCGAGGCCGAGGTCGTTGGCGACAAGCTCGCACTCACCGTGCGTGTCGTGGTGTTCTTTGGCTATCCGTTCAAGAAACTCGCCGAGGCCGTTCGCGCCGCCGTGGTCGCCGCCATCGATGCTCAGGTGGGCGTCGAGGTCGAGCGCGTTGACGTTTGCATCGACGGTCTCGTTTTCCCCAAGGAGTAACCTTTGAGCCTTAAGGTTTATCGCGGGCGTACGCTTGCCCGCAGTCAGGCGCTGCAGCTGCTGTTCCAGGCCGAGGCCACGGACAGCCCGCTCGAGCGCGTCCTCGAGGGTGATTTCCTGATCTCGAAGGGTCCCCTCGATCCCTATGCGCTGGAGCTTTGCCGCGGTGCCTACGAGCATATCGATCGAATCGACTGCGCTCTGCGCGCCGTCGCCAAGAACTGGGATCTTATGCGCATGCCCGGCGCCGACCGCAACCTGCTGCGTATCGCCGTTTACGAGATGCGTTTCCTCACCGACGAGGAGGTCTCGGACGCCATCGTGATCAACGAGGCTGTCGAGCTTGCCAAGGCCTATGGCACCGACCAGTCCGCTTCGTTCGTCAACGGCGTGCTGGGCAAGATCGCTCGCAGCGAGGAGTTGCCAGGCGAGGACCTGTACCAAGAGCTGCTGGCCGAAGATCGCGCTCGCGAGGAGGCACAGGCTGCCGAGGCTGCCGCCAAGGTTGCGGTTGCTCAGGCTGAGGCTGGCGTGCTGGCCGAGGATGCGGACGCCGCCGAGGCTGTTGTCGACTCCGTCGAGGAGTAGCTATGCCAGAGGGTTCCGTCCGCAACTTCGACGAGATCTCGGACCGCTTGGACCAGATTATCGCTACCGTTCGCTCCAAGGATACCTCCTTGGAGCGTTCGCTCGATTTGTTTGACGAAGCGATTGAGCTGGGCTCCCGCGCGGTCGATATGGTCGACAAGTTTGAGCTGACGCCGCGTGAGGCCGACAAGCTCGAGCAGGAATATGATGAGGATGCGGCAAACGAATCCCAGGATAGCTAGGCTGCATCTCCGGATACGAATGGTTGATGGCATTCATGAAACGCGTGCGTCTTGATGACGAACTGATTTCACAGGGCATCTGCGCCGATCGCGCGGATGCCCTTCGCACTCTTATGGCCGGCTTGGTCTCGAGTGGCGGTGAGCGCTTGACTTCGCCGGGTCTTAAGGTGATGCCGGGGCTGCCGCTACACGTGAAGGGGCGCATTCCCTATGTTGGCCGCGGCGGTCTTAAGCTCGAAGGCGCGCTTGATGCGTTTGGCATCAATCCGACGGGCCTTGCCTGTTTGGATGTGGGCTGCTCTACCGGGGGTTTTACCGATTGCCTGCTCAAGCGCGGAGCTGCGACCGTTGTCTCTGTGGACGTGGGTCGCGCCCAGTTCGATTGGTCGTTGCGTCAGGACGATCGCGTGACGCTGCATGAGCGCACAAACGTGACGCAGCTGCCTGAGCTTGGCTATGCCGGCGCCATCGACCTGGCTGTGTGTGATGTCTCGTTTACCAGCATCGCGAACATTATCGATGCGGTACTGGCGTGCCTGGCGCCTACGGGTGCATTCTGCACGCTCGTGAAGCCGCAGTTTGAGGCGCCGGCTGCGCTGGTGGGCGAGGGCGGTATCGTGACGGATCCCACCGTGCGCCGCGATACACTCGTTGCGGCGGTTGAGCTCTTTGCTGCCAAGGGGCTGTTCCCGGTCGATGTGTGCGTGTCACCCATTCATGGTGCCAAGGGCAACGTTGAGTTTTTCCTGTACGGCATGAGGTGTGCCCCCGGCGGACGTACCGACGATGAACTGCAATCCCAGGTATCGGTTTTGAGCGAGAAAGCTGCAACGCTATGAAGGTCTTTCTGGTTCCCAATTACTACAAGCAAGAGGCGGTCGAGAGCGGCCTGATGCTCGAGCTTTGGCTGACGCGCCAGGGCTATGAGGTCGCATGGGCTGCCGACCAGCGATCGAAGATTCAAAGCACGCCTGATATTGACGGCTCCGATCTGGTCATTACGCTCGGCGGTGACGGTACGTTGCTGCGCGCTGCCCGCATCCTCAACCATCGCGAGATTCCTATCCTCGGTCTTTCCTATGGTCACCTGGGCTTTTTAACTGCTGCGAGCCCCGAGGAGCGCGACATTCTGCAGGTCGTGAGCGACGCCCTTTCCGGCGAGCTGCACGTGAGCCGTCGCGCCACCATCGCCGCGGATATCGTGTCCGTGCGCGAAGACGGTACGAAGGATGTCGTGCGCACCTTCGCCCTCAACGACATGGCGCTTACGCGCGGCCCCCTGTCCGATATGGTCGAGTTTGACATCACGGTGTCGGGCCACCATATCGATCGACTGCGTGGCGACGGCGTGGTCGTGTCCACGGCGACTGGTTCTACGGGTTACGCGCTCAGTGCCGGTGGCCCCATCGTGAGCCCCGACTATACGGGCATGGTCTGCGTACCCATTGCGCCGCACACCATTCAGGCCCGTGCCTTCTTGACTTCGCCGAGTGATGTCGTCGAAATCTTTATGTCCGATGATCGCCCGAGCGTGCCGGCGATCGCCATCGATGGACAGTTTATTACCTGCGATGGCACGGTCGAGAGCGTGGCTGTGCGTCGCGGTCCCGGTGATGTGCTGCTGCTGGATTACGGCCCCGAGAGCTTCTATAACTCGGTGAGCCGTGTGTTCTACGGAGTGCGTCATGATCGATGAGCTGCAGGTTTCTAACATTGCACTCATTCGCGAGGCGACGTTGGTGCCGAGTGCCGGCCTGACTGTCCTGACCGGCGAGACCGGTGCCGGCAAGACCGCGCTGCTCTCGGCCCTCAAACTTATTTTGGGCGAGCGCGCGGATTCGTCGACGGTGCGCGAGGGCGAGGCGCTCGCGAGCGTCGAGGCACGACTCTTCGACGGGCCGCACGACACGGAGGGTTTTACCGTGCAGCGCAGCCTTTCTGCCGAGGGCCGCAGCCGCGTGAAGATTGACGGCCGCATCGCCAGTGTGCGCGAGCTTTCGGAGCGCGTCGGCGTGATGATGGATCTGTGCGGCCAGCACGAGCACCAGCGCTTACTCGATCCGGTGCATCACGTTGCGATGGTCGATGCGTGGGCGGGACGCTCTGCGCTCGAGGCGCTTGATGCGTACCGCGCCTGCTTTAAGGCATCGCGCGCTGCCGCCAAGGAGGTTCGACGTGTTGAAGAGGCCTCGCGTGCGCAGGGGAGCCGCGTCGAGGAGGCGCGCTTTGCCCTCGAGCGCATCGGCGAGGTCGACCCCAAACCGGGCGAGTATGAGGAACTCGAGGAACTGCTGCCGCGCTCCGAACATGCCGAGGTACTGGTTGCCACAGCTAACGATGCCCATGCATCGCTTGCCTCCGAAGGGGGAGCGCTCGACGCCGTGAACAGCGCCGTGGCAGAACTTTCCCGCATGGCTACCGTCGATCGCAAACTCGGCGACATTGCCGATGCGCTTTCGGATGCCTGTATCTCCCTTGAGGATTGCGCGAACGAGCTTCGTTCCTATCGCGATGGCGTCGCCTTCGACCCGCGCGAGCTCGCTCGCATGCGTGAGCGGTATTCCGACCTCAAGGGTCTGTTGCGTCAGTGGGGTCCCACTATGGACGATGTTTTTGCCATGCGCGATCGCTCGCAAGAACTGCTGTCCCTGGTCGATGATGGCGATGAGCAGATCAAAAAGGCGCGTGAGGCACTCGGGAGCGCCGAGCGCGAGTTGTTTGCCGCTGCCAAGGCACTTAAGCGTGCTCGCAATACGGCGGCCCCGCGCTTCTGCCACGAGGTCGGCCGCCAGATGGCTCGCTTGGAGATGGGTAGTGCCGAGCTCGTCTGGGAGTCGCGCGATCTTCCCCGTGCTGAGTGGACGCCCGTTGGTCCTTCGAGCTACGAGCTGCTATACCGCAGCGGTGCCGGCTTGACGCCACGTCCCCTGCGCCGCATTGCGTCGGGCGGCGAGCTCAGCCGCGTCATGCTGGCAAGTAAGGTTGTCCTCGGTAACGCGGACGGTGTCGATACGCTGGTGTTTGACGAGGTCGATGCTGGTGTCGGTGGCTCCACGGCGCGTGCACTCGCGGGCGTGCTGGCAGATCTCGCCTCTACGCATCAGGTGATTGTCGTAACCCACTTGGCGCAGGTCGCCGTCATGGCCGACAAGCATTATGTTATCAGCAAGGAACCAGGCGATGTTCCCCAGACGCATTTGGACGAGGTAACCGGCGAAGCGCGTACCGCCGAGATCGCCCGCATGTTGAGCGGCGATCAGTCCGAGGCAAGCCTGGCGCACGCAAAGCAGATGCTCGAAGAAGCTCGAGGTTAGGTCGTATCAGCGGGGTTGGTGGGACAAAATAGACTGAAATTTTTGTCCCACTACGCGTTTTACTCAACGACCTTATCCGGCTGGATGAGCTCCTCGTAGTAGCTGATATGCTCACGCGCGTCTTCAATCTCGGGCAGCAGGAAGTTGTAGATGACTTCGATGATCATCGTGGCACTGATCTTGGAGAACGCAAAGTCGCCTGTCGTCAGCAGCGCTTCGTGGTTGACGGTATTAAAAGTGTAGTCTGCCAGGCGCGCGAGTGGGGATTTGCTGTCACTGCTGATGACGACTACGGTTGCGCCGCAGTTGCGAGCCGCTTTTGCCATGCGATTCAATCGGCGCGATTTGCCGGAGTTTGAGATAAGCACGATGACGTCACCCGGGCGTAACGTGAGCGCAAAGCCGATTGATGTCTCGCTAATGGTGCTCGCCATGCAGCGCAGGCCCAGCTGCGAAAACTTAAACGTCGCATCGAGCGCGACCGCGTTCGTATTGCCCACAGCTGCAAACTCAATAACCCCTGCATGCTTAAGGGCATGCACAACAGCCGCCAGCGTATCGTGGTCGATCCCGTCGATAGTCGCATTAAGCTCGCTCACCTTGGCAGCCAGGATGTTCTTGAGGCTCTGCTCCATATTGTCGAGCGAGACCTCGTCGGTCAGGCCCTCGTTGCGCTGGCTTTCCAAATCCCTCGCCAACGAAAACTGAAAGCTGCGAAAGCTGCCAAACCCAAGCTTGCGGCAGAAGCGCGAAACGGTCGCCTCGGACGTGGCAGCGGCGCGTGAGAGCTGAGCCGCCGTGAGGCGTGGAGCCTCGGACTGGTGCTCCAATATATAGTCGACAATGCGCTGCTCGGACTCGCTGTATCCCTGATGGGTGCTAATGAGGGAAAGTGCGCTCTTGCTACTATCGGTCATGGATGGCTCCTGGTTGGCATGAAAATCTAGCTTGATTTGCAATGCCATAGTATACGGGCATTTTCAATTACAAGATACACCTTGCCGTTTCAAGTGTTGATGGTAAACTTTCACCTACCGTTTACGGTTATGAAAGAACCTTTCACCGGAGATTTGCACCTTAGCTCTTCTCACGCGGACGGTAGGTTGGTATCTTTCAGTTGTGGAAAAACGCGCATCGAAGCGCGTGTAGGGGAGCGCCCGCGGGCGCTGTACTCAAGAAGGAGGGACACATGGCTAAGTTTGACATCATCGCCGCCACCGGTTGCCCGACCGGCATTGCGCACACCTTCATGGCGAAGGAGGCGCTGGAGAAGGCAGCTGCCGAGCGCGGTCTGACCATTAAGGTCGAGACTCATGGCCAGGTCGGTGTCGAGAACGAGCTCACCAAGAGTGAGATCGCTGGCGCCAAGGCCGTCGTCGTCGCAGCCGATAAGGATGTCCAGGCCGAGCGTTTCGCCGGCAAGCCCATGGTTTCCGTTGGTGTTTCCAAGGCCCTGTCCGTTGAGGCCGCCGGTAAGTTGATTGACCGCGCGCTCGCCGCTAAGGGCGAAAGCACGGTTGCAGCCGCTGCCGATGTCGAGGACGAGGTTGAGGAGAAGGAGTCCATCGGCCACATCATCTACAAGCACCTCATGAACGGCGTCAGCCACATGCTGGTCTTCGTCGTTGCTGGTGGTGTTCTGACCGCCGTTTCGTTCCTGTGGGGCATTACGTCCTTCGATTCGACGGCGTCTGACTACAACAGCTTTGCTGCGATGCTCAAGATAATCGGCGGCATCGCCATGAACCTCATGGTTCCGGTGCTTTCCGCCTACATCGCCGAGTCCATCGGCAAGCGCCCGGCGCTCGTCCCCGGCTTTGTTGCCGGTATGATCGCCATCCAGGGCCTGCCTGTTAACGCCGAGACCGGCATGATCGACGCCGGTGGCGCCGGCGTGGGCTTCGGCTTCCTGGGCGGCATCGTCGGCGGCTTCCTCGCCGGTTATGTCATCCTGCTGCTCGAGAAGGTCTTTGCCGGTCTGCCCAAGAACCTGGACGGCCTCAAGGCTATCTTCCTGTACCCGCTGTTCTCGACGGCTATCGTCGGCCTGGTCATGCTCGGCATTTCCGGCCCCATGGCTGCCATCAACACCGCCATGATGGACTTCCTCAAGGGCCTGTCCGCCTCTGGCGCCGTTGTCCTGGGTCTTGCCATCGGCTGCATGTGCGCCTTTGACATGGGCGGCCCGGTCAACAAGGCTGCTTACGTTACCGGGACCGCTATGCTCACCGAGGCACTGGCCGCCGGTGTTGGCACCGATACCTACAACTTCGGCACCAACTTCATGGCTGCCGTTTCCGCCGCCTGCATCGTTCCGCCGCTGATCACCACCTTCGCCGTCGTTGTCGGCAAGAAGTACTTCAGCCAGGAGGATCACGACGCCGGTGTAGTCAACCTCATCCTTGGTTGCACCCACATCACCGAGGGCGCCATTCCGTTCATGACCAAGAACATCTGGCCCGTCATGCCCATCATGATGCTCGGTTCCTCTATCGCTTCGATCCTGACCATTATGTTCAACGTTCACGATCCGGCGCCTCACGGTGGCTTCCTGGTCCTGCCCGTTGTCGAGAACGGTCCGCTGTGGGTCCTCGCGATCCTCATCGGCGCTGTGGTCGGTGGCATCCTGTTCGTGGCCTTCAAGAAGTACGACTTCGAGAAGAACCAGAAGGCCGCTCCTGCAGCCAAGCCCGTTGAGACCCCCAAGGCCGCTGCCGTCGAGGCCCCCAAGGCCGAGGCTGCCGACTTCGTGAAGGTCGAGAATGTCTTTGTCGCCGAGGACTTCGCTTCTCGTGACGAGGCTCTGAGCTTTGTTTCCAACCAGGCCGTCAAGGCAGGTATCGCCAGCGACGCCGACGCCGTGATGAACGCCTTCCTGGCCCGCGAGGCCGAGGGCACCACGGGCATGATGGAGGGCTTCGCCATCCCGCATGCCAAGTCCGACGCCATTACCGAGGCTGCCGTTATCGTCGTCAAGGACGAGTCCGGCGTGACCGGTTGGGACACCATGGACGGCGCTCCCGTCAACGTGGCCATCGCTCTGCTCATCCCCGGTGCTCAGGCCGGCACCACGCACCTCAAGATCCTGTCCAAGGTCGCCGAGGCGCTCATGGACGAGGACTTCCGTGCCACCGTCAAGGGTTCCACCGACGCCGCCAAGATCGCCAAGACGATCAACGCCCGCCTGGTCTAATCCCACAACACGCGAATAGCATCGCCCCCTGTATATAAGGCGGAGTCCCTCCCCAGGGTCTCCGCCTTTTTCATCCCCAAATAAGTTGCGGTGAAATAAGGACTGTTTAAACGATTCAACCCCAAATTCAGTCCCTATTTCACCGCAACTTATAAAAGGGCATAGAGGGGGCTACCTATCGAGTCTTTGTCGCGAACAGTTCATCAGCCAGAATTCCGTTCAGCCGACATTACTTTGGACCGACTGGGTTTCCGCAGCTTGCTCGCCCACAGGGGCCCGCGCGCGGCCTGTGAGATTTATCGCGAGTTCCGCACGAGCCGAAGAGCACTTAATGTGCTCTTCGTGCGAGCAGGACTGTAGAGCAGGAAATCTCACAGGCCGCGCACGGGCCCCTGTGGGCGAGCAAGCGGACGACAAACACATCTGTCCAATAATTCGTCTGAAACACAATGAAAAACCGTTTGATGTGAGTTAATATAAACAACGTCGTGAATCTGACTCCTGCCACATGTATGACAGGGGTTAAACACAAAAAGGAGTCAATTATGGTTTCTGAGAAGGCTACCCTCGTTAATCCTCAGGGTCTGCACATGCGTCCGGCTGGTCTGTTCGCCTCCACCATGGGCAAGTACGCCTGTGACGTGACGGTCGTCACCCCCGAGAAGGAGGTCAACGGCAAGTCCCCGATGGCCCTCATGGCTGCTGGTATCCCCTGCGGTACCGAGGTCGAGGTCAAGTGCGACGGCGCCGACGAGGCCGAGGCTCTGGCTGCTGCCATCGAGCTCATCAAGAGCGGTCTTGGCGAGTAGAACTCAAACGGGTCGCATGTTGAACAACTAAGTTCATATTTGGGGGCGCAGTGACCTGTTGTAAGGTAACTGCGCTCTTTTGTCATGGATATGGCAAAACGCTTTATCACATGACACGGAGAGAGGAATGGGAATGTATCAGGGAGTCAACGCTTCCGAGGGCATCGGTATCGGCACCGTCATGGTCGCCGTCGATCCCGACTTGACGTTTGAGCCGCACGAGGTTGCTGATTCGGCAGCAGAGAAGGAGCGCTATCAGTCCGCTCTTTCGGTCTTTTGCGAGAAGACCCAGGCTCAGGCCGACCATATGAAGGAGACGGTGGGCGAGGCCGAGGCCGAGATCATGAGCGGACACATTGTCCTGGCTCAGGACCCGGGCATGACTGACGCCATCAACGCCGCCATTGACGGTGGTACCTGCGCCGAGCAGGCGCTCATGGACACCTCGACCATGTTCGAGAACATGTTCCTGTCCATGGACGACGAGATGTTCCGTCTGCGCGCGGCCGACATCGCCGACATCCGCACCGGTATTCTGGCCGAGCTGCTGGGCAAGGAGGTCGTCGACCTCTCCGTCCTGCCCGAGAACACCGTCGTTGTCGTGCACGACCTTACGCCGTCCATGACCGCCACGATCGATAAGGCCCACGTTGCCGGTATCGTCACCGAGACCGGTGGCCGCACGTCGCACTCCGCGATCATTGCGCGCGCCCTTGAGATCCCGGCTGTCCTTTCGGTTTCCAACAGCTGCACCGCGCTGCGCAACGGTATGACCGTTGTCGTCGACGGTGGCAAGGGTATCGTCGAGGCCGATCCCGACGAGGAGACGCTCGCTGCCTACACCGCCAAGGCCGAGGCCTTCGCTGCCGAGAAGGCAGCCCTCGAGGCCTTCCGTGGCAAGCCGTCCGTGACTGCCGATGGCATCAAGAAGATCATCGCCTGCAACATCGGTAACCCCGATGACGTGCCCAACGCGCTCGATCACGACGCCGAGGCTATCGGTCTGTTCCGCTCCGAGTTCCTGTTCATGGACTCCGCTGAGCTTCCTTCCGAGGAGGAGCAGTTCAACGCCTACCGTAAGGTCGCCAGCGCGCTCAAGGGTGCTCCGGTCATCATCCGCACGCTCGATGTGGGTGGCGACAAGGAGATTCCGTATCTGCATATGGTCAAGGAAGACAACCCCTTCATGGGCTTCCGCGCTGTGCGTTACTGCCTGGCCAATCCCGACCAGTACAAGGTCCAGCTCCGCGCTCTGCTGCGCGCTAGCGCCTTCGGTGACGTCAAGATCATGATCCCGCTCGTCACCTGCGTCGAGGAGGTCTTGGCTGTCAAGGAGCTCGTCGAGCAGTGCAAGGCCGAGCTGACCGAAGAGGGTCGCAAGTTCAACGAGAACATCGAGGTCGGCATCATGGTCGAGACGCCCGCCGCTTCGCTGCTCGCAGACCGTCTGGCCGAGGTCGCCGACTTCTTCTCCATCGGCACCAACGACCTGATCGGCTACACCATGTGCGCCGACCGTGGCAACGACACCATCTCCAACCTGTACCAGGTTTACTATCCCGCCGTGCTCCGCTCGCTCAAGAACATCATCGAGAGCGGCGTGAAGGCCGGCATCATGGTCGGTATGTGCGGCGAGGCCGCTGCCGATCCGCTGCTCGAACCGCTGCTGATCAGCTGGGGCCTGGAGGAGTTCTCGATGAGCGCTCCGTCGATCCTGCGCGCCCGCAAGACCATCAGCCAGTGGACCAAGGCCGAGTGCGACGAGCTCGCCGAGAAGGCGCTCGCCTGCAACACCGCCGCCGAGGTCAAGGCACTGCTCGAGTCCGCAGCTCGCTAATTTGGTATCAGAGGTAACCGCGTGGTTGGAATGGGCCGGCCACGCGGCCCTCACATATACAGGGGGTACTGTAAATGTTCTACACGCTAACCGCTAACCCGGCTGTCGACATGACGGTTTCGAGCTCTCCGCTCGAGCCCGACGAGAACGTCCGCACCGGCTCGGCCAGCTACACGGCTAACGGCAAGGGCCTCGACGTGTCCTTCGCCTTTAAGAAGATGGGCGTCGACACCGTCGCGCTCGGCTTCTTCGCCGGCTTCACGGGCAAGTTTATCGTCGAGGAGGTCATGAACCTGGGTTGCCTGTGCCGCCCGGTCTGGACCGACGGTATCACGCGCATCAACACCTACGTCAACGATGGCCAGCACGAGTACGGCATCCTGAACCCCGGCGCCCCGATCACGCCGCAGCACCAGGAGGAGCTCTACAACATCCTGGACACCGCGGGCGATCTTGAGTGCCTGATTGTCTCCGGCTCCGTGCCTCCCAAAGCTACGCCCGACTTCCTGGCTCAGGTCATGGAGCACGCTCAGGCTCGTGGCGCTGACGTCGTCCTGGACCTGTCCTCCGACAAGCTCAAGGAGCTCGCTCACAAGAAGCCGCTGCTCATCAAGCCGAACCATCACGAGATGAAGGCCATCTTCGGCGTGCCGGTCGATACCGACGACGAGGTTCGCGTTGCCATGAAGATGGCTCACGACGCTGGCGTTCAGAACGTGCTGCTCACCCGCGGTAGCCGCGGCGACGCTTACTTCTCCAACGGCGAGGACATCTGGTACGCCAAGCGTGAGTTCAACATCAAGCTGGTTTCTTCCGTCTGCGCCGGCGACTGCACCCTCGCTGCGTTCCTGCACAAGTGGTACAGGGATCGCGACAACGTCGAGGAGGCCATGAAGCTCGCTATGGCCACCGGCGCCAACGTTGCCGAGTCCGTCGGCATTGGCGACTTTGGTCACGTCGACGAGTACAGCAAGCGCGTTGCTGTTCGCAAGCTCGATCGTCAGTAATCGAAACGCGACATATTCGTGCGCATGTGGCGCCCCGGTTTCGGCTGGAGCGCCTTTTTGTTCCGCCACGGGGGAGAGGTGTCCCGCCGTACTTCATCGCTTCCACACCGTTCACCGAGTTGTCCTAGCCTTTTACCGATGCGTGGAATATACTTTCATTAACACGTTGCTTCGTGAAAGGAACATTCATGATTTACACGCTCACTGCAAATCCCGCCATTGACTACAACATCGCCTGCGACGGCCTTACTGCCAATACCGTCACGCGTACCCGCAATGCCGTCTACACGCCCAACGGCAAGGGCCTCAACGTCTCGTTTACGCTTGACCACTATGGTGTCGACACCACGATTCTGGGTTTCTTCGCCGGCTTCTCGGGTGAGTTTATCGTTAAGGGCGCCGAGGCCCTGGGCGTGCCCGTCAAGCCCGTGTGGACCGACGGTATTACGCGCGTCAATGTGTTCCTCAACGCCGGTCCCGACACCGAGTACAACATGGTCAATGCCGGTGCCGCCATCAATGAGGCCAACGAGCAGGAGATGTTTGAACTTATCGATTCGCTCGATGACATGACCTGCCTGGTCATCAGCGGCTCGCTGCCTCCCAACACTTCCGAGGGCTTCTTGGCCGAGGTCCTGCGCCGTGTCAAGGCCAAGGGGGCCGAGTTCGTCCTCGACATCTCGAGCCATCAGCTGGCAGACCTCATTGCTCTGGAGCCACTGCTGATCAAGCCCAATGACGACGAGCTGCTTGACATCTTTGGCATCAAGGTGAGCGGTGACGACGACGAGTCCGTCAAGGGCGCTATGGCCGAGCTGCACGCCAAGGGCGCCAAGAACGTGCTCCTGACCCTTGGTGGCGCCGGTGCGTACTTCTCTAACGGCGAGCATATCTGGTTTGCCAACCGCACCTTCGACGTCAAGCTGCTGTCGACGGTGTGCGCCGGCGATTCCTCGCTCGCTGCCTTCCTGTCCGTGTGGCTCGACGCCCCTGAGCGTGTTGAGGATGCCTTGCGTCTTTCGATGGCCACCGGCGCCAACGTGGTCGAGTGCCCCGGCCTGGGCGATTTTGCCAAGGTGGACGAATATAAGAAGCACATCGAGGTTCGCCAGGTCTGCTAGCAGCATCGATACGTCGTTGCCGAACACCCGCTTTGGATTACCAAGGCGGGTGTTTTTTGCGCGCTGAACGTATCTGGCGTCTGCTGTCTCGTTTTATCGAATTGACGACGCGATTGCGTGTGCGCGCTTTCTCGTTTCTTGTTAGACTTCTTGAGAACCATCGATTAACGCTCACAAGTGCAGGAGGCCATAGGCATGTGCAATGTTTCGCTCAACGGTACGCAACCGTCCGATGCCTCCCTGCGCGTCCTGCGCGCGCTTGAGGCGGCTGGTCTTGAGGCTTGGTACGTTGGCGGTTGGGTGCGCGACGCCCTGATGGGATGCCCCAGCCACGATGTTGATATGTGCTGCAGCGGCCTGTGGCAGGAGTCCAAGGCGGCGCTCGAGGCCGCTGATATCGCGGTCGTGGAGTCGGGCATTAAATTTGGCGGAATCACGGCTATTTCCGATGGCGAGCGTATCGAGGTCACCACGTACCGCCTGGATGGCTTTTACACCGATGGGCGCCATCCTCAGAGTGTCGAGCGTGCCGCCTCGCTCGAGGACGATCTGGCCCGCCGCGACTTTACCGTCAACGCCATGGCCTGGCATCCCGAGCGCGGGCTTGTCGACCGCTACGACGGCCAGGGTGATCTGGAGCGCAAGCTGATTCGCGCTGTCGGTGATCCCAAGCGTCGCTTTAACGAGGACGCCCTGCGCATGCTGCGTGCGGTGCGCTTTGCCTGCCGTCTGGACTTTATGATTGAGCCCGAGACCAAGCGTGCGCTTGCCGAGTGCGCGCCGCTGCTCGATGCCGTGGCGCGCGAGCGTGTGGGTATTGAGCTCGAGGGCATTCTTTCGACCGGTCATGGGGGAGACGCGATGCTTCGCTATCCCGAGCTCATCTGTGCCGCTGTGCCCGAGTTGGCAGCGGGTCGCGGGTTTGATCAGCGAAGTGTCTACCATGCGTTTAACGTTTACGAGCATATCGCCCGTGTGCTGACAGTGGCAGGGGAGCTGGCGCTGTGCGACGGCGTCGCGCCATCGTCGAGCCTTATGTGGGCGGCGTTTTTGCACGATGTCTCCAAGCCCGAGTGCTTTACGGTCGATCACGCCGGCAGCGGACACTTCTACGGTCATCCAGAGCTCGGCGCCAAGAAGGCGCGCGTCATCATGGATCGCCTGGCGCTCTCGCACGATTTGGTGCGCGATGTGTGTCTGCTTATCAAATACCATGATAAGCCGCTGCGCCCCGAGCGCTCCTGCCTGCTCAATATGATGCGCGCGCTTTCGGGTGAGGGCGTCGACACGGCCCGCCTGATTGACGAGCTCATGGACCTTAAGCGTGCTGACACGCTCGGCAAGGCCCCGTCGTGCTTCTATTATGTCGAGACAATCGAGGAAATGCGTGCGCTGGCGCACGAGCTACTGGAGGCGGGGGAGCCCTATACGCTCAAGATGCTCGCCGTCAACGGCGGCGACCTGATCCGTGCCGGTGTGAAGCCGGGGCCCGAGCTAGGTCAACTACTCAACGCTGCCCTCGATGCCGTGATCGAAGACAACATTCCCAATGAGCGCGAAGCCCTTTTGGTCCATCTCAACTTGAATTAGCTACCCAGTTTACCTGCGTGTTCCATAACCTGCCGACAATTTTTCGGCAATTTGGAATTTCTTCTTGCGCTGACGTTTTTTGTCCCGTAATATATTTCATCGCAGCACGGCAGTGCAGATGTCATGTGGCCCGTTCGTCTAGCGGTTTAGGACGCCGCCCTCTCAAGGCGGAGATCACCAGTTCGAATCTGGTACGGGCTACCACTTCTTTTCTGCTGAGGCTTATGGCCCGTTCGTCTAGCGGTTTAGGACGCCGCCCTCTCAAGGCGGAGATCACCAGTTCGAATCTGGTACGGGCTACCACGCATTTGATACCCGGGCTTCCTATGGAAGGCCGGGTTTTTTATTTTCAAACAACCGTCTGCAATTCCCGTTTGAACCAGAGCTTTGCGTTCTGTCTATGGTCCTTGCGGGTACAATATCCAAGATATTTTGACTGTTAGAAGGAGTCTCATGACGGAGTCCTCTCAGCATACGTCTAAGCCCCAGGTCGAGGTTGAGGCCTCGGGCGGAGATGACAATAAGAGCGCACGCCGCGGCGCCATCTTTATCGGCGTCGTGCTGGTGGGTTATATCGTCTATCTGGTGGTAACCGGGCAGATGGGGCAGTTCTGGGCCGCAATGTCGAGCGTCCAGGCGCCATGGCTCGTTGTCGCGTGTCTTTGCATGTTCATGTATCTGTTCTTTGGCATTGTGGCCTATGCGATCGCCGTCTGGCTCGACCCATATTCACCCGTCGGCATCCGCGACCTGATTTCGGTCGAGGCGAGCGGCATCTTCTTTGGCAACCTGACGCCCATGATGATGGGCTCGACTCCCGCCCAGATCTACCGCCTGACCAAGGCGGGCCAAAATGTCGGCGAGGCTGGTGCCACGCAGTTCACGCGCTTTATCGTGTATCAGTTTGGCCTCGTTGCCTGGGGCGCTATCCTACTGCTTGCTCGCATGCCGTTTTTTGCCGAGCGCTATGGCGACATGACGCTGCTGTGTGTCTTTAGCTTTGGTGGGCACTGCTGCATCTTGCTGGGCATCTTCGCCGTCGCGCTCATGCCTAAGACCGTCACGCGCGTCGCCCATTGCATCATCAATTGGCTTGAGCGCATTGGTGTCTCGGCCACTAAGATCGAGGGATGGCGCACGTTTGTCGATGGCGAGATCTACTCCTTCTCCGAGAAGTTCAAGCTTTCAGCCGGACATTTTTCTTCCATGCTGCTCACCGTGTTTATCACCATGCTGCAGCTCGCGTTTTTCTATCTGGTGCCGTATTTCCTGATGCTTGCCTTTGGCCACCACGAGGTCGACTTTTTCTCGGTCATGGCCGCGAGCGCCTTTGTCCAGCTGCTGAGCTCTGCGGTTCCCTTGCCCGGTGGAACTGGTGGCGCTGAGGGCGGCTTTGCATTGTTCTTGGGTCATTTCTTCGGTTCGGCATCGACCGCCGGCTATCTGCTGTGGCGCCTCATTACGTTTATTGCACCGACCATTTTGGCTGCGCCCCTGCTGGGGCTTAAGAGCGCTCACAACGAGAGCATCCATGCGCGCTGGGATCGTGTGATGCGCAAGCTCGGCCGCGCGCCTCAGACGCCCTCTGCGCCCACTAAGCCGCACCCCGCGAATGCTGTTACCGTTGATCCCAAGAAGCAGGCTCAGAAGGCTTCTGGGACCGCTAAGCCGGCTCATAAAGCCTATGTGCGCCAGACAGGCGACGGTATTCGCGTATCTCCGTCGGCACTCAATAAGAAGAAGCACCCTAAGTCGCAGTAGGGCAGTCGTGCGTTCTTCATGATGCGGGGCATATTTGTGCTGTATGGGGGATAATCCTCTTACGTAGATTATCTCTCATCTGTTGATGAATGCTCGCATATCGAAGGGACATGCCCATGGCAACCAGCAAACCGCGTCTTGACCGCCGCATCGTTCGCAGCCGTAATGCCATCCTTTCCGCTTTCGAGCGCCTGCTCATGGAAAAGCCGCTGGCAGACATTACGGTGAGTGCCATCGCGCGCGAGGCCAATGTCGACCGCAAGACCTTTTACGTTCACTTTGGTACGGTTGACGGCCTGCTCGATGCCATTGCCGTCGATGTGGTGGAGATGATTGTCGACTCGGTCGAGAAAACGCTTGCTTCCATGGACGGCGACACCAATGAGCGCGCCCTGGGCGCGGCGGCGACCTTCTTTAAAACCGTTAATGAGGCGCTGTGCAACAACTTAGTGCTCAATCGTCAGCTGATCGAGAATATTCCGCTCGATGATTTCATGGCTCGTCTTCGTGCGCCGCTCGAACATGAGATTGCCGAGCGCGATCTGCTGCCCCAAGGTCTCAAGGACGAGATGTTCGACTATTATCTGGCGTTTTTGCTGTCGGGTATTATCGGTATCTATCGCACGTGGGCACTGTCTGACGGCTCGGTTCCTATCGAGCGCGTCTCTGAGGTCGCCAACGACCTGACTCTTAATGGCCTGTCGAGTCTGGAATCTCGCTTGGAATAGCATTGATAATTCAACAACTTAAAGAAGTTGCGGTGGAATAGGGATCGTTTTGGCTATTGGTAGGCCGTTCTGGTCCCTATTTCACCGCAACTTAGTAAAACTGTTTTGATGGTAAGGCGGAGCAGCCTCGAAGATGAGCCTCGAGACTGCTCCGCTTCATTTCTGAGCGTTTGTCGTGTAGGGCAGCATTAATCGCCGTTTTTGAGTATGCGGCCCTGTTTTTCGAACTTGTGCATGTCGCTATCGGCCATGCCCTGCGACTTGTCCTCGTGACGCTTGGCGTATAACGGATCGTCGGAGTCGTTCCAGATGCGGTCGGCGACAGGTGACCATGCCTCGGCGGCAGCCTGGGTCTTTTCGCGCAGCTGCTCGGGTGACTCCTTCTCGATGAGATCGGTGCTCGTTGCGCCACTCTCGGCGACCAGTTTGGGCAGTACATCTGGATTCTCGAGCATGGGGCATGGTTTGAGGTAGTTGTCGTTAAACGGCATGTTCTCGTAGTACTTCATAAAGAGGGGAGAGCGCAGCGCGTCGAGTAAGCTCACATCGTGGATGTTGGCGTTTGAGTAGTGGATGAACACGCACGGCTCCACGTCTCCGGCGGCGTTGATGTGCAGGTAGCGGCGGCCGCCGGCGATACATCCGCCTACAAACTCGCCGTCGTTTTGGAAGTCGAGCGTAAACAACGGCTTCTTCTCACGCATTTCGCGGATAAAGTGATACATGTGCTCGCGCTGCTCGGGCGTGGGCATGAGCTCGGGGGTTGCGTTGCGGCCAACCGGCATAAAGTGGAAGTACCAACAGAAGAGTGCTCCCTCGCCGATCATCCAGTCCATGTTCTCCTCGGTTGCTACCGTATCGGCATTGGCGCTGGTCCAACAGGTGGAGATACCAAACGGCAAGTCGCGCTCGCGCAGGAGTTTCATGGCGTGCTCGATCTTTGCGTAGGTACCCTCGCCGCGACGGGCGTCGGTGGTGTGCTCATTGCCCTCGGCGCTGATGGCGGGGACAAAATTACCTACGCGAATCATATCGTCGCAGAAGGCCTCGTCGATCAGCGTGGAGTTGGTAAAGCAGAGAAACACGCAGTCCTGATGTTTTTCGCAAATTCTGATCAGGTCGTGCTTGCGGACGAGCGGCTCGCCGCCGGTATAGATGTAGATATGCGTACCGAGCTCTTTGCCCTGCGTAACGATAGAGTTGATGTCTTCGAACGAGAGATTCTGCTTGTAGCCGTACTCGGCGGCCCAGCAGCCCGTGCAATGCAGGTTGCAGGCGCTCGTGGGATCGAGCAGGATGGCCCACGGAACGTTGCACTGGTACTTTTCGCGGTTCTTTTCCTGCTCTGGCCAAGCAAGCAGGTTGGCGTCGACAATGAGGGTCTTAAGCAGTTTGGTTCGCATCTGGGGATTAAGGCTGAACACACGCATGATCAGGTCATACCAATTGCCGCGGCTCTTGATGACATTGGTGAATGCCTCTCGCTGTACAGGAAATACGCGATTGGGGACCAGCTTGTTCACGAGGTCCATGATTTTGTCGATGTTTTCTTGCGGGTTGTCGTCGAGATAATCGATGAGCTTGTTAAGCGCTGCACGCTCTGCTGACTGTGTAAGCGACATGGGTATATCCTTTCACGTGTGCTTAATGTGTGATAATACCCACTTGTAGATTAAACGAAGTCTAAAGATTTGGAATGTGTCTATTCAACGAATCAATTTAATTTGGGGTGAAGCGTTATACGCCGACACCTTCTAAGTTGCGGTGAAATAGTGTCAGATGGGGATGCGGACGATTTCTTGGGCCGCGCCTAGGCGTATCCAATGGAATCCTCCGATGCGCCTTCGCACGCTCGCATGACCTCGATACCATGCGATCGTGCGAACTCGACGAGCTCTGCGTTGCGGGCGTTTATGGTGCCGAAGGCGGCGGGGCACACGATAAGACGCGCGCAGTGGACGAGGAGCTCTTTGGCGCGGGCTATGGTTTTATCCCCGATCGGCTCGAAGGCGCGCTCGGCCACGCATTCCGTCGCCAGGTCGCGCGCAAGCTCGCAGTCGATGTCCCCTTCGTGCAGAACGCCCGCGTAGAACGCCTTGCCCTGCCGGATTAGCTGGCGAAACACAGCTGATCCCGTACCTGCGCCGGCGATGACGAACGTGTGCGCATCGCCGTGTGGGCGCCCAATTTCCACGCTGCCGAAGCGCTCGTTGAAGGTGCCATGTTGAAGGCCGTAGAGCTCGCCAATCGTCTCGCGCGTGAATATGTCCTCGGGTGCGCCGGCGCGGAAGACCCGGCCGTCCTTCACGCAAATCACCTTGTCGGCACTTTTCTGCGCGAGCTCGAGTTCGTGGATGGACATGATGACAGCAACATTCCGCGATTTCGCAAGGTGGCGAAGTATTCGCAGCAGGTCGATCTGGTAGCGGATATCGAGATACGACGTGGGCTCATCGAGCACGAGCACACGCGGATCCTGCGCGATGGCGCGTGCGAGCATGACGCGCTGGCGTTGCCCGTCGCTTATCTGCATGAAGTCGCGCTCGGCGAGCCCTTCCACATGTGCGGTTTTCATGGCCTCGTCGACCCGATTATGGTCATCGGGCGTGAGTGTGCCCATTCGCCCGGTGTAGGGATGCCTTCCCGCCTCTACGATATCGCGGCAGGTGAGGAGCTCGGTCCGGGGGCGATCTGTCAGCATAACGGCAAGGTTCCTTGCGAACTCCGCCGTCTTCCATCGGGAAATCTCCCGCCCGTCGAGCTCGACCGCGCCGGCAAGCGGTGCCAGATGGCGTGTGATGGTTTTCAAGATGGTCGACTTGCCCGAGCCGTTCGGCCCGATGAGTGCCACGACGTCGCCCGCGCGAACCTCCAGATCGACGCCTTCGACTACGACCTTCTTGTCGTAGCCCGCCGACAGGTCGCTTATGCGGAAAAGCGGCGCTCCGTCAGCCTGCGTTTCGACCGGGGTTTCGAGGTTCGACTCCGCTCGAAGGAGGCGTTCCGCGCGCAGTTCCGCACGAGCCGAAAGTGTCTTCTGGCGCTTTCGTGCAAGCTTAGGACTGTCTAAGCATGGAATGTCCCCTCCGAGCGTTTTGGGCCGCGGCACGAATTCCCCCATCTACCTCACCCGCTTCTTCAGCATGAGCGCGATAACCACCGGCGCGCCGAAGATGGCGGTGACGGCGCTGATGGAAAGCTCGACGGGGGAGAACAGCGTGCGCGCGATCAAATCGCAGCCCGCGCAGAAGATGGCGCCTCCCAAGAAGCACGCAGGAATCACGCGGATGGGCTTCGATGACTTCAGCGCCGACTTAACGAGATGCGGAACCGCGATGCCTACGAACGACACCGGACCAGCGAACGCGGTCACGCAGGCGGAGAGCATGCTCGCTAGAAGGACGAGCACCACGCAGAAGCGTGCGACGTTCACGCCGACGCTTTTTGCGTAGGCTTCTCCCAGCTGGAAGGCGGAAAGGGGCTTCGATATCGCGAATACGCATGCGCTCACGGTGATCACCACGACCGCGATGACCGCGACGTCGTTCCAGCTCGAACCCGAGAAGCTACCCAAAGACCAGTTGTGCAGGTTCACGATGGACTGGTCGTCGGCGAAGGCGATGAGGAAGTTCGTCGCCGCCGAGCAGATGTATCCCACCATGACGCCCGCCACGATGAGCATGGCCATGGAACTTATGCGCCGTGCGATGAGGAGCACGAAGCCGATGGTGATAAGCGAGCCCAGAAACGCTGCGGCCACTATGGCCGGCGAGGACATGGCCTGGTTTGCGCCCAAAAGCACGATCATCGTAAGCGCGACGACGAACTTTGCGCCCGAGGAGACGCCCAAGATGAACGGGTCGGCGATGGGGTTGTTGAAAAACGTCTGCAGCAGGAACCCGGAGAGCGAAAGTGCCCCGCCGAGAAGCACGGCTGAAAGCACGCGCGGCAGGCGAATCTCCCAGATGACTTGGCTTTCCATGGAATTGGCCGCGCCGCCCGAAAGGATGCCGGGGATGTGGTCTGCGGGCACGAGCACGCTCCCGATGCACAGGTTGGCCCCGACGAGCACGATGAGGACAACAGCGAGCAGCGCCGTCACGACGCGACACCGCGCGGCGCGTCCCGATTCGTCGTATGTCATGGAAAGCCGGCTTCTCATGACGCTAGCCAAGCTTCCTCAGATAATGGAAGTCGCTCGCGTCATCGCCGGTGAACGCCCCGTGCAGCTCGTCGATAATGTCGGCGGTAGAAGTCATCTGCTGGTACATGTCGGCGCTTGTGACCCAGACGTTGCCGTTCTTTACAGCTTTGAACTGCGACAATAGCGCGTTTTTGCCTACGAAGTCTTTCAAGGTGGCAACCGATTCGTCGATGGTGCCGTTGTAGACGATGATGTCGGCATCCTTCGTCGTCGCGTAGAAGCGCTCCATTTCGAGCGTTACTGACGAACCTGACGTCGACGCCGTCTGCGCGTCATCGAGCGCGTAGTTGCCGCCTGCAAGCTCGATCATCTGCGCCACGTAGTCGCCCGCCCGCCGCGTGACGGCGGCCCCGTTCGAGTTAATGTAGAAATACGCCACGGTTTTACCTGACGACGCGAGCCTCGACGTTTGCTCGACGCGGGCCTTCTGCTCGTTGAACAGGTGCGCGGCTTCGTCTTCCTTGTCGAACAGGACGCCGAAAAGCTTAATCCACTCGACGCGCCCGAGTGCTTCGGGCTCGCTCGACGACTGTTCGGTGAGCACGACGAGCCCGAGCTTCTGCAGCTTTTCCTTCACATCGGGCGTGTGGTTGATCATGGTGTTCTCGATGGCGAGCGTGCAGCCCGAGGCCGATATTCGCTCGTAGTCGGGCGCGCTGTACTTGCCGCCGTAGGCGATCGCCCCACTTTCGAGCGCGCTTTTGAAGCCCGCGACCGAGCAATCGTTAGCCTTCGTGCCCGACATGATGATATTGTCGTTTGCATCGAGCGCGTCGACCAGACACATCGTCGCCGACGACACGAGGTACACCTTGTCGGCGGGGCGCCTTATGACCGCGATGTCGGAGCTCAACCCATCAGGTACCTTCGCATCTTGCGGCACCACGAGGAAGCGCTCCCCGTTCGAAACGCAGATAAGCCGCAGGCCGCCTTCGAACTCGTCGACAGTGAAGTGCTTGGCGTATTCAAGCTGAAGCGCCCCCGTCGGCTCCCAGCCGCAGCCCAAATCGGCGTTGTGGAAGTCAGCCGCGGCGCTTGAAGCCGTTCCCGCAGGGGAGCCGCCGCTTGCATCGTCGCCCGTTTTCTCCTTCATGGTGGATGAGTCGAAGTGGAGCGTGTATTCGATGGTGTGCGGCGTCGACATGGCGACGGTCTCGGCCGACACGGCGATGTCCTCGTCGAGCGTGACGGGTATCTCGAACGTGGAGTTGCCGCCGTCGTTTACGGGCGCGTAGTCCACGCCGTCGACGGTCATCTTGTCGTAGTTCGAACTCGACCAGGTGATGGTCGCGGTGTAGGTGTCGCCAGCCTTCACAATTTTGGTGGGTGAGGCGATACTTGCGCGCCCTGACCCGCCGGAAAGCGAGACACTCACAGTGTATTCCTGAGAGCCTGCCATATCACCGGTCGCGTTCGGGCTCGCACTGCACCCCGCGAAGGGAAGCGCGAGCAGGGCGACGAGAACGCAGGCGATCGCGCGCGCCGCGATGCTGCGGCGCTTCCTGCTTTCCCCCTTGGGAAGAATCGACCGCATGGCGTTACTTCAGTGCGTCGGCGCGCAGATCGACGCCGGCGGATTCGAACACGAGCGTGCGGTCGTACCACCGCTCCCTTTTAATGCTCCACGCGGCGCAGTCGGTGTCCTCGTCGAGCGCTTCAACGGGCACGTCGTAGGTGTACTTGCCTTCCGCGTTTTCCACATAGGGGATGAAGTCGGCCTCGCTCGCGGCGGCAGCCTCGTCGCCCGTGCCCATGAAGAGCTTGCCGTAGCCCGTGCCGGAAAGCGTCATCACGCAGTGCATGGAGCCGTTTTCCACGATGAGCTGGGCGTCCACAATCCTGAACATGCTTGAGCTGGAATCTACGGTGATCGGATAGGTGCCGTCGGCCACCTTGTCGGCGGTGATGGGGGCAGCGCTTGCGCCCTCGGGTGCATCGGCCACCTGTTCGGTCTTTTCCTGGGAATCGGCATCGCTTGCCTTTGCGCTGTCGCTTGAATTTCCGGCGCAGCCGGCGAGCGAGAACGCGAGAAGCGCCGCCGACAGGGCGAAGACGAGGGTTTTCTTCAACAAGGAGGGGTTCCTTTCAATCGGTTCGACTTCCCGCGCCGTGCGGTAGGCGGGCGGGACGCGAATGCAACGGGCATGCGCCGTCGGTCGGGGAAGGCGCATGCCCGTTGCACGGGGACGCGACCGGCGCCCCCGTGCGCGGCGAGTTTACAGCTTGGCGATGGCGTCGTCCACGTGCGAGACGTAGATGTCGTCGACCGCGACGTTCTGTCCCAGACCCTGGAGCAGGCACGTCACTTCGAAGCCGGCGGCCACGAACTTCGCAGCCCAGCTGTCGGGGTCGGTCTCGTCTGCCATGTCGTTGTTCGCGTGGTCGCCCGCGACCACCATGAACGGCGCGAGCACGGCCTTCTTGTAGCCTGCGGCGCTCGCGGCGGCGATAACATCCTCGCAGGTCGGTTCAGCCTCGACGGTGCCGACGAAGAACTGCGTCAAGCCCTCGTTCTTGAACACTTCCTGCATCTTGGCATAGTCGGCGTTGGAATCGGCTTCGGTGCCGTGACCCATGAGGCACAGCGCCGTCTTGCCGTCGTCGAAGGACGCCATGTTCTCCTTAATGGCTGCGGCCACCTTCTTGTAGTCGTCGTCGGAGGTGAGCAGCGGGTCGCCGAGCGAGATCTTGTCGAACTTGTCGGCGTACTTGTCGAGCTCGTCTTTCACGTCGGTGTATTCCAGGCCACCCATGAGATGCGTCGGCTGCACGACGATTTCCTTCACGCCGTCTTCCACGCAGCGGTCGAGCGCCTCGGTCATGTTGTCGATCGTGATGCCGTCGCGCTTCTTCAGCTTGTCGATGATGATCTGCGCGGTGAAGGCGCGGCGGATGTCGTAGTCCTGCCAGTACTTCTCGCGGATAGCGTCTTCGATGGCGCCGATGGTGATGTGGCGCGAGTCGTTGTAGCTCGTGCCGAAGCTCGTGACGAGGATGACCGGCTTTACGGCCTTCTCCTTTTCACTCGATTTCTCGGAACTCGCGGAGGTGTTGGAGCAGCCCGCGAGCGCGACTCCGGCGAGCGCGAAGGCTCCGGTTGCTGCGGCGCCCATGAAGCCGCGGCGTGACATCTGGTCGGACATGGTTTTTCCTTTCCTCGGTTTGCCGGTCCCCCGGCGACAGTTGCTTGTCGGCACAAGCGAAAGAAAAGCGCGCCCCTCGGGGTTCACAAGGAGCTAACGCCACGGCGATGCCGTGAGGAAAAGGCGAAGCAGTCTGGCTTGGGGCGCGAGGCGGTTCGCCCGCGCGTCCTATACAGTAATGTCCCTTGCCCAGGATTCCCACCTGGTTCCCTCCGCAAGCCAGCGCGGGCTGTGCGGGCGCCGCGCCGGTCATTTCCTTTTATCCGATTGTCATATGCTCGTTGCCGAATCTTTTACTATGATAGTGGGCACTTGTGAACGTGTCAAAGCCAGGGCGGGCGGCATTGCGCCTCCTGCCTGCGTATTTGCGCCGATTGCCGCCGCAGGCGCCGTGTTTTGCCCGCTGCGCGAATGGCGGCGTAAACGGTTGCGATGAGAAACGGGAAGGGAAGGCTCGGATGATTCATATCGTTGGCGCAGGCTCGGGCGCCGCCGACCTTATCACCCTGCGCGGGGCGCGCCTTCTGCGCGCAGCCGACGTGGTCGTTTGGGCGGGAAGCCTTGTGAACCCCGAGCTGCTCGCTGAGTGCAAGGAATCCTGCATCGTCTACGACAGCGCGCACATGACCTTGGAGGAAGTGCTCGACGTGATGTGCGCGGCAGATGCGCGGGGCGAGGAAGTGGTGCGCCTGCACACGGGCGACCCGTGCCTGTACGGCGCCATCCAGGAGCAGATGGACGCGCTCGACGCGCGCGGCGTGGACTACGAGGTAGTGCCCGGCGTGTCGAGCTTTTGCGGTGCCGCGGCGGCGCTTCGCCAGGAATACACGCTGCCGGGAATCAGCCAGTCGGTCGTGATCACGCGGCTTTCCGGACGTACCCCTATGCCCGCGGGCGAGGGCATGCGCACCATGGCGGAAAGCGGCTCGACTATGGTCATCTTCCTGAGCTCGGGTATGCTCGCCGAGCTTTCCGCTGAGCTTTTGGCCGCGGGCCGCAGCTCCGACGAGCCGGCGGCGCTCGTGTACAAGGCGACCTGGCCTGAGGAGCGCGTGGTGCGATGCACAGTGGGCACGCTCGCCGATGCGGGCGCGCGAGAGGGCATCGACCGCACGGCGCTCGTGGTGGTGGGCCGCGTGCTCGGGGCTCGCGGCGGGCTTGCGCACAACGGCGCGCAAGCGGAGTCGTACGAGCGCAGCAAGCTTTACGACCCTTCGTTTGCCACGGGGTATCGGAAGGCGAGCAGCTAGCGTGGCCTTCGAGCACTACATATATACTGGGACGACCCGCCTGCGCTGCGGCTACACCACGGGGAGCTGCGCCGCGCTCGCGGCGAAGGCAGCCTGCGAGATGCTCTTGTCACGAAAGCCCGTCGGCCTCGTGTCGATCGTCACCCCCGGCGGGCTGCCCGTCGAGACGGACGTGGTCGACGCATGCATCGGCGAGGGGTGCGCCCAGTGCGCCGTGCGTAAGGACGCAGGCGACGATGCCGATGTGACCGACGGCGTGCTCGTGTACGCGCGCGTGGAACATTCGGGGTCGGGCACGGGTGTTACGGACAGCAAGGACGTGCCCGCGCACGAATCGGAAGTTTCCGTCGATGGCGGCGTGGGCGTGGGGCGCGTGACGTTGCCCGGGCTCGAGCAGCCGGTGGGGGCGGCCGCCATCAACGCGACGCCGCGCGCGATGATCACTTCGGCGGTGCGCGAGGTGTGCGCCGCGCACGGCTTTTCTGGAAATATTGCTGTGACGATTTCGGTACCCGAGGGCGTTTCCCTTGCCGAAAAGACCTTCAACCCGCACCTGGGGATAGAGGGCGGCATCTCCATCCTGGGCACGACGGGCATCGTCGAGCCTCGCAGTCTCGCTGCCTTGCGCGACAGCATCGAGCTCGAGATCCGGCAGCATGCGGCTATGGGGCGGCGCGGAGTCGTGCTCACGCCCGGCAACTACGGCGGGCAGTTCATCTCGGGGCATTTCCACCTAAACGGTGCGCCGGTGGTCTTCATCTCCAACTTTGTGGGCGATGCGATTGATTGCTGCGTTCGCGAGGGATTCACCAATGTCCTTCTTGTGGGACACATCGGCAAGTTGGTGAAGGTCGCGGGCGGCATCATGGACACCCATTCGCGTACCGCCGACTGCCGCGCGGAGATTCTGGCCGCCCACGCGGCCATGGCCGGCGCGGGTGCGAAGACCGTGCGCGAGATCATGACGTCCGTCACGACCACGGTGGCGCTCGAGGTAATCGAGGCCGCCGGCGTGGGGGACGCTGCGCGCGCCTCGCTCGCTGCGGCAATCGAGGACAGGTTGCGCCGCCGCGCGGCGGGCGCATGCGACATCGCCGCGGTCGTGTTCGACGCCGAGCGCCGCGAGCTTTTCCGCACGTCGGGCGCCGATGCAGTTATCGGGGAATTGGGGGCGACGTATGAGTAAAGGCGTGCTGTATGGGGTGGGCCGCGCAATCGGCTGGCCAGGGACGAAGGTGGCTATGAAGGCGCGCCACTCGCTTGCGGACACGAAGCGCATCCTTCGCGAGGAGGGCACCTTCGACGGTGCCGAGCTCGTAGAGGACTGTGGGCTTCCGGGCGAGCGCATGTACCGCTTGCTCGACGATGTGCCCGATCGGGGCAGCTACTTCTCAACGATGGTGGTGCGCTAGATGAGGATTTCCTGCATAGCGTTCACTGAGAGGGGGTATGCGTTGGCGCAGCGCACCGCACGCGCGCTTTCCGATTGCGCGCAGACAGGTGAAGATGACCCTGGCTGGGACGTTTCCGTTTCGCGCGGGTTCGGCGAGGGGAAGGCCGACCTGCGCACATGGACGGCGCTCGCGTGGGAAGCGTCGGACGCGCTTCTGTTCGTGGGCGCGGCGGGCATCGCCGTGCGGGCGATCGCGCCGCATGTCGCCTCGAAGGCAACCGATTCTGCGGTTGTGGTGATCGACGAGGCGGGGCGCTTTGCCGTCCCGCTTTTGTCGGGGCATTTGGGCGGTGCGAACGACCTTGCGCAAACTGTGGCACGCGCGGCAGGGGCCATCCCCGTCATCACCACGGCGACCGACGTCCGCGGCGTGTGGGCGGTGGATACGTGGGCGCGCTGTGCGGGGCTCGCCGTTTCGAATCCCGAGGCCATCAAGCGAGTGTCGGCGCGGCTGCTTTCGGGCGGGCGCGTGACGCTCTATTCCGACATGCCGATTTCGGGACAGCTGCCTGAGGGGGTTGACATTGCGTCCGACCGCGCTCTGGCCGATATCGTCGTGTCGCCGTTCGCTGGCGCGAATGCAGGTGCGTCCGTTCGCGCGGCGGAGACAACAGGCGAGGTCGTGCCCGTCGGTGAGACGGGGAAGCCGGCCGGCGTGCGGGCGCAGGCGCCTGCGCCCGAGCCGCTTCGCCTTGTCGTGCCCTGCATCGTTGCGGGCATAGGGTGCCGTCGCGGTGCGTGCGCCGAAGCGATCGAGGAGGCGTTTCTTCTCGCGTGCGGGCAGGCGGGTATCTCGCCTTTGGCCGTGCGCGAGGCGGCGACGATCGACGTGAAGGCGCACGAGGAGGGTCTGCTCGCCTTCTGCCGCGCGCGCAATATCCCGCTTGCGACGTATTCCGCAGAGGAGTTGTCGCAGGTCGAAGGCAGCGTTTCGCCATCTGATTTCGTGCGCGCGACGGTTGGGGTCGACAACGTGTGCGAGCGCGCGGCACTCGCGGACGGGGGCAAACTTATCTTCCCGAAGCTCGCTCACGGCGGCGTGACCGTCGCGTTTTCCAAGGTAACTATCGAACTTTCGTTTAAGGAGCGGTGATGGGAAAGCTCTTCGTGGTGGGGATCGGCCCGGGCGGCCCCGATGGCATGACGATTGCGGCCCGGCGCGCGCTCGAGGCGGCCGACATCGTTGTGGGGTACACGAAATACGTGGAGCTCGCGCTCGCCGCCGTGCCCGACGCGGCGCATCTCGCGACGCCGATGATGCACGAGGTCGAACGGTGCCGCCTGGCGCTTTCGCGCGCGCAGAGCGGAGAAGCCGTGGCGCTCGTGTGCAGCGGTGACGCGGGCGTGTACGGCATGGCGAGCCCCGTGCTGGAGCTTGCGGAGGACTACCCCGATGTAGACGTGGAAGTTATCGCCGGGGCCACCGCGGCTCAGAGCGGGTCGGCGGTGCTCGGCGCCCCGCTTGCCCACGACTTCGCGGTCGTGTCGCTCTCCGACCTGCTCACACCGTGGGAGGTCATCGAGCACAGGCTCGCCGCCGTGGCGAGCGCCGACTTCTGCATCTGTTTGTACAACCCGCGCAGCAGAAAGCGCGCCGACAGGCTCTCACGCGCGGCGAAGATTATGCTCGAATGGAAGGCCCCCGACACGCTCTGCGGCTGGGTACGCAACATCGGGCGCGAGGGGCAGCAGTCGGGCATGTGCAGGCTCTCCGAGCTGGAAGAGATCGACGCCGACATGTTCACCACCGTGTTCGTCGGCAACGCGGACACGAAGCTCGTGGGCGGCCGTATGGTTACGCCGCGCGGGTATCGGGAGATTCCATGCGAAAGGTAACGATCATCGGGGCGGGGCCCGGAAACCCCGACTTGCTCTCGCGCGCGGCGCTCGACGCGATCGACATCGCCGACGTGGTCATCGGCGCTCATCGCGCGCTTGTCGGCATCGACGTGCCGCCCGACGTGGTGAGATGCGAGCTCGTGAAGACGGCGGACATCGTCGCCGCGCTCACCGATGCGGCGTCGTGGCAGCGCGCCGTGGTCGTGATGACGGGCGATGTTGGGCTGTTCAGCGGCGCGCGCCGCCTGGTGGAGGCGCTCTCCGGCGACGCGCAGGTAGCCGTGCGCGTCATTCCCGGCATAAGCTCAGCATCGTATCTCGCCGCGCGCCTCGCGCGTCCATGGCAGAATTGGCGCTTCGCGAGCGCTCACGGCGTGGCGTGCGACATCGTGGCCGAGGCCGAGCGCGCAGGTGAGCTTTTCCTCGCCACGTCGGGCGGGGAAGACCCCTCGCGGCTTTCGGGCGAGCTTGTGCAGGCGGGCTTCGGGGACGCGCGCGTGACGGTGGCCGAGCGCCTGTCGTACCCCGACGAGCGCATCACCTGTGCGACCGCAAGTGAAATAGCAGGTCAGACGTTCGATGACTTGAACGTGATGCTTATCGATTTCGCAGGCGGCGCCGGGTCGCCTGTGGGCTCTAGCGCATCTCGCGCCGCGAGCTCCCGGTGGCCGTACGCTTCCTCGGGCATTCCCGACGAGCTCTTCATCCGCGGCGACGTTCCCATGACCAAACAGGAGGTGCGCGCCGTCGCGCTCGCGAAGCTGCGCCTTACCGCTACCGACACCGTGTGGGACGTCGGAGCCGGCACGGGGAGCGTGTCGATCGAGGCTGCGCTCGTCGCGCGAGCGGGGTCGGTATGGGCGGTCGAGCGCAACGCGGCCGGCGTGCGGCTCATCCGAGAGAACGCGGATGCATTCGGGTGCGGCAACGTGCATGCGGTCCCCGGTGTCGCCCCCGAAGCGCTCGCGAAACTGCCCGTCCCCGACGCCGTGTTCGTCGGCGGGAGCGCGGGCGAGCTTCCCTCTATCGTGGAGGCGGCGCTCGAGAAGAACTCGCAGGTTCGCCTGTGCGTGCCATGCGTCACCGTTGAGACGCTCACCGAGGCGTGCGCGCTCCTCTCGGGTTCGCGCTTTAAGGGGTTCGAGGCGTGCCAGGTGTCGGCCGCCCGCGCCGAGGCTGTAGGCTCGCACCATCTTATGAGGGCGCAAAACCCCGTGTTCCTCGTCAGCGCGCGTGGTGCAGGTGGGGAAGGCGGCGCCCGGTGAGCACGTCCATCCCGCGCTTCATGGTCGCTGCGCCCTCGAGCGGGAGCGGCAAGACGGTCGTTACGTGCGCGCTCCTGCGCGCGCTCGCGCGCCGCGGCCTCGCATGCGCGGCCTTCAAATGCGGCCCCGACTACATTGATCCGCTCTTTCATCGCCGCGTCGTGGGCGCGCGCTCGGGCAACTTAGACGGCTTCTTCACCGACGCCCCGACGCTGCGCGCCCTGCTCGCACGCGGCGCCGCGTGCGCGGATATCGCGGTGCTCGAGGGGGTCATGGGCTTCTACGACGGCATGGCGCCCGGCGTGGCCGACGCGAGCAGCTACCAGGTTGCGCGCGACACGGAAACGCCAGTCGTTTTAGTGGTGAACGGGCGCGGGGCGTCTTTATCGCTCGCCGCCGTAATCCGCGGCATCGCCGAGTTCCTGCCTTGTGCGAACGTGCGCGGCGTCGTGCTGAACAAGACGAGCGCCGCTGCTTGCGCCTACGCGGCGCCTGCGATCGAGAAGCACACGGGCGTCGCGGTTTTGGGTAATATCCCCGCCGATGAGGCATTCTCGCTCGAAAACCGGCATCTGGGGCTTGTGACCGCCGACGAGGTCGAGCGGCTCTCCGCGCGCATCGACAAGATGGCCGAGCTGGTGGAAAAGAGCATCGACGTCGACCGCTTGCTCGAAATAGCGGCGACGGCACCCGATATCTGCGAGGAACCTTACCGGTTGGAGTCGATCGCGGGAGCGCGGCCCATCGTCGCCGTCGCGCGTGACGAGGCGTTCTCGTTCTACTACGAGGAGAACCTGCGCGCGCTCGAGGACCTGGGTTGCGAGCTGGCCTTTTTCAGCCCCCTGTGTGATAGCGAGTTGCCCCGGGGGACAAGCGCCCTCTATCTGGGAGGCGGCTACCCGGAGCTCCATGCGCGGCAACTCTCCGAGAACGTGCCGATGCGCGAGGCGGTGCGGCATGCGGTGGAATCCGGCATGCCGACGGTCGCCGAATGCGGTGGATTTCTGTACCTGCAGCGCGAAATCGCCGATAACGAGGGGCGGCGCTGGCCTGTTGCGGGCGCCCTTGAGGGCGCAAGCGAGAACGGGGGAAGGCTGTCCCATTTCGGGTACGTGGAGCTCACTTCCCAACGCGACGGGCTCTATGGGCCGCGCGGCACACGCATCCGCGCGCACGAGTTCCACTACTGGCAGTCCACCTGCCCGGGCGGCGACTTCTGGGCGCAGAAGCCCCGGCGCGACAAGGGCTGGCCGTGCATGACGACCACCCCGTCCCTGGTTGCGGGCTTCCCGCATGTGTACTATCCTGCGAACCCCGACGTTGCGCGCGCGTTCGCGTCTGCCGCAGCGTCGTTCGCAGAGAGGAGACGGCATGGCTGAAGCAACCGAAACCGCGCTTGCCTGCATCCGCGAGGAAGTCGAGCACGCGTTCTCGTCGGCGCCGGGCGCCGTGCTCGAAGCCGCGCTCTCCCGGATCGCGCCCGCAGACGAGTGCGCCCGCGCCGCCGCGTACGCCGCGTGGGACTCCATCGCGCACCCCTTGGGGGGATTGGGCGACTTTGAAGATGCCGTCGCGTGTATCGCCGCAGCTCAGGGGAGCGCCGAGGTGGCCGAGTTTCCCCGTGCGCTCGCGGTATTCTTCTCCGACAACGGGGTCGTTGCCGAAGGCGTGTCGCAAAGCGGGCAAGACGTGACGCGAGCCGTCGCGCGCAACATGTGCGAGGGGGCCACGAGCGCCTGCCGCATGGCGGCGTTCGCGGGTGCCGATGTTGTGCCCGTCGACGTGGGTATGGCCCGGGGCATAGAAGACGCGCGCATGGTGCGCGCGAACGTGCGGCGGGGGAGCGGCAACATCGCGCACGGCTCCGCCATGTCTCGCGATGGGGCCGTGCGCGCGATCGAGGTTGGAATCGCCGTCGCGTGCGGGCTTGCCCGCGCCGGCGTGCGCCTTCTCGCCGCGGGCGAGATGGGCATCGGCAACACGACCACCTCGGCGGCGGTGTCCGCAGTGCTCATCGGGGCGGATGCGCGGAGCCTCGTCGGGCGCGGCGCGGGGCTCTCGGACGCCTCGCTCGCGCGCAAGCGCGACGTGGTCGAGCGCGCTATCGACGCGAACTCGCCCGATCCCGCCGACCCGATCGACGTACTCTCGAAGGTGGGCGGTTTCGACATCGCGGCGATGTGCGGCTTCTACCTGGGGGCCGCGGCCTCGAAGGCGCCGGCGCTCCTCGACGGGGTCATATCCTGCACGGCGGCCCTGTGCGCGGCGCGCCTGTGCCCCAACGCCATGGGCTACCTCGTGGGCACGCACGCATCAAGCGAGCCCGCAAGCCAGGAGCTCCTTCGCGAGCTCGGCATAAAGGCACCCCTCGACGCAGGCATGCACTTGGGCGAGGGCGCGGGCGCCATGGCGTATCTGCCCCTTCTGGATTCGGCGTTGCGCGTGTACCGGGATGGGAAGACGTTCACGGCGACTGGCATGGCTGCTTACGAGCATTTCGAGGCCGGGAAATGACGGTGACGTTCGTTATCGGCGCCGCCGCGAGCGGCAAGAGCGCCTATGCCGAGTCCCTGTGCCTCGGGCACGACGGCCCTCGCGTGTACCTGGCAACGATGGAGCCCTTCGGGGAAGAGGGCGCCCGCCGCATCGCGCGCCATCGGGCGCTGCGCGATGGCAAGGGGTTTTCCACCCTCGAGCGCACGCGTGACGTGGGCGCCGCAGCGTCCGGGCTTCCGTGCGGCTGCACGCTTCTTTTGGAGGACGTGGGCAACCTGGTTGCGAACGAGCTCTTCGCGGAAGGCAGCTTGTCCCCACGTGACCCCGACGCTGCGGCGCGCGAGGTGCTCGGAGGCATCGAACGGCTCGCTCAGGCCGCTGCGTATACGGTGGTGGTCACCGTCGACGTGTTCGCCGATGGGATGCGCTACGATGAGGGGACCGAGGCATGGAGGCGCGCGCTCGCGCGCGTGAACGCGGGTGTGGTGGCGCTGGCCGACCGTGCAGTCGAAGTGGTATGCGGGATTCCCGTGTGGATGAAAGGCGAAGGACCTTCAAGGTGAAGATAGCAGAGGCAATCGGCGCGGCGTTCGGAACGTTCTCGCGCATCCCCGTCCCAAAATCGGCCTGGACCGATTTCGGATCAACCCATGCGCTTGCCGCGTTTCCCCTGGTGGGCCTTGCGGAAGGCTTCCTCATGACGGCGTGGGGGTACGTGGCGAACCTGCTCGGCGTGCCCGCGACCATCGTCGCAGCCGTGCTCGCGGCGCTGCCTGTGGCGGTGACGGGAGGCATCCACCTAGACGGGCTCTGCGACACCTCCGATGCGCTTGCAAGTTGGGCCCCACGCGAGCGAAAGCTCGAGATCATGCACGACCCGCGGGCGGGCGCCTTCGGGGTCATCGGTGTTGTTGTGTACCTTATTCTGCAGTTTTCCCTGTTCACCGCGCTGCCGCTTACGGCGGGGACGTTCCTCGCGCTTCTGTGCTCGCTCGTGTTCTCCCGCGCGCTTTCGGGGCTCGCCGTTGAATGCTGGCCTGCCGCGCGGGCGGACGGCATGGCCGCGGGGCTCTCGCCTTCGAAGAAGCGCGCGGCGATCGTCGTGCCGCTTTGCGCTTTCGCTGCGGCTTCGGCTGCAGGGATGGTCGCGTGCGCTCAGGCCGTCGGCGCCCTTATGGCGGTGGCGGGGCTTTTGGCGCTCGCGTGGTACCGCCATGTTGCCCTGTCCCGCTTCGGCGGGGTGACGGGGGATTTGGCCGGATGGTTTCTGCAATGGGCCGAGCTCGCGATGCTTGCCATGCTGGTGGCGGGGGGCATGCTCCTATGATTCTCGTGGTAGGTGGCGCGCATTCGGGGAAGAGGACCTTCATGTGCGAAAAGCTCGGGTTCGCGGCGGACGATTTCGTCGACGCGGCGCAGCTTGCGGAGGGCGGTGTGCCCGCGGTTTTTGCCGGCCGCGTCGCGTACCGTGCTGAGGAACTTGTACGCGCGCTCGACGCTGACCGGGCGCTCGAGCGGCTGATCGGCTTCGACGCAGTGATTCTGTCCTTGGTCGGCTCGGGGGTCGTCCCCATGCGTGCGGAAGACGCCCAATGGCGCGAGCGCGCGGGGCGTCTGGGATGCGCGCTCGCAGCGCGCGCCGACGTCGTCGTGCGCATGACGTGCGGGATTCCCCAGGTCATCAAAGGAAACCTTACCGATGCGCCTCGTGGGACGCAGGGTGCGGGCGCGCCTTTGGAAGTCGTCTTCGTGCGCCATGGTGCCACGGCGGGCACGGAAGACCATCGCTACAGCGGGGCGGGCACCGACGAGCCCCTGTCGAGCGTGGGCGAGTGCGCTTTGCGCGACCTCGCGTGCGATCGTGACGTGTTCCGTGTTATCACGAGCGGCATGGCTCGCACCGACCAGACGGCGCGCATCCTCTTCCCGAACGCGGAGCTTATGGCGTGCCCCGGTCTGCGCGAGATGGATTTCGGCGACTTCGAGGGGCGAAGCGCCGCCGAGCTTAAAGAGGATGCGCGCTACCGCGCCTGGGTAGACTCCTGGTGCGAGACGCGCTGCCCGCATGGCGAGGGCAAGAGCGATTTCACCCGCCGTGTCGTCGCGGCGTTTCGGGAGGCGTGCGAATCGGAGCGCGCCCAGGGGAGCGGGCGCGCCGTCTTCGTCGTTCACGCGGGTACCGTGAAAGCGCTGCTCTCCGAGCTAGCTGTCCCTAAAATGGGATACTTCGACGTACATACCGAGCCGGGCGGCGCATGGGCCGCCACCTGGGATGGGCGCTGCCTTCGCGACGTTCGCCCGGCTTCGGGGGGCGATGCCCGGTGATGACGATTCTTGCCGTCGCCGCCGGGTTCGCGGCAGACCTTGCCTTCGGCGACCCGCGCTGGCTTCCCCATCCCGTCGTCGCCATGGGGCGCGCGATCACGTGGGCCGAAGGCCGCCTGCGGGACGCATTCCCGCAAACGTCCGCGGGCACGCGCGCCGCAGGGCTTGTGCTCGCCGTGGCGCTTCCGCTTGCATGTGGGCTTTTGACCTGGGGAATCCTGCATCTTTGCGGCATGGTTCACTCCGGCTTGCGCTTCGTGGCCGAGGCATGGGCGAGCTATCAGATTCTCGCGGCATGCGAGTTGCGGCGCCAGAGCCTGGCCGTGGCCCGCGCGTTCTCGAAGGGCGGCCTTGTCGCGGCGCGCGAAGCCGTCGGGCTCATCGTGGGACGCGACACGTCTGTTCTCGACGAGCAGGGCGTCGCGCGCGCCGCCGTGGAAACGGTGGCGGAGAACGCGAGCGACGGCGTCATCGCGCCGCTTTTCTACCTTATGATCGGGGGTGCGCCCTTGGGCATGGCGTACAAGGCGGTGAACACGCTCGACAGCATGGTGGGCTACAAAAACGAGCGCTACATCGACTTCGGCTGCGCCTCGGCGCGTCTCGACGATGCGGTGAACTGGATTCCCTCGCGCTTATCGGCCCTGCTCATGATCGCCGTGTGCCCGTTCGTCGGGCTCGACGCGCGCGGGGCGGCGCGCATCTGGCGCCGCGACAGGCGTCGCCATGCGAGCCCGAACGCGGCGCAGACCGAGTCAGCGTGTGCGGGCGCGCTCGGGCTGCGCCTGGCAGGACCCGCGGTGTATTTCGGCAAGCTCGTTGAGAAACCGACGATAGGCGACGCGTCCCGCGAAATCGAGTGGGGCGACATCGCCCGGGCGACAAGGCTCATGCTCGCCGCGTCCGTATGCGCGCTCATCGTCTTCGGCGCCGCGCGCGCGGCGGTCGTGCTCGCCGTGGGGGCGATTGTATGAGGGAAGACCACGCCGCGTCCCGGGCTGCCGGGGGAATCCTGCGCGCCCGTACGCATGGGGGCAGCGCGCAATCGCTCGGCATCGGTTGCGAAGGGGGCGCCTCCGACCTCATCGACTTCTCGGTGAACGTGAATCCGGCAGGCCCCTCGCCGCTCGCCGTCGCCGCAGCTTGCAAGGCGCTTTCTCGAATCGACGCCTACCCCGATAGGGAAAGCCGCGCCCTCGTTCGCACCCTAGCGCGCGCCCAGGGCATTCCCGAAGATACTATCGTCTGCGGCGCGGGCGCGTCCGATATCATCTGGCGGCTCGCCGCGGCGGTGCGCCCGAAACGCCTCGTCGTGTGCGCGCCGACGTTCTCTGAATATGCGGAGGCGGCATCGTACTACGGCGCATGCGTGCAGGAGTTCCCGCTCTCCGAAGCGGACGACTTCGACGTGCCCGCCTCCTTCGCCCGCGCGATCGAGGGGCCGGGAGACGTGGCGTACCTCTGCAATCCGAACAACCCGACGGGGCGCCTCGTCGACCCCCGCGTGATCGATGCCGCGGCTTGCCGCTGCGAGCAGGTGGGCGCGCTGCTCGTCGTGGACGAGTGCTTCCTCGGATTTGCGCCCGACGCCCGCGAAAGGAGCGTGGCCGCACGCGCCGCGTGTTCGCGCCATGTGGCCGTGCTCTCCGCGTTCACCAAGCTCTACGGAATGGCGGGGTTACGGTTGGGATATCTGATCAGCGGAAACGCCCAACTCATCGAGGGGATTCGCCGGGCGGGGCAGGCATGGCCCGTCTCCTCGGTCGCCGAGGCCGCGGGTATCGCCGCCCTGGAAGACGTCGAATACGTCTCGCGCACGCGGGATGTACTGGCGGGCGAGCGAGCGTGGCTTTCCCACGAGCTCTCCTCGCTCGGGCTTTCCGTCGTGCCGTCGGATGCGAACTTCCTTTTAGTCCGCACGCCGGCGAAAGACATCCCCGAGCGCCTGTATAAACAGGGGGTTTTGGTCCGCACGTGCGACTCGTTTTCGGTACTGTCCCGTTTCTGGTGCCGCGTCGCGGTGCGCACGCGCAAGGAGAACGCCCGGCTTGTGATGGCGTTCAGTCGCGCGCTTCGGGCGGAAGGCGCTTCGGGCGAAGGCGAACCCGACGAACGGGGCGGCGCTTCTTGCAGCGGCGCTATGGCGGGCGCGGATGGCCGAGGCTCGGAGAAGGAGGTCGATACCCGTGGGTAGGGCGAAGCCCATCATGATCCAGGGCACCATGTCGAATGCGGGGAAGAGCCTGCTTGCGGCGGGGCTGTGCCGTGTGCTTTCGCAGGACGGCCTGCGCGTGGCTCCCTTCAAGAGCCAGAACATGGCGCTCAACAGCGGTGTCACGGCCGACGGGCTCGAGATGGGGCGCGCCCAGATCATGCAGGCCGAGGCGTGCGGCATCGCGCCCGATGTGCGCATGAACCCCATCCTGCTCAAGCCCGAAAGCGACCACCGAAGCCAGCTCATCGTTGCCGGCAAGGCGCAGGGAGCCTTCGCTGCGAGGGACTACTTCGCGCGAAAGAAGGCGCTCATGCCGCAGATTTTGGAGGCGTTCGATTCGCTCGCGGAGAAAAACGACGTTATCGTCATCGAGGGCGCCGGCAGCCCCGTCGAAATCAACCTTGCCGAAAACGACATCGTCAACATGGGGCTCGCGCGCGCCGTGTCCTCCCCCGTGCTGCTCGCGGGCGACATCGACCCAGGCGGGGTGTTTGCCCAGCTCTACGGCACGGTGGCGCTCCTTGCGCCCGAGGACCGCGCGCTTTTGCGGGGGCTTGTGGTGAACAAGTTCCGCGGCGATGTGGAAATCCTGCGCCCGGGTTTGGCCCCGCTCGAGAAGATGTGCGAGGTTCCCGTCGTGGGGGTCGTGCCGTATCTTACGCTCGACCTTGACGACGAGGACTCGCTCGCGCCGCGCCTATCTGCCCGCGAGGCGCGCGGCGTCATCGACGTCGCCGTCGTGCGCCTTCCGCATCTGTCGAACTTCACCGACTTCGACCCGCTTTCGCGCGTGCCCGGCGTGGGCGTGCGCTACGTTTCCTCGACGACCGATCTGAGCCGACCCGACCTGGTGGTGCTCCCCGGCTCGAAGACCACGCTCGACGACGCGCGCTGGCTTGCGGCTAGCGGCATCGGAGCCTGTGTACGCGCGCTTTCGGGCGCGGGCACGCCGGTGCTCGGCATATGCGGAGGCTACCAGCTTTTGGGAGACGAGCTTTCCGACCCGCACGGCAGGGAAGGCGTTGGCACCGCGCGCGGGCTCGGGCTCATCCCTGCAAGTACGGTGTTCAAGGAGGAAAAGCGCCTCGCCCAGTCGGAGCTGCGCATCACGGGCGCCCAAGGCGCGTTCTCGGTGTGGAACGGCATGACGGCGCGCGGGTACGAGATTCACGACGGCGAAACGACCGTCTCCTGCGCCCCTGCGGGCACGATTGGCGGCAAACCAGAAGGCGCGGCCTGCGGAAACGTGTTCGGAACCTATCTCCACGGCCTGTTCGACGAACCGGGGGTGGCACTCGCCCTCGCGCGATCGCTCGCGCGCATGCGCGGCCTGCCCGAGAGCGTCGTGGGTGCTGAGGGCGCGGTGTCCGCGGCCGATCACCGTGCGCGCGAGTTCGACCGCCTGGCCGACTCCGTGCGCGGGGCGCTCGACATGGAGTATGTCTACCGCATTATCGAGGAGGGCGTATGATCCACGTGTATCATGGCGACGGCAAAGGCAAGACCACGGCGGCGATGGGGCTCGCCCTTCGCATGCTCGCCGCAGGCCGCCGCGTCGTCGTTGTGCAGTTCCTGAAAGACGGCGAAAGCGGGGAGGCGCGCCTGCTCGCCGAGCATTTCGGCGTGCCCGTGTTCGCGGGGAAGGCGTCGGACAAGTTTACCTGGTCCATGACGTCGGAAGAACTTGCCGCGACGCGCGAGTTGCACGATGGGAACCTCGCTTCCGCGCTCGCCGAGCTCGAGGGCGCGCAGGAGGGGCTGCTCGTGCTCGACGAGGCGCTCGACGCGCTTTCGAAGGGGCTTGTCGACGAGGCGCTCGTGGACCGCGCGCTCGATATGTCCGCGCGCGGCGTCGAAGTAGCGCTCACCGGGCGCGCGCCTTCCCGCAAGATCGTGGAGAAGGCCGACTACATAACCGAGATGCGGTGCGAGAAACACCCCTACGAGCAGGGGATATGTGCAAGGGAAGGAGTGGAGTACTAGATGGATTCCAAGGAGATGGCGCCCGGCGACATCGAGCGGCGCAGCTTTGAAATCATCACCGAAGAGCTCGGCGGCCGCACGTTCCCGCCGCTCGAAGAGCCCGTCGTGAAGCGCGTCATCCACACCACTGCCGACTTCTCGTACGCCGATTCCCTCGTGTTCACCCATGACGCCGCGCACTGTGCGCTCGACGCACTGCGCGCAGGGGCCACGGTGCTCACCGACACGAACATGGCGCTCGCAGGCATAAGCAAGCCCGCGCTCGCGAAGATCGGCTGCCAGGCCGTGTGCTATATGGCCGACCCGGATGTCGCCGCAACGGCGCGCGCCGCGGGCACGACTCGCGCCGTTGCGAGCATGGACAAAGCTTGCGGCATCGAGGGTCCGCTCATCGTGGCCGTCGGCAACGCTCCCACAGCACTTCTGCGCCTCGCCGAGCTCATGGACGCGGGGAAGATCGCGCCCGCGCTCGTCGTTGGGGTGCCGGTTGGGTTTGTGAACGTGGTCGAGGCGAAAGAGGAGCTACTCGCGCGACGCGTGCCGGCCATCGTCGCGAGGGGTCGCAAGGGCGGCTCGACCGTGGCGGCCGCCATTATGAACGCGCTGCTCTACCAGATCACGCGCCCAGGCGGCCCGAAGTGACGGCGCCCGCATCCGCGCCGGCGCTGCGCATCTTCGCCGGCACCACCGAGGGCCGCCTTCTGTGCGAATGGGCGAGCGGGGCGGGCATCCCCGCCCGTGCCTACGCGGCAACCGAGTACGGAGGCGAGCTTTTGGGCGAGCTTCCGGGCATCGAGGTGCATGCGGGCAGGCTCGACGAGGCCGACATGGAGCGCGAGCTTTCCGGCGCGCGCATCGTCGTCGATGCCACGCACCCCTTCGCTACGCTCGCAAGCGGCAACATCCGGGCCGCTTCGCTCGCCGTGGGTGCACGATGCCTGCGCCTTGCGCGCCCGGCCGAGGCGCTGCCCAAAGGCGTCGTGCCGGTCGCGTCAATCGCCTGCGCGGCGCGCTTTCTCTCCGAGAACCCGGGTCGCGCGCTTCTCACGACGGGGAGCAAGGAGCTTGCTCCCTACACGCGTGTCGCCGATTTCGCGGAGCGCTTCTTCGTGCGTGTGCTCCCGCTGCCCGGTGCTATAACGAAGTGCATCGACGCGGGGTTTTCGCCGTCGCACGTCATCGGCATGCAGGGGCCCTTCACCCGCGAGCTCAACGAGGCGATGCTTCGGCAGGTGGGCGCCCAGTGGCTTGTGACCAAGGACTCGGGAACCGTAGGCGGCACGGCCGAGAAGCTCGTCGCCGCGCGCGACGCGGGAGCGCGCTGCATCGTGGTCGCCCGTCCCGCCGAGGGAGGCGGGGCCCTTTCGCTTCGGGAAGTGGAAGACGCGCTCTTACGGGAGCTCGCGCGCTAGGCGCTCGCCACGCCTGCGCGCCCTCTCGCCCGCGAGGAGGAGCGCCCCGAGCAAGCTCGACCCGCACAAGCCCGTCATCTGCCAAAAGCTCGAGGACGACGCCCGGAACTGGCGCAAACAGCCCTTCAATGAGTTGCGGTGAAATAGTGTCTGTTTTTGCTGCTAGATAGCATATTTAGTCCCTAATTCACCGCAACTTGTTGGTGGTGGCTTACTGGTAGCGTAGGCACTCCACCGGGTCGAGCTTTGCCGCGCGGCGAGCGGGGTAGAAGCCAAAGATTACGCCGATGCCGACGGAGACGGCGAAGGCCAGCAGCACCGTGGCGATTGAAAAACTCGGTGTGATTTGCCCGCTGGCACCGAGTTCGCCAAGAATCCCGGATCCGGAGGCAAACATAGCGAGGCCCCATGCCAGCAGATAGCCAATCAGGACACCCAGCAGTCCGCCGGTGACGCACAGCGCCGAGGACTCGGCCAAAAACTGCGCGGTGATATCGCGACGACTTGCGCCCAGGGCACGGCGAATACCGATCTCGCGAATGCGCTCCGTCACGTTGGTGAGCATCATATTCATAATGCCGATACCGCCGACAAGCAGTGAGATGCTGGCGACAGCACCCATGATGAGCGAGAACGCGCCCATAAATGAGTTGAGCGCATCGATGGCGCTTTTCATGGAGGTCGCCGATACACTGTCGTACTCATCATCCTCCGCGATGCCCTTCATCGCGCGCACCTTGGACTCGATGGTTTTGCAGAGCTCATCCATGTCCGTGCCCTCGGCGGCAAGTGCCGTCACGCTGGGGAATGAAGGATTCTCGTCGCCAAACAGTCCGGAGATAGTTTCGCGTGGCATATACAGCGTGAGCGAGTCCATGGAGTCGCTGCCGCCATCAATCACGCCTACAATCTGCACCTCGCCGTTGGACACCTTGATGGTTTTCCCCAGCGCATCCTGTTCGTTGCCGTAAAGCTGATCGGCGCCGTTGCGGCTGATGAGCGCCACGCGCGAGCCTGATTGGGACTCGGCCTGGGAATAGGTGCGCCCCGCAACGAGCTTGCTGGCCCCCACGGCGTCGAGCATGTCGCTATCGACACCCTGTGCCATGACGGTATAGCTTTTATCGCCGGTCTTATACTCGGTATACGCGCTGTCGACAATGCCGATCTGCTCTATCTGCGGCACCAGTTTTTGAAGCTTCTCGATGTCCGACTCGGTGAGTTCTTGCGACGAATAGATTTGCACCATGCGTGCCGCATTGAGGCCCAGACTGTTGACCAGGCTGTTTTGGATACCGCCGATGAGCGAAGTCATGGCGATAACCGAGGCGATGCCGATGACAATGCCCAGGATGGTGAGCAGGCTGCGCCCCTTGTTGGCTTCGAGCGAGTGAAGGGCTTCCTGGATGAGATCGCGGGCGCTCATGCCACCACTCCTTTCGGCGGGTTGGCGGAGGCGGAAATCATGGGCAGGCTATCTACGGCGCTGCGCAGGGTCCGCGGTGCATGTGGAATATACGCGCCGTCGTGAATGCGACCGTCGCGGATGGTCACGGCACGGTCGGCCTCGGCGGCGATGCCGGGGTCATGTGTGATAAGCACGATGGTTTTGCCGCGCTCCTGAAGTCGATTGAAGGTCTCCATCACAAGCGCTCCGGTGGCGGAGTCCAGGTTTCCCGTCGGCTCGTCGGCCAGAATGATGGGCGGGTCATTGACGAGGGCGCGTGCGATGGCGACGCGCTGCATCTGGCCGCCCGAGAGCTCGGATATGCGGTGGTCCCAGTGGTCGACCGGTAGCGTGACGGCCTGCAGCGCGTGCACGGCGCGCATCTCGCGCTGGCTACGGGGCACATTGGTGTAGGCCAGCGGCAGCATCACGTTTTCGATAACCGACAGGCGCGGCAGCAGGTTGAAGCTCTGAAAGACAAAGCCAATGCTCAGGGCGCGGACTTCGGTGAGCTCGTCATCATCGAGCTCGGCCACGTTGAGCCCTTGCAGGTAGTAGTCGCCCGCCGTCGGCTTATCCAAGCAGCCGAGGATGTTCATGAGCGTCGACTTGCCCGAGCCCGAGGGGCCGGTAATGGCCACGAACTCACCGGGATTTACCGCCAGGCTCACGTTGTGCAGGATGTGGGCGCAACCTGCCTCGCTCACAAAGATGCGGTGCACGTTGCGGATGTCGATAACGGGACGCATTACATGCCCTCGTCGGCAGACATACTGCCCGAATCCGCGCTGTAGCCGCCGTCAGCCGTTGCGTCCGCTCCGGTGTCCACGACGAGGGTGTCGCCATCGCGCAGCTTGGTAACCGGCACGTTGGGGTTGATCTCGTTGCCCTGGTCGTCGCGCTTGACCTGTGTCTTGCCGACTACGGCTTCGTTGTCGTTTTGCGTCACGACAGTCACCTTCACGCGACGGGTCTGCTTGCCCTCGTCATCGGTCGCCACGTTGACGTAATAATGTTCGCCGTCTTCGGTCATGAGCGCCATCGTCGGCACCATCACCACGTCGTCGAGCTGCTCGGTCACCACCGATACCTCGGCCGTCATGCCCGGCTTCAGGCGCGCGTCGGGCGCCTCAATGAGAATGTCGACGTTAAAGGTTACGCTGCCGCCGCCACCGTTGGCGGCGTCGGAGTTTGCCACCGATGCGATAGCCGTGACGGTGCCCTGGCTCACGATATCGGGAAACGCAGGATACGTGACGTTGGCGCTCTGCCCAACGGCGATCTTGGCGATGTCCTTTTCGCCTACCTGCACGGTCACCTTCATCTTGGATAGGTCGGCGATTTGCATGCACTGCTTGCCGCCGCTCGTATCGCTTTCGCCCATGATCATGCCGCCTGTTACCGTGGCGCCCACCTTGGCGTTGAGCTCCACGATGCTACCCGAGCTCGGGGCCGTGACCGTACGGCTGGCTGCCTTGGCGTTCGCCTGATCGAGGTTTGCCTGGGCCGATGCGAGGCTGCGCTGTGCGGCCGATACGGCGTTTGTGTCCGCTGATGCGGCAGTGATGCCAGCTGCTGCGGAAGCTCCATCATCGTCCGTCGTTGGGGTGGCCTGCGCGGCAGCGGCGGCTTTCTGCGCGTTGGTGAGGTCTTCCTGGGCGGCTGCAACTGCACGCTGCGCCTCGGCAACGTTGCGATCGAGCTCGTCGTTTTTAATGGTCATAAGCACGTCGCCCTCGTTAACGGATTGGCCCGGCTGAACGTTGATCGAATCGACCGTGCCGTCGACAGAAGGGGAGACCACTGAGGACGAAATGGGTTTGAGCTGGCCTTTCGCTTCGACCGTTGTGGTAAACGTGCCCTCGGTCACCATGTCGGTCACAGGCTCGCTAGCGCCCTGTGGCTGCGCATTGATAACCAGGGTTGCGACAATGGCAATGAGCGCGATGGCACCCACGACGCCGGCGGCAATACCGCGTCGAATCAGCTTTTTGCGCCGACGTTCGGCACGTTTTGCCTTGAGCTTGGCGTATGCCTCTTCATCGGAAATCTCGGCCGCATCGTTCGCGCGTCCGTTCTGCTTATCGGCATGCACGTTTGTAATCAGAGGAATCGTTTCGGTGGCACCTTCGGGCGTGTGCTCGGTATCATCCGGGCCCGGGGTAATGGTGGGGACATTCGGCATAGCGTCTCCTTTATAGAAAGAACCTCGATAATTATATGCGCCCACCGGTTGGGGCGGGCGCATAGGACGGTTTCTTTCGGAACTGTTAGATTGGTCGCAGCGGTTCCACGTTGTAGGAATGCGCGCGTTGCACTACGAGTGGACAACCACGCACAGGCCGACTTTGATGCAGTCGTGCAGTGCCTTGGCGTCTGCCAGGCGCAGGTTGATGCAACCGTGGCTGCCGCACCACTTGTACGACTCGGCGTTATCGAAGCTCTTGTCGTTTTGCCAGGTGGCATCGTGGAAGCCGATCATATTGCCCTCGAACGGCATCCAGTAGCTCACCGGGCTTTCGTATTTGGGCTTACCGGTCTCGGGGTCCTTGGCTCCGATCAGGGTACTGCCGCCGTCGTTGCTGTTGATCTGCCAGACGCCCTCGGGCGTGGCGTCCTCGCCCGGCTTGCCGGAAATAAAGTTGGCCTCCCAAACGATATTGCCGTTCTCGTCATAGTAGCGCGCGTGCTGCTCGGACAGGTCGACGTCGATATACGCCTTCCAGTCGGGCTCTCCCTTTGCGGTAAAGGTGTCAGCCTTCTGGGAGTACTTGATCTCGATTTCGCCGGTCTGCTTGTTGTTAATGGCGTCCTCGACCTGCTTGGCGAGCGAGCTGCTGTCGATGGACCAACCAAAGTCGCCGCCTTCGACGGCGCACTGCTTGCCATCGGCGCGCGTCCACCAGCGAGTGGAGCCCACGGTATTAAAGCCGTTGGCGAGCTCGGCTGCCCAGCTGCTGATCTGCGACGTATCGAGCGTTGGGTTGGCGGGATCGGCAAAGCTGATCCACTGCAATACGGAGCTGCCATCAACCTTGCCGGCATCCTCGCCGTTGAGCTTGAGGGTCACGTTGACGCCCAGAAAGTTGTTGGCGGCATCGCATGCGGCCTGAATCTGATCATCGGTCAGCGTTCCATTGAGCGGCTCATAGGCATCGTTGCCGAGCTTGGAAAGATCTACGGACTCGGCCAGCGAGGCAAGCTCGAGCTCGGCATACTTAATGACATGCTCGCGGTTGAGTTTTTCGTTGGAGCGCGCCTTCTCGACGGTAAACTTGCCGGCCTGCTCGTCATAGGAGCTATTGGCCTCGAACGTGCCCGAACGGCCCTCGTTAAACTCGTTGATGGCGGCGCCCAGATCCTTCTCAAACTTCTTTTGGTCAAAGGTGTCGGAGAGCATGGACAGGTCGACGTCTTGATCAAGATCGACTTCGTTGGAGGTAGCGGTTGTTTTGGTCTTGCCGCTTAAGGATTCCACAAGGCGGACCGGCCAAATAAAGGCTTCGTTGTGGTTGATGATCTCTTTTGCGGCAGCTTCGCCGTCGACGATGGGTTCATCGGACTCGGGCTGATAGGTCCAGCTAAAGTCATCGCCTGTCACGGCGAGCTTATAGTGCTTCCATGCCGAATTGACCTTGGTGGCGGCAGACGAAGCGTTGGAGAACGAGACGTCGACGCCGGCGATGGTGGTGTTGGGGTAGGCTACCTGCGAAAATGCTACGACGCCTACGATATAGACAATGACGATTAGACCCAGGACGACAAAGAGCGTCGTCTTTTTGCCCGACTTATTGTTCTCGGCGGGTTTGCGCGCGGGGCCACGATCGCCTCGAGCGTGCGTGTGGGGCTGCTTGGGCGCATTGCCGTTTGCCTGGCGCTGCTGACGTTGTTGACGCTGCTGTCGCTGTTGGTTCGGGCGTTGGGAAGCGTTTGCTGCACTACGCTGCTGACCGTGGCTCGGCGCGATAGGACGCGGCGACTGAACGCCGCCGGTGTGCCTGCTCGGCTGCTGCGGATCGGGAATCAGTTGAGTTCGATCGTTTTGCGACATCGTATGCATATCCTTCGATTTTCGCCTTGCGGTTCATCGTGTTTTTACTGGGCTTGCATTATAGCGATTGCCCTGCTGTTTGTGGTACGGAAACGGTGGCATTCAAAAGAGGTGGGACATTTGTCCCACCTTTGAGTCGTTCTTTGTCGCTATCCGCACACACCGCATTTTGCACAGGCCGAAAGTGCGGCCGGAGCCTGCGCGATGCCGCCCTTTGCCGTCTCTCGCAGTGTGGCCGGCAACGCGTGACCCACCGAGAGCATGACATGTGCCATCTGGTCAAACGGCACCAGGCTCTTAATGCCTGCGAGGGCGAGTTGTGCCGAGCTAAAGGCCGCTGCCACGCCGATGGCGTTGCGGTTTTGGCAGGGCACCTCCACGAGGCCACCGACGGGGTCACAAACGAGGCCCAGCAGGTTACTCAGCGCGATGGAGCTGGCGTCGAGCGCCTGTTCGGGCGTGCCGCCGAGCATCTGCACCAGCGCGGCGGCTGCCATGGCGGCGGCGCTTCCGACTTCGGCTTGGCAGCCGCCCTCGGCGCCGGCAACGCAGGCGCTTGTGGTGAGGTTGAGGCCGATGGCGGCTGCGCAGTAGAGCGCGTCCATGACCTGCTCGTCGTCGAGCTGCAGGCGATCGGCGAGCGCCAGCACGCAGCCGGGCACAACACCCGCGGAGCCGGCCGTGGGGGCGGCGACGATCACTCCCATCGTGGCGGAGCGCTCGAGTACGGCCATCGCGCGGGCCACGGCTTCGGTCTGAACGGGGCCCATCAGGCTTGCACTCAAATCGTTGCGGCCGGTGGCTTCGACAAGCTTGGCCTCGCCGCCGATAAGCCCGCCGAGCGAACGCTGCGGATTGGCGATGGGGGCTGTGGTCTCCTCGCGCATGACGTCGAGCACGCGGCGCATGGCGGCGACGGCGTGCGCCTCACCGGTCAGGCGCGCCTCTCGCACGGCCATAACGGCGCCAATGCTGAGCCCCAGTTCCTCGCACGCATCGAGCAGCTGCTCGCCGTCGTCGAAGATTTCCTTGGCCGAGACGCCGGGGGAGAGCGACGAGGCAGAACCGGGGAGCTCGATAAAGGTCGCGTAATCGACATTGTCGAGCTTGCGGAGCATGGGGACGACGGTGTCGTCGGGCGCACCGTCGGTCTCAAAGACGGAGTAAGCCTGGCCGCCCACTTCGGTGCGGTAGGTGCGGCAGAAGGCGATGTTCACGTGTGCGTAGGCGAGCAGGTTGGTGAGCGCGGCGAGTACACCGGGGACGTCCTTGTGTGCCACGAAGAGCGTGGAATACATACCTGAGATGTCGACGCCGACGCCGTTAATGCGGCTGATGCGCATCTTGCCACCGCCCAGGCTCTCGCCGCGGACCTGTGCCGTGGCGCCCGTGTCGTCGACCATGTCGATGTCGACGGTATTGGGGTGGATGGAGGCGTCGTCGCCCTTGATGCCAAAGTGATATTCTAGGCCCTGCTCGCGCGCGAGGTCGAAGGCCTGCTTGATGTTCTCGTCATCGGTGTCGAGGCCCAGGATGCCCGCGACGAGCGCACGGTCGGTGCCGTGGCCGCGGCAGGTGTGGGCGAAGGAGTTCCACAGGCCAAAGGTGACCTTGGTGATGCGACCTTCCAACAGGCTGGCGGCAACTTGGGCGCAGCGCAGGGCGCCGGCGGTGTGCGATGAGCTGGGGCCGACCATGACGGGGCCCAAGATCTCGAATGCCGAGGTCGTAGCTAGTGTTTGCGGCTTGCCTGCCATATGCGCTCCTGTTCTATCCCGTCGTCCCGAGGGGCGGGGCATAAGGTCGCCTGCTCGGACAGTCCTGCTCGCACGGAGAGCACATTAAGTGCTCTCCGGCTCGTGCGGAACTCGCGATCGACCTTATGCCCCGCCCCTCGGGACTAAGGATACATGGTTGGGGTTGCTAGATGGCAAAATTCATTAGCTAGGGACGCAGCGTAGGCTCATATCGAAGCATCTTCACCACCGGATTAATAAAAAAGAAGTACCGGTTGGAGCCGGTACTTCTTTTGGTGCGTTGTTTCTTGGCTGTAGCTTTTGCCGTTAGCTTACAGGCCGCAGGCTGCTTTGAGTTCTTTGACTCGGTCGGTTTTCTCCCAGGTGAAGTCGGGGTCTTCGCGGCCGAAGTGACCGTAGGCTGCCGTCTTTTCGTAGATGGGGCGACGCAGGTCTAGGTCGCGGATGATGGCACCTGGGCGCAGGTCGAAGGTCTTCTCTACGGCCTCGACGATCTTGTCCTCGGCAACATGCGCGGTACCGAAGGTGTCGACCATGATTGAGAGGGGCTTGGAAACGCCGATGGCGTAGGCAAGCTCGACTTCGCAGCGGTCGGCCAGACCGGCTGCGACCACGTTCTTGGCGACCCAGCGCGCGGCATACGCGGCGGAGCGGTCAACCTTGGTACAGTCCTTTCCGCTAAAGGCACCGCCGCCGTGACGACCGTAGCCGCCGTAGGTATCGACGATGATCTTGCGGCCGGTGAGGCCCGTGTCGCCCATGGGGCCGCCCACGACAAAGCGACCTGTGGGGTTCACGTAGATGTCCGCGTTATCCCACGGCATGTTCTCAGCGGCCATGACCGGGGTGATGACGTGCTCGATGAGGTCGGCCTTGATCTTGCCCATGTCCTCGATCTCGGCAGCGTGCTGCGTGGAGATGACGATGGTCGTGACCTCGACGGGCTTGCCTTCCTCGTAGCGCACGGTGACCTGGGTCTTGCCGTCGGGACGCAGATAGGGCAGGGTACCGTCGTGGCGCACGGCGGCCAGGCGCTCGGCCAGGCGGCTTGCCAGGTAGTGCGGCATGGGCATGAGGGTCTTGGTCTCGTTGGAGGCATATCCGAACATCATGCCCTGGTCGCCGGCACCGATCAGGTCGATCGGGTCGGTGGTAGCGCCGGTCTGGGTCTCGAAGGACTCGTCAACGCCTTGGGCGATATCGGGCGACTGCTCGTGGATGAGGCTCATGACGCCGCAGGTGTCGCAGTCAAAACCGAACTTGGCACGGTTGTAGCCAATGCGGCGGATAACGCCACGGGCGATTTCCTGAACGTCTACGTAGGCCTGGGTGCGAATCTCGCCGGCGACGATGACGGTGCCGGTGGTCACGAGGGCCTCGCAGGCGCAGCGGACGTTCTCCACGTTGGCAGGCACGCCGTTGGGGGCGATGTAGCCCTGCTCCTGGAGCTCTATTTCTTTGGCGAGGATTGCGTCGAGGACGGCGTCGCTGATCTGGTCGGCGATCTTATCGGGATGACCTTCGGTCACCGACTCCGACGTAAAAACAAAGGACCCGTGTTGGGGCGGGATGGAACGAAGTTCGTCTGACATGATTGTCCTTTCAAAAACGTGTCCCGGCGACCGTTACCATTCCGCCGGGCTCTCTATGCAAGGGCACATCATAGCGCGTAAATCAAACATTCACATCCTTTCCGCACCTATTCATTGGGGACAGACTTAAATGACCATCCGTGTACTCATTGGGGACAGGCTTAAACGACCAGCCTTACCTAAGTGCCGACAGGTTGCCCAATGACTGGTCATTTAAGTCTGTCCCCAATGAGTAGGTCGGTGCCCTTTGTGCGGAGGTTGCATTGTTGCTTTATACTGGTGCGGTTAGACATCCATCCTGCAATCGAGGAGATATCCATGGCATCAGACGTTCGCGTCCGCTTTGCACCCTCACCGACGGGCAAGCTGCACATTGGCGGCGCCCGCACCGCTATCTATAACTGGGCTTTCGCCCGCGCAAACGGCGGTACGTTCATCCTGCGCATCGACGACACCGACCCCACCCGCTCCACCGACGAGAACACGCAGATCATCCTGCGCGCCATGCGTTGGCTTGGCCTGGACTGGGACGAGGGTCCCGAGGTGGGCGGCGACTATGGCCCCTACGCCCAGACCGAGCGCCTGGACCTGTACAAGCAGGCCGCCCAGAAGCTTTGGGACGAGGGCAAGGCCTATCCCTGCTTCTGCACCAAGGAGCAGCTCGACGCCGACCGCAAGGCCGCGCAGGAGCGCAAGGACCCCTTCCAGGGCTATCAGCGCCGTTGCCGCAATCTTGATCCCGAGGAGGCCCGCCGTCGCATCGAGGCCGGCGAGTCCTACGTCCTTCGCATCAAGGTGCCCGAGGACCGCGGCGACGTCGTTATCCACGATGCCGTCCACGGCGAGGTGACCTTCGATGCCAAGGAGCTCGACGACTTTGTCATCTTCCGCTCTGACGGCACGCCCACGTATAACTTTGCGACCGTCGTCGACGACGCCATGATGAAGATCACCCATGTCATCCGTGGCGACGACCACCTGTCCAACACCCCGCGTCAGGTCATGGTGTACGAGGCCCTCGGCGCTCCCGTGCCTACGTTCGCCCACATCTCCATGATCCTGGGCGCCGACGGCAAGAAGCTCTCCAAGCGCCACGGCGCCACCTCGGTGGAGGAGTACCGCGACGCCGGCTACCTGTCCGACGCCTTCGTCAACTACCTGGCGCTGCTCGGTTGGTCGCTCGACGGCGAGACCACGATCATCCCGCGCGATGTCCTGGCCAGCAAGTTCTCGCTCGACCGCATCTCCAAGAACCCGGCGACCTTCGACCCCAAGAAGCTCGACTGGGTCAACGCCGAGTACATCAATGGCATGTCCGATGCTCAGTTTGCCGACGAGATCATGGTTCCCGAGCTGCACGAGGCGGGTCTCATCGAGGGTAATGTCGAGTACGGCGAGGATTGGATCGACGCGCTTGCCGCCATCGTTAAGCCGCGCACCAAGATGCCGGCCGACGCCGTGACCGTCGCCGCTCCCATCTTCGCTACGGCCAAGACGCTCGAGTATGACGAGAAGTCCGTCAACAAGGGCCTGGCCAAGGAGGGCATGGGTGCCATTCTGGATGCCGCCAAGGGCGCGCTCGAGGGCGTGGACGAGTGGACGGCTGCCAACATCGACGCTGCGCTTGAGCCGTTGCCCGAGCAGATGGACCTTAAGAAGCGCGTGGTGTTCCAGGCCGTGCGCGTCGCCGTTTGCGGCAACATGGTGAGCCCTCCGTTGGGCGAGACCATGGCACTCGTCGGCCGCGACGATTGCTTGGCGCGCATCGACCGCGCCCGCACGATGGCGCTGTAATCGCTGCGCAAACGTATGTATCCGAGCCCCGTTCACCCGAGCGGGGCTCTTGTTTCTGTAGACGTATGGGATAGGAGGTGCTGGGGCCATGGTCGAGCAACTTTCGCTGTTTGGTTCGCCGGAACCGGAGGAAGCTCCGAAGTCCGCGGCTCCTGCCGCCGCCCCGGCGCAGCCCGAGCCCGTACCCGAACCTGTCGTCGCCTATGCGAGCGTAGTCCTCGACATCCCGACGCGTGCGCTGTCCGAGCCATTCGCCTACGGCATCCCCCGGTCCCTTGCTAACGAGGCGCAGATCGGTTCCACTGTCCTAGTTCATTTTGGCAACCGTGCGGCCGCGGGCTATATTGTCGACATTGCGCCTGAGCTGGGCGACCTACAAGGCAACATCGCCCTCGACCCCGCACGCATCAAGCCCATCGAGGCTATCCTCAGCAAACCGCTCTTTACTGTCGAGGCTGCCCGTATCGCACGCTGGATGAGCCGCGAGTATGTCGCGACGCTTTCCGAGTGCCTGCGTTTGTTCTTGCCCCCGGGTGGAAGTCCGCGCGTGGTCAAGGGCGATGACGGCGTGTGGACGGTTGAGCGCCCCGCCGTCAAGCCTATCCAAAACCGCTGGGTCATGCTCACGCCCGAGGGTTTCGACTACACGCCGCCCAAGACAGCGGTTCGCCAACGTCAGCTCATCGAGGCGCTCCAATGCGGCCCGGTCACGACGCGCGACCTCAACCTGCTCTATAACAGCATGTCGGCGACCATCAAGGCGCTTGAAAAACGCGGTGTCGTGGTGGTGGAAGAGCGCCGTGCGTGGCGTGGCTGCAGCGAGCAGACCACGCTGTCCTCGGCGAGCGGTAAGGCGCCGGTGGCACTCACCAACGGCCAGCAGCAGGCGCTCGCGCAGATTGAGCGAGCTCGCCTGGATGCACACGGCGACGTGGTGCTCGTCGATGGCGTCACCGGTTCCGGCAAAACCGAGGTCTACCTCTCCGCCATCGAGCGCGTGCTGGCAGCCGGCCGTTCGGCCTGCGTGCTCGTGCCTGAGATCTCGCTGACGGCCCAGACCGTCGGCCGTTTTCGCTCGCGCTTTGGCGAAACGGTTGCGGTCTTCCACTCGCGCCTTTCGGCCGGTGAACGCTTGGACCAATGGGATATGGTCGCCAGCGGTGCCGCGCGCGTGGTCGTGGGCGCCCGCTCGGCGCTCTTTTGCCCGCTCAGCGACTTGGGCCTTATCATCATCGACGAGGAGCACGAGACCAGTTACAAGCAGGGTTCCAGCCCGCGCTACCATGCGCGCGAAGTGGCGGCCGAGATGGCGCGTCGCTATCGCTGCCCGCTCGCGCTGGGCTCGGCCACGCCTTCTGCTGAGGCCCTCGACCGCTGCCGCCGTGGCACGTATAACGGTGCCACCTGGACGCGTGTCGAGATGCCCGAGCGCCCGGGACACGCCGTGCTGCCGACAGTCCGCATTGCCGACCTGCGCCGCGAGTTCTCGCACGGCAGCCGCTCTATGTTCTCAAAACCGCTGATGGAAGGCCTGGAGCGTGTGGTCGAGCGCCGCGAGAAGGCCGTGTTGCTGCATAACCGCCGTGGCTTTGCGCCGTTCCTTATGTGCCGCGAGTGCGGCTGCGTCCCCACCTGCAACCACTGCTCCACCGCGCTTACGTATCACGAGCGCACGCACACGCTGCAGTGTCACACATGCGGTTCGTCTTGGCGCGTGCAGCCGTATCCCGCGCCCACGAGCCGTTGCCCCAAATGTGGCAGTCGCTACCTGGCAAAAATGGGCTTGGGTACGCAGCAGATCGAGGACGCACTGCATCAGATGTTGCCCGAGGACGTCGCCATTATTCGTATGGATGCCGATTCCACGCGCGGCAAGGATGCGCACAAAAAGCTGCTTGAGAAGTTCGATGCCGCCGATTGCGCGGTGCTGCTGGGCACCCAAATGATCGCAAAGGGCCTTGACTTTCCCGAGGTCACGCTCGTGGGCGTGGTCAATGCCGACTTCGCCCTCAAGCTGCCGGACTTCCGCGCAGGGGAGCGCGCCTACGATCTGCTGGAGCAAGTCGCCGGCCGTGCCGGTCGTGGTGATCGCCCCGGCGAGGTCATCATCCAGACCTACCTGCCCGAGGACCCGGTCATTCGCGCCGTCGCTGAGCATGACCGTTCGATCTTTACCGACTACGACCTGGACCAGCGCCGCGACGCGCTGTACCCGCCTTTTGTTCGCCTGGTCAACATCTTGGTGTGGTCGGCGAACCGAGACGAAGCACAGGACTACATCGGGCGCATTGCAAAGCTCCTCAAGCGCCGTTGGCATGCTGCCGCGCCCGACTTTTTGCAGGCGGGGAGTGCCGTGCCGCAGGTGCTGGGCCCGGCTTCGTGTGTAATCGAGAGAGCCAAGGACCGTTACCGCTTCCATCTGCTTGTGAAGTCGCCCGTGGGGTACCATGTCTCTGATGATATCGACGCCTGCCTCAAAGAGGTGGGCTCTGTGCGCGGCGTGAGCGTGAGCGTTGACGTCGACGCCTATGATTTGATGTAACAACCCGAAAGGATGGCCATGGAAGCCAACGGAATCGTACTGTCGCCCGACCCTCGTCTGCGCCAGGAGTGCGCCGTCATCGAGGAGATCACCCCGGCGATCGAGACGCTTGCCGAGAAGATGAAGAAGATGATGTTCGAGAACGGCGGTTGCGGCCTAGCTGCCCCGCAGATCGGCGAGCTCATCCAGCTCGTCACCATCGACTGCGACTACAGCGACAAAAACGACTACGACCCGTACGTGCTCATCAATCCCGTCATTGTTGAGCAGAGCGACCATCTGGTGCCCTTTAGCGAGGGCTGCCTGTCTATCCCAGGCATTAGCTGCGAGATCGAGCGTCCCGACCATGTCGTCGTCGAGGCGTACGATCTGGATGCCAACCTGATTCGCTATGAGGCCACGGGCGACCTGTTCTGCGTGTGCCTGCAGCATGAGATCGACCATCTGCACGGCAACACTATGTTTGAGCGACTGAAGCCGATGCAGAGGATTAAAGCCGTCAAGGAGTACCAGGACGCCCTGGCCCGCGGCGCTCGACCGGGCGAGACGGAGTAGGTTTGTCCGTCCCCGGGGCGCCCGCCTATATCATCCCGTGCTCAAACATTCTCGCTGCGCTGCGAAACTGCGCGCGGGACGATATAGGCGGGCGCTCCGGGGACTACGTTGACGCTGCTTGTCTCGCCCGGGTGCCGTCGGGCCAGGGAAGGGCGTCTTCGCTGATAGGTGCTTTGTTGGGAGGGCTGCTTTTATGCGGCTCTTTCTTTGGTTTTGGGTATATTTGTCTTTGTTGAACTGTTTTTGCGGCTGGGTGCGCTTGCGACCTGGAACGCTTTTTTGTAGCCGTCTCGGCTCGTTATTGAGAGGAGACTAACTTTATGCGTATTGTGTTTATGGGTACGCCCGATTTTGCGGTGCCTTCGCTGACTTCGCTTGTTGAGGCTGGTAACGAGATTGCGCTTGTTGTTACTCGTCCTGATGCTGTTCGTGGGCGTGGTAAGAAGCTTGAGCCGTCTCCTGTTAAGGCTAAGGCGCTTGAGCTTGGTCTGCCCGTTGTTGAGGCTAATCGTATGACGCCTGAGGTTGTTGAGGCGCTTCAAGCTGCCCAGGCTGACATTTTCTGCGTGGCTGCCTATGGTTGCATTTTGCCGGATGACGTGCTGCATATGGCGCCGCTTGGTATTGTGAATGTTCATGCGTCCTTGCTGCCTCGTTGGCGTGGGGCTGCTCCTATTCAGCGTGCCATTCTTGCTGGTGACGAGGTTGCTGGCGTTTCCATTATGCGTATTGGGCATGGCGTGGATACTGGCGCTTATTGTGCTCAGGCCTCGACCTCGGTTGCCGGCAAGCATGCTGAGGCGCTGACCATGGAGCTTGGTGAGCTTGGCGGTAAATTGCTTGCCGATACGCTTCCTTCGCTTTCCGATGGCACCGCCGTGTGGACTGAGCAGGATGAGTCGCTTGTTACCCATGCTGCCAAGATTTCCAAGCTGGAGATGCGTCTGGATCCGCAGATGACTGCGCTCGATTGCGTGCGTCATGTGCTCGCTTCGTCCGATACCGCGCCTGCTCGTTGCGTGATTGCCGGCAAGACCGTGCGTGTGCTCGATGCTGCGTCGGCTGATGTGTCGCTTGGCGAGGGCGCTGTTGCCGTTCAAGCCAAGCGCGTGTACCTTGGCCTTTCCGATGGCTCGGTTGAGTTGCTCGAGGTTAAGCCTGATGGCAAGCGCGCTATGGCCGCTTCTGCTTGGGCTGCTGGGCTGCAAGGCGCCGATCTTATCTGGGGTGTTCTGTCATGAGCAAACTGTCTCCCGCGCGCAAGCTTGCGCTCGATGTGCTGATGGAGGCCGATCGCCGCGGCATGTATGCGCGCGACGTGCTGTCCTCTCGCGCATCGGCCAAGGCTATTGACCAGCGCGATTCCGCTTTTGCCGCCCGCTTGGCGCTGGGTGTGGCCGCTACGCAGGGCATTTTGGACGAGCTGCTCGATCAGTTTCTCGATAAGCCTAAAAAGGTTGCGCCGCGTGTTCGCATGGCACTTCGTATCTCGGCCTTCGAGATGCTCTATCTGCATACGCCTGGCCGCGTTGCGGTGAGTCAGGGCGTTGAGCTGGTGCGCTGCGGCGCTAAGTCTGCCGCCGGTTTGGCCAATGCCGTGCTGCATAAGGTCGCGGACAACGTTGAGGACTTTGCCACCGCGGCGGATGCCGATGAGTCCGAGCGCCGTTTGGTTCGCCTGGCTCGCCTAATGGGCATGCCGCGCTGGCTGTGCGTTCGCATTATGGCGTCGTTCGATACGCCCGAGGGCGCGCTCAACTTCGCCGGCAATCTGGCGCCCGCGCCGCTTGCTTTGCACGAGAATGCTTTTGCGACCAAACCCGATTCGTACATTTCTCAGCTTGTGGTGCCTGTGTTCCCGGGCTGCCATGCGCCGGTCGATGCGCAGGCCACGGTTGCCTCCGGCGTGTTTGAGCGCGCGGCGGCCGTGGCCTCGGATCTTAACGCCCAGCTCATCGCTACTGCAGCGACCCGTCCCGGGCGTTGCCTAGAGATCGGCGCCGGTCGCGGCACCAAGACCTATGTGATGATGTGCCAGGCTAAGCGTGCCGGCTACGACCGTCAGCACACTGCACTCGATTTGCACGATCGCAAGTGTGACCAGAATCTCGCGCGCCTGCATAAGGCGGGTATTACGGGTGTTCGCACGGTTTCGGGCGATGCCTGCGAGCTTGATGCGGTGCTCACGTCGTTCGATGCCATGCTTGGTAAACCTGTTCTGTTCGACACGGTGTTTATCGATGCCCCGTGCTCGGGCACCGGTACCATGCGCCGTCATCCCGAGATCCCGTGGCGCCTGACCGAGAATGATGTGACGGCCGAGTTACCCAAGCTTCAGCTGACGATGCTTAAGGAGGCTTCTGCGCGCGTGGCCGCCGGCGGAGAGCTCATCTATGCCACCTGCTCGGTTTTTGATGAAGAGAACACGCAGGTCGTGGATGCCTTCCTGGCCTCTCCCGAGGGCGTCGACTTTAGCGTCGCACCGCTCTCCGAGGCGCAGATTCTGCAACTCCCCGAGTTCGATCAGGCCAAGAAGCTCGTTTCCGTACGCCAGAACGACCGAGGACTTTTCCAAAGCGTGCCGGTAAACGCCGACTCCTACGACGGCCACTTCTGCTCCAGGCTGGTCCGCAAGTAACGACTAAGTTGCGGTGAAATAGGGATTGAATAGCGGCTTCTGCCCGCCAAACAGTCCTTATTTCACCGAAACTCATAAGGAAACCTGGGTAGATTATTAGCTACTCATAGCTCAAAGAAATAGCCCCGCGATCGGTGCCGGTCGCGGGGCTATTTGGTTTCTAGTGGTTATGCGGGCAATTGGCGCAGCAGCCGCTGGTGGCGTTGGTGCTGGAGCCGCCGCTTCGCTGGTCGGTGTTGTAGAAACCGCTACCCTCAAATTTAATGCCGCTGGCCGAGAACGTCTTGGCTGCCGGGGCACCGCAGCTAGGGCACACGACCTCGGGAGTCTCGGACATGGGATGCTCAACCTCAAACACGTTGCCGCAGCTCGAGCACTTGTAATCGTAGCGCGCCATAATACTTCCTTTTCAGCACAAAGCGGGCAGATTACTCTGCCCGCAAAAATTCAAACGTTTGTAACTGTACCCTATATCGGGGGTTTTATCACGCTTCGCCCCAGAATCTATGGTTGTTGCGCAGGAGCTGTGCGGTTTTGTTCTCGGCGGCTGCAATGTCCGCCTCGTCAGCCTGCCAGGTCCAGTTGCCCGTGGCCACGCCCGGAACGTTCATGCGGGCGCCGTCGCCAAGCCCAAGGATATCCTGCAGCGGCATCATCACCAGGGGAGCGTCGCTTGCCAGCGCGTCGCTCATCAGCTTGGCCGCAAACTCAACACCGCTCGGCTCGTCGCCGCCGGCAAAGGAACGCGTACACCAGCCGGCGAGCGTCGAGGTGTCGTGCGTCGACGTGTACAGAATCTTGCCGGGCGTGGGATGCACACCGCAGCGAACGTCGTAGTCGCTAAACTCCAGCACGTCCATGCCGGGGAAGCCGCAGGTCGAAGCCATGGCGCGAACACCGGGCGTCAAATAGCCCAGGTCCTCGGCGATAAAGTTGAGCGGACCCAGCTCGTCATAAGCGGTCTGGAACAGGTCCTTACCCGGGCCCGCCAGCCAACGGCCGTCGGCGCAAGCCTTGCCCGCAGGGATACTAAAGTAGCTGTGGAAGCCCAGGAAGTGATCCAGGCGCACGCGGTCGTAGAGCGAAAAGGCACGACGTAGGCGATCCATCCACCAGCTATAGCCGTTCTGCTTCATGTGGTCCCAGCGGAACGTCGGGTTGCCCCACACCTGGCCCTCGGGTGCAAAGTTGTCGGGCGGTGCACCGGAAATCTCAATCGCCTTGCCGGTATCGGACAGCCAGAAGTTCTCGGGTTCGCTCCACGCGTCTGCCGAATCGTCCGAAACATACATCGGGATATCGCCGATGACCTCGATGCCCTTCTTGTGCGCATAGTTCATGAGCTCGCACCAAGCCAGGTCAAAGCGGTACTGCATGTACGCCTGCAGCTCGGCCTCGTTATGGAAGCGCTTGTCGTCGATCAGATGCTCGTTGTAGCGCGCGACATCTGCCGGCCAATCGTGGCGCGACTCGCCTTCAAAGTACTTTTTGACGGCCATATAGACGCAGTATTTCTCGAGCCAATCGGCATTGCGATGTTTAAACGCTGTGTACAACGGATCGGCATCTTCGCCGCCGCGGGCCTTCCAAGTCTCAAAGTCGGCGGCCAGCTCCTCGTGACTCTCGGGTAGCAGGTCGATATTGCCTGCAAAGGCCGAAGGGCCGGCGTAAGGGGAGCGGAAGAAGTCCGTGGGGTTGACGGGGAGAACCTGCCAGTAGCGCATACCCATGGCGGCCAGATGGTCGATAAAACGACGCGTGGGCGCGCCGATCGTACCGGGCTTGCCGTCGTCGGTCGGCACCGATGTGATATGGCACACAACACCCGCACCGTGATCGAGCGGCTCCTGCAGGCGCTGCTCGGCATGGTGATAGATGATCGACGAGCCCAGCGGATACAGATCGAGCGTGACCGTACCGCTGTGGATCTCGCACTCGTGACCGCTGATCACATCGCTCGCACATTCGCCGAGCGCTGGAATCGTCACGCGGTGTGAATTGCGCAGGCTACGGTTGATGATAACCGTAGCGGACTCGCCGTCTTTACCGGCGCGCGTATAGGCGAGTACTTCGTCATTGAGCGCGAAGGCCTTGATTTCACCGTCGATCATAAACGGCAGCGCGCGGCGCACAGCAGATGCGTTCTTGACGATCGCGAACGTATCGAAGTCGTGGAGTTGGTCTTTGGTCGGCAGGGTGCGGCGGTTGCCCGGATCGGTGAGGCCCTCCAGGCCGTACTCGTCGCCATAATAGATCGAGGGCACACCCGGGAAGGTCATCTGCATGAGCGTCGCCAGCCAAAAACGGCTCTTGGCCAGGCCCATCGAGTTATCGTCCAGGCGCCATTTGCTGCGCTCGCTCTCGGGCAGCTGCGACTCGTCGGGGCCACCGCCGAGCACCGAGATGATGCGCGGGCGGTCGTGGCTCGAAAGCAGATTGAGCGCGCAGGCCAGTGCCTCGCGCGGGTAGTTCTCGCGCAGGGTTTCGATATCCTCGGCTGCCTGGTAAGCGTTCTTGTAGCCCATCAAAAAGCCGATGACCATGTCGCGGAAGGGGTAGTCCATGGCGGAGTCGAGCTCCGAGCCCTGCAGATAGCGGCGCAGGTGGCCATAGCTGATCTTGTTGGAGGCGTCTTCCCAGACCTCGCCGAGCAGCAGCGCGTCGGGCTTCTCGGCGAGTACGGCCTTTTTGATCTCGGTCAGGAAGTCATCGGAAAGCTCGTCGGCCACATCCAGGCGCCAGCCGTGAGCGCCGGCGCGCAGCCATTTACGAATAACGCCGTCCTTGCCCAGGAGCCGCTCGCGTACCAGTTCGGAGCTCTCATTGATGGCGGGCATATTGCCCACGCCCCACCAGCAGTCGTACGAGCCGTCCTCGTGGAAATAAAACGCATCACGCCACGGCGAATCCTCGCTCTGCCACGCGCCCACTCCGGGGTAGTTGCCGTAGCGGTTGAAGTAGATCGAATCGTCGCCCGTGTGGTTAAAGACGCCGTCCAGAATGATGGAAATGCCGAGCTTCTCGGCCGCCTCGCACAGCTCAGTAAAGTCCTGCTCGGTGCCCAGAATCGGATCGATCTTGGTGTAATCGGCGGTGTCGTAGCGGTGGTTGCTTGCGGCTTCAAAAATGGGGTTGAGGTAGATGGCTGTAAAGCCCAGCTCGGCGATGCGAGGCAGGTCTTCTTGGATACCCTTGAGCGAGCCGCCGTAAAAATCCCAGGTCTTGATGGAGCCGTCCTCGGCGCGCTCGTACACAGGCGGCTCGTTCCAGTCCTCGACCATGCGGCGCTGAATGCCCTTACGCGGTTTTTCGACCTCGGCCAGCGTGCGCTCGCGCCAGTGCTCGTCGCGGGCATAGCGATCCGGGAATATCTGGTAGACCATACCGCGCTCGTACCAGGTGGGACGGTTCTCGCGGTGCTTGTAGACGGTGATTTGGAACGAAGGCACCTCGGCGTAGTCGTAGGTTACGCCCTCGCCGCCGGTGCGGCCCTGCGGTGCGCCCAGGCGAACCTCGGGCTGGCCCTCGATATTGCAGATAAAGCTGTACCAGATAAGACAGGGCTCGGCGCACTCCAGCTCGGCGGTAAAGATGCCGTCGCCCTCGTGCGTCATGGGATACAGAGACTCACCGATCTCATCGACCCAGGTGCGCAGCGTAAGCGTTGCCTGGTTGGGGTCGGCGTCCTCTAGAATCACCGAAAGCGAGAGGGTCGTTCCTGTGGTCACAGCGCCAAACGGAGTGCGAAACTGCGGCAGACGGCTGTTGTGAATCAATCTCATAATACGGTCCAGTTCAATAGAATCATGGCCTGCGGGCCATGGGCTTTACGCACAAGTTGTAAGTATATCTGTTGTACACAGGCTGTATAAACAACATCCGTTTACCATCGGCGAACGGTTGTCCTAGAAAATCGTTTTACCAACTACCTACAGAGAAGGGGCGCCCGGTTGGAGCGCCCCTTACATAGGGTTTAATGAGGTTTTGGATCGTTTGTGGACTAGCGGCGCTTGCGGGTGGCTGTGGCCTTGCGGACGGACGTCTTCTTGGACGGAGCCTTTTTCTCTGCCGGAGCGGCGGGGGAGACCGGGGTCTCCTTGGCGGGCTCGGGCTTTGCCTCCACCTTCGGGGCAGCCTTAACCTCAGCGGCCTTCGGCGCCGGCTTGGCCTTTACCTCGGCCTTGGGCTCCTCTTTAGTGGCAGCGGACTTGGGCTCTGTCTTGGTAGCTGCGGCCTTGGTCGTGGTCTTTTTGGCCGTCGTCGTGGTGCGCTTGCGCGTGGTGGTCTTGGCGGCCGGCTTCGTCTCGACAGCCGCCTCGGTCTTGGGCTCGACGGGGGTTTCCTCGACCTTGACAGCAGACTTTGCGGCGGCCTTCGAGGTCGTCTTCGCAGCGGCCTTCGTCGCGGCAGCCTTCGTGGTCGTCGACTTCGTTGCCGTGGTCTTCTTGGCTGCCGTTGCCTTCTTGGCGGTCGTGGTCTTGGTCGCGATCGCCTTCTTAGCAGCGGTCTTTGCCGGAACCTTGGCGGCCGGCTGGGCCTCAGCGACCTCGGCCTTTACCTCGGGAGCAGCTTCGGCTTCGGCGGCCTTCTTGGCAGCGGCGGTCGTGCGCTTGCGCGTTGTCGTTGCCTTGGTAGCGGTCGTCTTTGCTGCGGCGGTCTTGGTGGCAGCAGCTTTGGTCGTCGTAGCCTTCTTGGCGGTCGTCTTGCGGGTCGTGGTCTTCTTAACTGCGGGCTTTGCAGCGGGCTTGACCTCGGTCTCTGCCTCAGGAGCAACCTCAGCCTTCACCTCAGGCTCGGCCTTTGCGGGCTCAGCCTCAACCGGCTTCTCCTCGGCCTTGGGCTCCTCAACGGTCACCGGCTCAGCTGCAGCCTCAGGCTCGTCGACAACAGCCGTCGGCCTCTCAATCTCCGGGTGCATAAAGAAGTACAGGTCCAGATACTTGTCGGCCGAGCGCGTCCAGCTAAAGTCCTGGCTCATGGCCTGCGTAACCAGCTTGTTCCAGGCATCGCGGTTGTCCCAGAACAGGCGTGCCGCACGGAACACGGCGTCGCCCATCTCATCGCCGTTAAAGTTGGTAAACGAGAAGCCCGTGCCCTCGCCGGTAAACTCGTTGTACGGCTGCACGGTGTCCTTCAGGCCACCGGTCTCGCGCACGATGGGCAGGGTGCCGTAGCGCATGGCGATGATCTGCGACAGGCCGCAGGGCTCAAACTTCGAAGGCATCAGGAACATATCGGCGGCAGCGTACATGCGCTGCGACAGCGCGGGGTCAAACTCGATGCGCGCGGCCATGGTGCCGGGGTACTTGTCCTGGAAGTAGCGCAGACCGTCCTCGTAGTCGCGGTCGCCGGTGCCCAGTACCGCCACCTGCACGCCGCCGGACAGGATGCGGTCGAGCGCGTACATGACCAGGTCCATGCCCTTCTGGCGCGTCAGGCGCGTGACCATCACCATAAGCGGACGGTCGTCGCGAACCTCGAGCCCCAGCTCTTCCTGCAGCTTGGCCTTGCACACGGCCTTTCCAGAACGGTCCTCGACGGTGTAGTTGGCGGCAATGCGCTTATCGGTCGCCGGGTCAAAGCCCGTCACGTCAATGCCGTTCAAAATGCCCTGCAGCGCGTACGAACGCTCGCGCAGCACGCCGTCCAGGCCCTCGCCAAATTCGGGCGTCTGGATCTCGTTGGCATAGGTGGGGCTCACCGTGGTGATGGCATCGGCATAGTGCAGCGCACCTAGCATGTAGTTGATGCTGCAGGCGTCGCAGCGCAGCTGCGTAGCTGCCGCGGGAATATGCGCCACGCCCAGGATGTCCTCCATTACGGTGTCGCTAAACTGGCCCTGGAAAGCCACGTTGTGGATCGAGAACACGGTCTTGACGCGCTCGTACAGCGGCAGGCCCTGGTAGAACTCGCGCAAAAACACGGGCGCCAGCGCGGTCTGCCAGTCGTTGCAGTGCAGGATGTCGCACTCAAAGCCGGCCGGCAGGTGCTGCAGGCTCTCGGTGATGGCCTTGGAGAAGAACGCAAAACGCTCACCGTCGTCAAAGAAGCCGTACGGATAGTCGCGCGCAAAGTAGCGCTCGTTGTCGATGAACATATAGGTGACGCCGTCGTGCTCGAGCTTCTCGAGTCCGCAGTACTCATTGCGCCAGCCCAGGCTCACGTAAAAGTCGGCAAAGTGCTCCATCTGCGCCTTGTACTCGTCCTTGATGGTGGCGTACTTGGGCACCATCACGATGACTTCGGCGCCGCCGCGCACGAGCGCCGCAGGCAGCGAGCCCGCCACGTCACCCAGGCCACCGGTCTTAACAAACGGTGCGCACTCGGCCGAGGCAAACACGATCTGCATCTTTTTGCTGGAATCTGCCATATTGTCTCCCATGTTGCAATTCGAGAATAGCCGCCTGGCGCTAACCGGGCGGCTATTCTACATGTTACGAGCGATGTTGCGGTGCCAACGTTAACGTACGATGGTGGTGTCGGAAGTTAACGGAGCCTTGCCCAGCACCAGGATGTTCTCGGGCGTGCCGCGAAGCTCGGTGTTGGTGGGAACCACGTTGTTCTTGTCCAGAATGGCATTCTCAACGCGGGCGCCGCTCTTGATGACACAGCTCTGGTTGATGATCGAATTGGTCACCGAAGCGCCCTCTTCGACCACAACGCCGCGCGACAGGATCGAGTTACGCACGGTGCCCTTGATGATGCAGCCGGCCGAGATGATCGAGTTGCACGCGTGGCTGCCGGTCGCATAGCGCGAAGGCGGCACGTCGTGAGCCTTGGTCAGGATTGGGCGCTCGGGGTCAAAGAGCTGGTCGGCCACGGTCTGGTCGAGCAGGTCCATGCTGCGGCGATACAGCGACTTCTCGCTAAACACGCCCACGACCTCGCCCTTGTACTCGTAGCTGCACACGTCGATGTTGCCAAAGTCGCCTTGGAGTGCCTCGAGCAGGTCCAGATAGTCGGCTGCCTGGTAGTGATCGATGATCTCGAGCAGCGTCTCGCGGTTGACGATGCAGCAGTCCATAGAGGCGTTGTCGCCGTACACGACGCCGGCGCTCACGCCCGTCAGGCGACCGTTCTCGTTAATTTCGAGTTTGGTCTCGTCATCGACGTTGCGCGTGGCCTTGCAGTACACCACGGTCATCTGGGCACCGGAGTTCTCGTGCGCGTCGATGATGGTGTTGAGGTCCATGTTAAAGATGATGTTGGTGCCCATCATCACAACATAGGGCTTGTCCGAGCGCTGGAACAGCGTCTTGTTGGAGATGATGTCGCGCAGCAGGAAGCGCATGCCGCCCTTGGTGGTGCCATACGCGTTGCCGGGCACCATGAACAGGCCGCCCTTCTTGCGGTCCAGACCCCAGTCCTTGCCCGAACCAACGTGGTCGATCAGCGAGCGGTAGTTGCCCGGCATGACGACGCCGACGGTCTTAATGCCGGCATTCATCATGTTGGACAGCGGAAAGTCGATCAGGCGGTAGCGGCCCAAAAAGGGAACGGACGCGATGGGGCGGTCCTTGAGCAGGACGCTGCCGTAGCTCGAAGAGTAGTTAGCGGTGATATAACCGATGGCCTTGCGATTGATCATCGGATCATTCCCCCTTCCCGATAACGACGTCATTTCCAACGACGGCCGTATCCTTGGTGGTATCGACAGAGCCGAGCTTCACGCCCTCTTCGACCGTGGAGTTCTCGCCCAAAATAGCGCGGCAGATGTGCGCGCCGCTCTTAACGTGCGCACCCGGCAGCAGCACGGAGTCCTCGACCACGGCGCGCTCCTCGATGATGACATCGGTCGAAAGGATTGAGTGGCGAGCGGTGCCGTAGATCTTGCAGCCGTTGGAGACCAGGCAGTCGTCCAGGCGGCCGTCCGGGCCAATGTAGTGCGGCGGACGCGTGGTGATGTTGGACATGATGGGGAAGTGCTTGTCGAACAAATCGAACTCGGGGTTGTTGCCCAGCAGGTCCATCGAGGTCTCGTGGAAGCTGGCGATGGTGCCGACGTCCTTCCAAAAGCCGTGGAACTCGTAGCTGTACAGGCGCTTGCCCTCGCCGAGCAGCTTGGGGATGATGTCCTTGCCAAAGTCGTGGCTCGAGCGCTGGTCCAGAGCGTCCTCTTCGAGTGCCTCGATCAGCACGTCGGCCGAGAAGATGTAGATGCCCATGGACGCGAGGTTCGAATCGGGCTTATCGGGCTTCTCGGTGAACTTGGTGATGCGCCCGTCCTCGGGGTCGGTGGTCAGGATGCCAAAGCGGCTGGCCTCTTCCCACGGCACGGGCATAACGCTCACCGTGAGGTCGGCGTTGTTCTCAATGTGCGTCTTGAGCATCTTGCGGTAGTCCATGCGATACAGGTGATCGCCCGAAAGAATCAGGACGTACTTGGGGTCGTTGGCCTTGATGTAGTCGAGGTTCTGCGTAATGGCGTCGGCCGTGCCCGCATACCAGGCGCCGCCGGTCTGCGTCTCGTACGGCGGCAGGATCGATACGCCGCCGTCACGGCTGTCCAGATCCCAGGCCTCGCCGGAGCCCACATAGGCATGCAGCAGGTAGGGACGATACTGCGTCAGAACGCCCACCGTGTCGATGCCCGAGTTGGAGCAGTTGGACAGCGAAAAGTCGATAATGCGGAACTTGCCACCAAAGCTAACCGCCGGCTTAGCGATCTTTTGGGTGAGTGCCCCCAATCGGCTGCCCTGTCCTCCTGCGAGGAGCATCGCGATGCATTCTTTCTTACTCATCGATTTCTCCTTCTGTCATCGATGTTCCTAAACCCATTAGCGACGGGCGCGGCGCAACGTCACGCCCGTCGAGTAATGCCGTGCTGGCATAGGGGAGCTCGCGCGCCTTTACGCGTGCCAGATCTCGTCGCGGTACTCGCGAATGGTGCGGTCGCTCGAGAACCAGCCGCTCGAGGCGGTGTTGAGCAGGGCCTTGCGGTTCCAGGTCTCCTGGTCGCCGTAGCTGCCCGTGAGCTTCTCCCACGCATCCACGTAGCTGCGGAAATCGGCCATGACCAGGTCGGGGTCGTTGTTGTTCATGAGCTCGTTGTAGATGCTCTCAAAGTTGCCCGAAAGACCCGCAAAGGTGTTGTCCTTGAGCTCGTCCATCACGCGGCCCAGACGCTCACGGTCGCCGTTGAGGGTATCCCACGCAAAGTAGCTGTTCGATGCCCAGAGCTGCTCGACCTCGGGGGCGGTCAGACCAAAGATGGCCTCGTTCTCGCGGCCGGCCAGGTCGGCGATCTCGATGTTGGCGCCGTCGAGGGTACCCAGCGTAATGGCGCCGTTCATCATGAGCTTCATGTTGGACGTGCCCGAGGCCTCCTTGCCGGCCGTGGAGATCTGCTCCGAGATCTCGGCAGCGGGGTAGATGAGCTGGGCGTTGCTCACGCGGAAGTTGGGGATAAAGCAGACCTTCATGACCTCGTTGACGCGCGGATCGTTGTTGATGACGTCGGCCACGGAGTTAATGAGGCGGATGGTCTCCTTGGCAAAGGTGTAGCTGGAGGCAGCCTTGCCGCTAAAGATGAAGGTCGTCGGCGTCACGTGGAAGTTGGGATCGGCGATGCGACGGTTGTAGATGTCCATCACCTTCATGATGTTCATGAGCTGGCGCTTGTAGGCGTGGAAGCGCTTCACCTGGACATCGAAGACGGTGTTGGGGTCAATGACCAGACCGGTCTCGGCCTTAACGTAGGCGGCCAGGCGCTCCTTGTTGGCGCGCTTGGAGGCACCCACGGCCTTCAGGAACTCGGTGTCGTTCTGGAACTCCTTGAGTTTCTCCAGCTCAAAGGCGTCCTTCAGCCAGCCGTCGCCAATGGCCTCGGTCACGAGCTTGGCGTAGGTGGGGTTGGCCTCGGCAAAGAAGCGACGGTGCGAGATGCCGTTGGTCTTGTTGTTGAACTTTTCGGGCGTCAGGGCATAGAAGTCCTTGAGCACGATGTTCTTGATGATGTCGGAGTGGATCTTGGCCACGCCGTTGACGCTATGGCTGCAGATCACGGACAGGTTGGCCATGCGAATCTCGCCGTCCCACAGGATGGCGGTCTGACGCAGACGCTCCTGCCAGCCCTCCTGCGTGGTGTCGAACGACTCGTGCCAACGACGGCTGATCTCGTCGATGATCTGGTACACGCGGGGGAGGAGCTTGGAGAACATGCCGATGGGCCACTTCTCCAAGGCCTCGGGCAGGATGGTGTGGTTGGTGTAGCTCACGACCTGCGTCACGATGTTCCAGGCGTCATCCCACTCGAGCTTCTTCTCGTCGATGAGGATGCGCATGAGCTCGGGGCCGCACATGGCCGGGTGCGTGTCGTTGGTGTGGATGGCAACAAACTGCGGCAGCAGATCCCAGTTCTCGCCGTGCTCCTTCTCAAAGGTGTCGAGTAGGCTGTAGATGCCGGCCGAGACAAACAGGTACTCCTGCTTCAGGCGCAGCAGACGGCCGTGCTCGCCGGCGTCGTTGGGGTAGAGGATGGCGCTGATGGCTTCGGCCTCGGCGCGCTCGGCGTCGGCCAGGGCATAGTCACCGCGGTTGAAGGCCTCAAGGTCAAAGTGCTCCTCGACCGGCTCGGCAGCCCAGACGCGCAGCTTGTTGACAGTCTCGCCGGCATAGCCCACGACGGGGATGTCATAAGGGACGGCCAGGATGTCCTGCGTGTCCACCGTGCGGTAGAACGTGCGGCCGTTCTCCTCAAAGCCCTCAACATGGCCACCAAACTTAATAGTCACGGCCTTGTCCTGACGGCGGACCTCCCAGGGATACCCGTGGGTGAGCCACTCGTCGGTGGCCTCGACCTGGCTGCCGTTGACGATCTCCTGCTTAAACAGGCCGTAGCGGTAGCGCATGCCGTTGCCGTAGCCGGCGATGCCCTCGGCTGCCATGGAATCCAGGAAGCATGCGGCCAGACGGCCCAGGCCACCGTTGCCCAGCGCCGGATCGGGTTCCTGGTTCTCGATGACGGAAAGGTCGAAGCCCATGTCGTCGAGCGCCTCGGCGACCATGTCGCGCACGCCAAAGTTGAGCAGGTAGTTGTCGAGCAGGCGGCCGATCAAAAACTCGATCGAGAAGTAGTACACGCGCTTCTTGCCCTCGGCGGTGACGCGGGCGTCGCTCTTGGTGGCAACGGTGCGTGCCTTCTCGGCCACGAGCTTGGCCAGGGCGTTAAAGCGGTCCAGGTCGCTGGCAGCCTCGACACTCTTGCCGCTGATGCTCATGACGGCATCGCGATAGAGCTCGGTAAACTCCTGCTTGTTGTCGAAGATCTTATTCATACGTTCCTTTCCCCCGGGGATGTTTCTCCCGGAACGGTTATGTCTTGTATCCTACGCCCTCGTGAGGCGGGTGATTACAGCTGTAACGGCTTTGTTACGCTTTCTTGGCAGGAGCCTTAGCAGCGGCTGCCTTGGCCTTGGGAGCAGCCTTTTTAGTGGCTGCCTTTTTGGCCGTGGTGGACTTGGCCGAAGCCTTGGCAGCGGGCTTGGCAGCCTTCGCCTTGGCCGGAACCTTCTTGGCAGCCGCGGCCTTGGGCTTCACCGAAGACGCACGCTTGCGCGTCGCCTTCTTGGGCTCCTCGACCACGGGCGGCTTATAGCTGCTGGGGCCGCGGCGCTTAAGCACCACGCCTGCTAGGCCGGGCACCTTAATCTCGATAGAGTCCATCTGCCCGTTCCAGGGATAGGGCTCGCTCGAGCAGGTGTAGGGTTCCTCGCCGGCATAGCCGCTGCCGCCAAACTCGGGACGGTCGGAATCGAAGATGACCTCCCAGTCACCCTCGCGCGGCACGCCCACGCGGAAGCTCTCGTAGCTCGCCGGGTCAAAGTTGATCAGGATCACCAGGTCGTCATCAATGTCCTCGCCCTGACGCACAAAGCTCACGATGGACTGCTTGGAGTTGTCCGCGTCGATCCAGGTAAAGCCGTCGTCGGTGTAGCCCCGCTCGTACAGAGCGGGCTCGGCGGTGTACAGGTGGTTGAGCGCCTTGATGAACGCCTGATGATGACGGTGGGTCTCGTACTCCTCGGTCAAGAACCACTGAATGGACTCGTAGTAGCGCCATTCAATAAACTGGCCGATCTCGTTGCCCATAAAGTTGAGCTTGGCACCGGGGTGCGTCATCTGGTAGAAGGCCAGCGTGCGTAGGCCGGCAAACTGGCGCCACCAGTCGCCCGGCATGCGGCCGATCAGCGAGCACTTGCCGTGCACGACCTCGTCGTGGCTCAGCGGGCATATAAAGTTCTCGGTAAAGGCATACATGATGGAGAACGTGAGCAGCCCGTGGTTGCCGGGGCGCCACGGAAAATCGGTCTGCATGTAGTGCAGGGTATCGTTCATCCAGCCCATGTCCCACTTGTAATGGAAGCCCAGGCCGCCGTCCTGCGGCGGGTAGGTCACGAGCGGCCACGCGGTGGACTCCTCGGCCATCATCATCACGTCGGGGAAGTGAGCCTCAACGGCGCAGTTGACCTGGCGAATGAACGCGCTGGCGTCCAGGTCCTCCTCGGTACCGTACTTGTTGAACTTCTTTTGACCCGGATCGTCGATGCCAAAGTTGAGGTACAGCATACTGGACACGCCGTCCATGCGAATGCCGTCAACGTGGAAGTTCTCGAGCCAGTACAGCACGTTGGAGACCAGGAAGGAGCGGACCTCGCCGCGAGCGAAGTCAAACTTGTGCGTGCCCCAGTTGGGGTGAATCTCGTGCTCAAACAGCATGTGGCCGTTAAAGGTGGCAAGGCCGTGGGAGTCGGCGCAAAAACCGCCGGGCACCCAGTCCATGATCACGCCGATGCCCGCCTCGTGGCACGCATCGATAAAGTGCATGAGCTGCTGCGGGTTGCCGTAGCGCGACGTGGCGGCATAGTAGCCGGTCGTCTGGTAGCCCCAGGAGCCATCAAAGGGATGCTCCATAAGCGGCATGACCTCGATATGCGTGTAACCCATGTCGCGCACGTAGTCCACGAGCTCCACCGACAGGTCGTCGTAGGTGTAGAACTCGCCGCGCTGCGCGGGGAAGGGATCCATGGGGCCGGGGTAGTTGCCGTACTCGTCCGGCTCGCCCTGCGGCGCGTCGCCGTGGCGCTTCCACGAGCCAATATGCACCTCGTAGATGTTGAGCGGCTGCGACATGTGGTTGTGGCCGGCGCGGCGCTTGAGCCACGCGGCGTCGTTCCACTTATAGCCATCGAGGGTCCACAGCACGCTCGCGGTACCCGGAGGGCACTCGGCTTTAAAGGCATACGGATCGGCCTTGTAGAGCTTCTCGCCCTCGTTGGTCTCGATGAGATATTTATAGAGCTGGCCCTGCTCGGCGCCAGGAATAAAGCCTTCCCAAATAGCGCTCGTATGCACGGGCACCAGCGGGTTGGCTTCCTCATCCCAGTCGTTAAATTCGCCAATGACATGGACACTCTTTACATCGGGCGCCCAAACGCAAAAGCGCCAGCCGCGCGTGCGCTGCTGCGTGTCGGGGTGCGCGCCCATCTTTTCCCAGCTGCGCTCCCACATACCAATGCCAAACAGGTAGACATCGTCCTTGGAGAGCTCCGGTGCGTGCGGAGCCGGTTTGCGGGTTGCGGGCTTTTTAGCCGTTGGCTTTAGCTTTGTATCGCTCACGTTTGATCCCATCATGACGCGGCAGCGTGTTGCCTTGGTGACTAGATGCGAAAGGTCCAAGGCTGCACGAATCGAAGGGACGGCGAAGTTTCTGTGATTCGTTCCACCTCGCGTGCTCGGTGGAACTTTCGGCAGAAACTACGATAACACCTGTGCGTTAGTTTTATGGACGAAAGCGGATTTGCGGGGGCGTTTAATCGGTAAGCGACATGTTTATACCACTGGCAGAATTGCCGTGGTAAAACTCTTGACAGTTTTACCAATTTGGGTTTCAAAATTGTTAGGCTGACGTTTGGTAAAACGTTTTTAGCAGGATGTTTACCATTTGATATCGAAAGGTTCGTTTATGTCCCGTACCGCCGCTCCCAAGGTTGCTTTTATTTTCGATTGCGATGGCACGCTGGTTAATAGCACCCCCGTTTGGGCCTATGCCCAGCCCGAGTTATTGCACCGCCACGGTATTAACGTGACCGTAGATGACTTTGCCCAATTTGAGCACCTGTCGCTGGAGGACGAGTGCCAGGCCTACCACGACACATGGGGCATTGGCGCGAATGGTGAGGAGCTCTACCGTGAGCTGAGCGACATCCTGATCGATGGCTACTCCAAGGTGCCGCCGCGCGAGGGTCTCCTGGCATTTTTGGAGCAGGCAAAGGCGGCGGGCATCGCCATGTGCGTGGCTACGTCCACACCGGCCGAACTGGTTAAGTCTGCGCTTGCGGGAGCCGGGCTCGACGCGTTAATGGAGTTTGTTACCACGACGGGCGAGGCGGGGCGCTCCAAGCAGTTCCCCAATGTGTACGAGCTGGCGCTGCGTCGCCTGGAAGAACGCCACGAGTGCAAGTTTGAGCGCGCATGGGTGTTTGAGGACGCCGTCTTTGGCCTAAAGAGCTCTGGGGCCGCCGGCTTTAAGCGCGTGGGCATCTATGACCCGCATGGCCGCATGAAGCGCGACGATGTTCGCGCCAACTGCGATATCTTTATCGACAGCTATGAGGACCTGGATCTGCCCCGCGTGCTTTCGTTTGAGGGATAGGCGAGGCTGTGGCTTGCAAGGTATTAGTGGTCTGCGGCTCGCCCGTGGTGGCGAGCGCGGATCTGTTGCATAGGCTAGCAGGGGAGTGCGGCCACGTTGTCGCCGTGGACCGCGGGCTCGACGCGCTGCTGGGCGCCGGCCTGAGCTGTGACGTGTATGTGGGGGATGCCGACACGGTGAGCGACGCTGGTCGTGCGTTGGTCGATGCCGCCACCGACTTTGAAGTTGAGCGCCACGACCCGTACAAGGACTATACCGATCTGGCGCTGGCGCTCGATTCCGTCCGTCGTCGCTGGCCGGGTGCCGAAGTAGTTGCGACTTGCGCTACGGGCGGCCGTACGGACATGGCGCTTTCCGTACTGGGGCTGCTCGCAGGCTACGAGGATGCCCCTATCTGGATTGTGGAGGACGAGACCACGGCCCGTATCCTTCGCGCAGGCGAATCGTGGACCATTGAGGGCGCCGAAGGCAAGACGTTCTCCATCATCGCCATAGCCCCCAACACCGAGGTAAGCGAACGCGGCCTAGAATGGGAGTTAGATCATAGCCCCCTGGGCTTGTTAGCCGACACGGGCATCAGCAACGTCGTCAGGGGTACGGCCAAGATCCAAGTCCACACCGGCACTGCAATAGCGTATTTGCTGCATCAGAGTTTTATCGGGACGGTGGATAAAAATAATCGCTCGTAGAGTGATTATTTTTGCCCCGTCCCAGGAAAACCCGTAAGGCGGAAAATCAATCCAAAATTCCCCCTTGCATCCCCGTAAACATTCCCCTATAGTATCTCCTCGTCACGGGGGCGTAGCTCAGCTGGGAGAGCGCTTGACTGGCAGTCAAGAGGTCAGGGGTTCGATCCCCCTCGTCTCCACCATCGTGAATCAGAACCACCCTTAAAAAGGGTGGTTTGCTCTTAGGGTATAACCCACGGGCCCCGGGCTCGCGTCTAAAGGCGCGGGCCCGGACTTCGTCCAGGCCTAGTGCATCTTGACCCGTGGCGCGCCGGTCGAACCGGCAGCATCACCCCCTCTTGAAGGGGTCCTCGTACTCCTTCACGCTCAGCTTGTCCAGCGCGATGCCGTGGGACTCCTGCTCCCTGATGTACTTGGCGATCGTCGCCTCGTTCAGGCCGACGGTGGACACGTAGTAGCCCTCCGCCCAGAACTT